>JBGALT010000075.1:0-40152 GCA_044223665.1 Sandaracinaceae bacterium | reverse complement strand
GTGCGAATCGACGGCGACCGCGCATGTGTGCTGGGAGATGACGGCGTGTTGTGGTGTTGGCCGACCGGGACGCTTGGCGTCGCCCAGCGCGTCGCGACGGACGTGATCGCATTCGATCTCGCGTCACGTCGTGGCTGCGCGCTGGCTCGCGATGGGAGCGTGCGCTGCTGGGTCGACGAGGACGACGAGCCGCCTCCCGGTCACGTCGTGGTCGAGCCCCAGCCGTGGTTCGGCCCGACGGGGGGAGGCTGATCCCGTGCCCTCCTTGGCCCGGCGGGCCCCAGGGCTATCGTTGCAGCCGACGCGAGACGACCGTCACGCCATACTCCTGCCGGTGACGCTCCGCATCGAGAGCTGGCGGTCGAGCGCCATCGCGGCGCTCTTCGCGCTCGGCTGCGGCGCCGGGACGGGTGCGATGGCCCCCTCGGAGCCACACGCGGCGCCGGTGACCGCGACGCGGATCGCCGCTGCCGCGAGCCACGTGTGTGCGCTCATCGACGGCGTCGTCTGGTGCGTGGGCGAGAATTCGGAGGGTGCCCTCGGCCATCTCGGCGACCCGTTCAGCCCGGCTCGTGTCGAAGGGCTCGCGGAGCCGATCGTCGACGTCGACACGTCGGTCTACTTGAGCTGCGCGTGCGCCGCGAGCGGCCGCGTGTATTGCTGGGGCAACCACGACGGACATCCTGGACCGGTTGGCCCGTTGGAGCCGGTTCCGACGGCGCCCTGTCGGCGGGTCGTCGTGGCTCGGCGGAGCGTGCGGTCGATCGGGCGCGACGGCGCCGTCACGAGCTGGCCGGCGCAGGTCGGTCTCACGCGCACGCGGCACCAGACGGCTTCGGTCGAGCTCGCGACCGAGCGCGGCACTTGGCCGGACACGGGCGGGGACCCGGTGTGGGCGGGCGTCTCCTTCGCACGCTGGGTCTTCTCGGCAGCGGTCGACGATCTCTCGCAGGAAGCCAACCACAGCTGCGTCGCGCTCGACGACGGCACGGTCGCGTGTTGGGGCTTCGACGCGAGCGGGGGCGTCACCGAGGGGCCGCTGGTCGACGGGACTCGGCGATTCAGGATCGACGAGATTCTCGGCACCGGCGACACGTTCGCCGACGAGGCTGCGACTCGTGTCGGCGTCGGAGTGATGGGGACGTGCGTGGCGAGCCAGCGCAGAGTCGTCTGCTTCGGGCGCTTTGGCCTCGATGGCGCTTGTCTGGAGGCCGTTCGGGAGGTGGCGCGCACGCGCATCGACGTCGACGTTCGTCGACCGCCCTTCCTTCCGGACGTGTGCGTCGTGCCGCCCTACGTGCCGCGGGGGCTCGAAGGCGGCGCTCGAGAGGTCGGTGTCACCGCGTCGGGAGGCTGCGCGCTCGACTTCGACGATCGCCTCGTCTGCTGGACGTCCCCGACGGACGCCGCCGTCGTCGTGGCGCGCGACGTGGTCACGACGGACATCGGCCAAGACGTCCTTTGTGTCCTGACCCGAGACGGCGTCATCTCGTGCTGGCCGCGGGGGCACTGGTCGGTGGCGGTGGCGCCGGAGCCCATCGCCCGGGTGCTCGGGGCCGAGCTGGTCGCGGTCCATCGCGGTGAGTGAGCGCGTCGATCGCGTGGGTCGACGGCTCCACGTTCGCGGCGGTGGGCGACCTCCAGATCGTCAGTTTCCGTAGCCCAGCGCGCGCAGCTGCTCGCGCTGCACGTCGTCGAGCTCGGCGGGCACCACGTGGGTCGGTGGGCGGCGGGCGGCCGCCGCGTCGATGGCGGCGGTGAGGCGAGCGCGCAGCTCGTCGGCGAGCGCGGGCTCGGTCTCGACGAGGTTGTGCACCTCGCGTGGATCGGCGTCGAGATCGAAGAGGCCGCGGATCGGCTCGGGCGTCACGCGCTCGCCGTACTTGTAGTGGCCGCTCACGATCGCGCGCACGACCTCGCGCCCGCGGCCCGTCTCGATGATCACGTCTCGCTCCTCGAGCTCGCCGCCCCGCGCGCTCGCGACGAGGGACTGCCCCGCGAGGTGGGACGGGCGATCGACGCTCGCGAGCTCGAGCAGCGTCGGCATCACGTCGAGCAGGGTCGCGCGCGCGTCGACGACCCGCCCGCGCGGCGCGGCGGCGCCCTCGGGGAGGCGCACGACGAGCGGGACCCGCACGCCCTCCTCGTAGCCGGTGTGCCCGTGCCCGAAGCGGAGGTGATCGAAGAGCTCCTCGCCGTGATCGGAGGTGACGACCACCCCGAGCCGCGGATCGTCGATGCGATCGAGCAGGCGGCCGAGGTAGGCGTCGGCGTCGTGGATCTCCGAGTCGTAGGCCGCCATCGCGTAGCCGATGCCGCGCGGCAGCGGGATGTGCTCGCGCGCGAACAGGGCCGGCAAGAACTCCTCGAGCGCGAACGTGTCGATCGACGGGTACTGCGGCTCGCTCGGCGCCCAGTACTCGTCGAACACGGGACGCCGCGGCGCGTACGGCGCGTGGGGCTCGATGAGGTGGACCCAGAGGAAATAGGGCTCGGAGCCGCTCGTGAGCTCCTCGAGGTGGCGCTCGACCTCGTCGTCGATCTCCCTGGCCGTCACGTCGAAGCCGAGCCCGGTGTACCGATCGAAACCCCGCGCGTAGCCGAGCGAGGGGCCGAGGTGGAGGTTGGCGACGACGCCCATCGTGCGGTAGCCAGCCCGCTGCAGGAGCTCGGCGAGGGTCGGAAGCGCCGCCGGGAGCTCCTCCTGGTTCGCGATCGCGTCCTCGAGCCAGAAGCCGTGCTGCACGCCGTGCTCGCTCGGCAAGACGCCCGTCACGAGCGAGCTCACGGCGGGCACGGTCCAGCTCGAGGTCGAGTAGGCGCGTGCGTACTGCGTTCCTTCGCTCGCGAGGCGGCTCATCGTCGGCGTCGTGTGCCGGGCGCCGCCATACGACCACACGTGGTCGGCGCGGACCGTGTCGATCGTGAAGAGCAGCAGATCGGGGCGTGCATCGTCGCGCGCGGCGCGGGGAAGGTGCGGGGCCGCAGGCGCGCTCGCCTCGACCGACGCGTCGGCCGGCACTTGCGCAGGCGCTTCGCTCGTCGACGGCGGCCGGGACCCGGGAGGCTGACCCGTCCACACGAGCACGGCCGCCAGCAGCACGAGGGCGGCGGCTCCGAGGCGCATCGCCGTCTTGCGCGACACCGCCTCAGCCTCGTCGGCCGCGCCCGCCGGATGCGCGCTCGATCACGCGAACTTCCCGCTCGCGAACACGTGCCCGAGCAGCTGGTCGACGCGCTGGATGGCCTCTTGCGCGGGGCGCGTGTCGATCGCCGAGAGGGCGGCCTTGATCTCGTTCAGCGCCTTGAGCTGGCTGAAGAGCTGGATGTCGGAGAGCGGGCGCTCGCCGGTGAGCAGGTCGCGGATGCGGTTGATCTCGGCGACGAGGGCGTCGATGCCGACGTCGACCGCGCCCGTGCGGCGCGCCTGTGGGTGGTCGCGGTACCACGACTCCAGGACGGTCCCGACGATGCCGTCGAGGATCTCGGCCTGGTCGAGGTTGTTCCACGCGTGCTTGAGCAAGAAGAAGTCGCTCGGATCGGGGGCGGCGCGGCCGTCGACGAGCGCGCTCGCCGCGAAGAGCTTCAGCATCTTCACCGCGCGGCGGTCGGAGAAGCTGACGCCCTCGGCGCGGATCTGGAAGACGAGGCCCTTGTACTGCGCGAGGAAGTCCTCCGGCACACGACGCAGTCGCTCGCCGAGCGAGTGGTGGAGCGCGCGCAGGTCGCTCGCGGAGAGGACGGGCTGGATGCGGTCGTAGGCGCCGTCGATCTTGCTCACTTCGTGGGCGAGGCCGCGGACGAGCAGGTCCTGGAAGTGATAGCTGTCGAGGTTGTCGCTGCGCAGCCGGATGAGGAAGCGGTCGAACACCGCCATCAGCTCTTCGTCGTTGGGGACCTCGTTCGAGGCGCCGAAGCACGACAAGAGCGGCACCCGGACGACGTTGCCGCCGACCGTGAAGAGGCGCTCGTTCAAGACGCCGAGCAGCGAGTTGAGGATGGCGCTGTTGGCCTTGAAGATCTCGTCGAGGAAGACGATCTCCCCCGTCGGCAGCATGCCCTCCATGCGCCGGCGGTAGTCGCCCTGACGGAAGGCCTGGATGTCGATGGGCCCGAAGATCTCGTTGGGCTCCGTGAAGCGCGTGAGCAGGTACTCGAAGTAGCGCGCGTCCACGAGCTTGCTGAACATGCGGACGAGCGCGCTCTTCGCGGTGCCGGGCGGGCCGACGAGCAGCATGTGCTCGCCGGCACAAGCGGCGACCAGCATGAGGCGCACCGTCTCGGACTTGCCGAGGAACGTCGCCTCGAGCGTGC
Source organism: Sandaracinaceae bacterium (assembly GCA_044223665.1). Taxonomy (GTDB): domain Bacteria; phylum Myxococcota_A; class Polyangia; order Polyangiales; family Sandaracinaceae; genus JBBSAT01. Next base: position 35,838 of record JBGALT010000075.1, on the reverse strand, counting down.
GCGACACGTGACCCAGGCGCTGGACGATCTCGGGAACCGGAAGAGCCACGCGGCGGTTCTATCACGCCCGACGCGTGCCGGGGTCAGCTCGCCTCGAGCCAGGCCAGCGCCTGGGCGAGTGGCTCCGGACCGATGCGCGGTCGCAGCTTCTCGGCGCGGAGCTGGAGCTTGGCCCGGTCGCCGTCGTCGAGCAGGCGCAGCTCCTCGAGCGTGCGCGGGTGCTCGAGCATCGCGGGGAGCAGCGCCGCGTAGAGCTGCTGTCCCGGATCGAGCGACGAAGGAAGGACGTCCTCGCGCGCCTCGAGCGCCCGCGTCTGCTGGATCTCGCACAGGAAGCGCACGCCGATCGCGAGCAGCTTCTTCTCCTTGCCGAGGCGCGGCGCCGCGACCGCCGCGCCGAGCGCGCTCGCGGCGGCCCACTCGTTCTCGGCGGCGATCTCGCGTGCGATCGCGCCACGCAGGGCCGGATCCGAGAGCACGGCGAGCGACGCGAGACCGAGCTGGAAGCGGCGCCGGGAGCCGGCCGTCAGCAGCTCGGTCACCGGCGAGCGCGAGACGAGCGCCTCGAGTCGTGCGCGGAGGTCGATGCCCGCGCGCTGCTCGACGGCGCCGAGCATCGCGGCGAGGCCCACGCTCGTCTCCTCGCTGCCGCGCTTGAGGAAGCCGGGGAGCACTTCTTCGGCGAACGGGAGCGCGCGGCCCTGGAACCGATACGTGTACATCCACGTCCGCAGCACGACGTCCTTGCGCCGCGCACCGAGCAGCGGCGCGAGCAGCGCGTGCCGCGCGAGCGCCTCGCCGCGCGTCGTGGGAGCCGGGATCAGGCGCGTCCACTTGTCGGTCCACGAGAGCATCGTCGTGCGTGCCCCGCGCGCGAGCCATCCTTCGAGCGACGGATCGGTCAGCGCGATCAAGTCGTGCGCGGCCGCGGCCAGCGCGACGAGCCCCGGCGTGGGCCACCGAATCGTCTCGACGGGGACCATGCCGCTGGCCGCGCGGTGCAGCGCATCGAAGATGCGGTCGTCGACCTCGGGCGAGGTCGCGGTCGCGTCGACGAAGTACGAGAAGCACGCCGGGGCGATCGGGCGGCCCAGCTGGCCGGCGCCCCCCTCGAGCACGGGCAGCACGAAGCGCCCGACGAGCGCATCGTAGACCTCCTGGAGCTTGCGCGCGTCGGCCACGCTCGGGTCAGCCCTTCGGCTCCTCCTCGCCCTGACCCACGACGCCCCAGAGCGGGAAGCTCGTCTCGGGCCCGTACGCCACGAGGGGAAGCGTCGGATCGTGCCGATCGGGCGCGTCGGCGTGCACGAGCCGGCCTCCGATGTCGCGCAGGACGGTCCGAGAGACGGGGCCGAACGCGTCGGCGGGCACGATGCGCGGCTGCTCGGAGCCCGGCTCGAAGAACGCGTGGCCGCTGCCGCGATCGGAGAGCAGCTCGGTGAGCACGCCCGGCGAGACCGCGGGCACCAGGGCCATCCCGGCCGGCACGTAGATGCGCTCGGCGATCTCCGAGTAGAAGCGGCCGAGCGGGATCGTCTCGATGCCGCGCGGATCGAGCAGGAAGAGCGCCTGCTCGGTGAGCGCCATCCGCAAGGACGAGAGCGTCGTCGACGGGAGGAGATAGAGCATCTTCGAGAGCCACTCGCGCTCGGCGATGGGGACCACCGAGGCGATCACGCGGCGAGGCGGGGCGAGCGTCGGGGCGAGCCGGAGCGAGACGTCGACCAGCGCGATCTGCGCGCGTGCCGGCACGAGCGCGGCCACGTTCCGCGCGTCGTCGCGCGCGAGCTCGGCGCGGACGAGCGAGCGAACGGGCGAGAAGGGCGGCACGGGATCGATGGAGAGGACGTTCCCGTCGCCGCGGAACAGCGTGAGGCTCCCGTCGGGAAAGAGCGACGCACAGGAGTCGAGCGAGATCGGATGGCGGAACCCGAGCTCCACGCCGAAGCGGCGCCCGACGGGCTCGAAGATCGTCACCCCCGGCAGCGAGCGCAAGAGGCCGAGCACGCGTGCCGGCGGATCCTCGATGTCCACGAGGTGCATGCGGCGCGGGCGGTCGTCGAACGCGCTCTCGCTCGGCCACTCCGCGAGCGCGACCGACGCCTTCACGCGCCAGCGGAACAGATAGCCGACGATGGCGTGCCCGATGCCGACCTCGGCCGCGACGATCACCCGCGTCGGTGCGGTGCGCTCGCGCGGCGGGATGGAGAAGGGCTGGAGCTTGAGCACCAGATCGCGGAACGGGATCTCGCGGTCGAACTGGTAGGCCTGCCGCCACGCGTCGTGATGGAGGACGACGTCGGCGTGGCTCTCGGTCAGCTCGACCACGTCGTAGCCGAGCGGCGCCGAGGCGTCGCGGTACTTCACGTAGTGGCGCGTGGTCCCGGTGAACGCCTCGCCGTTGGCGAGACGGGCGACGGCCGCGACCCGATCCATCCGGTAGCTCGACTCGGCGGCCAGCGTGACGAGCACCTCCTTGGTGCGCAGCGGGCTCGTCACGCGGCGGATGGACAGCGTGGGGAGCACCTCGTCGAGCGAGCCCTCGTCGCCGTAGGCACGGAAGAAGGAGACGACGCGATCGAGCGACGTGAACAAGAGCGCGCCCTTGCTTCCCAGCACGACGCCACGCGAGTCGGGGGCGATCCCCGGCGTGCGGAAGCGCGTCTGGTGGAGCGCGGCGCGCTCGAGGATCGGGCTCATCGATCGGAGCGTAGCAGCCGCCCGCGAAGGGTGGCGGATCGCACGAGCGGAACGCTACGCTCCCGCGCGTGCGCCACGGAAGACCACGCGGCACCTCGCGCGGGGCTCGGCTCGCCGGTCTGCTCGCGGCCGCGACGGGCGCGATCGCGTGCGGGGGGCATCCGCCACCCTTCGAGCGCGCGGAGCCCCGCGCGTCGGTGGCCGCCGAGCCCGATGCGGGCGCGCTACCGCCGGCGCCACCGGCGTGCTCGTTCGCGAGCGCCGCGGGCGCCCTGCCCGATCTGATCGTCGAGGCCGACCCTCCGCCTCCGCCGGCGCCCCCACGCGCGCGGGCCGGAGGCCGTCGCGTCATCCAGCTCGACGAGCTCGACGCCTACGGGCCGATCCACCTCTACCGGGTGGGCGGGGACGGCGTGCTCACCGATCTCGGCCTCGGCTCCGATCCGCGCCGCATCGACGCGCATCGGTGGGGCTATCTCGTGATGGACGCGAGCGCGGCCCATTCGGAGCTCGTCGTGGTGGACGACGCCGGCCTCGTCACGCGCACGCCCGGCGGAAACGGTCGCGGCGGCAGCCTGGGTGGCCCGCTGCCGCTCCGCCGCTCCCCGTTCACGCGCGACGGGCGATTCATGGTGCTGCCGGGAGACTGCTCCGAGCCGACGCTCCCCGGCGAGTGCATGGCGAGCATCTTCGACGCGTTCCCGACGAGCGGGCACGACAGGCGCATCGACTTCGTGCCGATGGCGCCGGGGCGCGAGCTCCAGTCGCTCGCGATCTCGGACGACGGCACGCGCGTCGCGCTCTCGTACCGCGACGCGCCCGGGCTCGTCTTCGATCGCGGCACCCGCGAGGCCGTCCCGCCCGCGCTCGACGGGCTCGCCCTCGCGTTCAGCCGCGACCTCTCTCGCGTCCTCGTCGTGCCGCGCGAGGGCGCGGGCGCGTCGCTCGCCGACACGGGCACCGGGCGCGTCACGTCCCTCCCCACGACGCTCGAGGTCCGGGCCGCGGCGTTCGATCCCTGCGGTCAGAGCGTCGTCCTCGCTGGAGCCGGCGGCCCGCTCGGCCAGCGCGTCGAGCGACGGTTCTTCGATGGGCGCGAGCCCGTGGTGCTGCTCGACGAGAGCCCGGAGACACCGTTCTTCCAGGCCGAGATCGACGACCGTGGATGGCTCCTGCTCCTCGGCGACGTCGGCGATCCCGACGAGCGGAGCGTCGTCACCTGGACGCTGCCGCTCGAGGGAGGTGAGGCGCGCCGCCTGGCGCTCTCGCACTCGCGCGCCATCTGGGGCGTGGTGCTCGGCCCCGACGCGTCCGCGCCGTGAGCCGCGCGCGGGCTGCGGGCCGCGATCCCTTCCGTCGCCGCTCGTTGCGCGGTTGCGCTACGCTCACGGCCGGAGATCAGGTCATGAGCGCGATCGACGCGGTGGGCATCGAAGCGAGACAGGTGTTGCTCGAGGTGATGATGTCGGTCGCGTGGGCCGACCGCGAGCTCGCGCCCGAAGAGCGGCAGGCGGCGAACGCAGCGGCCCTGGCGCTCGGGCTCGTCAACCCCGGCGAGCGCGACGTGGTCTCGCCCGATCGGCGGCCCGTGCCCGTCGACGAGATCGACGTGTCGGCGCTCGGCGAGCGTGACCGCGAGCTCGTCTATCTGTGCGGCGCGTGGATGGCGATGGCGGATGCCATCGAGCAGAGCGAAGAGACCGCGCTGCTCGTGCGCATGCGCAACAAGCTGGCCATCTCGGAGGAGCGCGCCGAGTGGCTCCACACGCGCGCGGTCGAGCTCCGCAAGAAGCAGGCGGTGGAGCGCGCCTCGTGGTGGCGCGCGTTCGACCGCCTCGTCGTCGAGGCGGCCAAGGCGCTGCCGCGGCACTGACGCGCTCTCCGATCGCTTCGCTCGATGCTCGCTCGAACCCTCGTCGCGCTCGTCGTGCTCGCCGCGCTCTCGCTCGGGAGCGCGGTCGTGCGTGCGGACGTGGCGGCACTGCGCGCGCGCCTCGACGCGCTCGGCGCCATCGCCGACAGCGAGCAGGATCTCGCACGCGCGGCCGGCGCCGCGCTCGACCGGGCCGACGGCGATCGGGCGCGGGGCGACGAGGCCGCAGCGGTCCGCGCCGAGCGCATCGCCGAGGCCACGCTCGCGCTGATCGAGCGGCGCCGGGCCCGCACCGCCGCCGAGGCATCGCTCGGCGCGGCGGAGGCCGAGCGGGATCGAGCGCGCGCGCGCGCCTCGATCAGGCCCGCGCCGCCGCCGAGACCGCGGCGCGAGAGCGCGCACGCCTCGATCCCGAGCGCCGTCGCCGTGATCCGGAAGGGCGGCCTCGTCGTCTTGCTCGCGCTCGCCGGCTGCGGCGCAGGTGCCCGCGTGAGCGGCGCCCTCGCGCGCGATCTCGGGGCGATCGACCTCGACCGCGCCGCGGCGCGGGCGCCCGACCTGGTGGCGGCCGCGCGCGCGAGCGCGGACGAGGCGCGCGCGGCGGAGTCGCGCGGTGACGAGGCCGCCGCGGAAGACGACGCGACGATGGCGCGGCTCTACGCGCAGGCGGCGGTGGACGAGGCGGCACGCCTCGAGGCCGAAGCGGCGCGCCTCGAGGCCGAGCGTGAGATGCTCGCGGCCGAGCAGGAGACCGCCGAGGTCGAGGCGGCGCGCGCGGGGGGTGAGGCGGCCCTCGCGCGCCTGGCGGCGGCCCGCACGGCCCGCGAAGAGGCCGCGCGCGCGCTGGCGCGGGCGGAGGTGGACGAAGCGCGTCCGGGACGCGCGCGTCAGGACTCGCTCACCGACGTCGCCGAGGTGCGCGAGGCGGCGCGGGCCCTCCGCGATCGCGCGCGCCTGCTCGATGCGGCCGCGACGGCCCTCGGCGCGCCGCCGAGCCCCGCGGTGTCGGATGCGCTGACGGGCTCCGAGACGGCGACCGTCCCCCTCGAGGCACTGGCCCGAGCGGACGCGGCCCACACCGCGGCGCGCGCGCGGCTGGCGGCGGCCCGACGGGCGCACCCCGGCGTCGACGCAGTCCGGATCGCCTCGCTCGTGGAGGCGGCCGAGAGCGAGGGCTTCCACGTCGTTCGCCTCGCGCGAGGGATCGGCGTCGAGGTGGAGGACGTCTTCGAGGGAGCGACGCCTCGAGCGTCGCGCGCGGGTCAGGCTCGCCTCGCGCGGCTGGCCGCGCTGCTCGCCTCCTATCCCGAGGGGCCCGTGCGCGTGGAGATCGACTCGACGAGCGCGAGCGACGCCGGTCGGCTCGCGCGCGCGCGCGCCGAGATCGCCGTGCGCGCGCTGGTCGCGGGCGGGCTCGATGCGGCGCGCGTCGTCGCGGCCGATCCCGTCATGCCCGACGCGACACCGTCGCCCGGGAGCCGCGTGCGCGCCGTGCTCGTCGCGTACGCGGACACGCCGCCGATCTCGGGCGGCAGCGTGGCACCGGTTCAGACCCCGGACGCCGCGCCCGCCACCGCCAGCGGCGAGTGAGGTCGTCGCGGGGCGCTGCCGCGATCGGCGTCTCCCAGCGCGGGCGCAGCCCGCCGCCCAACGACATCGGCGCCGCAGCGCGGCGCGCTGTCTCGGAAGCACGTGGTGGCGATCGAAGGCTGCCGCAGCTCGGTCAGCGCGCGGCGCGCGGCTCGCTATCCAGCCCTCGTCCAATCGTCGCGAAACGCGACGATTCTGGGACGTAGTAGAAGAGCGCGGGCGCAGCCCGCCGCCCAACGACATCGGCGCCGCAGCGCGGCGCGCTGTCTCGGAAGCACGTGGTGGCGATCGAGGCTGCCGCAGCTCGGTCAGCGCGCGGCGCGCGGCTCGCTATCCAGCCTCGTCCAATCGTCGCGAAACGCGGCGGTTCTGGGACGTAGTAGAACCGCGCGGGCGCAGCCCGCCGCCCAACGACATCGGCGCCGCAGCGCGGCGCGCTGTCTCGGAAGCACGTGGTGGCGATCGAAGGCTGCCGCAGCTCGGTCAGCGCGCGCGCGCGGCTCGCTATCCAGCCTCGTCCAATCGTCGCGAAACGCGACGATTCTGGGACGTAGTAGTCAGGTCATCAGCCGGGCGACGTGGGTCGGAAGGCGATCTCGCACGCCGGGCGGGTGAACGGACGAGCGTGTCGACGAAGAGCAGTCGCTGTCCGCGACGTGCACCGCGCGCGGCGCGGACGAGGCTGGCGAACGCCTTCTCGGTGTAGGTCGCGTCGAGCTCGAGCCCGGCGATCTCGTGCATCAGGTGCCCGGCCTCGCGCCCGGCCGGCGTCGGCGTGCCGTAGCCCTTTCCGATCTCGTCCTCGTCGATCACGAGGTTCTCGGGCGAGGTCCGCGACGTCGGGGAAGCGGTCGTCGAACAGAGCGGAGCCGATCGGTCGCGCCGCGCACGAGCGAGGCGAGCCATGCGCGCCGCACCATCGCGCGTGGTGTGACGCACCGCGACGACCGGTGTCATCACGCCGGCCGCCGCGAGCCCGAGGGCGAGGCCGGCAGCGGTCCCTCCGCTGCCCAGCGCCACGAAGATCGCGTCCGGCTCCGACGCCTTCGTCTCGAGCAGCTGCGTCGCCAGCTCGAGGCCGGCCTCGACGTAGCCGATCACCCCAGGCACTTCGGACCCGCCGGGCCGATCACGTAGGGACGCTTGCCGCGCGCGCGCAGCCACGCATCACCAGCGCGGTCATCGCGGCCGGCACCGCGAGGTGGATCGGCACGCCGTGCAGCTCGGCGCCAGCCTCGACGTCGGCGCGAGTTCGCTTCCACGTGGGAGCGCTTCTGGGGGACCATCACGGCGTGCGTCGTCGAGCCCCACGCGCTTGCCGTAGAGGACGTCGCGAGCACGTGGTGCGAGCCGGCGGCGCCCGTCGACGAGCGTATCGGCGCCGCGATCGAGGGCGTCGCCGAGGAGCCGCTCGAGCTTGCGGACCTTGTTGCCGCCGTAGAGCGAGCCCGTGAGGTCGTCGCGCTTGACCCAGATCTCGCTCTCGAGGTCTCGAGAGGCCGCCGACCGCTGGAGCGGCGTGGAGTCCTGTCCCAGCGAGACGTAGGGTAGCGGGCGTTTTCGGCTCCAGCGCAGGGGCAGGACTGTCATCCGGCGCGGAATGTAGCGGGGTATCGCGCCGCGCGCTCGATTCGCGTACCATGCTCGGCCATGCGCCGTTCGCTTCGCGTTGCCGTGGTCGTCTCGTTCATCTCCTCGGCGTGCTCGCCGGCTGCGGTCTCGCCGTCACGGTGACCGACGATGCGATCGAGCGCCACGATCGACGCCGCGAGCGACACCGGCACGGTGACGCCGAAGCCGCGACTCGGTGGCGTGATGCCGGGCAACGACGCCGGGGTGATCGTGCCCCGCGAGGACGCCGGCACGATCATGCCGGGCGACGACGCCGCGATCGTGATCCTCAAGGACGCGGCGGTCCCCAGCGACTCCAGCGTCATCACTCGCGACGGGCATCCCGCCGCGCCAGGACTCGGGCACTGTGCCGGGCAACGATGCCGGGCTGGGCCGCCGCGTGCGGCACGATGTTCGCGGCGTGGGCGAGATCTGCTGCGCTCGCGGCGCGGCGGAACAGATGATCGGCAGCCCGTACGGCGCCGATGCTCAGACAGGGCGCGCCGTCAATTCGCGATGGCCCCGAGGACTGCGCGGCCGGCGAGGTCTGCTGCGGGCGCTTCGGCTCTCCGCCAGCGTCAAGGCCATGGCAAGATCGGCTCGTCGGCTTCGACATCGCCTCCCGACATGGACTGCGGCGGCGACGCCTTCCTGCTCGTTCCATGACTTCAACTGCTCGCCGCTGCAGCAGGGCAGGCCGCCTACCTACCGTGCCGATCACCGCGTACGCGGAGGCCGGTTCCTCGGGCGCCGGGCCGGGCGCTGCTCGGAGGACAAGGCTTGAAGCCGCGTGCTCGGCGAAGGTAACGAGGGCTCGCCCGCGTGCTGGCCTCTCCATCATCCACGGCCGACCCGCTCTGCTGGCGAGGGAGTCGCTCGTCTCAGGGCTTGGGCCGCCGAGCAGACTGGGTGCGGAGACGAGCCCTCTACCTGGATCGCCGAGCGGGGCCAGTTCGGCTGTGGAAGTGCCGAGGCGCTGCCGACCGACAACCGCGGACTACGAAGCGGGCGCGAGGTCGACGAGCGCGCGTGCGCGCCGCCGTTCGCGCGCGATGCGGTAGCGGAGGCGCCTGTGCCCGCCTGATCCTGAAACGGCAGATGGGCGGAGCTCGATCGAGCGCGCCAGCTATCGCAGCGGCCCTTTCCAACACCACCTTCGCAGTCCCGCTCCCCTGCCCTCTTCCGCTCGCGTCGGGGCGCCGGGCCTGAGGCATCGCGAGGCACCGGGCGCGGCGCGCCATCGCCGAGAACGCGAGCCGGCTCGATCGCCTCGGGCGCGGCACCGGCCGGGGTCGCGCGGGCGTCCGCGCCAGCCCCAAACGAAAGAGGCGGCCACCTCTCGGTGACCGCCTCGGTTCGTCGCCCCTACGCCGATCGCGTGGGGTCAGGGCGCTTCGGCGCGCTCGCTGATGATGAACTGCACGCGGCGGTTGCGCGCGCGGCCGGCGGCCGTGATGTTCGGCGCGATCGGGTTCGCGTCGCCGTAGCCGTGCGGCTCGAGGCGGCTCGAGTCGACGCCGTGCGCCACGAGCCAGTCGCGGACCGCCTCGGCGCGACGCTGCGAGAGGTCCTGGTTGTGCTCGTGGCCGCCACGGTTGTCCGTGTGGCCCTGGATCTCCACGCGGGTGATCTCGGGGTGGCGGAGCAGGACGTCCGCGATCTCGGTGAGCAGCGACTCGCTGTCCGCCACGATCTCGGCGCTGTCGGTGACGAAGTTGATCTGGCGGCGGATGGTGATCTCGCGCGCGCTGACGCGGACGAGCGCCGTGCGCGGACGGGCGATCAGCGTGATCTCCGGCGTCGCCTGCTCGCGCGCGGTGACCGTGAAGGTCGCCTGCGTGATGAGGAAGTTCTCCGCCTCCACGCGCGCCGTGTACGCGCCGGGCGGCAGATCCTGGCGGATGAAGTCGCCCGAGGGGCTGGTGACGACGGTGAAGCCCTGCGGGCCGGTGACCGTGACGGTCGCGCCGCCGACGGCCGCGCCAGCGTCGCCGACCACGTGGCCGCGCACGGAGCCGACGCGCGGGAGCGCCTCGAGCTCGCAGGTGACGTTCACGTCGCCGCCCTCCGCGGGGATCGTCCCGGTGCAGCTGCCGTCGTGATAGAGCGGCGCGTGGATCGCCATGGCGACCTCGCCCGGATCGAGCTCGTAGGTGGTGAAGTGGCCATCGGCGCTGCCGGCGAGCGCGGTGAGGTCGCGGCCCGGGAACGAGATGACGGCGTCGGCGACGGCGGTCGTCGTGCCCTGCTCGACGATCGTGCCGATCACGTGACCGCGGGGCGGCGGCGGGATCTGGTGCTCGACCACGCGCTCGACCGAGACCTCGCGGACCTCGGGCTCGACGTCCATCGCGTCGTACGCGTAGGCCAGGCCGAGGATCACGTTGTAGGGCGCGTTCGGCGCGAGCTCGCGGACGAACGTGTTCATGCCCGTGGTGCCGATGTCGGCGGCGAGCGTGATGCCGAGACCGTGGAAGTCACCCGGCGGCTGGATGCGGACGCCGAGCGTCAGCGTGCTCGGGTACGAGGCGAAGCCCTGGTGCGCGATGCAGCCGTCGTCGCCGGGGCGCGGCGAGCCGCTGCCGGGCGTGGCCGGGATGAAGAGGCAGTTGTAGCCGCGCGTGTTCGCCGACAGCCCCACCGTCCACTCGACGATCGGGCTGATGTACATGCTCTCCATGTCGGCGAACGTGACCTCGATCGGGAACTCGAGGCCGACGCCGAGGTTGATCATGTCGGTGCGGTTGATGCCGAGACCGAAGCGCTCGACGCGCGAGAGCAGGTGCCGGTCCTCGTACTCGAGCGACATGCGCGCGTCGGGGCCCGAGGTCGGCAGCGCGTTGTAGCGCGCGTTCTCGACGTCGTTCGTCAGCATCGCCGAGCCGTCGTACCAGTACTGGACGTTGAGGCGCGCGATCATCGGGAACTCGACGCCTTGCAGCGCGCGCAGGTCGAGGGCGCCGTTGGCGCGGAGACCGAAGCTCGTCGAGCTGAGCACGAGGCCGATGTCGCCCACCGTGTTGAGCAGCGCGACCGAGACGTCGCCGCCGACCGTCAGGCCGGGGATGATCTCGTAGTAGCCCTTGAGGCCGACGAGCGAGTCGCCGAGCACCTGGAACAGCTCGGGAGACTCCATGTCGTTCGAGTTCGCCGAGCTGGCGATCGATGCGTAGATCTCCAGGAAGTCGAAGGGCGTCCAGCTCAGCGAGAGCGAGCCGCCGATGTGCTGATCGTGGTCCCCACCGACGAGCCAGTTGTTGAGGACGAAGAAGTCCGTCATGAGGCCGACGCGGAAGGACTGCGAGGGGCCCGAGCCGGCGTCGACGACGTGGATGCCGCCGACCGATCCGCTCCAGGTGTTCTGCAGGGGCCAGCGGCGATGACGCCACGCGCGGCTGCCGGCGCTCGAGAGCAGATCGCCGCGCTCGTCCCAGGCATGCCCTTCGTCGGTGCTCGAAGACCCGCTCGACGAGGTCGTCGAGGTCGTGCTCGCCTCGGACGAGTCGCCGCCCTCGAGGTCGCCCGGCTGCAGCGCGCTGTCGCTCGACGTCGTCGTCGACGTGTCGTCGATCCCGCGCTCGCGATCCTCGAACGCATCGTCGAAGTCGTCGAAGTCCTGCGCGTGCGCCGTCGCGGCGAGACCGGCGATGCCGATCGGCATGGCGCACATGGCTGCCGCGAGCAGCCAGAACGAGATCGAGCGATTCAAGACAGTACGCATCCGGTCACTCCTCGATGGCCGCGCTCCGTGGTCCACGGGCTCCTCGCGCAACGCGCGTGCTTCATACACCATCCGCCCCGGCAAGCACAAACTCAGCCGTGAGCTTTTCCGGCTGTTTCGCGAGTTTGCAAACCTAGGCGGCACGCCCCGGCGCAGTCGACGCGCAGAACTGCACGCGCGGGCGTCACGGAGCGCACGGCCCCTCGTTCGCCTCGCGACGGGCCCGCGCGCCCGAGCCGAGGCCAGAACGGTCGCGGCGCTCAGCTCTCGTCGGGGATCTGGACGATCAAGGAGACCTTGCCGTCCTCGGGGATCATCACCGCGCGCGCGTGCGAGGCCGTGCCGTCGGGGCCCGTCGCCTCGACCACGTGCCGCCCCCCGTTGATGCCGGACAGCTCGCACTCGCCCTCGGCGTCGACCTCGCACGAGCTTTCGTGTCCGCTCGGGCTCCGAATCGTCACGCGACCGCTCGCCGGGTGGCCGTTTCGTACGACGTGGACCACCACGATCGTCCCCGTACGCTCCGCGTGGGCCATTCCCGAGGTCGGAGGCCCCGAGGTCGGAGGTGCCGTGGACGCAGGCGCCGAGGTCGGAGGTGCCGTGGATGCGGACGGCGCCGAAGAAGGAGGCGACGCCGAAGAAGGAGGTGGATCCTGCGCGATGGCCGCCGCCTCGACCCCGACGGCCGCGAGGCCGAGGAGCACGGAGGTCAGTACGGTGAGTCGGCGCAGCCGCATGGAGCGTCCTCGGTAGATATAGCGTCGTCGGAAGCCGGGGTCACGGGAAAGACCGCCTCTCCACCACCTTCGGCACCTGGGACGTGGCGAGGGGCGCGCTTGTTCAGCGCCCGGTCATTCGAGCGCTCGGTCATTCGAGCCCCCAGGCCGGCGCCCGACGCGCGGGTCGGCCACCGCCATCGTCCCGATCGTCGCGTCACGCGACGATTCCGGGACGTCTCGATCAGGCCGACTCTTCTTCGGCCGAGACGTCGTACTGCCCCGTCTCGTCGACACCCGTCTCGTCCACACCGGCCTCGTCGACACCTGCGCTCGCGCTCCCCGACGGAGCCAGACGGCGCGCCGGCCGGCCCGGCCCGGGCGCGCGCTGCACGCGCGAGTCGTCGGCGATTTCCGGGCGCGGCGGGTGGGGCGGGCGGGGGAGGCCTCCGCGACCGTAGTCGAACAAGCCGCTCGAGGTGGCCGGAGCGGGCCGCTCGGCCGGCTCCGGGGTCCACGCCGCCGGCTGCGAAGGACGGGTGAGGACCGAGCCCTCGAACGTGTGCGGGGAAGGCAGCGCCGCGGGGGCCTGCGCCGCGCCCGGGCGGGCCCGCGCCGAGGCTCCGGCGGCCCCGGCTCCCGCCGGCGTCGCCGGACGCCCCGCCGGCCGCGGCGGTGGCGGGCGATCGGAAGGAACGCTCTGCGCCGCGAGCTCGTCGAGGTCGGCCACCGCCGTCGGCAGCGGCTCGTCGAAGCCACCGGCATCGGGCGCGACGTCGGCCTCGACCGCATCGAGCGCCTCGGCCTCGGCCTCGGGGGCCGCTTCGACCTCGGCGGCCTGCGCCGCGGCCTGGCCCTCGAGCTCGTCGAGCGAGACCTCGCCCGTGCCCGGCTCGGCGTTGCCGTCGCCGGCGATCGAATTGCGCGCCATGAGGAGGCGCTCGAACATCACCTCGGCGGTGCCTTCGAGCGAGAGCGACTCGACCACGACGTCGAAGCGGTACTCGGGCGGGTGCTCCTCGCCGTTGTCGTAGCTGCCCGAGCACTTGCCGGTCCCGGCGAGCGCGGTCGAGCCGTCCGCGAACAGCACCGTGAACGTCACCCACTCGCCCTCGGCGACGGGCTCGGCGTAGGGCAGCATGAGGCGCTCGTTGTCGACGCGCTGCGCGAAGTTCTCGGACAGCTCGGAGAAGTCGGCGAAGGGGGTGGCGATCTCGAGGGCGCGCGTCATCGGCGGGGCTCCAGGGTGAGGTTCATCTAGGCCAGGGAGTCACTTCTTCGGGGCAGTCGGCGCAGGCTCCCGGTCGCCCGCGGCGCCTGCAGAGCCCACGCCTGCAGAGCCCACGCCTGCAGAGCCCACGCCTGCAGAGCCCAGCGGCCGCGTGCGGCCATCGGCGAGCAGCTGTTCGACGCGAAGCTCGGCCGTCTCGAGGCGCTCGGCGCCCAGGCGCGAGAGCCGGACACCTTCTTCGAAGAGCGCCAGCGAGCGCTCGAGCGGGAGATCTCCCTTTTCGAGCGCCTCGACGATCTCGTGCAGCCGCTCGAGCGTCGCTTCGAAGCTCGGGTCCGACGCGCCTTCGGGCTGCGCGGGGCTGGCGAGAGCAGCGGGATTCATCGCCCGGGCAGACTGCCCCGAACGAGCCCCGGGGGTCAATCCCGCGCTCGCGAGCAGGTTTGATCGCTTCGATCACCCGGGGCCCGATCCACGCGGGCCGACGCGGAGCTCGACCCGAGCCACCGCATCGGGCACGTCGCGGAGCACGAGCTCGCCGTCGATGGGCGCGAGCTCGAGGCTCGCACCGCTCGAGAGCTCGATCGCCACGCGTGCGAGCGGCGCGAGCGCCGGATCGTGAGCGACGACGCGCACGTGGAGCGGGTGCGACGCGGCCCCGAGGGGCTCGGCGCGCAAGGCGGACACGACCCGCGCGTCCGTCTCCACCCGCACTCGTCCGCGCGTGCGCGCGTCGTGGAGCACGTCGATGCCCAGCGGCGGCAGCGCGCGGGCCGCCGCGAGACGGACGATCGCCGCCGGATCTTCGAGCGCCCCGACGACGACGGCCGCATGGATCGGCCGCGCCATGGCCCCGAGGGCGCGGATCGCCTCGACGCGCGCGCGCGCCTCACCCGTGCGAGCCAGGTGCACCACGAGGGCCTCGACGTGGCGTCGAACGGAGGCCCCCAGCGAGGGCATGCTCGGCGCGACGCGCGAGAGCGCGGCGGCGGCGGTGTCCGGCGCGTCGAGCAGCGCCTCGAGGGCCGCACCCGACGAGGGCGCCCGCGCGCGGCGAGCGCGAGCCACGCGACGACGCTCGGCTCGCGCTCGGACTCGAGCGCGCGCGCGGCGGTCCGGCCCCCCTCCGGCAAGAGCGCGAGGCATGCTGCCGCGGCGCGCCGCTCCAGCACGGCCGCCGACGGGTCGGGAGCGCATCCCTCGGGCGTCGCGCCGCCGAGGAGCGCACGCACGAGGAGCGACGGGTGCTGGCCGAGCAGCGCGTCGCGCGCCTCCGCCCTCGGACGCGCGAGGGCGAGGGCGATGTCGCGATCAGGCGCCGGCGGCTCGGCCGCCAGCACGAGGTCCCCACCGGGGCGCACGGTGAGCGCATCGAGCGCGCGATCGCGCGTCGCGTCGACGCGCAGGAACGAGGCGATGCGGGGCAGATCCTCGGCGCGCTCGCGCTCGAGCACGATCTCGAGCGCGCCCCGCGCGTCCTCCCCGCCGAGCGCGCGCTCGGTCGCCAGCGCCTCGTCGGCCCGCTCGGGCGCGAGCGCGAGGAGCGCGCGGAGCGCGGAGGCCCGACTCTCGGTCGCGAGCAAGCCGACCCAGCTCGTCGGGCTCAGACGCGCCGGGTCCCCACGCGAGAGGATCTCGTGGGCGAGCGGCGCGACCGACGGATCGCCCTCGAGCGCGCGCCGGGCGAGCGCGACCGCATCCGGGCTCGGCGCGGGGCTCCGCGCCAGCGCTGCGAGGATCGCGCGCACGACGCCAGGCTCCGCCTCCGACGCGGCGCGCACGAGCAACGCGTTGCGCGCGTCGGAGGGCGCCGCCTGCGCGAGACACAGCACGATCGGGGGATCGATCGGTCGCGCGCTCAGCCAGCGCAGGCGCTCCTCCGAGCCCACGAGCGCGTCGCACGCGGCTCCGAGCCCCTCGTGCACCGTGCGCTCGAGCGCCTCGCGCGCGGCCTCGTCGTCGATCTCGGCCCACGCCGCCAAGACGAGCTGGCGCTCGACCGTGGTCGCACGGTCCCAGCCCACGGAGAGCGCTTCGCTGTCGCCCGGCTCGGCACGACGCGCGAGCGTGCGGACCATCGTGGCGAAGACCTCGGGGACCGACTCGTGGGGGATCGCCGCGCCGAGCGCTGCCATCACGCGATCGTGGGATCCCACGGTCGCGAGGCGCTCGGCCGCCGCGCGGCGGGTCTCGGCATCGGTGGCGTCGAGCGCGTCGAAGGTCCGCGCGATCGGCGTGCGCGTGAGCCAACCGGGGCGCGCGCCCTCCTGCGCGGTAGCGGCCGACGCCTCGAAGAGGATCGCCGTCGCGAGCACCACGGCGCGCGAGCGGACGCCGAGGCCGCTCATCCGGCGCCTCCGGCGGAGAGCGGCGACGCCGCGATCGTGACGCCGGGCTGCCGGCGGGCCATTCGCGTATCGCGCCTCTCGGAGGGAGATGGCTCGGGCGCAGTCACGGCCGCAGTCACGGGCGCAGTCTGCCGCGCCGCGAGAGGCGCGCCAACGCCCGATCGCGGGTCGACTGCGCTACGCTCGCGCGGATGCGTGTCGCTTGGGGCTCGGTCGTCTTGCTGTGGGGGGCTGTCGCGGGCTGCGGGGGAGTCTCCACGGGCGAGGCCGACGCAGGGGTCGATGCGAGCGGGATGGATGGTGCCGCTCCGCGCGACGCGGCCGCCGACGCGGCGCCACGCGACGCGCTCGTGGCCCCCGACACGTTCGTGGCGCTCGATGCGTTCGCGGAGCTCGATGCGTTCGCGGAGCTCGATGCGTCCGCGGAGCCTGATGCGTCCGCGGAGCCCGATGCGTTCGCGGAGCCCGATGCGTTCGCGGAGCCTGATGCGTTCGTCGGGCTGGACGCGTTCGTCGAGCCGGATGCCTACCGCCCCGACGTCGGGACCGACGCGGGCTGCGCGTCGGGTGAGAGCGCCTGCGGCGGCGTCTGTCTCGACGTCCTCTCGTCGAACGATCACTGCGGCGACTGCACCACGACCTGCACGACGGGCCTCGCCAACGCGCACCCGGTGTGTCGCAGCGGGGCCTGCGCCGACGAGTGCGACGTGGGCTACTTCCTCGTCGGGGGCGCGTGCACGTTCGGCGTCCTCCGTCATCCGGGGACGCCGTCGAGCATCCCGCTCGGGTCCTATCGTGCCTTCCGCGGGGACGTCGTTCCCTTCGAGATCGACTACTACACGTTCACGCTCGACGTGCCCTCGCGCGTGCAGATCGACGTGATGGGCAACGTCCAAGCCGACCTGACGAACGCCCAGATCGCCAGCGGCGACGCGACGACCAGCTCGCCGAGCGGCTACGTGGGGCCGCAACCCTCCGCGTGGTACCTGCGCGACGCGACCCGAGGCGCCGACAACGACTTCATCTGCTGGACGACGTCGCTCGGCGGCTGCGTGAACCACGCGGTGCAGGACATCCGCTACCTGCGCCGATCGCCGGCGTCGGACGGGATGTGGGACGGCGACCAGGACATGCTCCCTGCCGGGATGTACGAGCTGCGCGTCGCCCGCGGAGCGTTCGGCGGCTCCACCTCGTACTCGACGTTCTACTACTACGGAGAGATCACGATCACGCCCGACTGATCGCAGCGAGCACGTTGGCCGAGCGAACCGAGCCCACCCGATCTCCGAGCGACCCCATGAGCCGAGTCCTCCTCTTCTGCGCCGCGCTCTGGCTCTTCCCGCTCCCGGCGGCGGCACAGCTGCGGGTGGAGCCCTACGAGTCCATGGTGACGGCATCCGGCCCGCCGCAGAGTGCGTGGGTGCGTCTCACCAACGACGGGGATGCGCCTCGCCCTTTCGAGATCGCTTCGGTGGTCTACGTCGGACGTGACGGCCCCGTCGTGCTGCAGGTGCAAGGCGTGGCCACCGGAGCGGGCCCGAGGTCGTCCTTGGTGGTGCCGCCGCACACGGCGCTGCTCATGACGATCTACGTGCGCGGCGTGCCCGACACCGCTGCCCCGGAAGCGTACGACTTTCGCGTGACGATCGCCGATGGGACCTCGCGCTCGAGCGTGGTGACGCGCTCGGTGCGGGCGGAGCGCCTCCCGTTCCGACCCTGACCCGAGCCGTCGTTCAGCCGAGCAGCCACGAGAGCAGCGCGCTCGCACCCAGCACGAACGCGGCGGCGCCGCGCGCGAGGATTGCGTGCGCGCGCGGCCCCAGCCGCGGATAGATCGCCTCCCGGTACGGGATCACGCGCGGCGGATCGCTCGGGTCGGGCGTCGGCTCGTAGAGCCCGTCCTCGCGGCGGTACGGCGTGCGCCCGGAGGCGCTCGGCCGGAAGCGGGCGATCACCTCGACCTCGTCGCCGGCGACGAGGCGCTGCTCGACCGCGAGGCCGGCCTCGCCCTGGATCCACGGCGCGTCCACGACCACCTGCTGCGGGTCGATCTCCAGCGCTCCGGTCCCGTCCTCGACGCGGAACCGGTGCACGACGAGCTCGTGCTCCACGTCGCGCAAGAGGAGCTTCTCGGGCGAGACCGACGCGCGGAGGACGAAGACGCAGCGGGCGCCATCGATCGCGCTCGGGCTCGTCTCGTAGGGGACGACCCGGCCACGGACGAGGAAGCGGCCCTCCTCGAGCTCCCGGATCGTGCGGCGGCGCGCGTGATCCGTCGGCGTGGGGCGGGGCGCGCGCCGCGACCAGGCGGTGAGCCCGGCCGAGACGACGCCTCCTGCCACGACGAGCGTGACCAGCATGGGCTCATGATGGCCCGACAGCCCGTCTTTGGAAACGGGCGGTCGTCGCGCGGGTCGGTCCCGTCGCGCTGGCCGGTTCCACGGTGGGGTTGTATCCTCGCGCCCTTCCTCGGAGCTCCCCCGCGATGCGCTCTCTCTTTCTGGTTCCCGTCGCCGTCTTCGCCCTCTGTGTGCTCTCGCTTCCCGGATGTGGACAGCGGAGCGGAGAGGTCTGCGAGGTGGACTCGGACTGCGCGTCCGGGCTGCAGTGCCTCTGCAAGGTCGGCTCTGCCTCGCGCGGCCTCTGTCTGGCCGCGGGCGCGTCGTGCGCCGTGACGGGGACGGACACCGGCGTCACCGGAGACGATGCGGGCCGCGACGCCGCCAGCAGCGGCGACGACGCAGCCACGGTCGACGGCGGCGCCTCGGACACGGGCGCGTCGGACACGGGTACCTCGGACACGGGCACCACGGATACGGGCACCACGGACACGGGCACCACGGACACCGGCACCGGGACGGACGCCGGCGACGCTCCCGACGCGACCTGATGTCGGCCCCTGGCCGCATCGGTCGAGACCCGCTCATCGGCCGCACCATCGGCGGCCGCTATCGCCTCATCCAGCGCCTCGGCACGGGCGGCATGTCGAGCGTGTACCTCGCGCGCCACGTGCTCATCGATCGGCTGATGGCGATCAAGACGCTGCGGCGCGATCTCGCGAGCGATCCCGTCCAGCGCGACCGCTTCATCCGGGAGGCGCGCGCGGTCAACCGCATCAACCACGCCAACATCGTGGAGATCACCGACTTCGGCGAGAGCGAGGACGGCCTCGTCTATCTCGTGATGGAGTACATCGCGGGCGAGTCGCTGCTGAAGGCGATGGCCCACGGCCCCTTCGAGCCGCTGCGCGCGCTCGACATCGCCGAGCAGGCGGGCAGCGCGCTCGCGCGTGCTCACCAGATGGGCGTGATCCACCGGGACCTGAAGCCCGAGAACATGATCCTGGTCGAGCTGCGCGACCGGAAGGACTTCCTCAAGATCCTCGACTTCGGCATCGCGAAGATCACCGATGCGCCCTCGCTCACGGGCAGCCAGCAGATCTTCGGCACCCCGGGCTACATCGCGCCCGAGTACATCCAGTCGACGGCGATCGACGGCCGCGCGGATCTCTACTCGCTCGGCGTGATCCTCTACGAGCTCGTCACCGGCGCACTGCCCTTCGACTACGAGTACCCCGGCGACCTGCTGGTCAAGCACGTCACCGAGGCGCCGTTCCGCCCGACCGCACGCAAGGCCGACGTGCCGGCGCCGCTCGAGGCGTTCGTCCTGCGCTGCCTCCAGAAGAACCCCGACGATCGCTTCCGCGACGCGTTCCACTTCCTCGACGAGCTGCGCGCGACGCGCGAGCTGCTCGGTCCGGTGCTCTCGTGGGGCGGGCTCAACGAGACCGAAGCTCGCGACGACGACGTGCACGCGGCGGGCGGTGAGAGCGACGTGCCGATCCCGTTCGCGAGCCGCACGCCCTCGTCGTCACCGCGCGATCCGACGCCGGTCACCGAGCCCGCGGTGCCCGATGCGTCGCCGGACCGCGAGGACAGCACGCTTCCGCCGCCGCCCGGCGAGCAGCCGCCGCCGATGGACGGCGACCTCGAGCTCGGCTCGAGCCGCCGGCTCACGCTGGAGTACGTCCGACCTGCCATTCCGGTCGCTCCCAACGCCGATCTCGAGATCGAAGTGGAGGTCGAGGCGCCGGTGCGCGAGCGCGAGGCGGGCGTCTCGACGGGCCTGAGCGGAGCACGGCGCTGGCGCGAGCGGTTCGAGGCGATCCAGCGCTGCGTCTCCGATCTGGGGCCGCGCGGCCTGGTGCCGCCCGAGGAGATCCAGGCTTCGATGGCGCTCGCGGAGAGCTCGCTCGAGGCGCTCGAGGAGTCGGTGCGCTCGGCGCGGATGCACCAGCAGGCGGTCGAAGGGCTCGCCGAGCGCGCCCGCGACTTCCGCGCGACCCTCGGAAAGACGATCGACGAGCTGGCCTCCGAGCTCAGCAAGCGTCGCGGCGAGCTCACGTTTCTCGCGCAGCGCCGCAACGATCTCTCCGAGCGGCGCGAGGCGGCGCGCCGCGGCGTGCGGCTCGGGGACACGACCGAGGGACAGGCGGACGCGCTGCTCTGGGAGCTCGCCGCGGCGGAGGAGGAGCTGCGTCAGAAGGGCAGCACCTGCGACGAGGTGGAGGCCCACCTCGGTGAGCTCCGCGCCCGGCTCGAGCGCGAGAACGAAGAGCTCGAGATCGAGCTCAGCGTCCACACGCACGTGCTCGACCAGGAGATGGCGCGCCTCTGGCCGCTGGCGAACGAGCTGCGCGAGCCGCTCCAGCACGTCGAGGACTGGATCCACGAGCGCTGGGACGAAGGACGTTGATCCGCGCGCGTGTGGCGCCTACGTTCGCCGCATGCCGAGCCCGCGCCCCACGGTCGAGTCCACCGCGCTAGTCGTGATCGACGTCCAGGAGCGGCTGGCCGGCGTGATGCCCGACGCGAGCGCCGTGGAGAACACCGGGCGGCTGATCGACGGTGCGCGCGCGCTCGGCGTGCGCGTGCTCGTGACCGAGCAGTATCCGAAGGGCCTCGGGCCGACCGTCGCGCCGCTCCGAGAGAAGCTCGCGGCGTTCGCCGAGCCGGTGCCGGTGCTCGAGAAGCTGGACTTCGACGCCACCGACGATGCGGCCGTGGCGGCGCGTCTCGACGCGCTCCGTGAACGCGGCGTCACGAGCATCGTCCTCGCCGGCATGGAGGCGCACATCTGCGTGGCGCAGACCGCGCGCGGGCTCGTCGATCGCGGACTCCGCGTGCTCGTGGCGGGCGACGCGACGGCCTCGCGCGCGCCGGAGAACCGGCGCATCGCCGAGGGGCTCTGGGCCGCGTCCGGCGCGCTCGTCACCTCGACCGAGGCCGTGCTCTTCGATCTCACGCGGCGCGCGAGCGGCGAGGCGTTCAAGGCGATCTCGAAGATCGTGCGCTGACGCCCGGAGGCTCGCGATCGCCTCACGCCCCCTCCGACGCCGACGTGCGCCGTCAGGCGAGGGCGATCGCGACGGCGCCGGCCACGATGCCGAGCGCCGCAGCACCGCGACGCGGGCTCACCGGCTCGTGGAGCAGGAAGCGGCCGAAGAGGGCGGCGACGACGATCGAGGTCTCGCGCATCGCGACGACGTAGCTCGCGGGGGACGCGCGGAACGCGTAGAGCACGAGCAGGTAGCCGGTGACCGAGAGGCAGGCTGCGCCAGCGAGGGGCCGGCGCTCCTCGCGCCAGGCCCGCTGCAGCGCCTCGCGTCGCCGCCACACGAAGGGAGCGCTGACCACGAGCGCGCCCGCGTTGGTGGCGGCGAGGTACGGAATCGGCGAGGCCCGCGCGACGCCGCCGTGATCGACGACCGAGTACGTCGCGACGAGCACGCCCGTCGCGATCGCGAGCAAGGTTGCGCGCCGGCTCGGCCGGGGGCCGGCCGCGCCCGTCGCGAGGGACGCGATCGAGATCACCACGAGCCCGATCCCGGTGGCTGCGAGCGGCGCCGGGACCACGCTCGTCCACGCCATGGCGAGCGCGGGCGCGAGCGCCACGCCGAGACCCCGCGCGATGGGATAGACGCGGGAGAGATCGCCTTCGCGGTAGGCCTCGCCGAGCGTGCCGAAGTAGAGGCCGTGCACGAGCGCGCTGACTCCCGCCGCCGGGAGCACGTCGAGGACCGTCGCAGGCTGGAAGGCGAGCGCGAGCGGCACGAGCCACGTCATCGCCAGCGCCGTCGCGAGCCAGAGGAAGGTGAACGGATCGCGTGCGCGCTTGGCGAGCAGGTTCCAGCTCGCATGGATGACGGCGGCCGAGAGCACGAGCGCGAGGGAGACCCCGGTCACGCGGCCACCGTGCCACGCCGCCGCGGCGGGCTCCTGGTCCAAGCGCGACGAACGGAGCGACCCGATCGCGACGTGCGCTCGCGCGAGATCGAGGTATGGTCGCCCTCCCTATGAGCGCACCCCAGGACGGTCCCGCCCGCAAGCACCAGAAGCGTCGTCGCCAGCGCAAGCTCTCGCGCTGGCAGGCGGCCCAGGCCGAGAAGGCAGCCAAGACGCCGGCGAAGAAGGCCGCCAAGGCCTGATCGGCTCGCCCGCGCGGGCCGCTCCTCGCCGGGCACGCATCCCGTCCCCCCCTCTTGCCGTCCGGCAAGCCCGAGCGGCATCCTGGGAAGGATGCGTTTTTCTTCTGTCGCTGCCCTGGCGCTCGCCTCGGCGGTCGCCGTCTTCGGCTGCGCGCACCCGGGCGTCACGCAGCTCATCGTCGTCGCCGACACGGATCTCGCGATCCCCGGCGACGTCGATCGGATCGCGATCGACGTGAGCGGTCCCTCGGGCATGCACGCGTCCGAGATGCAGACGCTGCGCGGCACCGAGACGCTTCCCTTCACGCTCACGGTCGTTCCCTCGAGCGGCGTGCTGGGGCCGGTGACGATCGTCGCTTCGGCCGCCCACGCCGGCACGGACGTCGTCTCGCGCCGCGCGACGGTCACGCTGGTGCAGGGGGAGACGCGGGTGGTCCTCATGCACCTGGTCCGGACCTGCATCGGGACGACGTGCCCGATGGGGCAGACCTGCACCGAGCGAGGATGTGCCAGCACCGAGTCGCCGCTCTATCCCTGGTCGGGCACGCCACCGCGTCTGGGCAGCGATGCGGGGCCGGCGTGGGATGGTGGCCGCGACACGGGCATCGTGGGGCACGACGCGAACGTGGACGCGGCGCCGCTCGACTTCGACGCCGGGCCCGACTGCACGACGCTCGGCTGCGACGACCACAACGAGTGCACCGAGGACGTGTGCAACGCGTCCCGTACGTGCGAGCACCGCCCGCTCGACGTCGCCTGCGACGACCGCATCTTCTGCAACGGCAACGACCACTGCGTCGCCGGCGCGTGCACGATGCACGTGGGCGATCCCTGCCAGGGCGCCACCACCTGCGACGAGGCCCAGCACGTCTGCCGCGGCTGCACGAGCGACGCCGAGTGCCCCATGCCGATGATGAGCGGCTTCGGCGCGTGCGGCGGCTTCGCCGACACGTGCAGCAACGCCGGCACGCGCACGCAGACGGTGCGCACGTACCGCTGCGAGAGCACGGTCTGCACGGGGACCGACACGACGCAGTCCGAAGCCTGTACGCGCGACACCACGGGCACCTCGTGCGCGATGACGAGCTGCTCGTCCTTCGGCGTCTGCACCGGCTCCGACACGTGCGGGACCAATGGCACCGCGAGCCGCACGTGTACGGACTACGTCTGCGGTGGCGGCAGCTGCCAGCCGATGATGCGGCCCGACACGGTCGCCTGCACCCGCGCGACCGACGGCATCAGCTGTGGCGCCGACTCCTGCACGGGCTGGAGCGGCTGCGGCGGCTTCGCCGAGCCGTGCGGCACCAGCGGGAGCGAGTCACGAACGTGCACGCCTGCCGTCTGCAGCGGCGGCGCATGCGGCGCGGGCGGGAGCCGCACGGAGACCCAGGGCTGCTCGCGCTCCTCGACGGACGGCGTCGGCTGCGGCTCGACCACGTGCGACGGCTGGAGCGGCTGCGACTTCGGGGGCGACCCCTGTCGCCTCGACGGCACGCAGTCGCGCACCTGCCACGATCCGGTCTGCTCGGGAGGCGGCTGCTCGGACCGTCCGCGGACCGAGACGCAGGGGTGCTCGCGCTCGTCGACCGACGGCGCTTCCTGCGGCTCGGCGGACTGCCAGACACCCACGTGCACGGGCGGTCTCTACGAGTACGACTGCGATCAGGACGGCTTCCTCGAGCAGTCGTGCCGCGATCGCATCTGCCAGGGCGGCGCGTGCGCCTTCGGTAGCCCCTACGTGCAGAACGCCGGGCCCTGCTCCATCTCGACCGACGGACAGCCCTGCTACGCCGGCTCCTTCTGCGACTACTGCTGGAGCGGGTCGTGCCAATGGGGCGGCTGCTGGTAGCGCCGCGGCCTCGGGTGTAGGCCGCCGCGGGCCCGCACGACGCGGCCCGGCACCACGCGGCCCGGCACCACGCGGGCCGGCACGACGCGGCCCGCCCTCACTCGATGCCGCAGCGCCCGTTCGTGCACCACAGGCCCGAGCAGCAGTCGACGTCGCCGGCGCACTGGCCACCGGTGTTGTGACACTGGCAGACACCGTTCATGCACTCCATCGTGCCGCAGCAGTCGTCGGCGCTGGCGCACGGGAGGTTGCCGGCGAAGCAGCAGGTGCGGCTCGACGAGCCCCACGCGGTGGGCTCGCAGGACGCGTTGGAGCAGCAGGCCGTGCTCGCGTGACAGCTGTCGCCCAGGTTCGTGCAGTCGGTGCAGTCGCCGTGGGAGTAGCGCTGACCGCCGCAAGAGGCGGCGTCGGAGCAGGCCCAGTTGCCGTTGACGCAGCGGTACCACCCGCAGGTCGCGACGCCGCAGGCCGGTAGGTTCACCTGCACGCAGTCGCCGTGGTCGACCTGCTGCGCGATGGTCGTCGAGTAGCAGGAGTCGCCGGCGGAGCTGCAGGCGGCGTTCGGGTAGGTGGTCGCGCACTCGGACTCGGCGGCACACGCCCACGCTCCGGAGACGCACTGGTACCAGCCGCAGCCGCTGCCCGAGCAGTCGGTACGGCTCGGCGGCAGCTGCACGCACTCGCCGTTCGAGACCGTCCGACCGACGATGGTGCTGCGGCACCCTCCGCCGCTGTCTCGCGGCGTGTACGCGTCGCGTGGCGGCGTGTACGCATCGCGCGGCGAGGCCGCATCGCGCGGCGAGGCCGCATCGCGCGGCGAGGCGGCATCGCGCCCCGCATCTCGCACACCCGCGTCCATCGATGGCGTGCACGCGTTGCCCGCGAGCAGACGCTGGTACGAGTCGACGAGCGAAGTGTAGGGCGGCACGAACGTGAGCCCGGCGCCGCCGACCGCCTGCGAGATCTCGAAGTGCAGGTGGTTGGTCGTCGGCGTCCCGTTGAAGACGTGGTCCACCATGCCGATCACGTCACCGCAGCGCACGCGCTGGCCCTGCGTGACCATGATGTGTGACATGTGGAGATAGCGATACCGCGTGCCGTCGGCGCCGAAGATCGGCACGGAGTAGCCACCGATGGACCCGACGCGTCCATCGACGACCGCGACGACCGCGTGCACGCCCGCGCGACAGTCGCTGGCGCGGATGTCCTGCCCTTGGTGACCCGTCCCCGTCGGGCACATCGGGTTCACCGCGCGACGGCCGCGCGACTCGCAGAAGTTGTCGTGCCACGGGTACGAGAAATTCGCGCCGTCGCACTGGCCTCCGCCGGGGCCCATGCCGCCGCCGTGCCCGTAGACCTGCGAGTTGGCGTAGGCCGGCGTGTCGCGGATCGGGAAGCGCATCGTGGGCGCGTAGATCCGCCCGTCGGCGCGGCCCATGCCGGAGGTCGAGGGGACCAGCTGCCCGGCGGGATCGAAGGACTGGGCGCTCGCGATCGGCGCCTGGGCCAGCGCGGCCAGCGTGAGGACGACGAGGGAGAGGCGGGCCTGGGCGGGCGTCGTGGATGCGGTGCTCATCGCGCCTCCGTCTGGTGCGCCCACACCAAGCTGCGGGCGAGCTGTTGCAGGAACTCGGTGCTCGCGCAGTGGGTGTCGCCGGCGCTCTCGCACTCGACCTCGAGCGAGTACGCGACGTCGTGCTCGTTCCAGACGAGGCCGACGATGTCCTCGCTCTCGATCTCTCGGGCGGCGCGCCCGTGGACCATCACCATCGGCGCGTCGGCGACGATGCCGAGATCCTCGGGCGTCGCGGCCTCGTGCCAGACGTCGGTCGCGTACAGCGTGACCAGGTACCCGTCGAAGCGTGCGGCGTCCGAGCACCAGTGCTCTTCGCAGAGGACCGTCGAGCGCGACGCGTGCTCGGCCCCGAGCACGAGGAACGGGAAACCTGCGTGCTCGAGCTCGGCCCGCGAGGCGGGCGAGAGCAGCGCGACCGCCGGCTCGCGCAGCTCGAGCGCCGGCCCAGGCGTCGTCGTCGGCGAGGCGGTGACTGCGCCGGGATCCGTCGTGCCGAGCGCCTGATGGCTCTCGGCGGGCGGCTCGTTCACGCACGCCGCGAGCGCGAGCGTGGCGCCGATCGCCGCGGTTCGTCGAAGGCTGAGTCGTCGCATCGCTGCTCCTCTGTGGCTCTCACGAGGTTGGGGATCGGGCGCGCGGATCGGGACGGATCAGAGACACGGCGCGGACGTCGCGCTGATGACGTCCTCGGTCAGGCAGTAGGGAAGGCTCGGCACCGCGGTGCAGCACCGCGTGCCGAACGCGCAGTCCATCATCGGGCCGCAGATGTTGCCGCAGTGCCCCACGTGCGCTCCGCCGACGAATGCGCCGACGCAGATCGGCGCTTCGGTGCCGCAGTCGGAGTTGCATGCACACGCATCGCCCGGGGCTCCCGTGCCGGCGCCCGTGCACGCCGGGTCGACGACCTGGCACGAGGAGCCGACGAGCGCTTCGTGGCGGCACTCGTCGGCGCCGCACATCTCGTCGAAGTCGCAGGCGCGAGCACACACGGCTCCGATGCACGTCAGCTGGCCGCTGCAGTCCATGTCGCAGCTGCATGGCCCGCCCTCGTCGGACGGCGTGTCGTTGCCCAAGCACTCGCGGCACCGGGGCGGATTGCCGTCGCACGACGAGCCGGCCTCGCAGGGTGTCTGCGTACAGTCGACCGCGCAGATGCCGGCCTCGCACGCGCCCGCGGCGCAGTCGGCGTCGCAGCCGCACTCACCGCCCGAGGTGACGGTCCCGGCGAGCGAGGCGTGGCACTGGATGCAGAAGCCGGCGCGGCACTCGCTGCCGGCTGGACAGCCGTCCGGCACGGGACACTCGTAGGCGCAGATGCCCGGGCCGTAGTCGGCGGCCGCGATCTCGACGCACGTCGGCGCGTCTTCTAGACACTGGTCGACGTCTTCGCAGGGAAGCCCGAAGGAGGCCGTTCGCTCTCCGCCACCGCCGTTGTTGCGACAGCCGGCGATCACGAGCCCTGCGGCGAGCACCATCCACGTCGAGCGCCCCATGCTCCGAGGGTAACGTGCGCCTCCGGGCACGTCACCCACGACGGGCGTGGCGCATCGGCGCCTCGTTGCACACGTGTCAGCGAGCGCGCGAAGGCGCGTCAGCTGCGCGCGGCCGTCACGAGCGCGTCCATGCTCTTCTTCGCGTCGCCGAAGAGCATGCGCGTGTGCTCGTGGAAGAAGAGCGGGTTCTCGACGCCGGCGTAGCCTGCCGCCATGCCGCGCTTGAGCACCACCACGAGCGCCGACTTCCACACCTCGAGCACCGGCATCCCGTAGATGGGGCTCTGCGGATCGTCGAGCGCGCCCGGGTTCACGATGTCGTTGGCGCCGATGACGAGCACGACGTCGGTCGTCGCGAAGTCCTGGTTGATCTCTTCCATCTCGAGGACGAGATCGTAGGGAACGCCCGCCTCGGCGAGCAGCACGTTCATGTGACCGGGGAGGCGCCCGGCGACGGGGTGGATCGCGAAGCGCACCTTCACGCCCTTGTCGCGGAGCGCGCGAGAGAGGTCGAACACCGCTTGCTGCGCGCGCGCGACCGCCATGCCGTAGCCGGGCACGATGATGACGCTCTTGGCGGCCTTGAGCTTCAGGGCGACCTCGTCGGCCTTCAGCTCGCGCACCTCGCCCTGCGGCTGCGCACCGGCGGCGGGCGCGGGCGCACCACCCTCGGTCCCGAAGCCGCCGAAGACGACGTTCAGGATCGAGCGGTTCATCGCGCGGCACATCACGATCGAGAGGATCGCGCCGCTCGATCCGACGAGCGCGCCCGTGACGATGAGCGCGTCGTTGACGAGCATGAAGCCCATGGGCCGCCGCGGCCCAGCCCGAGTAGCTGTTCAGCAGCGAGACGACGACGGGCATGTCGGCGCCGCCGATCGCCATCACGAGGTGCACGCCGAGCGCGCCGGCGAGCGCCGTCATCACCAGGATCCAGACCAGGCCCGCGCCGTCGTCCGCCATCGCGAACGGCACGCCGAGGCCGACGATCGCTAGGGCCACGATCGCGTTGAGCAGGTGGCGGCCCGGCAAGAGGAGCGGCTTGCCGCTGAGCGAGCCGCGCAGCTTCGCCCAGGCAATCACCGATCCCGTGAAGGTGATCGCGCCGACCGCGACGCCGACCCAGATCTCGACGAGGTGCACGACGCGCTCGGCGCCGACGAGCGCGTGCTCGCCGATCTGCACGTACGAGCCGATGCCGACGAGCACGGCCGCGAGGCCGACGAAGCTGTGCAGGACGGCGACGAGCTCGGGCATGCCCGTCATCTCGACCCGCTTGGCGAGCACCGCGCCGATGCCGCCTCCGATCGCGATGGCGCCGATCAAGAGGCCCAGGCCCAGCACCGGCAGCTCGGGGTGATCGAGGAGCCAGACGATCGCGGTCACGACCATCGCGAGCGTCATGCCCACGATGCCCGAGAGGTTGCCGCGCGAGGCCGTCTCCTGCTTGGAGAGGCCGGAGAGGCTGCGGATGAAGAGCACTCCCGCCAGGAGGTACGCGATCGTGATCTCGCCGCCGGCCGTCACGCGCTACTCCCGCCGGAACATCCGCAGCATGCGCTGCGTGACGAGGAAGCCGCCGGCCACGTTGATGGCGGCGACGAGGACGGCGGCGGCGCCGAGCCAGGTCGCGATGCCGAGATCGGGGCCGATCTCGAGCATGCCGCCCACGATGATGATGCCGGAGATGGCGTTGGTGACGCTCATCAGCGGCGTGTGGAGGGCCGGCGTCACCGACCAGATGACCTGCCATCCCACGAAGCACGCGAGCACGAAGACCGTGAAGTGCTCGAGGAACTCGCTCGGGGCGAAGTGGCCGACGACGAGCAGCGCCAGCGCGGCTACGACCCCGAAGATGCGCCCGCCGAGCGAGGGCTCGCCGCCCGCGTGGCCATGACCGTGGCCGTGGCCGCTCTTCTTCTCTTCGGGCTTGGCGGTCGGGGTGCTCTCGGGGGCCGTGGGCCGCACCGAGGTCGGCGCGAGCTTGATCGTCGCGGCCGGCGCGCTCGCTTCCTTCTTGGGCGGCGGCGCGGGCTCCTTCTTGGGCGGCGGCGGCAGCACCCCGCCGTCGTGCGTGAGCAGGGCAGGGCGCACCACGTCGTTCTCGAGGTCGACGCGGATGCCCTGCTTGCCGCCCATCTCGCCGAGCAGGTGGACGAGGTTGCCGGCGAAGAGGCGCGAGGCCGTCGCGGCCATGCGGCTGACGAGATCGGTGTAGCCGATGATCGACGCCGTGCCGCCGCCCGGCAGCGGGTGCTCGACGATGCGATCGGGGACCGTGAGCTCGCAGTTGCCGCCCTGCTCGGCCGCGAGGTCGACCACGATCGAGCCGGGCGCGAGCGCCTCGACGACGTCGCGGGGCACGAGGATCGGCGCCTTCGTGCCGGGCACCAGCGCCGTGGTGACGATGACGTTCACCTCCGCGGCCTGGGCGCGGAACAGGGCCATCTCGGCCTCGATGAACTCCTTGCTCATCACCTTGGCGTAGCCGCCTTGGCCTTCGCCCTTTTCCTCGAGCTCGATCGTGAGGAACTGTGCGCCGAGCGACTCGACCTGCTCGCGCGCGGCGGCCCGCGTGTCGAACGCGCGCACCTCGGCGCCGAGCGCCCGCGCGGCGCCGATGGCCGCGAGGCCTGCGACACCGGCGCCGATGATCAGCACGCGCGCGGGCGGCGTGGACCCCGCGGCCGTGACCTGCTTGCCGAAGAAGCCCTGGTAGTGCTCGGCCGCCTCGACGATCGCGCGGTAGCCCGAGAGGTTGGCCATCGACGAGAGCACGTCCATCTTCTGCGCGCGCGTGACGCGCGGCACTCGCTCGAGCGCGAGGGCCGTGACCTTCTGCTTCGCGAAGAGCTCGGTGAGCTCGGGGTTGCGATCCGGGTACACGTGCGAGACGTGGATCGCGCCCGCCGCGAGCTGCGCGATGTCTTCCTTCGTCGGTGGCCGGATCCGGAGCACCAGATCGGCGCCGAGCGCGGCCGGGCGATCGACGAGCGTCGCGCCGGCGGCCTCGTACGCGCCGTCGGGGATGCTCGAGGCGAGGCCGGCGCCCTTCTCGACGACGACCTCGACCCCGAGATCGACGAGCTTCTTCACGGACTCGGGGGTCGCAGCGACGCGACGCTCGAGCGGCAGCGTTTCCTTGGGGACACCGATCCGCATCGACGCGCGGGAGGCTACCTCATCGCTTCCGTCCACGCGACGACAGAAGCGAACGCCGCGCCTCGGCTTCGCGCAATCGCTTCTCGATCTCGCGCGCCTCGAGCTGCTCCAGCGCCGAGCTGACACCGGCGTGCAGGGCCCCGATCACGCTGCGACCGTCGCGCGTCCGCGCCGCCGGGCTCGCGCCCGCCGCGAGCAGCAGCTCGACGGCCACCCGATCGCCTCCGAACATGGAGACCGCGCGGTGGAGCGGCGTCTGGCCGGAGGGGTCGAGCGCCTCCACGTCCTCGCCGGCCGCGATGGCCCGTCGCAGCGCGTCGTGGCCCTCCTCCAGCGCGGCGTGCATCGGGGGCAGCTTCGGGTGCGTCATCGCACGGCCCCTCCGCACGAGGCGGCCCAGTACGCCTCGATCTCCGACGGCGAGACCCGATCGTCGGGGGCTACGGCGTAGCGCCGGTCGAGCTCTTCGAGCGTGACCCGGGCCTCCTCGCACCAGCCTGCCGAGATCTGGTCGGTGGCGAGCGCGGCGACCGGCGCCACGTGGAGGTGGTCGTAGGCGTCGTCGTAGAGGACGTCGAAGGGGATCGCCTCCTCGGGATGTCCCGCGGCGGCGCGGGCGCGGGCCTCGTCGTAGAGCGCGGCCGAGTCGCCGAGCGCCAGCGAGAGAGGGCGGGGCCACGGGAGCGCCCGCACGACCACCGCGGCGACGGCGATTCCCACTACGATCGGCGTGACCCAGAGCGCGGTGAACAGACGCCTCGGCGCGGGGGGCGCCGGCCGCGGATAGTCCGGCGTGACGCCGGCCGCGATCATCCGGTCGTAGAGATCCGGGTGCACACGCCCGCGCCCGAGCACCGCGGGCACGAGGTTGACCCGGTAGATCGTCTCGAGCGCCCGCGCGTACGCTCCTTCTTCTTCGACGTGATCGCGCGCGTGCGCGTCGGCCGCTTGCTCGAGGGCGTGCGCGCGCGTGCGTACCCAGCGGGCGACGGCGATCACGAGGACGACGTGCGCGAGCGTGAGCCAGAGCGAGGCCCGCGCCTCGAGCTCGAGCAGCGCGAACGTCGCGAAGGCCGTGATCGAGGTCGCCCGCGTACGCAGCGCGGCGGTCGACTCGCCGAGGTGACCCAGCTCGTGGAGCACCACGGCCTCGATCTGCGCGTCGTCGAGGCGCTCGAGCATCGCGCTCGTGATGCCGAGCTCTCCGGAGTAGACGAACGCGAACGCGTTGACGGCGGCCGAGGGGAGCACGACCACCGGAGGCGCCGAGCGCCCCGAGCGCTGCGCCGCGCGATCGACGATGCGTGCGAGCCGCTCGGGCGCCGGCACCGTGGCTCCGAGCGCCCGCGCGAGGCGCAGCCCGCCGCCGCGGAGGAGGAGCACCGTGGCGAGCACGCCGACCGCGGTGGCCACGAGCACGATGATCGGATCGCGTCCCCACGTCGAGCTCAGCACGAGCACGAGCACGAACAGGTGAGGGACGAACGCCAGCGCGTAGACGGCGGCGGAGCGAAGGCCACTCCCGGCCGGCGCGACGGGGAGGCCGAGCGCCGCGCGGAGTGGGCGCATTCCACGGCTCCAGCCGAAGAGCGCCGAGAGCGCGGCGAGGGCCGCGCACGAGGCCCACGACAGCACGGAGAACGGGCCGGCCGGGGTGAGGAGCGCGGCAGCGACCGCGACGAGGAGCGCGCCGCGCACGAGGTCGACCCGCACGCGTCGCGCGACGACGGCTCGCTCGGTCCAGTGGACCGCTCCGTCTCGCGGCACGCGGGAGACGGCGATCCGCGTCGCCACGCGCGCGAGCACCGCCGCGACGACGCCCCAGCCGGCCGCGATCGTCACCGGCAGCCAGAGCACCCACGCGGGCAGGCTCGCCCCCGCGAGGGCGAGCGCTTGGTCGTGGCTCACGCGCGACTCGGTCGGTCAGTGCTCCGACGCGTCGCCGCGCGTGCCCGTGCCGTTCGCCCAGAGGCTCGTGCGCAGCGAGCCCATCTTCTGCTCGACGGCGCCGAGCCGCGAGAGCGCCATGCCGGCCTCCTCGCGCACGCGGAGCGCTTCGCCTTCGCCCTCGGCGCGCGCCGAGCGCGCGTGGCGCACGACCTCGGCCATCGAGCGCGTGAGCTCCTCGCTCGCGCCCTTGACGAAGTCCACGAGCTTGTCGCCGAACTCGTCGATCTGGCGCTCGAAGGCCGCGGCGAGCTCGCTCGAGGCCTTCTCGATCGCCGCCGGCGCCTCCTCCAGCGCGCGCTTCTTCGTCTCGCGATCGGCGCGGCCGCGGAACACGTAGGCGAGGATCGGCGCGGCGCCGAGCAGTGCGCCACCGACCATCAGGTTCGAGAGCGCCATCAAGGTCAGGCCGAACGCGCCGAGCGCGATCACGCCCACGTCGTAGGCGAGCGTGTTCACGCTCAGGTCGACGCGGGGCGCGCCGGGGAAGGCCTCGGCGAGCTTCTCGCCTCGTGCGCGCGCCTCGTCGCTCACGAACGCGATCGCCTCCTCGGCGACCTTCTCCATGCGCTTGGCGATCTCGGCGCCTTGCTTGTCGGCGAAGCTCCGGAAGCGCTCCTCCATGAAGCCCGGGAGGTAGCGCTTCAGGTCGTCGGCCTTGCTCGACTCGATCTCGGCGGGAAGGGCGGAGCTGAAGCGCTTGCCGAAGTCGTCGCACTCCTTGCGGACGAGCGCTTTGATCGCCGCGAGGTCCTGGCGGATCTTGCCCTCGCGCCGCGCGCCCGCGTCGGCGCTCGAGACGAGGTCGTCCTCCAGCACCCGCAGGCGCTTCTCGAGCTCGTCCTGATCGAGCGCGAGCGCCTGCTTCTGGACCTCGATGCCGCGGCGGAGCGTCGTCGCGGTGCGCAGGCCCTCGTCGAGGGCGTTGTCGAGCAGGACGCGACCGCGATCTTCGGCGAGGAACTTCGAGAGGTCCGCCACGAGCGAGCCGAGCCCCGAGCTCTCGCGATCGCCGGCGAGCGCCTTCTCGGCGCTCACGGCGTACACACGCGGCTCCTTCACCAGCTTGGCGAGCTGCGTGCGCGCGTAGCCGAGCGCTTCCTCGCGCTCCTGGGCGTCGAGCAGATCGACCTTGTTGATGACGAAGAGGACCTTGTCGCGCGACTGCGCGAGGAGCTTGTTGGAGAGGAACGAGCGCTCGCTCTCCTTCAGGATCTGCCCGGCGTCGAGCAGGAAGAGCACGGCGTCGGCGCGCGGGATGTAGCTGTAGGTGATCTCGGCGCGCGTCGAGTTGAGGTCGTTGACGCCGGGCGTGTCGACGAGCACCACGCCGCCTTCGAGCAGCGCGCTCGGGTAGCTCACCTCGAGGAAGCGGACGTTCTCGCTCGCGGCCGAGCCGCCGACGACGTAGCCGCCGATCTGGTCGACGGGCACGACGGGCGGCGGGGCCACCGTCGGCATCTCGGCCGGCCGCTCGAAGTGGGCGCGCGCGCCCCGCACGCCGTGGACGACCTGGTGGATCACCGCGGTCGTCGGCGTGACGCCCATCGGCAGCACGGGCGCGCCGAGCAGCGCGTTCACGAACGTGGTCTTGCCGTGGTTGAACTCGCCGAGCACGACGAGGTGGAACTTCTCCTCTTCGAGCCGTGGGATCCGATCCTCGCGCAGCTTCTTCGCCAGCGTCGTCGCGCCCGCGTCCTCGGAGAGCACGGCCACTTCGCGCAGCGAGGCCAGCACGTCCTTGCGCTTGTCCTGGTAGTCGGCCTTGGTGTCGGTCACGGGTCTGGTCCCCTTCTGTTCTCTCTTGCCTGAGATTGCGACGGCTCGCCGCCTCGTCTCGTCGTCCGCGCGCACTTCGCGCAGCCGTCCGGGCCTCCCCGGCTCGCACTCCTGTCGTCGTCAGCGGCCGTCGATCCGGATGATCTGGCTGGTCTTCACGTCGACCTCGTCGATCGGCGCGCCGCCGCTCTCGCCGATCGCCGCCTTGTAGATCTCGCTCTCGGCGAACGCGCGCAGCGCCGCGATGCGCTTGGGAAGGAACGGATGCGTCTCGAACGCCTCGAGGTAGCGCCCGATGCTCGCCCGGCCTTCCTCGAGCTGCTCGACGTAGGCTTCGACGTCCATCTCGGCGAACAGGCGCGAGCTACCGATGGCGAGCTTCATGAAGCTCTTGGTGCCGGCGTCGACGTCCTTCGAGCACAGGAGGCCCGCGCGGTCGCAGGTGATCTCCGCCCGCCGGAACCACGCGCGCAGGGGCAAGAGGGCCGGCTCGACGAGGAAGCCGGTGACCGCCTGTGCCATCTGCGAGAGCAGAATGAGGACGGTCCCGTAGACGACGTGCTTGTTCTGGATGTGGCCCGTCTCGTGACCGATCACGAACGTCAGCTCGGCCTCGCTGAGCGCGTCGACGAGCGAGCTGTGCAGGACGATGAACGACTGCTCGTCGGTGCCGAAGGTGTACGCGTTCACCGTCGGCGAGTTCACGACGTAGATCTGGGGCACGTCGACCGAGAGCGTCTTGGCGCAGTGCTCGGCGATGGTGTGCAAGCGGTGGAACTGCCGCGGCCCGACCTTCACGGCTTTGCCGAGGAGCTGCCCCCGCAAGAGCTCCTTGTTCGTGCGCACGAGCGCCGAGGCCGCGTGCTCGACGGGAGACATGCGCGAGAAGCCCCGCCGCATGGCCACGTCGGCCGAATAGGCGTACCGGGCGGCATCGCTGCGCCCGGGCTTTCCCGCCTTCTCGTCCTCGACGAAGCTCGTGAAGCTGAACTCGTTCATCCGTGTCGCCGACCTTTCGCGGTGGACCGCGGGGATTCGACCCCATCTTAATACGCCTGGCTTGGACGATCTCTTTCGTTCGCCGCTGGTCGTTGCGAAGAAACGTGAGGCGCGCGAGATTGCGCGCGGATTTCTTGCTCCCCGTTCGGTGGGAGCGTTAGGAGACGAGCAGATGGCTCAGAAGCGGATCCACCTGGTGATCCGGGGACGTGTCCAGGGTGTCTACTTCCGCCAGTCGTCGGTGCGCGAGGCACGGCGCCTCGGCCTGACCGGCTGGGTGAAGAACCGCCCGGACGGCGCGGTCGAGGTGGTCGCCGAGGGCGAAGAAGACCAGGTGAAGGACTTCCTCGGATGGGCGCAGCACGGACCTTCGACGGCACGCGTGGACAAGGTCGACACCCGCTGGCGGAGCTACACCGGCGAGTTCGCCTCGTTCGAGATCCAGTCGTAGCCGTCGTCGTCGCCCTCGGGGCGCTCCTCGCGGCTCCGATCGCGGCGGCCCAGGAGGTCGATCTCGCGGCGCTCGAGCAGGGGCTCGCCTCGGACGACCCCTCGGCGCGCCACGAGGCGATCGCCGGCTACGACCGGCTGAGCGCGGCGGACCTGCCGGCGATGCACGCGCGCATGGAGCGCCTGCTGCGGCCCGCGCTCCCGACCGAGGACGTGACGCGCATCGTGACGGCGTTCCGCCACACGGTCGGCTCGCGGCGGGCCGACGATCTCGTCGACGTGGCGCCCGGCATCCCGATCGTGCTC
>JBGALT010000314.1:0-4424 GCA_044223665.1 Sandaracinaceae bacterium | reverse complement strand
CCCGAGTCGCTCGCGGCCCTGGCCGCGCTCACCGAGATCCGCTCGCCGCTCGGCGCCGAGGCCGCCACGCGCGTGCTCGACGAGGGCCCGCCACCCGATCTGCTCGCGGCGTGCGTGCGGTACCTCGCCGAGATCGGCCACGAGCGCGTCCATCGGGCCATCCGCAGCTTGGCCCGCGACGACGACGCCGCGCAGCGCATCGCATCGAGCCGCGCCGCGCGCGCCTTCCAGCTCGAGCGCTCGCGGGACGCCGGCGAGCGAATCCTCTCCGCGCTCACCGAGACCGATCGCGCGACGCGCGCCGCGCTCGCCCGGCGGCTGCGGACGCTTCCCGTCGACGACGTGCTGGCGCAGGCGCGGCTGCTGCTCGCCGACGATCCCGAAGGCGTCGTGCAGATCGTCTCCGAGGTGCGCGCACCGGAAGTGACCCGCATGCTCCTCGGGCTGGCCGCCGATCGGGGACAGCCGCGCGCGGTGCGCGCGCGCGCCGCGGGCTCGATCGAGGCCAACGAGCGCTGGGAACAAGACGCGCTGTTCGAGCTCGTCGCGAGCGTCGACGACGTCTCGGTGCGGGTGGCGGCCATCCAGACGCTGGGCGCGTTCGCGCCGCTCGCGCGCGTGCTCGAGGGCCTCTCCGCGCTGGCCGGCCACGCGGCGCCGGAGCTCCGCGGCGCGCTCCTCTGGGCGCTCCAGCTGGCGGCGCGACCGACGCGCCTCGAGGGTCCCGAGCGCGCGCGCGCGGAGGCCATCGTACGAGGCGCGCTGAGCGACCCCGAGCCCGCGGTCCGACGCCGTGCCGCCTACGTCGCGGGGAACCTCGACGCGCGCTCGCTGGTGCCGGCCTTGCTCGACCTCGCGCGGCGCGAAGACGAGCGCGCCGATCTGCGCCTCTCCGCGTTCGTCGGCCTCGCGGAGATGACCACCGAAGAGCGCCTCGCCGACGTGGTCCTGCTCCTCGGCCGCGAGGACGACCCGGCCGCGATCAGCGCCGCCAGCCGCGCGCTCGAGCGCGCCGCGCTGGGATCGGCCGCGGAGCGAGCACCGATCGCGCGGCTCGGCGATCGCCTGCCGAAGCTCGCGGCGCACGCCGATCCACGGGTGCGCGCGGCCGCGGCGCGCGTGGCCGGCCTCGCGGAGGGCACGCTGCGGCTCGACGTCGTGCGCTCGCTGGCCACGGATGCTTCGCCACGGGTGCGCGAGGCGGCGGTCATCGCGCTCGGCCGCCTCGGCGGGGCGGGCAAGGCGCTCGCCTCGGCGGTCGAGGACGCGCTCGTGAGCGCGCTCGACGACGACGACGTGCTCATCCAGGAGCGCGCGGCCGATGCGCTCGTCTCGCTCGGCCTCGCCACCTCGCTCCGGGCCGTGCTCGAGTACGTCACCGAGACCGCCGACGAGGCCGCCGCCTCGCGCATCGCCGACCGCCTCGTGGTCCCCGCCGAGCACGGCCCCTTCCTCGAGGCGCTCGGCGCCGCGCTCGCGCGGATCGACGGAGACCACGCCGCCTACGAGACCTTGCTCGAGCTGAAGATCCAGGCCCTCGACACCGCGCGCCGCGATCCGGCGCGCGTCTCCGGGACCGCGCGCGACGTCGACGCCGACATCGCCCTGCTCTTTCCCCACTGGGCCCGCCTGTCGGCCGTGCGCGGCTTCGCGCCGCTCGCCAAGAGCCTGCGCACGGCCGAGGTCCTCTTCGGCAGCGTCGCCGGGAGCGAGGCCGATCCGTCGGCGTCGATCGTGCTCTGGACCAAGTCTCTCGAGGGCTACCTCCACGCGTGGCTCTCGCCGCGCCTGGCGACGCTGGAGCGACAGCCCGCGGCGCTCTTCGACGTCACCGAGCGCGCCTTGAGCGCTTGGCCGAGCTACCAGCGATGGATCACGCCTCGCTGGGCCGACCCCGTCGACGTGGGCGAGCTGCGCGTCGACGTTCCGCTGCGCGCGACCGTGAACGTGCTGCGGGACCTCGGCGAGCGGAGGGCGCGGCCGAGCTCCGGGCCCGCGAGCGTGACCGAGTGGGCGCGCCTGATGATGTTCCTCGCCGTCGATCACCCGAGCGGGCCGCGCAACGTGCTCGAGGTCACCTGCCGCGATCCCGACCATGCCGTGCGCCTGGCGCATCGACTCCAGGTGCTGGCCCTGGTCCGGAACGCCGTGACCCATCGCGCCGTGGCCGCCACCTCGACGCTCGCCGCGTTCCGGACGCTCTACTACGAAGCGTTCGAGGACGTGACACGCATGGCGTGATCTCCGCCACGGCCCCCACCTCGACCGGAAGGGCGGATCGGGGGCACACTCCCTCCATGGCTTGGCGCTCGTCTCTCGTCCTCGGCGCGACGCTCCTCGCGCTGGTCCTCACCCCCGCGTGCTCGCTGTCTCGAAGCGTGCTCGGCACACCGAGCGGATCGCCCGACGGAGGCGCCGGGCACGACGCCGGCGATCGCGACGGCGGCGGCGGCGGGCGCGACGGCGGGCCGGACGCCGGCGATCGCGATGGCGGCGGGAGCTGCACGCCCACGAGCTGCGACGACACCGACCCGTGCACCGACGATGCCTGCACGGCTTCGGGGTGCACCCACACGCCCAACACCGCGGGCTGCGACGACGGCGTTCTCTGCAACGGCCACGACACCTGCGCCGCGGGCAGTTGCACCGTGCACGACGGCGTCTCGCCCTGCGCCAGTGGCACGTCCTGCGACACGAACCTCGACGCGTGCGTCGGATGCACCACCGACGCGCAGTGCGCGCCGACGACCACCGACTGGAGCGCCTGCGCGTTCGCCGAGTTCTGCGCGACCGCCGGGTCACGCTCGCGAACGGTGACTCACTACACGTGCGCGAGCGGCACGTGCGCAGCGCAGCCTCCGTCGATGGAGACCGAGGCCTGCACGCGGCCGAGCATGGACGGCGTGCAGTGCGCGGCCCCGCAGTACGGCGAGTTCGGGGCGTGCGACTTCGGCGGCGATCCGTGCGCGACGAGCGGGCACCAGACCCGCAGCGTGACGACCTCGGCGTGCGGGGGCGGCGCGTGCGTGCCGACCGAGAGCAGCGAGTCCATGGACTGCACCCGCACGACCGAAGGGATGGTCTGCGCAGCGCCCACGACGACCGCGTGGTCGCTCTGCTCGGTGGGCGTGACCTGCGGGAGCACCGGTACCCAGACGCGCACGGCGACCGCCTCGATGTGCGCCGCGGGAACCTGCGCCACCACGGCGACCCAGGAGAGCCAGGCCTGCACCGCGGATCCGACCGGCGCGGCTTGCGGCCCCGCGTCGTGCGGCGCCTGGGGCACGTGCATGCAGACGCATCCGAGCACCTGCGACCGGACCGGCACGCAGACACGCTCCTGCACCACGCCCACCTGCGTCGCGCCCACGAGCGGAGGATCGTGCAGCGGCATCGCGATCTCGACCGAGAGCCAGCCCTGCAGCGCCAACGTCGGTGGCGTCGCGTGCACGCAGACCGACTGCTCGCAGTGCAGCATCGGCTGGGGACAGGGCTGCCCGCACGGGCGCACGGGAACCCGGTACTGCTCGACCCTCAACGGGTCCTGCATGGACTGGGGCGGGGGCCCGTTCTGCGGCGGGCTCGATCGACGCGGCCGCACCGAGTCGTGCGCGTGCCCGTGATCGGCGTCGAGACCGACTGAATGGCGATCGCTCTCTCGTCCGAACAGGAGCGCGAGCTCGGCGGCCTGCTGTTCTCGGGAACGCAGGTCGACAATCCGATGCAGGCCCTGCGCGCGGCGGAGTGGCGCAATCGACTCTCGCGCGTCGGCTTGCCGGTGCCGTTCTGGGTGGTGCACGACCTGGGGCTGCTCTTCCTGGGGCCGCCGGACCGGCTCGGGCCCCGCAAGGCGCTCGCCCAGGCGGGGGCGCCGCAGAGCGTGATGCGCGCCCACGCGAGCTGGATCGCGACGCTCGAGGAAGTCGCCGCGACCGAGATGATCGAGCGCGCGCGGGCTTGGAAGCTGCGCGACGACCTGGTGGCGGTGGTGCTCCTGCGCGTGCTGGCGCCCGTCTACGAGCGCTTCTTGGGCCCGGGGCGCCGGCCGATCGGCGTCTCGCTCCCGCTCGATCCCGAGGTGTACACCGCGCTCGACGCGCGCCTGCCCGCGCTCTTCCGCCAGTTCGATCGCCAGGGCGACGCGCAGTTCCTCCATCACCTCGCGGCCGAGCGCCTGCGCCTGGTGACGGCGCTCGAGCAGATCGATCTCGACACGCTGCGGCTGCTCGGCATGTTCGGCGCGGAGGCCACGGCCGCGGGCGCGTTCGGCATGCTCGATCTGCTCGACGTCCTCGGCAGCCCCGAGGCCAACGACGTCGTGAACTTCTCGCTCGATCTCCTGCCGAGCGTGCTCGAGACCAAGCGCGCCACGGGGATGCAGACGTTCAACGTGGACGGGTACGCGGGCCTCGCGCGCCGCGGCA
>JBGALT010000074.1:0-37031 GCA_044223665.1 Sandaracinaceae bacterium | reverse complement strand
GGCCCGGCGTCGCGGCCGGCGGCGGCGCCGTGGTCCGCCGCCGCGGGGCACGTCCGAGCAGGCTGCCGAGGCGCTCGGGCGCATGGTCGCGCACGTAGCTCGCGACGGCCTTGGCCGTCTCGAGCAGCCAGCTCGCGGCCCGACGCGCCCAGGGGCCGGTGGTCGCAATCGCGATCGCCCAGGCGCTGCGCATCCCGGCGACGAGCCGCACGAGCGCTGGCGTGATCCGCTCGCCGATCCCGGGTGCCTGCTCCGCGCTCTCGCCGTCGTCCTCCGCGCGCTCGTCGTCCGACACGCGCACGGCGCGCACCGCCTCGCGCTCCCGCAGGCGCGAGAGATCGCGCGACGCGCGCACGGGCTCTTCGTCGATCGAGGACGGCGTCTCGCCGGCCTCCCCGGTGACCCACTCGCCGGCCTCGGCAGCCGGTGCGACGGTGCGCGCCGCGACGCGCGCCGGCGGCGGCGCCTCTTCGGGCGGGGCGACGGCGTCGTCCTCGGTCAGCGTCGTGTCGGGCGCGCGGAGGTCGGGCGGCGCGCTCTTGGTCGTCGCGCGGGCGCTGGCCGCGCGCTCCATCTTCTCGAGCGTGAGGACCAGGCGCGGCACGCCCCCCTCGAGCTCGAGCGAGACGCCGGAGAGCGCGCGCCGGTCGGTGTCGCCGGCGATCTCGAGCGTCGCGCCCTTGCCGAGCGCGAGGAACGGCAGCGGCTGCGCGACGGCGATGCGATGACCATCGTCCGAGGTGACGAGCCCCTCGATCGAGGTGCCGACGCCGTCGAGGTGCACGACCGCTGCGCGCGACTTCGCCGAGGACGGCGCGGCACGGCGCGGCTCCGGCGAGGCCGTCGAGACGGGCGTGATCACGCGCGGCGGCGAGCCATCGAGCGTCGAGACCCAGCGGTCGACGATC
This sequence comes from Sandaracinaceae bacterium, assembly GCA_044223665.1. Taxonomy (GTDB): domain Bacteria; phylum Myxococcota_A; class Polyangia; order Polyangiales; family Sandaracinaceae; genus JBBSAT01. Next base: position 36,123 of record JBGALT010000074.1, on the reverse strand, counting down.
GCCTGCACGCGCGGCTCGAGCGCGTCGAACTTCACGCCGAATTCGCCGTGGTGCGTGCCCGTGTCGCTCGCCCAGACGACGTGCGCATCCGTCTCGCACACGCCGCCGTCGTCGGGCAGCTCGAAGCGACAGCGAAGGCGCTGGCCGACGTCCGGCAGGATCGCCGAGCGCAGGCCGATCCCTTCGGCGCCGAGGTTGACGGCATCGGCGTCGTAGAGCTCTCCGCCGCCGAGCTCGCCATCGTGCGCGAGCTGAACGAGCAGATCGACGGGCATCCGCACCGCACCTTCGAGCCTTCGGTCCAACGCTTCCATCGCCATCGCCTCCGGAATGTCCGGAGAGAGCGCCAAGCCGCGGCCGTCGTCCAGAATTCGACGAGCCGCCTCCGCGGACGCCGCTCCGGCCACAATCTTTGACGGCGCGCGCCGCTCGTGTGAGCACCGATGCGCGTCGATGGGTGTCAGGCTCGAAGTGCTGGGTCCGCAGGGCGTGCGAGGGGCCGGAGTGGGCGAGCCGAGCTCGCGCGAAGGCACGGAGCTCGCCGCGTACGAGTTCGAGCAAGACCGCATCGTGCTCGGGCGAGGTGCGGGCGCCGACGTGCGGCTGCCGCACCCGACCGTGAGCCTCCGGCACGCGTCGCTGCGTCTCGAGGAAGGTCGGTTCGTGCTCGTCGACCACGGCGCGACGAACGGCACGCGCCTGGGAGACCACGCGCTCGTGGCGGAGCGACCCAAGGCCCTGCGTGACGGTGACGTCCTCACCCTCGGGCCCTATCGGCTCCGCTTCCATGCCGGCATCGCGGTGCGCGAGCCGACCTCGCGCGAGCGCACCGCTTCGCTCGCGCGGCGCCTGGCCCGCGAGACCTCGCTCGGCGCCGGCACCAGCGCACCGCGCTTGATCGTCGTCAACGGCGAGAAGAAGGGCAGCGTCCTCGTGCTGCCCGATCCGCCGGCGCGCCTCGTGATCGGTCGCGGCGAGGCGACCGATCTGCCGCTTCCCGACGCCGATGCTTCGCGCGAGCACTGCGAGATCCTCGTCGAGATCGACGGCCCGCTGCTGCGCGACCTCGGGAGCAAGAACGGCCTCTTGGTGAACGAGAAGCCCGTGACGCAGAAGCGCCTGCGCGATCGCGACGAGATCACGGTGGGCGCGACGGTGCTCGGCTACGAAGATCCGGCGGAGGCGCTGCTCCAGCGCGTCGAAGCGCTGGCCGACGAGCCGGCGCCGCCGCCGGTGGCGCCGCCTCCTGTTCCCGCGGCTGCGCAGGACGTCGCGTCGGAAGAAGGGAAGGAGGCTCCGACCGAGCCGGAGCGGCCCATCGCGACCGTCGCGCCGCCCCGCGCCGGTCTCTCTCGCGCGGAGGTCCTGGTCGGCTGGCTCGCAGCGGCCGTCCTGCTCTTGAGCCTCGCGGGCCTCTATTGGCTCCTTCGTGCGTGAGAAGCGCCCCATGGTCGGGAAGATCGTGGCGGCGGCAGCGTAGGGGCGCGGGCCAGAATCCTTCGACCGGCTCGCACGTCCATTCCCGTGCGCCCGATCCTTGCCTCCGTGCGGGGCGCGTGTTTCGATGCGGCCCGTCGCGAGCCCTCGTGGGATCGCGTGGCCAGGGAGCCACCCATGCGAAAGATCGGCTTTCTTTCTCTCTCCATGCTCGCGCTGCTGCTCGCTCTCGGCGCGGGCGGCTGTCACGGACGAAGGCACGTGCGTGGCTCCGCGGTCACAGGGGATGGCGACACCCAGGGCATGGAAGTCGGTGGCGGCGTCGTCGCCCACGGCACCCCGCGCGAGATCCTCGATCAGTACGACCAGGTGCTGCGCAGCGCCGGGTTCGAGCCCGTCGGGCCCGTCACGCACGGCACGCTCGACGCGTACGGCATCACGGCCATCCCCGTCGATGTGCGCCGCGGCTACTGCTACACGTTCGGCGCGCTCGGCCAGGCAGGCACCGACTTGAACCTGCTGATGCTCGACCCGCGCGGCATCGACGTCGCGCACAACGTCGCTTCCGACGAGCACCCGTGGGTGAGCTTCTGCGCCGCGCGCGCGGGTCGCTTCACGGCGCGCCTGCAGATGGCGAACGGGAGCGGCGAGTTCTTCTTCGCGCCCTACCAGTCCCGCGGGCGCCGCCCGGCCGATCTCACCGCGTTCTTCGGTGGCGGTGCCGCCGCGCCGAGCGGCCCGGCCGTGGCGAGCCTCGACGGGGAGACGCAGTCGCGCCTCTCGCAGCTCGACGCGACGCTCGGTGCCGAGCGCTACCAGCGCGTCGGCGACGCGCAGGGCCTGCAGCTGCAGGAACGGGACGAGCGCCTGTTCCAGCTCTCGCTCGACCAAGGGCGCTGCTACGCGTTCGCGACGCTCGGCGGGCCCGGCACCACGGACACCGACGTCTATCTCGTCGACGGCTCGGGCCACTGGCTCCAGGCCGACTCGACCGCGAACCGCGACGGGCTCGTTCGCTTCTGCTCGCCCTCGTCCGACCAGTACACGCTGCAGGTGCGCCTGCTCCACGGCAATGGCTCGGTCTTCACGGCCGCCTACCTCCAGGCCGCCGCAGGCACGGCCTCGGCGCCGCCGCCGCCCAGCACGCCCGTCATCGCCGACACGTCGACCGCCGGCGCCGGCCTCGACGAGAACTTCGCCCTCCTCGACGCCGACATGCGCGCGCGCGGCTACGAGTCGCTCGGTGCGCCGCAGCACGCGACGCTCGCCGAGGGCGGCACCCAGGAGTACGCCGTCGATCTCGAAGGCGACAAGTGTTACGCGATCCTCGCCGTCGGCGACTCCGGCGTGCGCAACGTCGACCTGACGCTGCTCGACGAGTCCGGACACGAGGTCGATCGCGACGACGCCGGCGATGCCCGCCCGACCGTCCGCGTCTGTCCGACGGCCGATGGTCACTTCCGGATGCGCGTGCGCATGATGAGCGGCAGCGGCGCCTACGTGTACGCGCCCTACCGCTGGCCGCGCGGCACGCACGGCCCCTTCGGCCTCTCGGGCCTCGGCTACGTGCGCCTCGCGGAGGTCACGGCGCTGCTCAACGTCGAGGGCTACGCGCCCGACCCGAACTACTCGATGGAGCGCGGCACGCTGCGTAGCGAAGGCGCGACCGAGACCGAGCAGCTCCAGCTGAGCGCCGGCAGCTGCTACTCGATCACCGTCGTCGGCGGCGACGGCATCCACGACATCGACCTCGCGCTGAACCAGGGCGGCACGCAGATCGCGACCGACCTCGGCGCGCGCAACGCGTTCCCCAGCGTGCGCCAGTGCGTGTCGACCAGCGGGAGCTTCTCGCTCACGGTGCGAGCCGCCTCCGGCTCGGGCCCCTACGTGATGCAGATCTTCAGCCGCGCACGCACGGCCGACGACCAGTGATCAGCGAGGAGTGCTCGCCCCGGAGGATGCGGGCAGCGGTCCTGGCGCTGATCGTCTCGGTGCTCGCGGTCTTCGTCGGCGCCGGGCTCGCGCGCGCCGACGCCATCGTGTTGCCGGAGACTTGTCCGGACGGGGCGACCGATGGCTTCTGTCACGGCCCGCCGACCTGTGTGCCGCACGCGTGCACCGGCACGCTGGACTGCGACGTCGGCCAGGTCTGTGCCGCGCGCGCGCTCTGCGTCGAGCCTCACGCCTGCTTCAGCGGCACCGGCAGCACGACGCTCCAGCACGTGATCGGAGACTGCGACGCGAGCGGTGGGTGCGGAGCCGGGGCGAGCTGCACGTCGTTCTTCGTCTGCGCGCCTGGCCCCGTGCTCGTCGACACCGGCCCGCCGGCGCGGGATGCGGGCACCGCTCGCGAGCTCACCCAGGGCTGTGGCTGTCGCGCCGGCCGCGGCGGCTCGGTCGCTGGCCTGGCCCTGCTCGCCGGGCTCGCCGCGCTCTTCGTCGCGCGCCGGCGGGCACGCTGATCGCCGACGTCGATCTCCGCGACGCTGGCGTCTCGACGACCCTCGGCCAGACGGGCCGCGCTTCTGCGTCGCGGCCGGATGGGTCGATGTGCCACGATCGTCCGATGCGCACGTCGTTCTTCCCGCATCGCCGCACGTTCATCGCCACCGTGCTCGTGACCGTCGCCGCCTGCAGCGCCCCCGCGAGCACGCCCGACGGATCCGCGCTCCCGGTGGACGGCGCGCCCGGAGTCGACGCCGGGGTCGACGCCGCGTCGAGCGGCGAAGCGGACATCGCGACCGCGCTCGCATGCGGAACGCCGCTCGGGCCCTTCGGAGCGGCAGCGGCCGGCGAGCTCGAGATGCACGTGCTCGACACGACGCACTTCCCGGACGCCCTCTGCAACGACGGCAGCGCGCCCGTCCTCTACTACCGCCCCTACCGCGGCGAGGCGAACCGCAATCGCTGGACCATCACGCTCCGCGGCGGCGGAAGCTGCAGCGACGCCGAGACCTGCGCCGCGCGATGGTGCGGATGCTCGGCCGCCTCTCCGTGTGCACACACGGACTACGTCTCCGGCTTCGATCTCTCCAACATGACGGGCGGCGGCCGGCGAGGCTCGCCAGGCGGCGGCATCGACTCGCGGGATCCTGCGAACGACAATCCGCTCGCCGACTACAACCAGATCCAGTTCGCGTACTGTTCTTCGGACACCTGGATCGGCAACGCCCGCGCCGTGCACTACACGACCACGCACCCGCGCACGGGCGCCGAGGTCGATTACGTCGTGCACTTCCTCGGCGACCGCATCCTCGCTGCCGATCTCGACGTCGTGCGCCGAGAAGGCGTCGCGCCGCTCACCTACACGCTCGACGGGGGCGCGGTCGAGATGCCCGATCTCGACGAGGCCGAAGAAGTCGTCATCGCCGGCGACTCGGCCGGCGGCGTCGGTGTCGTGCACCACCTCGACGGGATCGTCGATCTGCTCCGAGCCCATCACGTCGGCGGAGGCCCGGGTCCCGAGGTCGTCGGGCTGATCGACTCCGCCATCGGGCCCGACTGGCAGCGCCTGGACTGGAGCGCGAGCGTGCTCGCGCCCGCGGGAGGCGTCACGTACGCGAGCGCGATGCGCATCATCGCCGGCACGACGCAGAACACGGGCGCCTTCCACGACACGAGCTGCCTCGCCGTGCACGCGAGCGATCCCGAGCTCTGTCAGGACTACACGCACGTCGTGCGGCACCACGTGACGACGCCCTTCTTCGTCCGGATGGGCCTGCTCGACACCGTGATCTCGACGAACTTCGCCGCGCTCGGCATGACCGACCCCGTGCTCGGGCCCCTGCTGACCCCCGCCGGAGTGCCGCGCACCTTCGCCGTGCTGACCCAGCGAGAGCTGCGCACGTTCCCGATGCTGACGACCTCCGCCGAGGAGCACGCCGCGCTGACCCGGAGTCCAGGCGTGTTCGCCCCCGGATGCCCCCGGCACGACACGATCCACGACGACGATCAGACCTACGGCGTCACGATCGATCCCACCGGCACCGACCCGCTGGCGATGTTCGACGTCTGGCGCACGTGGCGCGCGGGCAGCGGCGAGGTCGCGGTCGTGACGGCCGACGCGTCGTTCTCGGACACGGTCTGCATGCCCTGACCGACGAAGGCGCGAGCCATCCCGCCGGGCCACGCGTGGGACGGAACTGGACGGGTGATCCGGTCTCGGGTAGTCCGGGACGCATGCGCTCGGCCACGCTCGCGCTCGTCCTCTCGTGCATCGCCCTCGCCACCGGCTGCGATGGCGCGACCCAGACGGTCGATGCGCGCTTCTCCACGCCCGAGCACACCGTGCGGACGATGCTCTCCTCGTACGGCCTCGAGGACGCGACCGGCGAGCAGATCCGCGAGCGCATCGCGTCGCGCGAGCCCATGGAGATCCGCAGCCGCGAGACGTTCCGTGCTTGCTTCGAGGACATCGGCCAGAGCGCGGCACAGGAAGGTGTCGCGGGCTTCGTCTTCGGCGTGCTCGCGGCGGGCCGCGACGATCTGCGCGTGGAGATCCACGGCGATCGCGCGACGCTCTCGCCCCGCGCCGGCGTCGAGGTGGTCATGCACCGCGGCGAGGACGGCGCGTTCCGCATCGTGCTCGCCGAGAGCGTCCCCGCCGACGTGCGCGCGCGGATGGCCGCGCTGGCCGACCACGCCGACGATCGGATGCGGCGCGGCATCATCGAGTGAGGGTCGTCGGGCTCCTCTGGCCGACATCCCTCCGCGCGCCGAGCGAGCGCCGACGATCGCCCCACTCGTTTCGACGAGACTGAAAGCGGCACCGAGCGACCTTTTCGCTTCCGCGCATCTCGCGCTCCATGGCACACACGCCACCGGAGCGCGGCGTTCGTTCGTGCCGCGACGGTCATGGAGGGGTGGGCATGAAGTCGTCGTCGGTCGCACGTTGGTTTGCGCTCGTGTCGGGTCTCGTCTTTTCGACGGCGCTGGGATGCGGTGGGGGCCCCACCACGAGCGAGCTCGACTCGGCCGTCGCGGATGGCGCGGCGCCCGATGGCGCGCGCCCCTGTTCCACGCAGGTCGACTGCGACGACGGCACGTACTGCAACGGCCGTGAGCGCTGTGCTCCCGCGGAGGGCTCGGCAGACGCTCGTGGCTGCGTGCGGGGAGTCGCACCGTGCGAGGCATCCGTCTGCGACGAGGCTGGCGATCGCTGCAACATGACGTGCTCCACCGACGCCGATGCCGACGGAGTGGTGGCGCAGTCGTGTGGAGGAATGGACTGCGACGACGGGAATGCGGCCGTGCACGCAGGTGCGCTGGAGGCCTGCGACGTCGACGGACTCGACGAAGACTGTGATCCGACGACGTTCGGGGTGCGCGACGCCGATGCAGACGGCTACCTCGACCACGCGTGCTGCAACGGCGCGATGTGCGGCGACGACTGCAACGACGCAGTCGCGACGTCGCATCCGACCGCCCCGGAGGCTTGTGATTCCTCCGATCAGGACTGCGATGGGGCGATCGACGAAGGTGTCCTGGTGACGGTCTACGTGGACTCCGACGGAGACGGTTTTGGTGCGGGCTCACCTCAGCTTCGCTGCGCTGGCGCCGCGGGATACGCTTCTCTGGGAACCGACTGCAACGACGGCGACCCCTCCGTCCACCCCGGGGCGACGGACTTCTGCATGGACGGCATCGATCCCGACTGCGTCCCCGGCGACGGATCGACGGCGATCCCCCAGTGCCCCGACAACGACGACGACGGCTACCCGGGCGTCCGGAGCGGCTCGGTCTCCGATTGCCGAGACCTGCCGGGCTATGCTCCGTGCGCGCTCATCGACGCCAATCAGATCGATTGCGACGACGCCTCCGCCGAGGACCATCCTGGCGCCACGGAGCTCTGCAACGGCGACGACGAAGACTGCAACCCGGCGGATGAGTCGATCGCCAGCTGCGTCGGTGCGCACGCCATGGAGGTGTGTGACGGGGGCGCGTGCACGGTGACATCGTGCTCGAGCGGCTTCGCGGACTGCAACCATCTGGCGAGCGACGGATGCGAGTCCGACCTGGCGACGACGCTGACGTGTGGTGCCTGCGGCGTGACCTGCGGCTTCGGACCGCACTCGACCCCCGTGTGCGGTGGCAGCGGGTGCGCCGTGATCTGCGAGTCGGGCTACCAGGACTGCGACGTGGCCATCGGCTGCGAGTCGGCCATGGCGTCGGATCCGCTCCACTGTGGCTCTTGCAGCAGGGCGTGCCCCGTCCCCGCGCACGCCTCGCCGACGTGCACCGCGGGAAGTTGCGGCTTCGCGTGCCTCGCGGGCTTCGACGACTGCGACGGCGCCAGCGGGAACGGATGCGAGACCGACCTCGCGAGCGCGGATCACTGCGGGGCGTGCGGTACCGTGTGTCCCGCGCGCGCGAACGCAGATCGCACGTGCACGGCGAGTGGCTGCGGGTTCTCTTGCCTTCCTGGCAGTGACGACTGTGATGGGCTCGCGACCAACGGGTGCGAGGTCCTCCTCGGAACGGATCCAGCGCACTGTGGCCGATGCGGAAACCCGTGCCCTGCTGTCGCGAACGGTACCCGCACGTGCTCGTCCGGGACGTGCGGCTTCGACTGCGACGCTGGCTACGCGCCGAGTGGCAGCACCTGCGTTTCCATTCCCGCGCCGCGTCTCGTGGCGCCGCTCTCGACCGCGGTCGTGACTACCCAGCGACCGACCATTCGCTGGGCACTCGCTGCCCCGGCCACCGGTGGTCACGTTCAGATCTGCGCTGAGCGTGCCTGCACCTCGATCGAGCACGAAGGCGACGGGGCCACGAGCTACACACCGACGATCGACCTGACGCCGGGCGTCCACTTCGTCCGCGTCTTCGGCACGCGCGGCGTCGCGCGGAGCAGCAGCGCGAGCTTCACCTGGGAGCTCGTGGTGCCGGTGCAGTCCGCGGCGACGGACACTCAGTCCGGGTCGATCGCGGACTTCGAAGCCGACGGGATCGCCGATGTTCTCGTCGGCGCCGACACGGCGGTCGGCTCCGGCCGTGCGTACGTGTACCCCGGCGCGGCGGGGACCGGTCCTGCCACGACGCCATCGCGCTCCTTCGACGCGATCCTCGGGGCAGGGTCGTCGTTCGGCTCCGCAGTGGCCGCCGTTCCGGACGTCAACGGCGATGGCTTCGGTGATGCGATCGTCGGCGCGTATGGCGCCGATCGTGCAGTCCTCTATCTCGGCAGCGCCACCGGCCTGGCGACCGTGGGCACGACGCTCGTCAGTCCGGCGGGCGCCGGCTCCTACTTCGGTTACGCGGTGACGGGGATCGGTGACGTGGACGCCGACGGATACGGCGACATCGCGATCGGCGCGTACCGCGCCGGCACGGGCGGCGACACCGGCGCCGTCTACGTCTATCACGGTGGTAGCTCGGGCCTCCGTGACACGAGCGCCCCCGAAGTCCTGCTGCCGACCGCGCTCCACGGAGATTTCGGCTTCGCCCTCGCGGGCGGCGATCTCGATGCCGACGGCGTCACCGATCTCGTCGTCGGCGAGCCTTACGCGGCGGGTGGCGGGGCCGTCTGGATCTTCCGCGGCCGAGCGGGCACCACGATGGCGTCCGGATCGGGCGTGAGCGCGTCTTCGAGGTCGTTCTTCGGTTGTGCGCTGGCCACGGGCGACATCGACCGAAACGGCTATCCCGACGTGATCGTCGCCGACCAAGCCCTGTCGAGCTACACCGGCGTCGTCCACTACTACCTCGCGTCGAGCGGCGGAGTCCCATCCACGCCGAGCGGCAGTCGCGGCGGCCCCGCCGCGAACGCGTCGTTCGGAGTCTCGATCAGCGCCGGCGACCTGAATGCGGACGGGTATCTCGATGTCGCCGTGGGCGCGATGACGTCGCCGTTCAGCACGCAGTCGGGACAGGTCTTCGTCTACCACGGCTCGGCGAGCGGGCTCTCCGCCAATGCGGCAACCACGATCTCGACCACGGATGTGAGAGCCTACCTCGGCCGTAGCGTGGCCATTCGAGGCGATACCAATCGCGATGGCTACGCCGACCTCGTCGTCGGTGCGTTCGGTCGGCTCACGGTCGATGTTCTCCGCGGAACCGCAGCGGGGATTCCGCCGTCCGCGTCGCCGACACCGCGTCTCAGCGCACCCGATGGCGGTGAGTTCGGCGTATCCGTCGAGTGACACGGTGTCGACGCGCTCGCCCAAAGCCGATCCTGTCGACACGCGGGTGCGACGGGTGAGCGCCTACTTCTTCGGCGCCTTCACCTTCTCCTCGAAGGGCTTGCCGTTGCGCACGCCGACGACGTAGGTGCCGAAGTCGCCGTGGCCGTCCTCGATCGCGAAGTCGGTGAGCGGGGTCTTGGCGAGCAGGGCCTCGAGCGCGCGCACGACCTCGGGCAGGCCCGCGGGCGCGCGGAGGTCGGACATGCGGAGCACGGCGGCGCGGCGCGCGCGCACGAGGCGCGCGGTCTCTTCGGGCGTCTTGGCGCCCATCAGCGCGCTGTTCGCGGCCTGGTAGTCGGCACTCGCCGCGGAGAACGCGGCCATGTCGAGGTCATGCATGACCGCGCCGCCGTAGGCGGGCCCGCTCTGCGCGGAGTACGCGCTGAGCACGAGCCCGCTCGCGCGGTGGCGTAGGACGTAGCCGCCGATCGGGTCGGGCGGGCCGAAGAGCGTGACGAGGCGGCCGAGGAAGTCGCCGGGCGACCTGCCGCGGCGCGTGTCGTCGTCGTCGAGGAGATCGCCCCGGCTGTAGATCTTGCTGGTCCCGGCCGCGTGATCGCGCGGGAGGCGCTCGAAGTCGTCCTGGGTGACGTCCATCCGCGGGTTCTAACCGCGGCCCACGCGCGGCGCCTGCCGACGATCCGCCGCGGCGCCGTGCTATTTCTCTCTCGATGGCCGGTGCCGACGAGAAGCACGGGCTCTCCTACGAGCAGTACCTCGCGCTCGAGCGTGAGCTCGAACTCCGACACGAGTGGCGCGCGGGTGACGTGTGGGCGATGGCCGGCGGCACGACCAAGCACGCCGTGATCTGCGCGAACACGATCTTCGGGCTGAAGAGCGCGCTCGCCGGCAGACCCTGCACGGTTCACACGTCGGACCAGAAGATCCGCATCGAGGCGAGCGATCGAACGACGTATCCGGATGTGGCCGTGGTGTGCGCCAGGCGGGCGATGTCGAGCCTCGATCCGAACGCGATCACGAACCCATCGGTGATCGTCGAGGTCCTGTCCGATGGCACCGAGGCGGCGGATCGTGGCGAGAAGGCACGCGCGTATCGCCAGCTCGCGTCGCTGCGCGAGTACGTGCTCGTCGCGCAGGACCGCCGGCTCGTCGAGGTGTACTCGTGGGGCGACGACGGCGGATGGCGCTTCCGAGAGCACGTCGCCGGAGAGCGGGTGGTGCTGCCGTCGCTCGACGTCGCGCTCGACGTCGATGCGCTCTACGTGGATCCGACGGAGTAGCCGGGCGAGCCACGCTGCGCATCATCGCATCGACGCCGGCGCGAGATCGTAGGCCTCGAGGTGGCCGGCGCCGTCGCCGGGCGCGCACGAGCTGACCCACACGCGATCGCCGATCACGAGCGGCTCCACGTAGCGCTGGCCCGGGCCGCCGAGATCGGCCGCGCCGAGCACCTCGCCGTCGACGCGGATCGCGTAGAGGCGGCCGGGCTCGGTCGCGGTGCCGACGTCGTGGACGAGCGCGATCTCGTCGGCGCCGATCGTGGTGAGCGCGATGCGCGAGGGATGGCGCCGGAAGCGCGCGATCGCCTCGGCCTCGTCGGGCGCGCTCCACACGCGCGTGAGGTGCGGCGCGCCGCTCTCCATCGCGAGGCGTACGGCGACGACGCCGCCCGCGTGCGTGTGGTCGAATTCGAAGGTCGGAACGAGGAGCAGCGGCGCGCCGTCGAGCGTCGTCACGACGGGCTCGGTCACGATCATGCCGGCCCACTCGGCGGTGCACGTGTCGCCGGGCGCGCCACAGGGCTCGGCGATCTGGAGGCGATCGTAGAGCGTGCCGAAGTGATCGGCGTCGAACGCGTAGACGGCGCCGTCCTTCGCGGCCGCCACGATCACCTCGGGGCCGCCTGGGACGCGCACCGCGACCGGCGTGCTCGCACCGAAGTCCCAGTCGATGTTGGCCCAGCACTCGAACATCGTCGTGCCGTCGCAGCGCCCCGAGGCCAGGCGCAGCGGCGGATCTTCCGGCTCGGCCCGCGGCACGAAGAGGTCTTCGCAGCTCTCCACGCAGGAGAGCGCCGGCGCCGTGGGATCCCAGCTCGCGCAGCTCGCGTCGTCGCAGCCGTGCGCGAACGCGAGGCCTCGACCCGTCCGGAGCACGCCGTTGGCGAACTGGCCGCGCGTGGGATCGAGCATGCCGTTGCCCGTCGGCACGAGCAGCTCGAAGCCGCTCGCCGTCTCGCGCACCCCCGGGCCGGCCGGTACCCACACGCCGCCGCCGCAGATCATGTCCTCCGAGCCCGTCATGCCGGGCGTGCCGCAGTCGTCCTCGGCGGTGGTGAGCAGGAACGAGGAGATCGCCGCGCCCGCGCCTCCGTCGTGCCACGCGTCGAGGTCGAGCTCGAAGACCCAGCCGTGCCAGGGCTGGATGTCGCGGATGTTGCCGTAGGATACGTAGACGAGGCCGCGCGCACGATCGGGGACGTCCACGTGCACGAGCGCGGCGCGCGAGAACGAGTTCGCCGGAGAGAAGGGCACCGTGCCCGCGCCGTCCCAGGTCGGGCGCGACGCGCTCGGGGTCACCGGCGGAAAGCTCGGATCGAGGGCGCGCGCCTCGAGATCGACGACGACGAAGCGATGCGCGTCCCGATCGAGCGAGCCCGGCACGACGTGCTGGTAGGCGAGCACGAGGTGGCTCTCGTCGAAGAGCACGGGGCTCGCGGTGACGTTCGCGATGCGCCCGGCGGGCACCTCGAGCGTCACCGACCATGCGAGGGCGCCGCTCGCCTCGTCGAACGCGCGGATCACGCCGTCCATCGCCGCGGCGAGCACGAAGCTCTCGCCGCGCGAGCGCACACGGAGCGGGGAGGCGCCGGTGCAGCCGACCTCGTCGGTCGAGAAGGCGCGCGTGATCGTGATGGGTCCGCTCGGCGGCGGCGTGGGCGCGGGCGCGCAGCCGAGGGCGAGCACGACGAGGCAGAAGAAGGCGCGAGACATGTCGGGGATCACCGTTGACCTGGTCCAGGGTGTGCTTAGCTTGCCGAAGCTGGCGGCGACGGGAAGACGATGCGGAAAGGCCCTGCTCTTCCGCGGGAAACGAGGCGCCCAGGCAGGAGTTTCGACGCATGCGCCTCGACCGGCTGACCACCAAGACGCGTGAAGGGTTCGCGGCTGCCCAGCAGCTCGCGAACGAGATGGGCAACCCGGAGCTGTACCCGGAGCACATCCTCCTCTCCCTGCTCGTGCAGGACGGCGGCGTGGCCGCTCCGGTGCTGCAGAAGGCGGGCGCCGACCCGAAGCAGATCGTGGAGGCCGTGAAGAAGCGCCTCACCGACATGCCCAAGGTGAAGGGCGGCTCGGAGGCGAACCTCTCGCGCCGCGCGCGCCAGGTGCTCACCGACGCGTGGACCGAGACCGAGGCGATGAAGGACGAGTACACGTCCGCCGAGCACGTGCTGCTCGCCATCGCCAAGCAGAAGGACGACGACCTCGCGCGCCTGCTCGCCGGCCGCGGCCTCACGCGCGACGCGATCCTCGCCGCGCTCCGCGAAGTGCGCGGCAGCCAGCGCATCACCGATCAGGAGCCGGAAGGGAAGTTCCAGGCGCTCGAGAAGTACACGCGCGACCTCACCAAGCTCGCGCGCAGCGGCAAGATCGACCCCGTCATCGGCCGCGACGAAGAGATTCGCCGCGTGATGCAGGTGCTCGCGCGCCGCACGAAGAACAACCCCGTGCTCATCGGCGAGCCGGGCGTCGGCAAGACCGCGATCGTCGAGGGCATCGCGCACCGCATCGTGCAGGGCGACGTGCCCGAGTCTCTGAGAGAAAAGCGCCTCTTGGCGCTGGATCTCGGCGCGCTCGTCGCCGGCGCGAAGTTCCGCGGCGAGTTCGAGGACCGCCTCAAGGCGGTGCTCAAGGAGATCGAGTCGAGCGAAGGCGCGATCGTCCTCTTCATCGACGAGCTGCACACCATCATGGGCGCCGGCGCGGCCGAGGGCGCGATGGACGCGAGCAACATGCTCAAGCCGGCGCTCGCGCGCGGCGAGCTGCGCTGCATCGGCGCGACGACGCTCGACGAGTACCGCAAGCACATCGAGAAGGACGCCGCGTTCGCGCGCCGCTTCCAGCCGACCTTCGTCGGCCAGCCGAGCGTCGCCGATACGATCGCGATCCTGCGCGGCCTCAAGGAGCGCTACGAGGTCCACCACGGCATCCGCATCCAGGATGCGGCGATCGTCGCCGCGGCCACGCTGAGTGACCGCTACATCAGCGACCGCTTCCTTCCCGACAAGGCCATCGACCTCGTCGACGAGGCCGCCTCGCGCCTGAAGATGGAGATCGAGTCGCTCCCGAGCGACATCGACCAGGTCGAGCGCCGGCTCGTCTCGCTCGAGGTCGAGAAGCAGGCCCTCAAGAAGGAGACCGACGCGGCGAGCAAGAAGCGCCTGGCCGAGCTCGAGGGCGAGCTCGAGACGATGAAGGGCAAGCGCACCGCGATGCGCGCCCAGTGGCTGCGCGAGAAGGAGCTCATCCAGGGCATCCGCGAGCAGAAGGCCAAGATCGAGCAGCTCGGTCAGGACCTCGAGCGCGCGATGCGCACGCGCGAGTTCGAGGCCGTCGCGCGCATCAAGAACGGCGAGATCCCCGAGGCCGAGGCCGCGCTCGCCAAGGCACAGAGCGCGCTCGCGGCGGCGCAGGCGAACGGCGGCTTCCTGAACGAGGAGGTCACCGACGAGGACATCGCGGCCGTCGTGAGCAAGTGGACCGGCATCCCGGTCAGCAAGATGCTCGAGAGCGAGCGCGACAAGCTCGTGCAGATGGAGGGCAACCTCGAGAAGCGCGTCGTCGGCCAGCACGAGGCGCTCGTCGCGGTGGCGAACGCGGTGCGCCGCAGCCGCGCGGGCCTCGGCGATCCGAACCGCCCGATCGGCAGCTTCCTCTTCCTCGGCCCGACTGGCGTCGGCAAGACCGAGCTCGCGCGCGCGCTCGCCGAGTTCTTGTTCGACGACGACAAGGCGATGATCCGCCTCGACATGAGCGAGTACATGGAGAAGCACTCCGTGTCGCGTCTCATCGGCGCGCCGCCCGGCTACGTCGGCTACGACGAGGGCGGGCAGCTCACCGAGCCGGTACGCCGGCGTCCCTACGCGGTGATCCTCTTCGACGAGATCGAGAAGGCCCACCCCGACGTGTGGAACACGCTGCTCCAGGTGCTCGACGACGGCCGCCTGACCGACGGCCAAGGCCGCACGGTGGACTTCAAGAACGCCGTCATCGTGCTCACGAGCAACATCGGCTCGCGGCACACGCTGGAAGACAAGCCCGAGGAGAGCATCCGCAAAGAGGTGATGGACGAGGTGCGCCAGCACTTCCGCCCCGAGCTCTTGAACCGCCTCGACGAGATCGTCGTGTTCCACAAGCTCGGCCAGGAGCACATCCGCAAGGTGGTCGACCTGCAGATCGAGCGCTTCGTGAAGCGCCTCCACGACCGCGAGATGACGCTCGAGGTCACGGACGCAGCGAAGGACTGGCTCGGCGAGGTCGGCTACGACCCCACGTACGGGGCGCGCCCGCTCAAGCGCGCGATCCAGAAGTACCTCGAGAACCGGCTCGCCGAGGACCTGCTCCGCGGCAAGTACGTCCCCGGTGACACCATCCTCGTCGACCGCGCGATCGCGGGTGAGCTCGTGTTCCGCCGCCGCGAGGCGGACGGGCACGCGAGCGCGGGGCGCCGCGTCGAGGCCTGAGCGCGTCGACCGGCTCGCGCTCAGGGAATGCCGACCACGAACGTCGGCGTCCCCGTGGTCTCGTCGTCCGCCGTTCCGTCGCCAGCTGTCCCTGGTGATCGTTGCCGGCGCAGAGCACGCGGTGGTCTTCGAGCACCGCACACATCGCCGTGCTCGAGAGCGCGAAGGTGCAGATGTCGAGCCCGCCACGCGCGACGAAGGGCGCGTTTCGCATGCCCCGTGGGTGTGATCCAGCGCGGTGGTGAAGTCTTGCAACGGGGCGGCTGCGCAGAACGGTCGAGGCCTGCTGCATGTCGCGTCGTGAGACCGGCCTTCAGGCGTCGCCTGGCGGCGGGGCCTATAGCCAATTGGCTATAGGCCTCGCCTTCCCGAGGACGCAGCGCGGCGGCCGACTGGCCGTGAGCAGCGCCCAGAGGGGGAGGTGGCGAGCGTCCGAGCTCGCTCGGACGCGGCATCAAGGCCGGGATCGCGGCGCGTCGCCGCTGAGCACCGCCACCGATCACACCCATGCCCCGTCCCGGTCTTGCGCGATCCAGGGCGAGATCTAGACTCGCGCGGGATGCGGCGCGCGGTCTCCGAGGCGGCGTTCTTCGATGCCCCGCAGCGCGCGCTCGTCGTGGACGGGAACGCGGCCTACTGGTGCTGGAGCTCGGAGCTCTGGGGCGCGAACGTCGTCGGCCACGGCGATGCGGCGACCGTTCGCGCGCTACCGCGATGGATCGCCGCCGAGCGCGCGCTCGAGGGGCTGCCGCACTCGGCCGTCTTCGACCTGCGCGGGCTCCGAGGGATCGACCCGAGCGCGTTCCTCCACGGCGGTCGCGATGGCGACCGCGAGCAGTCCGTGACGCGCGGCGCACGCGTCTTCGTGTCGGCCGGGCCTCGCGTCGTGCGCGGGGGCTGGCTCTGCGCGCTGGTCCTCGCGACGCTGTCGCCGACGTTCGCGCGCGCCGACGCGCTTCCTCCCGCTGACACAAACGCCTGCCCGCCCGGCGCTCTGGAGGAACGCTCTCACGTGGTCCGGAGCTGCGCTCCGACGACGTGCACGAGCGACGCCAGCTGCACGGACCCGGAGCGATCGGCGTGCGCACCGCAAGTCGGGCTCTGCGTCACGACGCGCTCGGTGCGCTCGGGCCACCTCTCGACCCCTCCTTCGGAGTGGCCCACGGTCTCGTTCGAGGACGCCACGGGCGCGTGCAGCAGCGATCAGGACTGCGCCGATGGGTCGCGCTGCATCGTCGCGCCGCGCTGCGTTCCCGCCTCGTCGGGCATCGGGCCGATCGCAGGCGCGGGTGCCCTCGTGCTCGGCGCAGGCGCGCTCTTCGCGATCTGGGTGCGCGCACGAAGACGCTGATCGCGTGCGTCAGTACGCACCGCGCGGAGGCACCGCGGTGGTCGCCACGAGGATGCCGGCGGCGATGCCCATCGCGACGAGCGCCATGCGGAACGCGGTGGCGACGGCCGTCGACGGATCGTGCTCGAGGAGCGAGCGGATCGAGAGGAAGCCGACGCTGCCCGGCCCGGTAGCGCGCGCAGCCACGCGCGAGCACCCGGCAGTCGAGATGGCCCTCGAGCTCGTCGCGAACGAACGCCGGTAGGCGGTGCGCGCGCAGGAACGTGGGCCCGCCTCGAGCAGAACGAGCTCGTGCGCCGCGCGATCCGGCAAGCGCTCGACGCGGAGGTCGAGGCACGGATGGCGGCGGCGTACCGCGCGCAAGTGACCCCGTAGCTCACCGTTCCTCGGTCGAGGCCTCACGAGCGGCTGACGCTCGAGACCGACGATCGGCTTCGAGCTCGGGAGGCGGCGGGCGCGACCGGCTCGCGCTCAGGGAATGCCGACCACGAACGTCGGCGTGCCCGTGGTCTCGTCGTCCGCCGTTCCGTCGCCCAGCTGTCCCTGGTGATCGTTGCCGGCGCAGAGCACGCGGTGGTCTTCGAGCACTGCACACATCGCCGTGCTCGAGAGCGCGAAGGTGCAGATGTCGAGCCCGCCACGCGCGACGACGAAGGGCGCGACTGCCGGGCGAATCGCCCCCGAGCTCGCCTGTCCCGCTTGCCCGACGTCGTTCGCTCCCCAGCACGCCGGGCCGCTCGGGCCCACCAGACAGAAGCCGTTCGGCGCAGAGCCCCCGTAGATCTCCGTGACGGCGAGCCCCGGCTGCGGCTCGGTCGGCGTGGACGTGCAGACGCTGTCGTCGCCATCGCCCGGCGTGCAATCGACGAGCCCGTGCGCGTCGCCGAGCGAGCCGCCGATGTCGGAGCCCATGCAGCGGACCGCGCTCTCCGCGACGAAGCACGTCGTCTGGTAGCCCACGGCGACCCCGGTCACGCCGGTCGCGGCGGCGATGATGCCGGGATCGATCGATGCGCCCGGTCCATCACCCGAGGTCTGCCCTTGCTCGTTCCATCCCCAGCAGTGGAGCTCGCCGTCCGGCTCGGTGGACGCGCAGGTCCAGGTCCCGCCCGCGGCCAGCGCGATCACGCGCCCGACGCCGATGGGCGTCATCGACGCGCCGTGGATCGGGTGGAGCGGATCGGCGCGCGGCATCACGTAGCTCTGCGACGGATCGATCTGGCCGGAGACGTTCTCGCCGGTGCACGCGAGCGTGTGCATCTCGCGATCACGCGCGCACGTGTGCGAGCCGCCGAGCGCGATCATGTCGACGGGCCGCCCGAACACCGCCGCCCTCACCGCCCCGGTCGGCGCGCCGCTCGAGCCAGTGCCGAGCTGCGCGTGGCCGTCGTCGCCCCAGCAGAAGAGCATGCCGCCGGCATCGATCGCGCACGCGTGCGAGCCGCCACAAGCGAGCGCCGTCATGCCGGTGAGCGGTGTCGTGGTGCCGTCGTAGACGACCGGGACCGGCACCGACGTACCCGGGCAGTCCGAACACGAGCCGCCGACCCTCGAGCCCGTCGCGCCGTCCCCCAGCCGCTCGCCGCTGTCGTTGCCCCAGCAGAAGACGGCGCCGTCGACGAGCGCGCAGCCGCGCGCGTCGTCGGTGAGGCAGACGCGTGGCGCGCTCTGGC
This sequence comes from Sandaracinaceae bacterium, assembly GCA_044223665.1. GTDB lineage: Bacteria > Myxococcota_A > Polyangia > Polyangiales > Sandaracinaceae > JBBSAT01. The sequence goes on along the minus strand of JBGALT010000074.1, from coordinate 17,775 downwards.
AGCCCGCGGCTGCGCCTGCGTCGCCCGCGTCCGCTCCTGGTGATCCGGCGTCGACGTCGCTCGCACGCGCGCAGAACGACACGCCGCTCGTGGTGACGCAGAGCCCATCGTCGGGGCAGTCGCCGTTGCCGACACAAGTGGCCTCGCAGCGGTCGGCGACGCAGACCAGACCGCTCGCGCACGTGCGCCCGACCCCCGTCTCGCAGCCGAGATCGGCGTCGACCGCGCACGCACCGCCCTGGTCGGAGAGGAAGCACGCGGCGCCCGCGGGACAGTCGCGGTTCTCTGCGCAGCCGCTGCGACAACGGCCGAAGCGACAGACGAGTGAGCTCGCACAGTCCCCATCGCGCGTGCACGGCGCGCCCGGCGAGGGCGCCGACTGACAGCCGAGCACGAGCACGGCGAGCGTGAGCGTGCGAGCGATCGAGCACGACGACATCCGCATCAGCCGTCGCCGAGCGGTCGGCCGAGATCCTCGGGTCGTGCTCACCGCGCAGTCGCGGTCGACCACGCGCGAGGTGAGCTCGCCGCCGGCGTCCGCGTCGACGCGCGTGGGCGCCCCGAACGGCCTCTCGGCTTCGTGAACGCTCGCTCCGCACGCTCGAGGCACGGTTCGAGGCTCTCGGGTTCGGCTCTCGCTGTCAAACGGCGCCGCCGTCTCGGTCCTGGCGACCGAGGATTCGCACCGAGTCACCGCGCCGTCCCCATCGAGACGTCGATCACGTGGGTCGAGGGAACCGAAAGCCAACCTGATCGCGTGGCTCGCCGGGAGGGGCCCGGTCACGGAGCCGGCAGGTACGCCGGTCCGATGGACACCTCGGCGACTGCGTCGGTGGTCAGGCTCGGCGCGCGGGTCGCGGTGTCGGCGAAGAGCGGGCGCACGAGGCACCGATTGCCGGTCGGACCAGGGAGCCACGCGACGTCCGCCGCGAGCCAGAAGCGGTGGGGTCCCGGTCCCACGCCATCGGACGGTGCGAAAGCGACAGGCATCGACGGGCTGCCGTAGCCGTGTGGGCCGAGCTCCGCGAACAAGCCGCCGTCACAGAGCACACGCAGTGTTGGCCGCACCGGGGTGGTGACGCCCGCCGCTGAGCCGTAGTGGACGCCGACGCGCATCCACTCGCCCGCGGGGGGCGTGTCGAGGACCCCGATCGCCGAGTCCGTCGCGTCGAGCCGAGGTGCATCGAGCTCGCTTTCTGCGTCCAGGCCGCCGTCCATCTCGCCGACGTCGACCGCAGCGTCGAGCGCGGGCCCGCCGTCCGGCGCATCCCGGTCGCTGGTTGCGTCCGCTTCGTCCCCGACGTCCGAGGCCGACGTCGTCGGACACCCCGACAGCGTCGCCGCCGCCGCGCAGCTCGACAACAGGAGGGCTCGATGGAGCATGCACGGAGTGGCCGGCAGGCCGAATGCGTGTGCTCGGCCGCGGCGAGCCCGCGCCGTTCGAGGGCCCGCGCCTGACCCAGATCCGCGCGGCGGCCCGGGCGGTCGCCAAGGGCACGCTCGACGACGACGTCCACCGCCGCGTCGCGCACGCGGTCGTCGAGCGGTGCGTGGCGAGCCCGGGGCTCGTGCCGCTCGACGCCCGTCGCCCGTCGCACGGTGGCGAGCGCCAGCGCCGAGCCTCGCTCTGCGTGACGCGTGACGCGATTGCGCTACGACGCGGCGCGATGACGAGCAGCGAGAGTCGGGTGGTGCGCGAAGGGCCGACGCCGCGGAGCGTGCGCACGGCGGACGGGCGCGTGCTCGAGGTGCCGAGCGACTGGAGCCTCCTTCCGCCGGGAGACGCAGCGCTCACGCGCCGCGTGAAGGCGGCCGGGCCCACGTGGACCGTCGAAGAGAAGGTCGGGCGCCGAACGTTCTCGCGCGGCGTGTGGGCGAGCGCCGCGTCGATCGCGGCGGCGCGCGCGGCGCTGGAGGCGGAGCGGGCCGATCCTGCGTACGGAAAGAAGCTCGCGGCCTCGCGCGCACGGCGCGATCGCGAGCAGGCGAGCTACGTGGAGGACTTCCGCGGCGCGGTGCGCGCGTTCCTGCGCTTTCATCCGCGCTACGCGACGATGGCGGACGAGCTCGCCGAGCGTGTGACGAGCCACGCGACGCCGGTCGGAAGCGGAACCGTCGCCCGCACCGAGCGCATTCCGATCGAGGAGCGCGCGGAGGCGGCGGTGATCGCGTGGATGCGCCACCAGACGACCGCGTACGACGAGATGGCCATCGCGCGCATCCGCGGCGAGCGCCGCCGCGTACGGCGCGAGCTGGCCGAGCGCTCGCGCGTCGTGCTCGAGGCCTACCGAGCGGGGCGCACGCTCGATCCGAGCACGTGCCCGCTCGCGCGCGCGCTCGAGAAGACGGCGGTCGACCTGGCGGCGCCGGCCACGAGCCCCGACTGATCGCGCGCGCATCTTTCGGATCCAAGCTCGGCCGCTGCCGCGGGGTAGGATGGCGTGGCCGTGCGCCCGAACGCGATCGTCCTCTCGTGCGCCGTCGTCCTGATGGTGGTGCTCGCGCTCCCGCGCGGTGCCGCGACGCAGCCGGGGCCCGCGATCCCGGAGCGCGCCTGCCCGCGGGTGACGCTGACGCTCGAGCCGCCGGTGGGCGCGCGTGGGATGGGGCTGCGCATCACGAACGTGACCCCCGGCAGCTGGCCGGCGCGGCTGCGCGCCGAGGTCGGTGTCGAGCGCGAAGAAGGCGGCCACTGGGTGCCGGTGAGCACCGCAGGCCTCCTGGTGCGCGATCGCTGCGACCAGGCGCCGGCGGAGTGCGTGACGCTGCCCATCGGCGGCGCCGTCACGATCGTCCCGTGGACCGGGATGCTGGGTGATGCGCAGTGCGAGTGCACGCGCTGCGCGCCCGCGCCTGGCGGCCGCTACCGCTTCGTCGTGAGCGCATGCCACGGATGCCTGCCCGGACTGCGCACCGAGAGCGCGCCGTTCGACCTGGCGGCGCCCTGACAGCCACGCGATCAGGTTGGTCTCGGTTCCCTCAGAGTCGAAGCGCGACGGCGTCGATGCCGAGCGCACCGATCAGCGCTTCCGGATCGCCGGGCCAGCCGCCGCGCAGCCACACGTGGAGCGCCGCGCTGCTCCGGAGCGCGATCCACGCGCCCACGCTCGCGCGGCCCGCGACGTCGAGATCGCTCGCGCCCCGGATCTCCACCGCGAGCGTGGGCCGCACGACCCAGCTCGGCTCGCCGAAGCGGGCGCTCAACGTTCCGCCGCCGGCGCCGGAGTAGGGTGCTCCGCCGGGCGCGCTCCGCGGGAAGCTCCCGCGCGAGAGCAGTGCGGCATCGAGCTCGATCGCCAGCTCGACGGGCCCGAGCGCATGCGCCGCGGAGACCACCAGCGCGATCGACCACGTCTCGGCGGAAGCGTCGGCCTCGGGAGCGCCGAGGAGCCGCGCCGAGATCGTCGCCCGCGCGCGCACACCGAAGCCACCTCCGTCCCAACGAGCGCCGGTGCCGACCCATGCGTGCACGGGCGCGAGCGCCACCTGCAAGAGGCTCGTCCGACCGTCCCCGAGGAAGCTCGTGACGGGCGCGAACAGGACGCCGAGCCCGAGCTGTGGATGGGGCGCCCACTCGGCGCGCGTCACCGGCGCGCCATCGAGGCCGTGCACACCCTCGATCGCGTGCAGCGAGAGATGCAGCCCCGTCAGCACGCTGCTCGCCGGCATCGCCGGGGGCGCGCCGGCCGTCCAATCCTCGGTCGTGTGGCGGCTCTCGGACGTCACCATCGTGGACTGCGCCGCGACCGGCGACGCGAGCGCCCAGCCGAGCAAGAGCACGCAGAGTGCCGTCAGTCGCACCGGAGCACCCGTACGGTGTGCGCGTCGCGCGCCACGTCGACGAGGTAGCCGTCGTAGTCGGGGCGATCGGGCTCGGCGATCATCCACGGGAGCACGCCGATCCCCTCTTCGTGCGCGGCCGCGAGCCATGCACCGAAGACGAGCGCGCGCTCGGGATCGCGTCGCGCCTCGTCGGTCCCGCGCCAGCCCGCTTCTTCGAGCAACAGCGCGACACCGGCCGCGCGGGCGCGGGCTGCGCGGTCGTGGATGGTGTCCGCGCCCGAGTCGAGCGCGGCCCAGAGCGCGGGCGCGGCGGCATCTCCGTCGGCGAGCGAGAGACCGCCGGCCACGTCCGGGTAGAGGTGGAGCGTCATCACGTCGAGCCCGCCCTCGCGCGCGAGCCGATCGAAGTCCTCGCCGTGTGCGCCCGCGTATCCGATGCCGCCCCAGGCCAGCAGCTGCGTCGCGCCCGCCGCGCGGACGGCGCGGCTCATGCGTGCCGACCAGGCGACGAGCACACCGGCATCGCATCCGTCGCAGCGCGCCTCGTTCACCAGCTCCCAGGCGAAGATCGTCTCGTTCGCCGCATAGGGTCGGCCGTCGATGCTGCTGACGCGCCCCACGATCGTGGCGACGTAGCGCTCCTGGTCGGCGATGGCGCGCTCGTCCGTGTAGAAGGCGGAGATCGGCAGCGCCTCGCCGGGCGCGACGAACGCCAGCGTCGCGGGCGCGCCGCCGTAGTCGGCCCAGTGGTTGGCGAGCACGAGGACGAGCCGGACGCCTTGCGACTGCGCCTCGAAGACCACGCGATCGAGCGCCGCGAGCCCTTCTTCGCGGATCGTGCCGTCGCTCTCGCGGAGGCGGCCGGGGTTGGTCCCGCCGGTGAGATATGCGCCGGTGCGAACGAGGGGACGGTCGAGCTCGAGCGCCCGACCGTAGATGTCGCGCAGCGCTTCGAGCCGTCCCCATCCCGCGTGCTCGAGCAACGGATAGCTCCCGACGCCGCGCGGCTCGAAGGCCTGGCCCGCAGCGTCGACGAAGCGAGCGCCGTCTCGTCCGACGCGGCCCTCTCCGGGCGCGCTCGCGCACGATCCGTGGGGGTCGGGCCCACCGCAGGCCGCGAGCGCGAGCGCGAGCGCCAGCGCGAGCGTCGGTGCGAGGACGCACCTGGGTCTCGTGCGGCGCCAGCTCACGTCCCAGGCGTATCACGCCGCGCAGGGCGGGCCCGATCCGCCAGGGCGCCCGCCGAGCGGAGCGTCGTGGGCGAGACGAGCGCCAACACCGGGGCCGCCGAACGAGCGCGGCTCGCTCTTCGCCCGACGCGTGTCCCCTCTCGAGCGAGACGACCACGGGCCTGCGCGCGCAAACGCACGTTCGCCAGTGAGAACGAGACGTTACGACCGACGGCGGATTCTCACGAGCGTGTGACGACGGACACACGTGAGCCTCCCGCGTCACCCGACCGTGACAAAACCGCTGCGGCCGCGACACCAGGTCGGGGTACTTCGCGCCGGCCGTCACAGATGTGTGGCGGAGGAGGCGCCAACACCATGTCTCGCCACGTCAACGTCACGATCGCCCTCGTCGTGGGGGCTGTGTCAGGTGTCCTGTTCGTGTCCGGAGCCGCCGCGCAGTCGTCGTCCGTGACACCCGACGCGCCGGAGCAGAATGCACCGGCGGCCAGCGATCCGACCGCGACCGATCCTGTGCCCGATGCGCAGGCGCCGGGCTCGGCGGTGGGGAGCGATTCGCCGAGCGCCGATGCGGCCGATCCGCCGACGTCCAGCGATGCCTCGAGCTCCGATCCCTCGACGTCTGGCACTGGAGGCAGCCCCGAGCTCACTGCGCCGGCGGCGCCGCCGCCCGAGGAGACACGAACCGACACCGTGGAGACGGTGGAGGCGGCGGAGGCGGAGGAGGCGGAGGAGGCGGACCCGACGCCGCCGGTCGCCGCGGAGTGGGGACGCGGCCTCACGTTTCATTCGGACGACGATCTCTTCTCGATGCAGATCCGTGGCCGCGTCCAGCTACAGGCCTTCGTCGAGTCGGGCGTGAGCGGGACCGACCCGGCGAGCGTGGACTTCATGATACGGCGCGCGCGCCTCGTCTTCCGGGGGCACCTGCTCAGCGCGGACCTCGAGTACTACGTACAGCTCGGCATGGCGCCGCGTGACATGGAGCCGGATCTGTTGATCCCGGTTCGCGACGCGAACATCGCCTGGACGGGGCTTCGCGACCTGAGCCTCCGCGTCGGCGTGATGAAGGTGCCCTTCAGTCGGGAGCGCGTCATCTCGAGCTCGTCCCTGCAGCTCGTCGATCGCTCCATCGTGAACGCCGAGCTCGCGCTCGACCGCGACAACGGCATCCAGATCTACTCGAACGATCTCTTCGGCCTCGGCGGCTACTTGGGCTACCAGCTCGGCATCTTCGGTGGCGACGGGCGCCTGCGCGTGAACAACGACCTCGGTCTGCTCTACGTCGCGCGCGTGCAGGTCCAGCCCTTCGGTCGGTTCGACGATCAGCTCAGCGAGGCAGACCTCACGCGCGAGGAGCGCTTCCGCCTCTCGATCGGCGGTGGCTTCGCCTACAACGAGGACACGAATCGCCGTCGCCGTACGACGACGGACTTCTACCAGCTCGCACGCTTCAGCTACTTCCACGCCGAGGCCGACCTGATCCTCAAGTACGCCGGCTTCTCGCTCCAGAGCGAGTTCCTCTGGCGCCAGGTGGACGGCCCGCCGCAGCAGACGAACCTCGATCCCATGATGGTGGCGGTCACCGAGACCGGTGGAAGCGCGATGGGCTGGTTCGTCCAGGCCGGCTACGTCTTCGACTTCGCGCCCGTCGAGATCGCGGCGCGCTTCGCCGACGTCTACCCGATCGGACCGACGAGTGCCGTACACGCGTCACGCGAGGTGACGGTCGGTCTCAACTGGTACCCGATGGGCCACGACCTCAAGCTCCAGCTCGACGGCAGCTACCTCTCGAGCGAGCGCGTCACGGGCGGCATCACGACGCTGCAGGAGCGATTCCAGGCGCGTCTCCAGGCCCAAGCGTACTTCTGACGCGACGGGACCGGCGCACGGGGCGTCGCTCGGCGCGAGATGCGACAGGGGCGTCCATGCGGAGAGCCCGCCCTTCGCCGCGCGCGTCGAGCGTGTCCATCAGAGGCCGACGAGGCCGCGCAGCACGAGCCCGACCGCGGCGGCGATCCCGAGCACGCGGAAGGGCCCGAGCTTCGTGCCCAGGACGAGCGCGATCGCCGTGAGCGAGAGCCCGAGCGCGAGCCCGTCGATCGAGCCGAGGCTCGGGAGGAGCAAGCGCAGCGGGCCGACGTGTCGCTCCTCGACGTGCGCGAAGAGCACGTGGAGCGCGAACCAGAGCGAGAGATTCGCGATGACGCCGACGACGGCGGCCGTGACACCCGTGAGCGCGTGCTCGATCGCCTTCACCGTGCGGAGCGCCTCTACGTAGGGGCCGCCGAGCAGGATCCACAGAAAGCACGGTACGAAGGTCACCCAGACCGTGACGAGCGCCCCGAGCGTGCCGGCCACGAGCGGCGGCAGCGTGCCCGGGTCGCGGTACGCGCCGACGAAGCCGACGTACTCCACGACCATGATCAGCGGCCCGGGCGTCGTCTCGGCGAGCGCCAGGCCGTCGATCATCTCGCGCGGGCCGAGCCAGCCGAAGTCGTGGACCGCGCGCTGCGCGACGTAGGTGAGCACGGCGTAGGCGCCGCCGAAGGTCACCATCGCGGTGCCGCTGAAGAAGGTCGCCTCGTCGAGGAAGACCGGGCTCGGGGCCAGCGCGAGCGAGAGCAGGAACGGCAGCGCCCAGAGCGCGAGCCCCACGATCAGCACGACGAGCGCTCGCGAGGCCGAGGGCTTGGTGTGTGCGAGCTCGCCGCGCGCGCTCATCCGATCGAGGAGCGAGGGACCGGCGCTCGCCGCGGCAGCGTGCGCGGCGGCGCTCGGGATGGCGGCCGGCGCGAAGCGACCGACCACGAGCCCGGCGATCGCGGCCGCGGCGATCACGAGCGGAAACGGGACGTCGAAGAAGAACAGCGCGACGAGGGCGGAAGCGGCGAAGGCACGCGGGACGTTCGTCCGCAGCACACGCGCGCCCACGCGCCGCGCGGCGTCGACCACCATCGCGAGCACGGCGCACTTCAGGCCGAAGAAGAGACCCGCGATCGGCGCGAGGTCGCCGAGCGTCACGTACGCCATCGAGAGCGCGAGGATCGCCACGAGCCCGGGCAGCACGAAGAGCGTGCCGGCGGCGAGCGCGCCCGGCGTGCGATGCATCATCCAGCCGAGGTACGTCGCGAGCTGCTGCGCTTCGGGACCGGGTAGCAGCATGCAGTAGCCGAGCGCGTGGAGGAACCGCGGCTCGTCCACCCAGCGCCGTCTCTCGACGAGCTCGCGGTGCATCGTCGCGATCTGCCCGGCGGGCCCGCCGAACGAGAGGAGGCCGATCTTCGTCCAGACACGGAGCGCCTCGCCGAACGTCACGTGCTCGGGCGGCGGCGCGGAGGGCTCGGGGAGCGGAGCGCTACGTCGGGTCATGCGGCGCGATCGCTCTTGCCGCGGCGACGCGCGGCGATCGCGAGCGGTGCATAGCAGGCGACGAGGAACGCGATCGGGCCGAGCACCACACCGCCGTCGCCCACGTCGGTCTCGATCGCGCTCCCGTCGGCACAGAGACAGGCGCTCGGAGGACCGCTGCGTCCCCCGGGCCGGAAGACCTCGAAGCCTCGACCGCGGCCGGCGCACGCCGACTCGCAGTGCGGCGCGATCACGTAGCGCCGCCACACGAAGTCGACCCCGCCGAACACGCCGAAGAACGCGATCACGACCCACACGACCCAGAACATCGCGAGAAGACGGCTCTCCTTCTTCTGGGGCTCGGGCACGGGGTGGTGAGCTTGTCATGCGCGGGACGGCGCGCGTGCACGAACCTGCGAGGAAGCCGACCTGGAGCCCGCAGCGGTAGGAGTCGTCGAGTGCTCGGCAAGGAGTGCTCGCCCCGGAGGACCCGTACGGGAGCGGGCCCGGCCCGCGGACGGAAGGGGCCGGAGCGGGCGAGCCGATCAGGGCTCGGCGTCGTCTCGTCGAGCGCACGCGACAGGCGCCGGTGCGCGCCGTAGGCTCGGCAGGTGTCGGACGACCTCATCGGTGGTGGGACGGCGTTCGCCGTGCACGTCGCGCTCCTCGGTGTCGCGCTCGTGGGAATCCTGGCGGGGCTCGGTCTCGCGTACCCGGTCGTCGCGGTCGTCGGGGCGATGGTGCTGTCGCTCGCGGGCGTGGCGGCGGTGGTGGCGGGGCGCTCGGTCCTGATGCCGAAGGGTTGGGGCGACGTCGAGTCGGGCTCCGACGCCAGTCGCTGGATCGCGCGCGGCATGGGCGTGGCGCTGTCGGGGCTCGGGCTGGCGCTCGCGCTCGCGCTCGTGCGCTACGCGTTCTGAGGGCGTCGATCCCGTTCGTGACGGCGACGACGTACTCGTGCGCTCCGATGGGGCCGACGGCATGCCGGGAACGGACGACGACCTCGAGTGATCGATCGCGCGCACGGCGTAAGATGCGCCCCATGCGCGCGCCGCCCGCCCTTCCACCCGCGAACGCCGAGCTGCGACGCTTGCTCGCCGCCGGCCCCCCACCCGATGGAAACCAGGTGCCTCTGATGCGCGCGCTGCGACAGGCGGCGCTCGTCGTCCCGATGCATCCACAGGGCGGGCTCTTGCGCATGGCCCGCGCGAGCCGCCGCCGGCCCGGGGAAGAGGAAGTCGTGCTGCACGCGTTCACGAGCCACGAGCTCGCCGGGCGCTTCGCCAGCCAGGTGCGCGATGCGCCGCCCGAGCGCATGACGGTGATGAGCTCGATCGAGCTCTGCAAGCGCGCGATCGCCGACGCGGTCGACGCGATCCACGTCGATGCTGGCGCGGCGAGCTACGCGATGTACTTCCACGGCATGATGGATCTGCTCTCCGGGATCGCCTTCGACGGCAAGCAGACGATTGCCTTCGAAGCGGTCCCCGTGCGCTACGGCATCCCGAAGACGCCGATGCCCGCCAGCGCGCTCGATCCGATCCGCACGCTCGGCCAGAAGCACGGCCTCACGCGCCTCGCGTGGTGCACGCGCTGGATGGGCGATGCACCGGGCGAGATGCTCTTCTCGCTCACGCCGTACCCATGCGAGCCCTTCGTGCGGGCGCTCGCCGAGCACATGAGCGCCTCGTCGCGCGGTCGCTACACGTTCGGCTCGCGCGACGCGAGCCAGGACGATCCTGCGATCACGCCGCACCTGCAGAAGCTCATCGGCGGCTGATCAACCCCGGCCGAGCTGCGCCCAATCGAGGCCGAAGCGGGCGAGGTACTTTCGCAGGCGGTCGGCGTCGTTCTTCGAGGCGCGCTTGCCGAGGCTCTTCTCGAAGAGCACGCGGCCGGCGGCGGAGAGCGAGGGGGAGCGCTCGCAGACCTCGAGCACCTTCTCGAGCTGCACGCGATCGAAGAGGTCGAGCTCGCCGGCCGCCCTGCCGAGGGCGCGCTCCACGCGTCCCTCTTCGCCGCTCGTGCCGGCGCTCCACGCGCGCTCGAGCCGCGCGATCTCGTCGTCGACTTCCGCCACGCGGATGCGGCCGCCCGGTGCGAGCGTCGCCATGCGCGTCATCGCCGCCGACAGGTCGCGGAAGTTGCCCTGCCAGCGTGCGCGCGGGCTCGTCGCGAAGCGCAGGAAGCGCTTGCGCGCGTCCTCCTGGAACACGATCCGCCGCCCGGTCTCGCGCGCCACGCGCTCGAGCTCGTGGTCCACGTTCGGCGGCACGTCCTCCAGGCGCTCGCGCAGGGGCGGCAGCGCGAAGTGCCAGAGATCGATGCGCGCGAGCAGGTCCTCGCGGAAGCGCCCGTCCCGCACGGCGTCGCGTAGATCGCGGTTCGTGCCGGCGATGAGCTGGAAGTCGCTCGACACCGGCTTCTCGCTGCCGACCGGAGTGAAGCGCTTGTCCTCGATCGCGGTCAGCAGCATCGCCTGCTCGTCGAGCCCCAGCTCACCGATCTCGTCGAGGAAGATCACGCCTCCATCGGCGAGCGCGAACAGGCCGCGCCGATCGCCGATCGCGCCGGTGAACGCCCCGCGCTTGTGTCCGAAGAGCGTGCTCATCGCGGTGTCGCCGCGCAGCGTCGCGCAGTTCACCTCGACGAAGGTCGCGCTCGATTGGCCGAGCTCGCGCTTGAGCGCGTGGATGCGGCGCGCGAGCTGGGTCTTGCCGACGCCGGTCGGACCGCTCAAGAGGATCGGTGCGCGCGAGGCGCCGGCGACCTCCTCGATGCGATCGATGAGCGCGTTGTAGCTCGCGCTCGCGGTGTCGATGCCGGCCTTCAGCACGCCCGATCGCCGCGCGCGCTCGGCCTCGTAGCGGCGCGCGAGCCGGTCGTAGCGCGCGAGATCGAGATCGATGATCGTGTAGCTCGCCGCGTCGTGGCCCTTCCGCGGCGGCTCCGTCTGGAGCAGCGCGCCGGGAAAGAAGCGGGTCTCGGTCAGCAAGAAGAGACAGATCTGCGCGACGTGCGTGCCGGTCGTGATGTGCACGAGGTAGCGCTCGCGCTCGGGGTCGAAGGGATACCCGCGCGCGAAGTCGTGGAGCGCCTCGTACATCTCCTCGAAGTCCCAAGGGTTCTGCACCGGAAAGCGGTGCACGCGGACGGTCGTCTCGGGGCTCGCGCGCCGGAGGTCGTCCACGAGCACCTTCGTCTGATCCGGCTCGCCCGCGAGCAGCTCGAGGCGATCGACGAGCAAGTCCTCGTGCTGCACGGCCGAGAGCGTGGGGCGCCAGCGGCCCCAGCGATTCGCGCCGGTCGCCGCGTCGAGCGTCGTGCCGTAGAGACCGATCACCACGGTGGGCCGGTCGGCCGCGGTCGGAGAGGCCATATCCGAGAGGATAAACCAATATCCATCTCGCGCAGTCACCCGCACGGACCTGCCGCGAAAACACGGCGCATTCCCGGGGCTCGCCCCTCGGCACACCGCTCGCTTCGTTCGCTCGCGAGCACGGAGAAGACGCCATGACGACGGCGAAGACGAGCACGACGACGCGTTCCTACGACGTGATGCAGGCCCCCAACGGAGGCCTGGTGAAGATGTGGACGCGCGGCGTCCCGCTCGAGGACGACGCGCGGCGCCAGCTCTCGAACGTCGCGTCGATGCCCTTCGTGCACGGCTGGGTCGCCGTCATGCCGGACGTCCACTTCGGGATCGGCGCGACGGTCGGCTCGGTCATCCCCACGCGGCGCGCGATCATCCCGGCCGCGGTCGGAGTGGACCTCGGCTGCGGCATGATGGCGGTGCGCACGTCGCTCCGCGCCGAGCACCTGCCCGACGACCTCGCGGCGGCGCGCTCGGCGATCGAGGCGGCGGTGCCGCACGGGCGCACGAGCCGACGCTCGGGCCGCGACGAGGGCGCGTGGGGTGAGATCCCGGACGACGTCGCGGGGACGTGGGCGAGCGCGCTCGCGCCCGACTTCGCGCGCCTGGTGCAGAAGCACGCGGCGCTCGAGAAGACGAACCACGCGGTGCACCTCGGCACGCTCGGCACGGGCAACCACTTCATCGAGCTCTGCCTCGACGAGGCGGGCGCGGTCTGGGTGATGCTGCACTCCGGCTCGCGCGGCGTCGGCAACCGCATCGGGAGCTACTTCATCGAGCTCGCCAAGCAGGACATGCGCACGTGGCAGGTGAATCTGCCCGACCAGGACCTCGCCTACCTCCCCGAGGGAACGAAGCACTTCGACGACTACGTCGAGGCGGTCGACTGGGCGCAGCGCTTCGCGCGCCTCAACCGCGAGGTGATGATGCAGCGCACGCTCGGCGCGCTCCGCGGCGTGCTCGGCGACTTCACCACGGGCGAGATGGCGGTGAACTGCCACCACAACTACGTCGCGAAGGAGCACCACTTCGGCGCCGACGTCTTCGTGACGCGCAAGGGCGCGGTGCGTGCAGGCCTCGGCGAGCTCGGCATCATCCCGGGCTCGATGGGAACGCGCTCGTACATCGTGCGCGGCAAGGGTCACGCCGAGAGCTTCTGCTCCTGCTCGCACGGCGCGGGCCGCGCGATGAGCCGCACCGAGGCCAAGCGCCGGTTCACGCTCGAGGACCACGCGCGGGCGACCGCCGGCATCGAGTGCCGCAAGGACGCCGACGTGATCGATGAAACGCCGATGGCCTACAAGGACATCGACGCCGTCATGGCGGCGCAGCAGGATCTGGTGGAGATCGTCCACACGCTGCGTCAGCTCGTGTGTGTGAAGGGATGACGAGCGCGCGCGTCCAAGCGCGCCTGAGAAAGGAGGTCCGTCGTGTCTGGCATCGGTATCCGAGAGATCTTGAACGGGGCGCGCTGGCGCGACGGATCGCTGCACGCGCTCGAGCTCGAGCTCGTCCATCGCGGCGCACCGGGTGATCGGCGCGTCGTGTCGGGCGCGCGCGTCGCGCTCGTCCGCCCGGGCGGGGTCGAGCTCGTCTCGGAGGACCCGGAGGGCGACGGAGACACGATCTTCGTGCCGTACCACCGCTTCGTCGCCGTGCGCGGCGCGGACGGCGTCGTCCTCTGGAGCAAGGAGGATGGCGTGGTCGCGCACGCGCGGCTCGGGGCGCCGGCTCCGCTCGCGCCGAGCGCCGAGACCGAAGACGAGGCGATCGCGCCCTCGATCGACGTGGTCCTCCGCGCGGCCAGCGCGCACGCGCCGATCGTGATCGACGGTAGCGCCGGCGAGGGCGGCGGGCAGATCTTGCGCTCCTCGCTCGCGCTCTCGATCGTCACGGGCACGCCCTTCGTGATCGAGCGCATCCGCGCCGGTCGCAAGAAGCCGGGCCTCTTGCGTCAGCACCTCACGTGCGTGAAGGCGGCGGCGGCGATCTCATGCGCCGAGGTCGAGGGCGCCGTTCTCGGCAGCACGCGCCTCGCGTTCCATCCGAAGACCGTCGCGGCCGGCGAGCACGAGCTCGACGTCGGCAGCGCCGGCTCGGTCGGCCTCGTCGTGCAGACGATCGCGCTCCCGCTGCTCGCGGCGAGCTCGCCCGCGCGCGTCGTGGTGCGTGGCGGCACGCACGCGCTCTGGGCGCCGATCGCGCCCTTCCTCCAGGAAGCGTGGATCCCGCTCCTCTCCACGATGGGCGCCGAGCTCACGCTCTCGCTCGAGGCGCACGGGTTCCATCCCGCCGGCGGCGGCGTCGTCGTGCTGGAGACGAAGCCGTCCACGCTCGCGCCGCTCCATCTCCCGAGCGCGAGTGGCGCGCTCTCGCTGTCGGCGCACGCCGTCGTCAGCGACCTCTCGGAGAACGTGGCGCGTCGCGAGCTCGTGGCGCTCGCCGAGGCGCTGCCCGATCACCCGATGACGCGTGCCACGGCGACCGTGCGCAGCCCCGGCCCCGGCAACGCGGCCTGGCTCGTCGCGCGCGACGACGGAGCCAGCGTCACCAACGTCTTCAGCGGCATCGGCCAGCCGAGCGTGCGCGCCGAGGACGTCGGCACCGCCATCGCCGAGCGCTTCGCGCGCTGGCGCGCCTCGGGCGCGAGCGTCGAGGAGCACCTCGCCGACCAGCTCATGCTGCCGATCGCGCTCGCGGGCCGCGGCAGCTTCGACTGCGACGAGCTCTCGCTCCACGCCCGCACGAACGACGCCGTCATCGCGGCCTTCACCGGCCGCCGCTTCGAGATCACCAAGCGCGCCGGCGGTGCACGCACGTACCTCGCGCTCGGCTGATCACGGGAGCTTGCGACCCGCGAAGTCGAACGCGTCGTAGCGCGCCCAGTTCACCTTGTCGGCGCGCGGCAGCCGCTCGCGGAAGAGCGTCCAGATGACCGTGTCGCGCAGATCGTTGTCCGCATAGGGATAGCGGCGGCGCAGCACACCTTCGCGCTCGAAGCCGAGCTTCTTCGGGATGGCGTTGCTCGGGCCGTTCTGCGGCTCGCAGTGGATCTCCACGCGATCCATCCCGAGCGTGACGAGCGCGTGGTGGGTGAGCGCGGCCGTGCCCTCGGTGCAGTAGCCCTTGCCGGCGTGGTGCGTCGCGGTCCAGTAGCCGATCTCGAGGCCGCCCGTGCCGATGCGGGGCATGAGCCCGTTGCCACCCACGACCTCGCCCGTCTCGCGCAAGAACACGCCGTACGCGAAGTCCATCCCGAGATCGAAGCGGCCGCGAAAGGTCCGCAGGAGCTCGATCTTCTGGTCGAGCGAGGTCGGCTCCTGCCGCGCCCAGGGGAGAAAGATCTCCAGCTCTGGCTTGCTCCGTCCGATCACGTCGAGGAGTGGTGCAGCGTCGCCCGGTTCCCAGCAGCGAAGCTCGAGCCGGTCGGTCACGAGGCGATAGGCGATGCGTGCGGTCATCGGAGGCGGAAAAGACGGTAGTCCATCGTCCGACGGCGCGCAGGCGGTCGCGCTCGGCGGCGTGATCCCTCCGCGATCGGTGAGGCCCACGAACGTTCCTGCCTCCATCGGCAACGAACCATGCATGACACGCCCAGCACGGCTTCTCGGAGGGCTCGGAGTGTGGGCGGCGCTCGGCATGCTCACCCTCGGATGCGGCGGTGCCCAGGGCCGGGGCTCGTCCGTGGCCTCCGACACCGGCGCGGGCGTGCTTCCGGTCACGCGCGGGGCGCGCCTCTACTACACGTCGGCGGACCCGCGCGTGCCGAGCGAGCTCACGGTGGCGGTCATCGAGACGGGCGACACGCTCGCCTTCGAGCTCGGCTGTGGCCACGTCGAGCCGGCGCGCGCACTGGCCTCGCCGACCACCGGGGTCGTCGATGCGCCCACGCTCGCGAGCGGGCGCGACGAGTACGGCATCGATCGTTGTGATCGCCCCGCCTCGCACGAGCGAGGGCTGCCGGCGTTCCTCGTCTCGCGCGGCGCGCTCGACTCGCTCGCGCGCCACCAGCGCACGCTCTTTCGCATGAGCACGCACGCCCGCGAGGTCGCGCTCGTTCCGGTCGCGCGCGAGACGCTGCGTGTTCCCGTCGACGGCCGCCCCGTCGACGTGCCCGTCATCCACGCGCGGGGCGACGGCGTCGAGCTCTGGATCGCCGATCAAGGCACGCCCATCGTGGTGCGCGAGGTCGATCGCACGAGCGGCTTCACGCTCGAGGGCGTCGACACGCCCGGCGCCAGCGCGCCCCGCGCCCGCCCATGACGCAGCGCGCGCGACGCGGCGCGTTGGATCCGTGAGCTTTCCCAACGCGGTCTCCCGTCGTACCGAGCGTTCGTGTCAGCATCGCGCCCATGGCGACTGATCTCTCCGCGTTCGTTCGTTCCTCCGCGGCTCCCAAGGACCGTGTCTCTCCGATGGCCGCCAAGCTCGTCGGCTCCGAGATCTTGAAGATCGCTGCGGAGATCCGCGCGCTGATGGCCAAGGGCCAGCCGGTCTGCAACCTGACGGTCGGCGACTTCGATCCGAAGCAGTTCCCGATCCCCGAGGTGCTGCGCAAGAACATCACCGACGCCTACGCCGCGCACGAGACGAACTATCCGCCCTCGAACGGCATGCCGGAGCTGCGCGCCGCCGTGCAGCGCTTCTACGAGCGCGACCTCGGCCTGAAGCTCCCGCTCGAGTCGATCCTGATCGCGTCGGGCGCGCGCCCGGTGATCTACGGCATCTACCGCGCGGTCGTCGCCGAGGGCGACGAGGTCGTCTATCCGGTGCCGAGCTGGAACAACAACCACTACGTCACGATGCTCGGCGCCAAGGGCGTCACCGTGAAGTGCGGCCCGGAGAGCCGCTTCCTGCCGACGCGCGACAGCCTGGTCGAGGCGCTCCCGACCGCGCGCCTGGTCTGCCTGAACTCGCCGCTCAACCCGACGGGCACGGCGATGAGCCGCGACATGGTGCTCGGGATCTCGGAAGCGATCGTGAAGGAGAACGAGACGCGCGAGCGCAACGGCCAGCGCCCCGTCTACCTGATGTACGACCACATCTACTGGATGCTCACGGCGCACGGGACCAAGCACCACACGCCGCCGGAGCTGCTCCCCGAGATGGCGCGCTACACGATCTTCGTCGACGGCATCAGCAAGGCGTTCGCCGCGACGGGCGTCCGCGTGGGCTGGGCCGTGGGCCCCGTCGACGTGATCGACCGCATGAGCGCGATCCTCGGCCACGTTGGCGCGTGGGCGCCGCGCGCCGAGCAGATCGCGACCGCGAAGCTGCTCGACGACACGGGCGCGATCACGAGCTACCTCGGCACGCTCCGCAAGGAGCTCGCCGTGCGCCTCGACGCGCTGCACGAGGGCTTCCAGAAGCTCAAGGCCGCGGGCCTGCCGGTCGACTCGCTCTCGCCCGAAGGCGCGATCTACCTGACGGTGCGCGTTCACCCGTTCGGCAAGAAGACCGCGGCGGGCAAGACCCTCGAGACGAACGAGGACGTGCGCAAGCTGCTCCTCGAGGCGGCGGGCGTCGGCGTCGTGCCCTTCCAGGCGTTCGGCTACCCGGGCGACGAGGGCTGGTTCCGCCTCAGCGTCGGCGCCGTCTCGATGCGCGACATCGACGACGCGCTCCCGCGCATCGGCGAGGCGCTCCGCTCGGTCGGCTGAGCGACGACCTCAGCGAGAGGCGCAGCTCTGGACGAATTCGTCGCCGTAGGCGGCGAGCTGCGCCCGTGCGCGCGCATTCGTCGGGTCGAAGGCGAGCAGTCGCGTGTAGGACCGGACGGCGTGGCAGTAGAGCCGACGAATCATCCCAGCGAGGGATGCCTGCGCCTGTCGGCGGAATGCTGCGAGCAGCTCGGATCGAAGCGCTGCGCTCGCGCCTGCGAACTGCGCCTGCAGGTCGGCCGGCAGGGGCATCTCATCGGCTCGAATGCGACTGGCCGCCAGGTCGAAGGCATCGGCTTCCAGCGAGAGAGCATCGACGCGCAGGCCTCCCGCGATCTCGAGAGGCGCGCACACGTCCTGCACATCCTCGGCGGTCGCAGCCGCGAGGCGAGCGCGTGCGACCAGCTCCGTCACCGTG
>JBGALT010000313.1:0-4438 GCA_044223665.1 Sandaracinaceae bacterium | reverse complement strand
TCACCGATCTGCGCGGCCTGATGCCTCTCGATCCCGAGTCGGCGCAGCTGTTCTCGGACGTCAAGCGCGCGGCACAGTCGCTGCCGGGCTTCACCGCGCGCGTCGTGCTCTGCGACAGCGCGACCGTGGCCATGCAGCAGCGTCGCACCTCGCTCGAGGACCACACCGCCGATCACGAGGTCATCACGTTCGACGAGAACGAGGCGCGACGCCACCTGCAGCTGGAGGAACGTTGACGACGACGGCCCGCCCGCTCGCGCTCCTCACGATCGTCGCGCTGCTCGCCGCGTGCGGGCCGGGGTGCGGAGGCTCGGCTCCACCGCCGGCCAGCACGACGACGGCGAGCGATGCGCCGCGCCCCGTACGAATCCCCTCGACGGAGACGAGCACCGGCGACGATGCCCCGCGCCCCGTCCGCGTCGAGCCTGCCCTTCCGGGCGAGGCGCCCTTGTCCAGCGATCTCGCCGATCCGCCGCCCGTGGAGCCGCCGCCTCCGTGACGGGTTGTGCATCGCGCCATCGTGGCCACGTTGGGCGGACGAGGGACGCGGGAACGTGAGCTACAAGGACTACTACGAGCTGCTCGGCGTGCCCCGCTCGGCCAGCGCGGACGACCTGCAGAAGGCGTTTCGCACGCTCGCGCGGAAGTACCACCCCGATCGGAACAAGGAAGCGAAGGCCGAGGAGCGCTTCAAGGAGATCAACGAGGCCTACGAGGTCCTCAAGGACGACAAGAAGCGCGCGCTCTACGATCAGTATGGTCCGGCGTGGAAGGCGATCTCGGAGGGACGGCAGCCGCCTCCCGGCGCCGAGAACGTACGCTTCGACTTCGGCGGGCTCGGTGGCAACGGCGGCACGATCGATCCGAACGATCTGCAGTCGATCTTCGAGCAGATGTTCGCCGGCGGAGGTGCGCAGTCCGTCGGTTTCGGCGGCATCCCCGGGATGGGCGGGCGGGGCGGCTTCGGCGGCGCGCGGCGGCAGCCACCGCGCGGCCGCGACGTGGAGTCGACCTACGAGATGGGCATCGCCGACGCGTTCCGCGGAGGCTCGCGCGAGATCGGGCTCGCGGGCGACGGCGAGACGACGCGCATCACGCTCAAGGTGCCCGCGGGCGTGCGCGACGGGCAGCGCATCCGGCTGGCGGGCAAAGGACAGCCCGGCCCGCGCGGCCCCGGCGACCTCTATCTCACGGTCAAGCTCGTGCCCGACGGAGAGTTCCGGTTCGAGGGCACCGATCTCGTCACCTCGCTCCCGGTCGCGCCCTGGGAAGCGGCGCTCGGCACGACGGCCGCGCTCGGCACGCTCGACGGCGAGGTGAAGCTGAAGGTTCCGCCCGGCACGTCCTCGGGGCGGCGCATCCGCCTCCGCGGCAAGGGCTATCCGCAGGAGAACGGCGAGCGCGGCGACCTGTTCGCCGTCGTCGAGATCGCGGTGCCGACCACGCTCTCCGAGCGCGAGAAGGAGCTCTTCGAGGAGCTCCAGAAGATCTCGACCTTCCAGGCTCGCTGATCGCCCACCTTTCGCGAGCGTCCCCGCGGCGATCCACCTCGTCCCAGCCGTCGGGCGAGCACTCTTTTCCGGAGCCGCCGACGAAGTACGTCGAGCAGACCGAAATCCGCGGCCGCCCGTCGGACTGGCGAGCGCACGCCTCGACCTTCCGAGCGCGGCGCCGAGGAGACGGGTATGCGGAAGAGCGTCGTGAGGGCGCTCGCGCTCGGGTGCGCGAGCTTGGCTTCGTGGGTGATCGGAGGCTGCGGAGGCACGGACGTGCGCCCGCCGGGGCGCGACCCCGAGGTGATCGCGATGACGGGGTCCTTGGGCAACCGCTTCGTGCACGCGGGTGAATCGAACGAGGTGCTGGCGCGTCTGCACATCGACGCCTCCGCGGTGCGCGGCGCGCATCGACCGCCGATCAACCTCGCGGTCGTGATCGACACCTCCGGCTCGATGGAGGGCGCCCCCATCGGCGACGCGCGCGCCGCGACGCGGGCTCTGCTCTCGCAGCTCGAGCCCGGCGATCGCCTCGCGGTCGTCGCGTTCTCGTCGTCGACCGAGGTGCTGCTTCCCTCCACCGTCATCGACGCGCACTCGATGGATCAGCTCGGGACGGCGATCGATCGCATGGTCGCCAGCGGCACCACAGACCTCCGCGGCGGCCTCACGGCCGGCCTCGAAGAGGTGGTGCGCCACTGGGACCCGACCGGGGTCAACCGCGTGGTGCTGCTCTCCGACGGCGTGCCCAACGATCCGTCCGGGATCGAGGCGATGGCGCAGGCGGCCGGCGAGCGCTCGATCGCGATCACGGCGCTCGGGCTCGGCGTCGACTACGACGAGTCCCTGCTCGGCGCCATCGCGCAGCGCAGCGGCGGCGGCTTCCACGCCGTCGAAGAGTCGTCGGCCGTCGCGTCGGTGTTCCGCGAGGAGGTCCTGCGCCTCGTGCGCACGGTGGCGCGCGGGGCCTACGTCGAGCTCTCGCCCGGCCCGGGCGTGTCGATCGTCGGTGTCGTCGGCCCGGCGACCTCGCAGTACGGGAACAGCGTGCGGGTGGAGATCGGCGATCTCTCCGAGGGCGACGGGCGCGACGTGCTCGTGCGGATGCAGACGCAGGCGCGCCGCGACGGCGCCACGGTCGAGCTGCTCGACGCCGTGCTCCACTTCGACGACGCCGTCGACGGCGCGGGGAGCCTCGAGCGGCGCCTCTTCCTCGGTGCGCACGCGACGGGCTCGGACGAAGAGTTCGCCACGGGTCGCGATCCCTCGGTCGAGCGCGACGCCGCCAACCTGATGGCCGCCGAGGTGACCATCCGGGCGATCGCGATGGCACGCACCGGCAACGTCGAAGAGGCGCGCGCGGTGCTCGCGCAGGCCGCCGCGCAGACCGAGCAGTACGCGACGCTCGAGAGCGATCCCCAGATGGCCCAGCGGGCCGCGTCGATGCGGGTCCTCGAGGGCTACCTGCCGTCGATGGCCTCGGGAAGCAGTGGCGATGCGCCCGCTCCGCCGGCGGCCGTCTACGAGATGCACGACGAAGCGATGAGCGTGATCCAGGGCTACTGACGCCGCGACGCGGCGCCAGGGCGGGCGAGCGAGAGCGCGAAGAGCGGTACCTCGCGAAGGGCTCCCTTCATCCCGCCCTCGGCGCCCGCCGTCGCCACCACGCGGAAGTGGCGCGCGAAGACCCGACGCGCCCGGGGAGTATGCCAATCGCTCGTCACGACGAGCACGCGCACGTCGCCGAGAAGACGCCTCGTCTTCTCGGCGTTCTCGTTCGTGGTGCGCGCCTCCGCCTCGAGGACGATGCGGTCGAGCGGTGCGAGCCCGCGCTGGTCGATGACCCGGCGCGCGGCCTCGGCCTCGGAGATCGGGCCCCCGACGCGACCGCCCGTGACGACCAACCTCGGCGCGAGGCCCTCGCCGAGCAGCCGGCAGCCGAGCTCGATCCGGCGTGCCAGCGCGGGGCTCGCGGTCCCGTCGGCGCGGACGCGGCAGCCCAGGACCACGATCGCGTCGAAGCGCGCGTCGTGCTGGGGCCACGAGCGCCCCAGACGCGAGAGCGCGACGGCCGCGAGCGGCCAGGCGAGCACGACGGCGAGCAGAGCGAACATGCGCGCCGGAGCGTATCGTCCGTCGCGATGGAGCGAGTGGTCTCGGGAGAGCGGCGGGCGCGCTTCGCGGGCGAGCGCGTGGGCCTCTTGAGCGCCGACGCGCTCGCGCAGGCGGACGTCCTCACGGGCGCGCTCCTCGAGCTGGAGGCGCTGGGCCTCGCGCCGCTGCTCGGGGACGGTGGCGTCGCCGGCAACGGCGCGCTCGCGCTCGAGGGTGGGCGCTTCCTCACGTCGGCGAGCGCGCGTCGCCCCGGCGAGCCCGCGATCGTCGAGGTGCTGTCCTTCGATCCGGATGGGTTCCGCGTCGTCTTCCGGGGCGAGGAGGGCCGCGAGCCGACGAGCGACATCGCGCTCCACGCGTGTGCTCTCGCGTGCGGCGCGCGGGCGACCTTGCACGGGCACGCGCTCTCGACCGAGGCCGACGCCGCGCGCCTCGGCCTGCCGATCTCCCTCGAGGCGACGACGTTCGGCACGCGCGAGGACCTCGCCGCCACCCGAGCGATGCTCGTCGACGCGCCCTACCCGCGGCACCGCACGTGGATCCGCCGCGATCACGGCTTCCTCGTCGCCGCGGCGAGCATGGACGAGGCCCGGGCGCTCGTGCGCGCGCTGGCGCGGAGCTGAAGCTCCGACGCGGGTGCGCAGCCAGCGGTCGAGGCCCGGCGCCGGTGGAGCGGCGCCGCCGAGCCGCCGGGTGTGATCCACGGAGGGGGTGAAGTCTTGCGACGAGACTGCTGCGCAGAACGGTCGACGCCTCATGCATGTCGCGTCGCGAGACCGGCCTTCAGGCGTCGCCGAGCCCGAGGACGGAGCGGAACGGCCTTGGGGCCG
>JBGALT010000073.1:0-38299 GCA_044223665.1 Sandaracinaceae bacterium | reverse complement strand
GCTCACCACGCTCGCCGCGCAGCTGCCCGACCGCCGATCGCTCACCGGGCTTCCCGCGATCGCGCCGGCGCTCGTCGTGGGCGATCGGCCTCAGACCTTCTTCGTCCGTGCCGACGGTGCGCACGTGCGCGTCCGGCTCGACGAGCGCGCCGACTGGATCGAGGCCGACGCGCTCGGCCACGGCGTCTTCCGCGTCGACTACGACCCGCGCATGCAGGGCGGCCCCCTCGCCGACGCCCATCGCGCGACGGCGAGCCTCGACGTCGACGGAACGCTCACCGAGCGCGAGATGTTGGCGGCGACCCCGTCCCCTCACCCGCGCTGGCCGCGCGTCTCGCCGGATGGACGGCGCGCGTGCATTCCCGACGAGGAGCTCGACGAGGTGCTCGTCGTCACCCTCGACCCGGAGATCGCGCTCGAGCACGTGAGCGTCCTCGACGGCCCGACGGACTGCGCGGTGAGCGACGACGGCGCGCTCGTGGTCGCCCATCGCTGGTCGACCGAGCTCTACCGGCGCGATGGCGGGGGCGTTCGGAGCCGGGCCTCGCAGGGTGGGCCCGGCGCGGTGGGCATCGGTGTCGTGCACGGGCGAGCGCTCGTGTTGCGCGAAGGACCGAGCCCGGCGCTCGACACGCTCGCGCTCGAGGGTACGCCGCTCTTCGTCGCGTCGGCGCCCGGCGGCGACGGGATGATCGTGGCGATGCGGAGCCCGGCCGCGCTCGTTCGCGTCGAAGAGCGCGGCACCGAGCTCTGGATTGCCGCGTCCCGGAGGCTCGCCGGTCCTCCGACGTTCGTGGCGCTCGACGACGAGGGAGACCGCCTCGTCGCCGCGCTCGGGGACTTCACCGAGGACGGGCACGCCGGGCTCGGCAATCACTTCGTCGCCGATCGCGTCGCGACGTTCGACGCGCACACGCTCGCGCTCGTCGAGGACCGAGCCACGGCTTTCCGCACCGAGCGCCAGGACCACGCCGGCGACGTCGACCGCGGGGCGGGCCCGCTGGGCCTGTTCCGCACCCGCCGCGGAACGACGTGGGTCGCGTTCGGGGGTACCGGCGAGATCGAGGAGCTCGGCGGCCCGGCTCCGCGCGTGATCGACGTCGGCGCGCTCGGCGCCTCGGCGCCGCACGGGGTGGTCGAGCTGGCGGACGGCACGCTCCTGGTCACCTCGCCCTCGAGTGGCTCGATCCTCCACCTCGGGGCGGACGGCTCACTCCGCCGTCGCTTCGCCCTGTCTTTCACCGACCGCGAGCTGCTCGCGCGCGACCAGGGCAGCTTGCGCCTGCGCTACGGAGAGCGCGCGTTCTACGAGGCGACGCGCTCGGGCGTGTCGTGCCACAGCTGTCACCCGTACGGCGGCACCGACGGCGCCACGCACAACATCGGCGGCCGCGTCGCGGCGCCGACCCTCGATACGCGCGGCCTCGTCGGGACGGCGCCGTTTCTCCGCGACGGCAGCTACCCGCGCATCGCCGATCTCATGGAGGTCGCTCGGCTCGAGTACCGCGGCTACCGCGAGCCCGCCGGCGATCGCGGCGCCACGATCGAGGCCTGGCTCGACACGTTGCCGCCACCGCCGACGTACGTGGCGCGAGATCTCGAGCGCGAGCGCGCGGGCCTCGACGTCTTCGTCCGGAGCGGCTGCCCGGACTGTCATGCCGCGCCGGCCTTCACTTCGCTCGGGCTGCACGCCGTGGAGTCGGTCTTCCCCGACGCGCCGCGTGCCGGTGGGGAGGGGCGCTCGCTCGACGTGCCCTCGCTGCGCAGCGTCGCGGTGAGCGCGCCGTATCTCAACGACGGGCGCGCCGCGACGCTCGAGGCCGTCGTCGGCGACGCGAACGCCGCGGACCGCCACGGCCACACCCGCGCCCTCTCGTCGGCCGATCGCGAGCGGCTCGTCGCGTTCTTGAGGTCGCTGTGAGTCAGGAGCGCCGCATGCTCGTGCTCTGCCTGGCCCTCGCCGGCGCGGTGGGGCTCGTCGCGGCGATCGGCGCGCCGACGGGG
This sequence comes from Sandaracinaceae bacterium, assembly GCA_044223665.1. GTDB lineage: Bacteria > Myxococcota_A > Polyangia > Polyangiales > Sandaracinaceae > JBBSAT01. The sequence goes on along the minus strand of JBGALT010000073.1, from coordinate 36,295 downwards.
CACGGCCTCGCGCAGCTCACCGGCGCCGGGGCGCTCGCGGCGCTCGTCCTGACGCTGCTCGCGACCCCGGTCTCCCGTCTGCTCGCCGGCGAGCGGCGCCTCGCCATCCGCTCGGCGCGGCGCGGCATGGGCATCGCGAGCGCACTCGCGGCGCTGGCGCACGCCTCGCTCGCGCTCGCGGCGTACCTGCCGACGTGGTCGTTTGCCCCGATCGCACGCCTGCCCTGGATGCGGCACGGGGCGCTCGCCCTGGCGCTGCTCCTGCCACTCTTGGCCACCTCGTTCCCGGCCCTCCAGCGCGGGCTCCGCGTCCGGGCCTGGTCTGCGCTCCACCGGCTCGCCTACGCCGCCGGCGTGCTCGGGTGTCTGCATTCCGTCGAGGTGCCGTACGGGAATCCGACGCTCGGGGGCGCGCTCGCCGCGATTGTCGGGCTCTCGCTCTTGGCCCGCCTGCTGCTTGGGCTTCCGCGCAGGCGCTCACCCGACCCCGAGTGAGCCGCTCGGTCTCGGCCGAGGCTCGCCCCCGAACGGAAATTCTTTCGTCACGGCCGGCGATCCCGCTTGTTCGGGAAACGCTTGTGGGCACAATCTTGTCGACGCAAGCGTTGAGAGCACGATCCCCCGTCCTCCAGCGCTCCGGAGCCACCGTGACCTTTCCGCTCTACGACCCCGATTCGCTCGAGAACCGCGATCCCGCGAAGATCGCCGAGTTCCTCGATCGCATGGATCCGGTGCTGGAGCGCTTCTTCCACCCGCGCGTGTCGGGGCTGCAGCGGATCCCGAGCGGGCCCACGCTCTACGTGGCGAACCACAACGCCGGCGTGCTGATGCCCGACGTCTTCATCGTCGCCAGCGCCATCTTCCGGCAGCGGGGGCTGGACGATCTCCCCTTCGCGCTCGCGCACGACCTCGCGCTCAAGGCGCCGGCGCTGAACCGGATGCTCTGCCCGCTCGGCGCCGTCCGCGCCCGCGCCGGAACGGCCGAGCGGATCCTCGCGGCGGGCCACAAGGCGCTCGTCTATCCCGGGGGCGACGTCGAGGTGATGCGCCCGTTCTCGCAGCGCGACAAGATCGTCTTCGGCCAGCGTCGCGGCTACGTGAAGCTCGCGCTGCGCGCGGGCGTCCCGATCTCGCCGATCGTCACCGCGGGGGCACACTCGGCCTTCGTCGTGCTCGACGACGGCGGCAACGTCGCGCGGGCGCTCGGCCTGGACCGCTGGGCGCGCGTGAACGTGCGTCCGACCATCCTCTCGTTCCCGTGGGGCCTCACGTTCGGGGTGCCGCCGCCGTACGTGCCGATGCCGACCCGGATCCGCTCGGAGGTGCTCGCGCCGATCCACTTCGCCTGGACCGGTGAAGAGGCGGCGGCCGACGAGAAGTGGGTCGACGAGTGCCATCGGCGCGTGGTGGACACGATGCAGACGGCGCTGACCCGGCTGGCGCGTGAGCGCCGCGAGGAGCGTCGCCAGGACTTCGTCGAGCGCGTCACCGGAGCCCTGAACCGCGCGATGAGCGTGCTCGGGATCGAGGACCGCCCGGCGACGATCGCGCACGGCGCGGCGAAGGCCCCGAGCGAGGCGCCGCCGGTGGAGTTCGAGCACGTCTCGGGGCTCGACGGCAGCCTCGGGGCGGCGACCGACCCGGTCGAGCTCGCACCGCCCACGCGCATCGCCGCCTGATCGGCGCGACATCACCGGTCGCGGATGTGGACGATTCGCGAAGGAGGAACGTCCGTCCTCCTCGGCCGCCGGAGTGAATCGGGCTGCCTCGCCCACCTGTCCGTCGCGACATCCGTCGCGACGCTGCATTCGCGAGTGATTCGTGGTGATCACGAATCTCGCTCGCTCATGTAGCGGCGCGAAGACGGAAACGAAGAAGCCCGGGGCTCTCGTCCCGGGCTCTCGTTCGTTCACCGCGCCATCGCGCGCGCTTCAGAGCGTCTCGAGGTAGGCGACCAGGTCGGGGACGCGCGGATCGTCGACACCGAGGATCGCGCCGTGCGCCCGGCCGCCGCACGCCGGGTCGAAGCGCTCGGCGAGCGTGTGCGCGCAGCCGTCGTGCATCACGGGGAGCGCCCGCGCGACGCCGATCAGCGAGGGCACCTGCAGCGCGCGGCCGGTGCCGACGTCGACCGACTGGTTGTTGGTCAGCATCGCGCCGGAGTGACAGCTGGCGCAGCCGGCCTCTTCGAACACCTGCGCGCCGCGCGCGACGCTCGCGCTCGACTGGCTGGCGCGGGGCAGCTGGGTCGGGCGGGTATCGAGCCAGTGGCCGATCGCGCTCGCGTGCGCGGTGTCGACCGCCGGGCCGCCCATGCGCTGCGTGAAGACCGTCCCCATGAGGTCGTCGATGCCCGGAAGGTCGCCGTCCCAGTGGAAGGGGGCAGTCTCGAGGAAGCCCTGCGGGACGTGCGGCGTGCGGCGGTCGCCGACCCCCGCGAAGTGCCACACCCGCCCGTCGTCGCCGCCCTCGGGGTGGCAGGACGCGCAGGCCGTGCCGCGGCCAGCATCGCCGTGGAAGAACGCGTGGCCGGTGTCGAACGCCGACCCACCTCCGAGCGCGACGACGGTGTCGTCGCCCTCGCCGGGCACCTCGATGCGGATCTGCGCGGGCTCGCGGCCCTGCACCACCAGACGGCCGTCGGGCAGGTACACTGCGGCGATCGCGTTGGGCGTGTGCTCCACGTCGACGCGCGTCTCGCCGGTGCCGTAGTAGTCGTAGTAGCCGTCGCCGTAGAGACAGCCGCCGAACGACGAGGACCCGCCGCTGCGGAGCGAGGCGACCTGGAAGCGCGTGACGCTCGGCGCGAAGTCGGTGTTCTCGACGCCGGCGGCCACGACCGCGATCTCCCCCGCCCCGCTGCGCGCGATGTCCACCGGGAGCGTCGCGCCCGCGAGGTTCGGCGTGTCGATGGGCGTGAGGCTCTCTCCGTCGAAGATGGTCGCCGCCGACTGCACGATCGAGCCGCTGCAGACGCCGGTCGAGTAGTAGGCGCCGGGCGCGAGGTTGAGCTCGCCGTCGCTCGAGCGCTGGTGCGAGACGAGGATCGCGTCGCCCATCGGGATCGCGCGCCACATCACCGAGGGGCGGAACTGCGCGAGGTTGCCCTGCGCATCGACCTGCGTCGGCGACACGCTCGAGGTCGGCGTGACGTGCGAGACGCCGAGCTCGGTGCCCGTGCTCGCGTCGAGACGCACGAGCTCGGCGGCGCGGAAGCGCGAGACCACGAGCTCGTCGCCGCGCACGATCACGTCGCGCAGGTCGTCGAGGCCGGTCTGGATCGAGCTCGCGGGCGCGCTCGAGGTCGACTCGAAGCTGACGAGCTGGCCGTCCCGGCACGCCACGCGCACCAGGCTGCGCGCCGCGTCCACGGCGATGCCGCGCGGGGCCGGGCACACGGTCCGGCGCGTCGGCAGCGGGGCGCCGTCGAGGTGGATCGTGAGGACCTCCCCGCTTCCGCGGAGCACCACGTGCGCGCGGGCGCCGGCATCGTCGATGACGACGCGCCCGGGCTCCGATCCGGCCGGGACCGCGAGCGGCGTGGCCTCGCCCGTCGCGACGTCGACGAGGACGACCCGGTCGCGATCCGGATCGGCGGCGACGAGCAGGCGCCCGTCGGCCGACGCCGCCAGCGTTCCGCCCGAGATCGGCGGAGGCGTCTCGCGGGCGGTGACGATCGAGGCCGCGCGGGCGTCGATGTACATCCCCGTGGTCTCCGGGGGGAGGCCCGCGTAGCCGGTGTACGGATTCGGCGGCGGGGCCAGGGTGTCCGGCGGACGGCAGCCACCGAGCAGGGCGAGGACACTGGCGAGGAACGCGGGCGTGCGCATGGACGCCCCCTCCAGCAGGGCCCGTGCCGAACCTCACACGCGAAAACCCGCGGATTCTCGCGATCGCGATCGGGCCAGGCCGTGCCACTGGGTAACGCCCTGCACATCGGGCCGTGAAGCCGCTGCACACCGCGCCGCCCGGGCGCGTGCTGGGTCGGCGCCGATCGGGCGCGTGCTCAGCGCCACTTGCCCGACGTGCGCTCGACGGGGCTCTCGCGGTCGCGGAGCCACTGGAGGGCGGCGACGACACCCCCCCCGAACAGCACCACGGCGATGCCGACCGTGAAGAGTGGGGCGTCCGACCCGGCCTGCGCGCCGATCGCTCCCGCGACGAACGCCCACGCGCCGAGCGCCGCGCCGATCGCGGCCCGCGGCACGTAGGCCGCGAGCGGCCGCGCGGGATCGGCGGGCGCCAGCGCCGCGCGCGACCACACCGAGACCGCGACGAGCTCCCCCGCCACGGCGGGAAGCGCCAGCCCGCGCTCGAGCAGAGGGCGCCAGAAGAGCGAGATCCCCGCGAGCCCGGGGGCGGCCAGGGCGAGCGTGGTCAGGAGCAGCCCCGCCCGGGCGCCCGCCGTGCCCGTCGACTCGCCGCGTGCGAGGCGTGCGATCTCCGAGTCGTCGGCGGCCCGCACGCTGCTCTTGCGCAGGCACGTCGGGCAGCGAGGCACTTCGCTCGTGCTCTCGAAGCCGCGCGTGCACCGGGCGCAGACGTAGGCCGCCACGTCGTGGGCCGCCGTCAGTGCAGGACGAGCTCGCTCCCGTCCTGCGGGCGCGGCTTCTGCGCGACGAGGAGGGGCACCATCTTGTCGAAGCAGTTCGCCTCGATGCGCACACCGCGCTCCGGCAGCGCCATCTTCGGGCCGTCCAGCTCGGGCACGAAGAGGATCGGCGTGGCCGCTCCGTCGTAGCCGAGCTGCACGAGCAGCGAGGGCTCGAAGAGGCGGCACTTCTTGTCGCAGCAGTGAAAGGGCTCGGTCACGCAATAGAAGCCCTCGGCCGAGAGCGGCTCGAGGTTCGCGGCGGCGGCCTCGTCGGGGAGCGAGTGGCCGTTCGGCGAGAAGCGCGCGCGATTGCCTTCCCAGCGCTCGGGGAGATAGATGCCCGCGCCCGGGTTGCCGTGGTTGTGGAAGTAGACGAGCCGGCCCGCCGGGACGGCGCCGATGGGGCCCTTGGTGCGATAGATGCCGCAGGGGGGAAGTGCCATGGCCGGGAGGATGGGGCTGAGCCGGCCGCGCGTCGATGGGAGAAATCGGCCGACGCGCTCGATCCGGCGAAGCGGGCAGGGCGAGGTGTAAGGGCGCTCGCCTCGGCGCGTTCTTCCCGCGGAGGTGCCCCGTGGCCCGTGTACGTTGCTCTTGGACGCTCGCCTTCTTCGTCACCGTCGCGCTCTTCGTCAGCGGGTGCGGCGGGAGCAGCGCCTCCTACGCGCGATTCCGCCGCGCCGCGACCGAGGGCCAGATCGTCGCGGCCGAGGAGGTGCGCGCGGCCGACTTCATCGACGTGCACGCGGAGGAGGACGCTCCGCGGCCCGCGCCCGGCACCACGACCACGCTGCCGATCCTCGTCGACGCGCGGCTCGGCGCGAGCCAGGTCTCGACGAGCGGAGGCCGCGCGGTCGTCCAAGTGTCGCTGCGCGGAGGCGCCTCGAGCGTCCGCGAGGCGACCGACGTCGTCGTCGTGCTCGATCTTTCCGGCTCGATGCAGGAGGGCGACAAGATCGGCGCGGTGCGGCACGCGCTCGCTCGCTTCGTCGAGGGGCTCGACCCGCGCGATCGCATCGCGATCGTCACCTTCGCCGACGACGCGCACCTGGCGCTCGCGCCCACGGAGGTCGGGCTCGCGCGCCCCACGATCCTCGGGGCCATCGACACGCTCGGGGCCTACGGCGCGACGAACCTCGGCGCCGGCCTCTCGCTCGGCGTGCAGATCGTGAGCGACATGAGCGTGCAGCGCGGCGGGCCGGCGCGGCTCGTGCTGCTCTCGGACGGCGTCGCGACCGTCGGCGAGACGCGGCCCGAGGCCCTCGGCCGTCTCGCCGATGCGCTGCACGCGCGATCCATCTCGCTGACGACGGTCGGCATGGGCGAGCAGATCGACTTCTCGCTGCTGGAGTCGCTGGCGAACGGCGCGGGCGGCGCCTTCCACTACGTCGATCGCCCCGCCGAGGTCGAGCGCGTGTTCTCGCGCGAGCTCGCGGCGCTGACCGGGATCGCCGCGCGCGATGCGCACGTGGTCGTGACCCTGCCTCCCGGTGCGACGCTGGTGCGCAGCTACGACGAGCGCACGCACGAGAGCGGCTCCGCGCTCGACACCTCGCTCGGCGACGTGGCGGCCGACGAAGCGCTCGTCGTCGTGCACGAGATCGATCTGCCGCCGGGCGCGAGCGCGGTGGCGATCCCGGTCGAGGTGCGTCTCGGGGCGCTCGATCGCAGCAGCGCGACGGTCGCGCGGACCGAGCTCGTGCTGGGGCGTGATGCGGCGCCGAGCTGCGATCCGGCCGTGGACGCGTCTGTGCTGCGCAACGTGACGCTCGGGCGCATCGCGTGGTCGGTGCGCGAGGCGAGCCACCTCGTGGACCTGGGTGACACGATGCGCGCGGGCTCGTTCGCGTGGGGCGCGCTCGCGGAGGCGCGCGATGCCCAGGCACGTCTCGCGGCCGCGGGGGAGACCGGCCGCGCGCTCTCGCTCGACGAGCCCATCGCGCTGCTCGAACGGACCGCCTCGCTCTTGCCGCAGCCGAGCCTCGCCGCGCCCGCGCCCGCGCCGGAGGCGAGCTCGGGCGGGTGGGTCGTGGAGACCTCGGCGCCGACCTCGGCGCGCTTCGCCGGCTGGCGATGAGCGTGTCGCGCCCGCCGACCGAGCGGAGGCGTGCGGATTGCTGGCGCCGGAACGGATATCCTCGCGCACCACGAGCGTGGGGCCCCGAGACACGAGCACCGAGTGGGACGTCGCGCACGAGCGCGAGCTCTGCGCGCGTGCGGCCCTCGGCGATGCGCGCGCGCTACGGACGCTGCTCGATCACTTCGCCCCGCCGCTCCACGACGCGGTCATCCTGCCCCGCGTGGGCTCGCGCGCCGAGGCCGCGGAGATCCTCGAGGACACGCTCTCGCGCGCCGTGGAGCGCATCGCCGACTTCCGCTGGGAGGGCTCTCTGGGCCTCTGGCCCTGGCTGCGCCGCCGAGCGGCGCATGACGGAGCGGTACGGCGCGGAAGTCACGGCGCTGCCTCCGCGGATCGAAGCGGGTGCCGAGGCCGCGATGATCGAGGCCGAGGAGCTGGCGTCGCGACAGAAGCAGCTCGAGGTGGCGCTCGCGGCGCTGAACGAGCGCTATCGCCGCGCGATCGAGCTGCGCATCTTCGAAGAGCAGCCGCGCGAGGCCTGCGCGGCGGCGCTCGGCGTCACCGTGCCCACCTTCGACGTCGTCCTGCACCGCGCGCTCGCCGCGTTGAAGAAGACCTTCGGACCCCTCACCTGAGAGAAAGAGCCCGACCATGAGCCACATCGACGACGAGCCCGAGCCGACCGAGGAAGAGCTGCGCGCTGCGGCCGAGCTCGCGCGCGCGCTCGACGAGGGAGCGAGCGGGGAGGCCGGGAGCGACGCGGCGTTCGCGCAGGCGCTGCGCGCGACCCGAGGCCAGGCGCCGAAGCTCGCGCCGGAGGTGCGCGCGCGCGCCGTCGATCGCGCGATGCAGCGCGGGGCAGGGGCAGCGAGGGCCCGCGGACGCGTGCGCTGGCTCGCGGCGGCGGCGGTCGTGCTGCTCACGCTGGGCCTGCCGCTCGGGCTCTCGCTCTGGCCCGAGGCGCCGGCGCCCGACCTGCGCGCTTTGCGCTACGGCGGGCCGACGAGCGCGATCTTCGAGGCGCCCTTCGAGGACGAGCAGCGCGCGAGCGAGCGGATGGATCGCATCGCCACCGTGCGCGCGCACGACTACTTCGCGGCGTGGGCTGCGGCCGGAGACGCGCGATGAGGCCGCTCCTCCTCCTGGGCGCGCTCGCGCTCGACATCGGCTGCGCCTCGCAGGGCATGCCCGGCGACGGCGCGGCGTCGGGCGCGGCCCCTTCGCAGGCGCTCCTCTCGGCGCTCGGCACGGCGCAGGCGCTCCAGCACGAGTCGGACGAGCGCGAGGCGCGCGGCGAGATCGATCTCGCCGTGGCGATCGCGCGCCGTGTCCTCGACGTCCCGTTCGATACCGACGCGCCGGAGCGCGAGGACGTGCGGCTCGATGCCTACGGCCGCATGGCCGAGCTCGAGCTTGCGCGGAGCGACGACGCGGCGGCCGAGCGCCAGGCGCAGGCCGGCCTGTCGGAGTCGACGCGCGACAGCTACTTCCGGGCGCGCCTCCACGTCGTGCTCGGTCGCGTGCACCAGGCGCGCGCGGCGGCGCTGCGCGAGCGCGCCGACGAAGACGGCGCCCGCGTCGAGTCGGAGGCGGCGATCGACGAGCTCGAGCGCAGCATCGCCATCAACCGCGTCGTGCTCGGCCTTCCGGCCACGCCGGCGCACGAAGAGGAGACGCCATGAAGCGAAGAATCGGCCTCGTCCTGTCCGCCCTCGCGCTCGCGGGCGCGCCTTTCGCCGCCGGCTGCGGCGGCGCGATGGTGGTGCGCCGCGAAGAGCCACAGCCCGATGCGCACGCCCAGCTGGACGAGCAGGAGGCGCGCCTGCGCGCCGCGCAGCAAGACCTCGAAGAGGCCGGCCCGGCCTGCGAGGGACGCTGTCGCGCGAGCACCTCGATCTGCGACGCTGCCCACCGCATCTGCCAGCTCGCGTCGGATCTCGGTGACGAGACCTCGCGCGCCCGCTGCGCGCGCGCCGACGCCTCGTGCTCCGAGGCGACGACGGCGACGACCGAGTGCGCGTGCACACCGGCGAGCGAGGACGCAGGCCGCGTCTCGATGCTCGGGCTCCGCTACACGCAGGAAGCGAAGTAGGCCGCGGCGAGTGCGCAGCGCGACGCGTGACCTCGCTCGAGCGGTGCGACGCGGGCGGGTGGACGTGCCGTCGGATGTCTTACAGACGTAGTACATGGCCACGCGGACCGTTCGGCTCGACGAGGAGGGGGAGGCGGCACTGGCCGAGGTGCGGCGAGCCGGCGGGCTGTCGGTGTCGGAGGGCAGCGAGGCTCTCCGCGCGATGATCGCGGCCCGTGGTCTCGGCGTGCACTTCCTGGACGCGCCCGCGGTGGAGCGCGCGTTCGAGCTCATGGACCGGTGGGCGGATCGGCCGATGGACCTCGCGGATGCATCGCTCGTGTGCGCAGCGGAGAGCCACCGCACACGACGCGTGCTGACCCTCGACCGCGACGACTTCGGCACGTATCGCGCGCGCATCGGTCGCACGTGGCGAGCTTTCGTCGTGATCGACCCCGCTCGCTGAACGGGTCACGTCTCTCGGTTGCGCTTCACGGCGGAGGCGGCGGGCACGGATACAGCGCGTCGTGCTCCTCGACCGAGTGGAAGTAGCCCTCGGCGAAGCGGTACACGTCCGCGCAGCCGGCCCCGGTGGCGCGCAGGATCTCGTAGCCGGAGCGCGTGTTGCCGCAGCGGCGCGTCACCTCGCTCGAGAAATGGTACTGGCAGCTCGCGTCGCACGACGGGGTGGCGGCGAGCGCCTCTTCGAAGCTCGCGTACTGCGCGAGCTCGGGGTCGAACGCGTAGATGTCCGGACAGTCGGCGACGTCGCTCGTGAAGTGGCTCAGCCACGTGTACTCGCCGCCGCAGAGGAGGATGATCTCGTCGACCCCGTTGTAGTTGCAGCGTGCGACGTCGGCGTCGTTGCCGGCGTCCGGCGGCAGCCACGCGTCGACGACCTGCGCGTCACGCAGGCCCGTGTCGGCGCCCGCATCGTCGCCGCCGCCACCGGCGTCCACGGTCGCGGCGTCCGTGCCGCCGGCGGTGTTGCCGTTGCCGCTGCAGCCGGGAAGGCCGCCCAGGCCCGCGAGGCCCATCACCGAGAGCGCGAAGATCCGAAGTCGAAGGGTCATGCCGAATGCATGGCGGCTCGGCGCGAATCGTCAAGCCCACGGGCCCGAGGCGGCCCGGATCGTTCGGTCGTCGGCATGGTGTAAGCCCGCCGGCCCGACCGCGTTCTCCCCGTGTCGCGCGCAAGCCGCGCGCCCCGAGGTGAACCGTGGACCATCGTCGCATTCTCGCTCGCACCGCCTCTTCCGCTCTCGTCGTCGCGCTCGCCGCTCTCGCCGTGCTCGCGGCCGCCGGGCCGGCGCGCGCCGACGGCTGTCGTGACGCGACGGGCGAGCTGGCCCCGTGCCCCGCGTTCGGGCCCGAAGCCCCGGTCGTCGAGGCGCCGAGCGACGAGGCGCGCGAGAGCACCTGTCCGAGGAATCGGGGTACGTCGACGTCACGTGGTTCGCCGACATGGTCGATCCCAGCACCGCCGGGTTCGCGCCGGACTCGCCCGCCACCGTTCCCGACGTCGTTCGCGGCACGCACCTCGCGGGCGTCGGGTCGGACTTCGATCACGTCTTCGGAGGCCTCGATCGGCGGCGGTTCCGGCCGGTACCGTGGATGCGCCTGCCCGATCTGCGCTTCAGCTTCGGCTACGCCGACTTCGGCGGCGAGAGCGTCGCGCTCGCGGGCGGGCCTCAGGCGCTCGTCGGCCAGATGCGTGACGCATGGAACGTCCGCCTTCAGATCGGCGCCGGCTTCGATCTCGACCTCGACGGCATTCGTCTCTTCGCGCTCGGTCACTTCTCGATCGGCGGCTACTTCGCGTCGGTCGACGTCGGCGGCAGCACGATCGGGGGCCTCGGTCGCGACACGTTCTCGGCGCTCTCGCTCGAGGCCGGCTGGACCGCCGGGATGGAGCTCGAGATCACGAACGAGCTCGCCTACACGATCGGCTATCGCCACACCCACACCGGTCTCGAGCAGAACACCGTGTTCTTCGGCCTCGACGTGGCCTTGCGCTGACGCGGCCGGCCGAGAAGGGCGCCGTCGTACGTCGCGAAGTCCTCTGCTCGTACCTCGAACGTTGCGAGAGGTGCTCCAAACGCTGCGAGAGCGGCGTACACGCGCGCGGCGTTCTCGGGGCTCGGGCGCACGAGGATGTCGATGTCCTTGGTCGCCCGCGCATGACCGTGGAACCCGACCGCGTAGCCGCCCACGATCACGAACTCCGCGCCCGCGCGGCTGAGCTCGACGATCAAGTCCCGGAAGTCGTCGGGGAGCTCCATCACCGAGCGCGTCGCACGAACGTGACCTGAACTGGCTTGGGTCTCGCCGACGGGAGCGCCCTGCCGGACAGCGTCCATGCGATGCGACTGAGCTCGGCGGTGAGCGCCATGCCTTCTGCACCGGAGACGGGGACGACGTCGACAGAGTCGCCGACGCGGCCCTTGCGAATCACCATTCGCGCCGCGCGTGCGCGTGCGCGCTCTCGTCGCGCGGCTTCGTCGCCCGCGCCGTCGTCCATGGCGAGAGGATAGTGCAGCCGTCCGTCGTGGCGAGTCGGCGAAGCTCCGGTGTCCACCTGGACCGCGGAGCCGGCGAGCCGACGGCACCGGGGCGATGACTCCTGCAACGGTTTTCCTTTCCGCTGCAACGAAATCCGCGATAGATCCTCGCGCGATGATCGCGCTGGTTCGATCGGCGATGCTGGCCTTCTATCCGCGCACGGACGAGCTGCCCGGGCTCGAGGACACGGGCATCGACGAGTTCCTGCGCCAGTTCAAGCGCGAGACCACGTTCCTGATGTGGCTCGGCACGGTGATGGGCGCGCTCGTCTATCACTTCTCGCCGCTGATCACGATCTTCGTCCCGCTGCCGGCGTTCCTGCTGAGCAAGCGCCTGCGTGACAAGCACGCCCACGCGCTCGGCGCCCATCCCATCTACCTCGTGCGCCAGACCGCGATGCTGGTGAAGCTGCCGGCCGGCCTCTGCTGGGGGCGGCATCCCGCGGTGCGCGCGAAGTTCGCGCTGCCGCCGCTCCCGCCCGATCCCGACACGTGGAGGACCTCGTGACCCACGTCTCGTTCCGCGATCGCGCCGAGCCCCCGTACGAGTCGGAGGTCGACTACGTCGTCGTCGGCAGCGGCGCGGGCGGCGCGGCGGCCGCCTCCACGCTCTCGCGCGCGGGCGTGAGCGTCGCGATCGTCGAGGCCGGCGCCTGGCGCGACCCCGATCAGTACCCGCACTCGACGTACGGATCGTTCCGCGATCTGATGGACGACTGGGGCGCGCAGCTCGCCGTCGATCGCGCGATCTGGCCCATCGTGCAGGCCCGCTGCATGGGCGGCACGACGGTGATCAACTCGGCCATCTGCGTGCGCACGCCGGCCGACGTCTTCGATCGCTGGGAGCGCGAGGCCGGCATCGGCGGCGCCGCCGGAGGGCGTGGGCCCCTGCGTGATCGCGTGTGGGCGCACCAGGACGCGATCGAGCGTGAGCTCTCGGTGGAGGAAGTGCCGGCGGCGGCGCGCGGGCGCAGCAACGAGCTCGCGATGCTCGGCGCCGAGAAGGCGGGCTTCCCCGAGAGCCACTACATGCGGCGCTACGTGAAGGGCTGCATCGGCTCGGGGCAGTGCCTGCAGGGCTGCCGCGCGCTGAAGAAGCAGAGCACCAACATCACGCTCGTCCCCGAGGTGGAGAAGAAGGGGCTCGTGCTCTCCTCGGCGCCGGTCGATCGCATCGTGCTCGAGGGGCGGCGCGCCACCGGCGTGCGCGGTCACTTCGTGCACCCGCGCACGCGGCAGAAGGGCGCGACCTTCCACGTGCGCGCGAAGAAGGGCGTGCTCGTGGCCGCGTCGGTGACGCACACGCCCGTCCTGCTCATGGCGAGCGGCGTGAAGAGCAAGGCCCTCGGGAAGTTCTTCCGCGCACACCCGGGCACGGGCGTGTTCGGCTGCTACGCCGACCCCGTCGACCAGAACGTCGGCGCCACGCAGGGCTGGGCGTCGACCGGCTACCGCGAGCATCCGGGCCTGAAGCTCGAGACGCTGGCGATCCCGCTCGAGCTCGTCGCTTCGCGCTTCTCCGGCGGCGGCCTCGAGCTGATGAAGCGCATCTCGGAGTACCGCCACGTCGCGATGTGGTGCCACGCGGTGCGCGCCGAGTCGGTCGGCTCGGTCTCGCGGAGCTTCTTCACCGGCAAGCCGCAGGTGAGCTACGGCCTCGATCGGGCCGACATGCTGAAGTTCCGCGAGGGCATGTACCTGCTCGCCAAGCAGCACGTCGCCGCGGGCGCGCGCGAGCTGATCACGGGCATCGCAGGGATGCCGTTCAAGACGAAGGCCGACGAGATCGAGAAGCTGAAGGACGCGCCGCTCGACCCGCGCGCTTACATCGCGATCCTCTCGCACCTCTTCGGCGGCGCGGTGATGGGCAGCGACCCTTCGCGCTCGGTCACCGATGGCCGCGGCCGCGTGCACGGCTACGAGGGCCTCGTGGTGGCCGACGCTTCGGCGATCCCCTCGAACCTCGGCGTGAACCCGCAGCACACGATCATGGGCCTCGCGCGCACGTTCGCCGAGGACCTGCTCGAGGCCTGATCGGGCGGCGCGATCCGGAGGCACGTGTCAGCTTCGCGCGCGTGAGCGCGGGTGAGCCGTCGATCGAGAGCGCGTTCTTCGATCCCTATCGCTCCTTGCTCGCGCGCGTGCCGCTCACGCCGCTGCCCGACGCGGCGCTCCTCCAGGCCGAGCTCGGCGCGCTCGTGGCGCCCATCCGCTTCGAGGCGCAGGCGCCCAAGACGCGGCCGCGGAGGCGGAAGGTGACGCTCGACGGGCTCTACGAGGTGCGCGTCGCGCGGCTGGGCCTGGTGCCGACGCGCACGCACCTGCACGACGCGATGAACGCGATCGTGTGGGCCACCTTTCCGGGCAGCAAGCGGCTGCTCGCGCAGCGGCAGTGCGAGGCGCTCGTGGCGCAGATCGGCGAGCAACCGATGCGCTTGCCCAACGCGCGCACGCGCGCGCGCGACGTGCTGGCGATGATCGACGAAGGGGGCGTGCTCCTGCTCGCCGGGCGCTGGCTCGTGCTCGGCCACGCCATCCTCGAGCACCTCGCGGCGGGCTCCGAGGCCGAGGTTCGCGGGTTTCCCATCCCGCTCGAGGTCGCGGGCGATGCACCGCTGCCCGAGGTCGACGAGGCGCTCTCGCGCTGGCTCGAGCGCCTCGACCCGAGCGCGGCGCGCGCGGACGCCGTGGTGCTCTCGCGCCCTGCGACGGAGCGACCCGCCTCGCGCTGAAGGGCGCGCGCCCGGCCTCGCGGCAGCCGAGTGCAACGCGCTGCGCACCGCGCAGCGTCCGTACACCCCGGCAGTGGCCCCTCGTCAGGGCCGGATCCCGCACTCCGCGTGCACTTCCTCGATCAGCCGGCTGCGGAACGCAGCCAGAGCGGAAGGCGCCGTCGTCTCGTCGACGAGGATCGTCCCATCCGGGCCCGGGGCGGGCAGCGGCTCGAGCACCATCGCGACGACCGCTTCCCCGAGCTCGAAGTCGACGCCCACGCGCAGCCCGCCCGTCGTGTCGATGATCGCTCCCCTCTCGCAGCGAGCGTTCAGCACGAGGGAATCGTGGATCCGCACGTCGAAGCGCATGCCGCTCACCGGACCGACGAGCAGCTCGAGCACCGGCTGGCCGGCGTCGTCTCCGGTCGCCGCGAGCTCGAGGACGACGGCGGAATAGAGGGCGGGCGGCACCTCGATCGGAACCTCGACACCATCCGCGTCGACCTCGATCCACCCGAGATGGTGGACCTGCGGGTCGAATTCGCTGCCGCGATCGCCGACGATCCGCACGGTCTCGGGCCGGAGCCAGAGCCCGTCGATGGGCACGATCGGGCCTTCCATCTCGGCGCCGAGGACGACCGTCCCGGGAACGCCGGGCGGGGTCCAGCCGTCGCCTGGCGCCGAGGCGTCCACCTGAGCGCTGGGTGTCGCACATCCCCCCGACAGCACCAACGCCGCCGAAAGCAACGACCACCACCCGCGCCGTCTCGTCACGGCCTCCGAGCGATGCGAAGACGGGGCCAACGCCTTCATCCGCGCCTCTTCAGGCCGTATCGCTCCATCTTGTAGATGAGGCCGCGGCGCGAGATGCCGAGGCGTGCCGCCGCGCGGGTCTGGTTGCCCTGGGTGGCGGCCAGGGCGTCCTCGATCGCGGCGCGCTCGGCGTCGTCGACCTTGCCGCGCAGGGGCCCTTCGTTGCGGGTCGGCTTGGGGAGAAGCGTCTCCATCGTCGCGCGATCGATGACGGAACCGTCGCCGAGCGCGCCCGCGCGCGCCAGCACGTTCCGCAGCTCGCGGACGTTGCCGGGGAAGGTGTGGCGCGAGAGCGGGATGAGCGCTTCCTCGCTCAGCGTCTTGCCCGGAGCGACCTCGGCCGCGAGCGTGCGTGCCAGCTCCGGCAGCTCGTCCATGCGGTCGCGCAATGGCGGGACCGCGATGCGCAGCACGTCGAGCCGGTAGAGGAGATCGCGCCGGAACGATCCGTCGGCGACCGCGCGATCGAGGTCGCGGTGGGTCGCGGCGATGACGCGGACGTCGATCGGCGAGGGTCGCGTTCCGCCGACGCGCGTCACCTTCTGCTCCTCGAGCGCGCGCAAGAGGCGCACCTGGTTGCTCGGGCGCAGCTCGCCGACCTCGTCGAGGAAGACGGTGCCGCCGGTGGCCGACTCGAGCACGCCTTCTCGCCGGCTGTCGGCCCCCGTGAACGCCCCCGTCTCGTGCCCGAAGAGCACCGACTCGGCGAGCGTCTCGGGGATCGCGCCGCAGTGGACCGGCACGAAGGGGCCGCGCGCGCGCGGGCTGTTCTCGTGGATGCGCTTGGCGAGGACCTCCTTGCCCACCCCGGTCTCGCCCAGGAGCAGCACCGACAGATCGCAGCGCGCCGCGCGGTCGACGAGCAGGAGCGTCTTCTGCATCGAGCCGACGGCGGCTGTCTTCCGTGGGCCGGGCACGAGCACCATCAGCGATGCCGGTCCGACGTGCACGACGTCGCCGTTGCCGGCGGTCGTCTCTCCTTGCACCCGCACCGCGCCGATGCGCGTCCCGTTCCGGCTGTCGTGATCGGTGACGACCACGCGCGCGTCACCGTCCCAACGAAACGTCGCGTGCAGCCGGCTCACCGCCGGATCGTCGACGCAGATCTCCGAGCTGCGGCTCCGTCCGAGCGAGATGGTCTCGTCCTTGGGGAGCTCGTAGACGCCTCGCGTCGGCCCGCCGATGCACACGAGGCAGGCCGCGCGCACCGGATCGGAGCGCAGGCTCGGGACGTCGAGGGTCGTCTGGTCGTGCGTCACGTCGTCTTCTCCACGATCGCTCACTCGCCCCGCGGAGGGAAGTAGAGCGACACGGAATCGCCCGCAGTGACCAAGAGCGTGTGGTCGTGGAGGCGCGTCCCGGTGGAGCCGGCGGCCGGCGTGGCGAGCCCGTCCGACAACACGACGCTGCCGGGGAGCGAGTCGAGGCGCACCTCGGCCAGCTCGGTGTCCGCGAGCGGCAGGCCCGCCGCGTCCAGACCGCCGACGACGAGCGCGACGCCCGGCGCGAACGCGAGGGCGTACGCGCCGGCCCGGGCGCGGAACAAGGGCGGCGGGGCGGGCGAGAGGACCTCGATCGTCGGCGGGCTCCCGAGCTGGACCACGAGCAGGTTGGTGTCGGCGACGACCGTGCCCGCGTCGTCGCGTCCACCGGCCACGAGCACGAGGCCCACGTCGAGCGCGCACGCCGCCGACTCGCTGGTCGGGATCGCGGGGGAGACGACGAACGGGGCGGCGGCGCCCGTCGGATCGAGCAGCGCCACTTCGCTCGTCCGCGCGCCGGTCGCATCCGTCCCACCGAGCAAGAGCACGCGTGACTCGACGCCGCGCGTGCCACCGCGCGCTTCGATGAGCAGCGGCGCCGCGCCGACCCTGGCCGACGGCAGGGCAGCGAGCGTGCTCGCCGAGAGCCCGGCGTCGCCCAGGACCACGCGCACCACGTCGAGCACCGGGGTGTCGTCCGCGGCGGCGCCGCCAGCGACGAGCACGGTCGTCCCATCGACCGCGACCACCGACATCCCGCGCGTCGCGCGGAGCACCTCGGGCCCGAGGCGCCCGGCGACGCTGCCGTCGCCGAGCACGAGCTCGGCGCCCGCCTCCGCGCCGCCGACCACGAGGGCGCCTCCGCCGAGCGCCACGCCCGAGCCTCCGAGGTGTGCCGGCGGCCACGACACCGTCGGCGAGAGCCGGGGCGCGCCGGTCACGGCGTCGTGCGCCACGAACGTGGCGAGCCCGGCGCTCGAGGTGAGCATCGCGCCCTCGTCGGTGGCCCACGTCTCTTGCCACGGCGGCGCGGAGGCGCCCGCCGTGAGCGATGCGAAGCGCCCGAGCGCGCCGAGGGTCACGTCCGGCGGGTGATCGGCTCCCTCGGGACGCACGGCGAAGGGAAAGGAGCGTCCGCGGCCCAGCGTGAGGCCCCCGAGCTCGGTCTCGACGATCAGCGCGTAGTCGTCACCGTAGGGCAGCGGCGGCAGGACGAGCTCTCGGGCGTCGGGCGCGTAGCGCGTCGTGACGGACTCGTCGCGGATCCCACCGCGCTCGATCGAGACGACGACGTCCGAGACCGTGCCTCCGAAGAAGGGATCGGGGCCGAGCACGATCACGTGGAACGGCACGCGCGCGTGCTCGGGCCCGCAGCCGAGCGCGAGCCCCAGGACGGCGAGCGTGACCGTGGCGCGCGTCATGGCACCACGATCTCCCCGGAGCCGACCCAGCCGGGCGGCGCCTGCGGCGAGAGCACCACGCCGAGGACGATCGCCAGCGTGACGAGGGCCGCACCACCCAGGCCGACGCCCACGCCGATCGCGACCTCGTCCACGTCGTCCACCACCACCGGCGCGAGCAGCGCGTCGACGATGGCGTCGACGCTGGCCGTGGGCCCGAGCGCCACCGTGCGCGCGCCGAGCGTGGCGCGCAGCCCGCCGCCGTCGGCGGGCGTGACGTCGAGGACCCAGAGCTCGCGCCCGAGCAGCGCCGCCGCGTGCTCGCCCATCGGATCGATCGGCGTCCCCGGGCCCCCGAGCGAGGCCAGCGTCTGGGCCGGGTCGAGCGGCAGGGTGAACGACACGAGCACCGGCGCGCCGCCGTCGACGAGCGTGATGCGCCGGCGCACCGGCGTGCGACCGGCGCTCTCGGCCCACACCCAGTGCGTCCCACACGGAAGCTCCGACGGTGGGGTGGGGGCGGCCTCGCCGTCGATGCGGAGCGAGGCGTCCGCCGGCTCTTCGCGGCGCAGCGAGATCGCGCAGCGCGCGAGGGTGCCGCGGAGCGCGTCGATCCGGGCGGCGAGCGTGGGCGGGTAGCGC
The DNA here is from genome assembly GCA_044223665.1 of Sandaracinaceae bacterium. Classification (GTDB taxonomy): domain Bacteria; phylum Myxococcota_A; class Polyangia; order Polyangiales; family Sandaracinaceae; genus JBBSAT01. Next base: position 18,158 of record JBGALT010000073.1, on the reverse strand, counting down.
GTGAGGTCGATCGCGAGATCGGGGTCGGCGATCAACGCGCGCCGCGCGGCGTCCTCGGCGCCGCGCGCGTCGCCCGTCGCGTCGTGGACCATCGAGGAGAGCAGCAGCGCCTCGACGAGCGCCTGGCGGGCGGCGGGGCCCTCGGCGTCGATCGACCCGAGCGCGCCGGCGAGCGCTCGCTCGGCCTCGGCGAGCGCCAGCGAGGCATAGGCCTCGTCGGCCCGGAGCGTCGCCTCGGCGAGCGCATCGACGCCGCCCTCGTGTGCCGCCGGCGGCGGCGGGAGCGTCACGTCGTCCCCGCGCGCGGCGGCCCGCTCGATCAAGCGCGCGCCGAGGGCGGCCGCGGCGTCGGCGGAGGCCGGGGCCGCGCGGACGACCAGCACACGCCGCGAAGTCTGCGCTCGCGCGGGCGTGGCCACGACGAGCCAAGCACACGCGATCCCGAGGCCCACGAAGGGCGCGAGCGCGCGCAGGCGAGCCCCTCGCCCGTGACGGACGCGCGAGGGGCTCGCCGCGTTGGGCCCGGTCGGGGCACGCACGCGGCGCATCGTATTCGGCTTCGATCGCCGCATCGAGCCATAACCCATGCGCGGTGGCGGCAGATTGGGCAAGCTAGGGGGGTGGAGCCCAGCCTCGCCGGGCGTGTCGGTCGCTACGTCCTTCTCGGTCGCGTCGGTCGAGGCGGCATGGGCGAGGTGCACCGTGCGCGCGCCTTCGGCGCGGCCGGGGTGACCAAGGAGCTCTGCGTCAAGCGCATCCGCTGCGAGCGACTGGCCGATCCCGCATCGCTCGCTCGCTTCGTGAGCGAGGCGCGCCTGTCGATGCGCCTGTCCCACGCGAACATCGTCTCCGTCTTCGACTTCGGGCGCAGCCAGGGCGACTACTACCTCGCGATGGAGTGGGTCGAGGGGTGCGACCTGCGCCGCCTGCTCGCCGGGCACGACGGCCGCGCGCTCGACGAGGACGTCGCCCTGCTGGTCGCGACCGAGGTCGCCCGCGCGCTCGCGTACCTGCACGCGCTCGATGGCGACGGGCACATCGCCCACTGTGATCTGAAGCCCGCCAACGTGCTGCTCTCGCGCGCGGGCGAGGTCAAGCTCGCCGACTTCGGCGTCGCGGCGCACGAGGCGGCAGGCCTGGTCGGGGGCACGCGTCGCTACATGGCGCCCGAGCAGCGGCGCGCCGGTGCGGTCGGACCGGCGAGCGATCTCTACGCCCTGGGGCTCGTGCTGGACGAGATGGTCGGCGGGCGAGCGGCGCGAAGCGCTCCGAGTGACGATGCCCCGGCCGATGCGCCGTGGCCCGTCTACGAGGCGCCCGCGACCTCGAAGGCCCTCGCCGCGCTCCTCACGAGGCTCTGTGCCCTCGATCCCGCCGAGCGGCCAGCCTCGGCGCGAGAGGTGCTCGACGAGCTCGAGTCCCTGCTCGCCGAGGCCCGCGTCCGGCAGGGCCGCTCGCCGCGCGAGCTGCTCGCGCGACGGGTGAGCGAGAGCGCGGTCCCGGTCCGCGATGCAGCGAGCGCGAGCGACGAAGAGGAGCTGCGCACCGACGCGTCGTTCCTCACGGAAGGCGAGAGCGAGACGTTCGCCCGCCGCATGAAGCCGGGCGCCTCGCCGCGGTCGGAGTCGCGTGCGACGCCGCTGCCGCCTCGGCCTGCGCCGCCGCCGAGCCGCGCGCGGTGGGCCGGCCTGGGCGCGGTCACCGTCCTCGCGCTCGGGCTCGCGCTGTGGTCGGGGCCGACCTCACCGGGCGCGGGCGCAGCTGCGGCGCCGGCGACGACGAGCGCGCCGGCGGGCGCCGCGGAAGCCACGGAAGCCTCGCCGATGACGGCACGCGGCCCCGACACGCGAGGGGCGCCCGCCACCTCGGGCATCGCGAGCGACGGATCGGCGGACACGGCGAGCGGGGAGGAGCGAGCGTCGGCGTCCACCGAGCGGCGGCGCGCTCCCGCATCGGCGTCACCCACGGTCTCCGAGCGGGCCACGCCCGAAGAGGCCGCGCCCGAAGGGACCGTGCTTGGGGCGCCCGCTCCGCCCCCGAGCGCGGCGCACGTCCGGGTCAATGCGCGCCCATGGGCCGAGGTGCGCGTCGACGGTCGGATGGTCGGCGTGACGCCGATCGTCGGCCTCGAGCTCCCCGCCGGGGCGCACGAGCTCGAGCTGGTCAATCCCGCGCTGGGGCGCTCGCAGAGCGTCGCCCTGACGCTCGCCGCGGGCGAGACGCGGGACGTGATCGTCGATCTCCGCGCCACCCCTTAGGGCCAGGCCTCGCGTGCGCACGCCGGTGCGCAGTGCGCAAACATCGCAGGGGGCTCGCCGCGCCGAGGCGGGCCCGTGTCGCGGAAGCGCCGTGGAAAGCGCCGTTCGACACGGGGGGGCGTTGGCGTGCTCCGTGCTGCGTGCGGCCCACACGGAGGACGCATGACGCTTGGACGTGCTTTGGGTTGGATGGTGGTCGGCTCGCTCGCTGGTGCCGGCATGATCGCCGCGGGCTGCAGCTCGACCGCGGTAGGGGCTGGCAACGACGCCGGGGGCACCATGGTCGACACCGGGGTCCCGCCGAACGACACCGGCGTCCCTCCGCGCGACACGGGGGTCCCGCCGAACGACACGGGCACGACGCCCAACGATACGGGGCCCGCGGTCTGCACGACGCCCCTCTCCACGTGCGGGCCGGCCTGTGTCGACCTCCAGAGCGACGAGGCCAACTGCGGCTCGTGCGCCAACGCTTGCAGCGCGACGCAGACGTGCACCTCCGGCGTCTGCGCTTGCGGAGGCAGCCTCGTCACGTGCGGCCCGGACTGCGCGGACCTCTCGTCGGATCCGACGCACTGCGGCTCGTGCATGAATCGCTGCACGACCGGCCAGTCGTGCGTGTCCGGCTCCTGCGTCTGCCCGGCGCCGGCCACCCAGTGCACGGGCCCCGGTGGCGGCTGCTTCGACCTCACCTCCGACCCGCAGCACTGCGGCACCTGCGGCAACGACTGCGGCCCCGGCGCGATCTGCACGGCGGGCGCCTGCGCATGCCCGGCCGGCACGACGGACTGCGGCGCCGGCTGCACCACGGGCCTCGCCAGCGATCCGCTGAACTGCGGGACGTGCGGCAACACCTGCGCGACCGGTGCGACCTGCAGCGGCGGCAACTGCATGTGCCCCGGCTCGCAGATCACCTGCCGTGGCGCTTGCGTCGACGTCTCGAACGACCCGGCGAACTGCGGCCAGTGCGGCCGCGGATGTGGCCCGGGTGGCATCTGCGTGTCCGGTAGCTGCGCGTGCGGTGGCGGCCAGACGAGCTGCCCGGCCGGCGGCGGGGGAGCCACCGTCTGCACCGACACCCAGACCGATCCTCGGCACTGCGGGACGTGCGCGATGCGCTGCAACCAGGGAGACGCCTGCGTCGCGGGCGCCTGCCAGCCGAACCTGGCGACCGATCCCAACAACTGCGGCACGGTCGGCAACCAGTGCGACGGAACCCAGTACTGCCAGGCCGGCACCTGCACGTGCTTGCCCGGGCTCACGCTCGTCGGCGGCCAGTGCGTGAACCTGCAGAACGACCCGGCCAACTGTGGTGGCGCCGGTAACGTCTGCGGCGGCGCGACGCCGCTCTGCAACATGGGCACGTGCGTCGCGATGTGCGGCACGACCGGCGGCGGGAACTTGCGCAACTGCGACGGTGCGTGCGTCAACACGCGCACCGATCCGCTGAACTGCGATGGCTGCGGCAACGTGTGCGACCCCGGACAGATCTGCGACGGCGGCTGCCAGGACTACACGGCGACCACCTGCACGAGCTGCCCGTGTGCGGCCTGTGGCGGTGGGGCGACCTGCACGATGCTCGGCGCCACCGTCGTCTGCGTCGCCGGCTGACGTCACGCGAGAGGGCGGGAGGGGAGCGCCTCGCACGTGGGAGCGTGCGGGGCGTTCGCCGTTTCGCCCGGGGAGGTCGTCGATCAGTCGCGAACCAGCGGGCCGAACATCCACACGCCCGCCGTGCCGACGACGAGATCGTAGGCGAGCAGGATCTGGCACCAGCGTAGCGTCTCGAGCGCCTCGCCCGGCGAGAAGAGCTCGCGCGTCGCGACCACCGCCGCCAGCAGCGCCGGCGCCACGAGCGGAAAGACGACCACCGCGACGAGAAGGTCGCGCGCGCCGGTCCGGACCGTCATCGCGCCGAAGAGCGTGCCGGCGAGCACCTGCCCGAGCGTGCCGAGCGCGAGCACCGGCAACGTCGGCAGGAGCACGCGGCCGAGATCGACGCGGTAGAGGATCGCGACGACGGGAAGCAGCAGGGCCTCGACGATGGCGAGGAAGACGAGCGTGCTGGCCGCCTTGCCGAGGTAGATGCCGGCCGGCGGGATCGGGGCGAGCAAGAGGCCACGCATCGCCTCGTTCTCGCGCTCCCGCGCGAAGGAGCGGCCGACGGCGAGCACCCCGGAGAACGAGACGGCGATCCAGAGCACGCCGGGCGCGAACGCCCGCGCGTCGACGTCGTCGAGATAGAACGAGAGCGACGCCAGCACGGCGACCAGCAGCGAGAAGAGCGCGGTCGAGACCACGATCTCGCGCGTGCGGCGCTCGATGGCCAGGTCCTTGGCCAGCACGAGCCAGGCGGTGCGGAGGACGTCGCTCACGTCAGGCGGCCTCCGCGAGGCGACCTTGGCGCAGGGTCACGCGCACGTCGGCGACGCTCCCCGAGAGCGCGGCGTCGTGCGTGACGACGACGACGATCGCGCCGCGCGCGCGCTCGCCACGCACCACCTCCACGAGCAGCTCGGTCGAGCGTGCGTCGAGACCGGTCGAGGGCTCGTCGAGCAAGAGAAGGCGCGGCTCGGCGACGAGCGCCCGCGCGAGCGCGACGCGCTGCAGCTGGCCACGCGAGAAGGTGCGCACTGCGCGATCCCCGAAGGCGCCGATGTCGAAGCGCTCGCGGAGCGTCTGGATGCGCTTGGTCGCGCCTTCGACGCGGTGCAGGCGCGCCGCGAGCATCAGGTTCTCGGCGCCCGTCAGGTCCGGGTAGCAGAACGAAGCGTGCGAGAGCACGCCGACGTGGGGGCGGAGGAGGTCGGCGTGCGTCACCGCGTCGAGCGCACCGAACTGCAGCGTGCCGCGCGTGGGGCGCGCCTGCAGCGTGAGGAGCGAGAGCAGCGTGCTCTTGCCGGCGCCGTTCGGGCCCTCGACGACGGTGACCTGCCCGCCGCGCAGCGTGAGGTCCACGCCCGCGAGCGCGCGCGTCGCGCCGTAGGTCTTGGCGAGGCCGCGGGCCTCCACGCGGTCGAAGTCGGTCACCGGGTCGTCTCGCCGAGGATGCTCGCGCGGCGAAGGCTCGCTGTCATCTTCTCGCGCGCTCCGGAGCCGTCAGAAGACGTCGGTCACGATCGCGTCGAGCGCGAGCCAGTGCGCGGGCGGCACGCGCAGGTGCTCGCCCTCGACGACGAGCTCGCCGCGCGCGCTCCGTCGCGCGATCGCGTCCTCGCGCCCGTGCCGCGCGTCGATCCCCGTCCGCGCCTCGAGCGCCGCCAGGTCCACGCCCTCGCGCGTGCGCAGGCCCAGCATCAGCGCCTCGCGCACCACGTCCTCGGGCGAGAGCTCCTCCTCGAAGACGGTGACCGCGGGGGTCGCGCTCGCCGCGAGGTAGCGCGCCGGCAAGGGCTCGCTGCGCCACCGGCGCGCGCCGCGCGTCGGGGGATCGGTGATGCATCCGTACGCGCCCGCGCCGAGCCCGAGGTGGTCGCCGCCGCGCCAGTAGTGCTGGTTGTGGCGCGCCTCTTCCCCCGGCATCGCGTGGTTCGAGACCTCGTAGTGCGAGAAGCCGGCGCGCTCGAGCTGCTCGCTCGCGCGCAGGAAGGTCTCGGCGTAGTCGTCCTCCTTCGCGATCGGCAGCTTGCCCTTCTTGTAGAGCTCTCCGAAGCGCGTGCCGGGCTCGATCGTGAGCGCGTAGGCGGAGACGTGGCGCACGCCGGTCTCGAGCACGCGCGCGAGCTCGGCGGCGAAGTCCGACGCCTTCTGTCCGGGCGAGCCGAACATCAGATCGGCGCTCACGCGCGGCATCTCGCGCACGGCGGCGTCGAGCGCCGCGAGCGCGCCCGCCGGATCGTGCAGGCGCCCGAGGTACTGGAGGCGCTCCGGATCGAGCGACTGCACGCCGATCGAGAGGCGACTCACTCCTTCGCCACGCAGCGCGGCCGCCCGCTCGCGATCGAGCGAGGTCGGGTTGCACTCGACCGTCACCTCGAGGCTCGGCGCCTCGCGCGAGAACGCGCCACGCACGCCCGCGAGCACCCGCCCGAGCGCCGCCGGCGCCCACAGCGAGGGTGTCCCGCCGCCGAAGAACACGCTGACGAGCTCGCCGCCCGCCACGTCGGCGCGCCGCAGCGCCAGCTCGGCGAGCACGGCCTCGGCGTAGGCGTCGTGGGGAACCTCGTCGCGCGGCGTCGCGTGCGAGTTGAAGTCGCAGTACGGGCACTTCTTCAGGCACCACGGGAAGTGCACGTAGACCGAGACGGGACGCACGACCCGTGCTCGTGCCACGAAGGCCCCACCACGTCGACACGAGACCCGTGTGCGAGGCCCGTCGGTCACGTATCCTGCGCCCGTGCGTCCGGCGCTTCTCCTCGCGGCTCTCGCCCTGTCGTTCCCGATGCTCTCGCCCCCGACGGCGAGCGCGCAGCGCGGGCTCGACCTCGCTCGCTTCTCGCCCGCGCCCGACGGCGACGGTTTCCTCGGCATCACGGGCACGCGAACGCCCGGGCCCTTCCGGACGAACTTCGGGCTCTACGGGAGCTACGTCTCGCAGCCGCTGGTCCTGCGCAGCGTCATCGATCCCTCCGACCGCCTCGCCGTGGTCGCCGATCGGGTCGATCTCGATGCCTTCTTCCAGGTCGGCCTGCTCGGCCACTTCGCTCTCGTCGTCGATGCTCCCGTCGTCGCGTGGCAGAACGGGAACGGGCCCGACTACGACGGTGGCCCCTCGCTCGCGGTCGTCGGCGTTCGAGATCCCCGACTCGCCTTCCGAGCGCGTCTGTTGGGGGAGGACGCGACGGTCGAGCGGCCGCGGCACGAGGGCGAGGGGCTCGGCATCCAGGTCTCGACCACGGTGCCGCTCGGGCACACCGACTCGTTCGCGGGGGAGGGTGCGCCGGTCGTCGACGGCGCCTTGCTCGGCGACTTCCACCTGCTCGACTTCGGGATCGGGGCGCAGATCGGGTGGCGACACCACTTCGCGGAGCCGACCATCCTCGGCGTCCCGTTCCGCAACCAGCTCTACGCCGGCATCGCGATCCAGGTCCCGGCGTTCTTCCTCGATCACCTCGTCGCGATCGCGGAGGTGGACGTGACGACCGACGGGGAGAACCCCTTCGGCAACGCCGCCAGCACTGCGTGCGAGTGGCGACTCGGCGGCCGCTACACCATCCAGGACACGCAGATCACGCTCGCCGGTGGCACGGGCCTCGTCGCCGGCGTCGGCGCCCCCGCGGGGCGGCTGATCCTCGGCGTGACGTTCGCTCCGCGCGTGCACGACCGCGACGCCGACGGCATCGTCGACGACCACGACGCGTGCGCGACGCTTCCCGAGGACTTCGATCAGCACGACGACGAGGACGGCTGTCCCGAGCCCGACAACGACGGCGATCTCGTCCCCGATCTGGACGATCACTGCCCGAACGACGCCGCCGACTTCGAGCTCGACGTGGACGAGGACGGCTGCAACGACCCGATCGGCGACACCGACGGCGACGGCCTGCGCGACGATCTCGACGACTGCGGCGCCGATCCCGAGGACCCGGACGGGCACGACGACGAGGACGGCTGTCCGGACCTCGACGACGACGGCGACGGCGTCCCCGACGCGAGCGACCAGTGCGCCGGCTCGCTCGAGGACGCCGATGGCTGGCAGGACGACGACGGCTGCGCCGATGCCGACGACGACACCGACGAAGTGCCCGACGCGAGCGACGCCTGCCCGCGCGTGGCCGAGGATCGCGACGGCCACGACGACGCCGACGGCTGCCCGGACCTGGACGACGACCGCGACGGCGTGCCCGACGCGAGCGATGCGTGTCTCACGGAGCCGGAGACGATCAACGGTCGAGACGATGCCGACGGATGTCCCGACCCGGGCCGCGGCGCCTTCCGCGGCACCGGCGTGGGCACCGAGAGCGTGCGCATCGAGGGACGGCTGACGTTCGCGCGGGATGGCTCGCTGGCGGCGAGCCAGGCGAGCGCGCTCGATCAGCTCGCGCAGTGGCTCCGCGCCGACGGGGCGGGTGGGCGTGCGCTCACCGCCGCGGGCGTGGGCGAGCCCGCGCTCGCGGCGCTGCGAGCGGCGCTGACGGCGCGAGGCATCGACGAGGCGACCGTCGTGTCGGCATCGCCGACGGCGCCACGCGCGCCCGCGGGCACCGTGGTCGTGACGCGCGGCGCAGCGACCGCGAGCACGCCCAGCGCGAGCACGCCCAGCGCGAGCACGGCCGCCGAGAGCGTCAGCCCGTGACACCGCTCCGCGGCCGCCTCGAGACGCCGATCCTCCGCAGTGCCACGCTCCGCGGCAACGTCCTGTCCGATCCCACCGAGCGCGAGGTGCTCGTCTATCTGCCGCCGAGCTACGACGAGACCAAGCCTCGACGCTTTCCGGTCGTGCTCGTCTTGCCGGCGTTCGGCGCCGGACACCGAACGCTCGCGTCGTTCCGCCTCTGGGACAAGAACGTGTTCGAGATCTACGAGCACCTGCTGCAGCGCGCCGAGTGCGTCGAGGCGATCCTGGTCGTTCCCGACGCCGTGAACCGATGGGGCGGCAGCCAGTACCTCGACTCGAGCGCGACGGGCGCCTACCAGAGCTACGTCGTCGACGAGGTCGTCCCCTTCGTCGATCAGCTCTACCGCACCGTCCCGACGCGCGAGGCCCGCGCGATCGTCGGCCGCTCGTCCGGTGGCTTCGGCGCGCTGCGGATCGGCATCGACCGCCCCGAAGCGTTCGCCGCGATCGGGAGCCACGCCGGCGACGCGCTCTTCGAGACGAGCCTCCGGCCCACGTTCACCACCGTCGCCACGGTGCTCGATCGGGAGGGGGGCCTCGGTCCGTTCGCCGAGCGGATGCGCGATGCGGGACCGCGCGGCGACGCCGACTTCGAGGCGATCGCGCTGCTCGCCTGCGCGGCCGCTTACGCGCCGAGCACGACGCTTCCCTTTCCGCACTGCGAGCTGCCCTTCGATCCGGCGACGGCGCTTCCGGTGCCGCACGCGTGGGAGCGCTTCCTCGAGCAGGATCCGGTGCAGCTGCTGGAGCGCTTCCCGGGCGCGCTCGGCCGGGCCTCGCTCGTCTACCTCGATGCGGGGAACAAGGACGAGCACGGGCTCCACTTCGGAGCCCGCCGCCTGGCGTCGCTGCTCCGCGATCGCGGGGTTCCGCTCCTGCACGAGGAGTTCGACGGAGGACATCGGAACACGACGCAGCGCTTCGCGAGCAGCCTGCCGCGGCTGCTCGAAGTGCTCGCGACGTCGTGAGCGGCCGGCGTCCCCCTCGCGCGGTTTTTCGCTCACCGCGATGGTCGGATGCACGCGCATCGCATATAGTCTGCCGCCGCAGATGAGGAAGACGGTGTCGAAGTCGACTGCACGCAAGGACGACGCGAAGAAGGCGCCGGCGGCGCGTGCGCGGAACGCCGGGCCGGCTTCGAGCCCGCCGCCCGCCGAGGCTCCCAAGGCCAACGGCAAGGTGGCGTCGACCAGCGGCGCCATCGTCGCTCCTCTCGCCGACGAGGGCCGCGGGAGCGCGACCAACGAGGCGGCCGACAAGATCGTGGCGGGAGCCGATCAGGCGGCGGTGCTCCTGCACGCCGACAACCTCAGCAGCGACAAGCCCACGACGGCGACCACGTCGGCCCGCATCCTCGACGACCTGCTCGTGAAGAAGCCGGATCTGCTCGTCGCGGCGATCGATCGCTTCGCCGTGACCATCGCGTCGCCGAACAAGCGCACGGTGCAGACGTCCGCGGCCGCGCTGCCGGTGATGGCGAAGCTCGCGCCGGCCCGTGTCGCCCGGCACCTGCCTCAGCTCACCGAGGCCTTCTCGCTCACGAGCGAGGTGGGCAAGGACGGGCTCGTCACGACGTTCGCGGCGCTCTGCACCGCCTCGGTCGCCTACCAGAAGCGCCTCGAGCCCGTGCTCGAGCTCGCGCTCTCGACGGCCGAGCCCAAGACGCTGCTCCGCTGGGCGGAAGTGGTGCTCCCTTCGCTGAAGGGAGAGCCCCACGCACGCGCGCGCGCAGTGGTGGAAGGCCGCCTGCCCGCGATGGCGCGCCCGCTCGCGCAGCCGATCGCGACACTGCTCGGCATCAAGCTCCGCCCGCTCGGACGGTAGCGGCCGCGGGGCCCGTCGGCCGTGCGTGCCGGGCCGCCGAGGCGCGGGACCGTTCGCGACTGCGCCGCGCGACCGCGCCCCGCGTCATCCGTCGAGCGCGACACCGACCCGCGCGAGCACCACGTCCAGCGAAGGAAGGTGCACGGGCGCGATCCCGAGTGTCCGCAGGACGGGCACCGCGCGCACCGAGACGCGCCCCATCCGCAGCTCGTCGAGCGTGACCTCGCCGCGCGCGAGCGCATCGCGCACGCGCAGGTAGCCCGCGAGGTAGCCCGCGTCGCGCGCCACGCCGCCGCCGCGATGTGCCCGCTCGGCGATGGCGATCGAGAGATCGGCCGAGAGCGCGAGCTCGTCGTGCAGCATGCGCGCCGTCTCGGCGAACGTCGCGCCGGCGTGCATCGCGTCGGTCGCGACCACGCGCGCCCCGAGCACGCGCAGGCGCGAAGCGTCGAGCACGCCGGCCGCCTCTTCGAGCGCGATCGAGGTGCCCTCCTGGTCGGCGAAGCTGTCGGCCGTGCCGGTCTCGACCAATCGGAGCGGATGGGCGGCGCCGTTGGCGGCCGCGACCGCGTGACCGAGGACCTCGTGCGCGACCAGACGCCGGGCCTCACGCCGCCCGAACCGGCGCGAGGCGACGAAGATCGTGCGGTCCCCCGCGGCGGCGCCCGCCGAGAGACGGGGCTCGACGCGGACCTCGACGTCGAGACCTGCGGCCATGATCGCGATGCGGAGGGCGCCCGCCATCGATCGCGGGCCGCCGTCGGCCGGGAGCTCGAGCGGCTCGGCCGCCGGCACGGGTTGCGCGAGCAGGCCACGCGCCACGTCGGCGAGCGTCGTCTCGGTCGCGCCGTCCCGCACGCGCATCGAGCCGTCGCCGTAGCGGCGTCGAGCGACGGGTCGTACCAGCGGCGCGCGGCCCAGCGCCTCGACCAGCGCCACGTCGAGCTCCAGCTCGTCGAGGCGCTCTCGGTAGAGCGCGCCGAGCGGATGTCCCGCGACCTCTTCGACGAGCCGCCGCGCCGTCCCGAGCGCGCGGTGCAGGGCCGGCTCGCTCGCGCGAGGCTCGATCGTCCAGCGCGGCACGGGCGCCTGGCCGTGCGCGAGCGCGTGCGTGAGGCGGGCACGCTCGGCCCACGCGTTGCTCGGAATCAGCGCCGGCAAGACCCGCGTCGCGCGCGAGAGCTGACCGCAGAGCGCGTCGAGCGCGCCGAGCGGCCCGCCACGGGCGTTCGCGAGCTCGGCATTCGTGGCGCTCCACATCGGAGTCACACTAGTACCGCGGATCAGAAGTTCGAGCCGCAATGCGATGCGGCGCGCGAGAGGAGCCCGTGAACGGGTACGTCGATCAGTGACGGTAGGGGTTCACGAGCAGATCGTCCTCTTCGTCGTCGTGCGACGGAGCGCTCGTGGTGGTCGTCGGGTGCGGGCGCGGACGGTGGTGGCCGCCGCGGTCGTGCTCGCCCGTCCGGGTCTCGGGCGGCGTCTCGCCGGCGGCGGTCGTCGTCTCGGGCGGTGTCGGATCGGCGATCGCGCCCTCCGTCGGTCCTTCGGCGGCCGACGGGGGCGGCGCCGCCGTCACGGTGGTCGTCGGCGGCGGGGCCGCGATCGCCGTCGTCGGAACGCTGGTCGGCGTCGGGATCGGTCCGCCGGCGGTCGTCGCGACCGGCGCCGCACCGTCGCCGCGGCTCATCAAGAGGTAGCCGCCGACGCCGAGCAGGAGCAGGACGGCGACCGCGAGGGCCGCCACGATGGCGCCGCGCGAGCCGCTCTTCTCGGGCGTGGGCTCGTGCGCGTGAGCGATCGCGCGCGGCGTCGCCCCGATGGTCGCGTCCTCGGGCCGCACGCCGCCGATCGGCCGGACCGCGCTCGGCGTCGAGCCGGAGCTCGAAGCGCCGGCCGGCATCGGCGTCAGGCCGCCGCCTTCGGGGCGCGGCACGCCGCCCGCCGAGCTGACCTCACTGCGGCCGAGGGCGTCGATCGCCGTGCGGATGCGCGTCGACTCGGTGTCGATCTTCCCCCCGAGCCACTCGCGCACCGACTTGCCGACCTGGCGCGGCGCGGCGAGCCCGCCGACGCTGCTCGCCGCAGCCTCGATCGCCTCGACGAGCTCGGCCGCGGTCTGGAAGCGCTCGGCCGGCTCGCGCGCGAGCGCCTTGCGCAGCACCTCGTCGAGCGGCGCCAGCTCCGGGACGTACTCGCTCGGCACCGGGATGGGCGCGTTCAACAGACGATTGAGCAGCTCGCCGTTGTTGTCGGCGCGGAACAGGCGGCGCCCGGTGAGCGACTCCCAGAGCACGATGCCCATGCTGAACAGGTCGCTGCGCTGATCGGCGGTCCCGTTCGACGCCTGCTCGGGCGCCATGTACGCGAGCTTGCCCTTGAACTGCCCGTCGCGCGTGGAGCTGAGCCGCACCTCGGCCTTGGCGACGCCGAAGTCGGTGATCCGCGCGACGCCGTCGGTCCCGAGCAGGATGTTGTGCGGGGAGATGTCCCGGTGGACGATCGCGAGCGCCTTGCCGTCGCCGTCCTTCAGGGTGTGCGCCGCGCCGAGGCCCTCGAGCGCATCGACGAGGATGCGCAGCGTGACTCCGACCGGCAGACGCTGGCCGCCGCGCGCGGCCTCGCGCAAGAGCGCTCCGAGGTGATCGCCCTCGATGTACTCCATCACGAGGAAGTAGCCGTCGCCCTGCGAGTCGGAGATGTCGAGCGTGGGGACGACGTTCGGATGGCGGATGCGCGCGGCGAGACGGGCCTCGTCGAGGAACATCGAGATGAACTCTTCGTCGTGCGCGAGGTGCGGGTGGAGCACCTTGATCGCGACCAGGCGCTCGAAGCCGGCCACGCCTTGGGCGCGCGCGACGTAGACCGTCGCCATGCCGCCCGAGGCGAGCTGGCTCAGCATCTCGTAGCGACCGAGGCGCTTGCCCGAGAGATCGCGAAGCGGCTGCGCAGCGGCGGTGCTCACGGCGTCGACCTCTCCGATCTCCAGCGCTCGTGCGATCTCCAGCGCTCCCAGCGTGCCATCAGAAGCGCCCCGTGGTGACCACACCGAGCGCGCTCGGTGAGACGAGGAACGAGACCGTCGGCGTCGTGCCGCTCTCGGTCGATGCACCGCCGCCGCCACCCCAGTCCGTGAAGATGGCCAAGATCACCGACGTCGCCGCGAGCGCACCCGTGACACCCCACAAGATGTCGGTTCGAAGCTCGCGACCCTGTCCATCTTGGAGCGCCGCCATCGTCGGGTTGGCCTGGTAGGCCGGAACGCCAGCGTACATGTCGACGCCCGACCAGATCAGCAGGCCGCCCGACACGACCGTGAGGCCCAACACGGTGAAGAACGCCGCGGGATGCACGCCGCCACCCTCGCTCGAGGCGGGCGGAACCGTCGCCGAGCCGGTGGTGCTCGTGTCGGTCGTCGTGTCCGTGGTGTCGGCCGCAGCGACCTCGGGCGGAGGCTCGGGCGGCGGCGGGGGCCGCGTGAAGGTCAGCGTCTGGGTCTCGCCGGCGGCCCCCGACGTCGTCTGGGCCTCGGCCGCGCCGGTGTCGAAGCTCGCTCGCACCGTGTGGGGCGAGGCCGGGTCCACGAAGAACGACGCGTAGTCCTCGAGCGTTCCGTCGAGCTCGACCGTGCAGGTCGCGTCGCACGTCACGTCCACGCGCAGAAAGAGCGGCGTCACCGCGGCGAGGGTCGTGCTCGCCTGGCGGGCCGCCTGACGATCGCTCCCGTAGAGCGCCGAGAGGCGCAGCGCGAGCGAGCCGGCCCGGAGCGCCCCGTCGGCGTGCTCGTGCGCGCGGATCGCCTGGATCAGCGCCGGCGCGCTCGGGGCCAGGCGATACGCCGTCTCGAAGAGCGTCGCCGCTCGAGCGTAGTCGTGCGCGAGATAGGCCGCCGTTCCGCGATCGTAGGCCTCGCCGGCGGCCGAACGATCGGCGGCCGAGGGCTCGGTCTGGGCGCTCGCCGCGGCCGGTGCGATCGCGGGCAGCGCCAGCGCGAGCAGAAGAAAGCCCGAAACGCGCAGGACACGCTGCATCGCGCACACCTCGCCCAGACGCCCCCACGAGCGTCCGTCTGATCGTCCACCGCGCACGGGCTCGCTACCCTCGAGAATGATGCCGGCCGCGCGCGTCGCGGGTCAAGCGTCGTGCTCCCCTTCGGAGCCCCCTTTGTGCTTGAATGGTCGTATGACGATCGATGACGCGCTGCGGCGAGCGGCCGAGCGCTGGATGAGCGACGACCCCGACCCCGACACCCGCGCCGAGGTCGATGCGCTCCTGCACAGCCTGCAAGGCGGCGCTGATCTGGCGGACCGTTTCGCGCAGCGCCTCGAGTTCGGAACCGCCGGCCTCCGCGGCGTGATCGGCGCCGGCCCCAACCGGATGAACCTGAAGGTCGTTCGCGAGACGACGGCGGGCCTCTGCGCGTACCTGATGGCGACGACCGAGAACGCGCGCGAGCGCGGCATCGCCATCGGTCGCGACGGGCGCCGCATGAGCCCCGAATTCGCCGACGAGGTGGCCGAGGTCGCGCTCGGCGCGGGCTTCCGCGTGCTGATGTTCGATCGCCCGACGCCGACGCCGATGCTCGGCTTCGTGGTGAAGGCCGAAGCGTGCGCCGCGGGCGTCATGATCACCGCGAGCCACAACCCGCCCGAGTACAACGGCTACAAGGTCTACTGGGGCAACGGCGCACAGATCATCCCGCCGCACGACCAGGGCATCGCGCACGAGATCGAGCAGGTGCCGGCCGCGCTGAAGATCCCGCGCAAGACCCCGGCGCAGTCGGATGGCCGCTTCCGCATCCTCGGGGACCGCGAGATCGACCGCTATCACGCCGCGATCGCGAAGCTCGTGGTGCACCCGAAGGGCCCGCGTGATCTCGTGATCGCCTACACGGCGCTGCACGGCGTGGGCGACGTGCCGACGCGGCGCGCGCTCGCCGAGGCGGGCTTCACGCAGGTGCGCTCGGCGCAGGCGCAGGCCAAGCCCGACGGCGCGTTCCCGACCGTGCGCTTCCCGAACCCCGAAGAGAAGGGCGCGATGGATCTGGTGCTCTCGCTCGCGCGCGAGACGAAGGCCGACCTCGTGATCGCCAACGATCCCGACGCCGATCGGCTCGCCATCGCGGTCCCGCGCGGCGACGGCGGCTACCAGCAGCTCACCGGCAACGACGTGGGCTGCCTGCTCGCGCACTATCTCTTGACGGAGGGCGATGCGAGCGGCGATCGCGCCGTCCTCAGCTCGATCGTCAGCTCGCCGATGCTCGGCGCCATCGCGCGCGCGCACGGGGCGTACTGGGAAGAGACGCTCACGGGCTTCAAGTGGATCGCGAACCGCGCCATGGATCTCGAGGCCGCGGGCAAGCGCTTCGTGATGGGGTACGAGGAGGCGCTCGGCTACACGATCGGCGACGTCGTTCGCGACAAGGACGGCGTCAGCGGGGCGCTCGTGTTCGCCGATCTCGCGGCCTGGTGTCGCAGCCGCGGCACGACCGTGCTCGGCGAGATGGACGCGATGGCGCG
This sequence comes from Sandaracinaceae bacterium, assembly GCA_044223665.1. GTDB lineage: Bacteria > Myxococcota_A > Polyangia > Polyangiales > Sandaracinaceae > JBBSAT01. The sequence goes on along the minus strand of JBGALT010000073.1, from coordinate 2,283 downwards.
CCGCTACGGGCTCTATCTCTCGCGCCAGGTGTCGGTGACGATGAAGGGCCAGGATGGCGCCGCCCGCATCGCGAAGATCATGAGCGCAGTGCGCGCCGCGCCGCCGAGCGCGCTCGCCGGCACGAAGGTCGACGCGATCCTCGACCTCGAGGCGCGCGTACGCATCCGCGGCGGCCAGCGCGAGGCGCTCGTGCTGCCTTCGTCGAACGCGCTCGCGCTGGAGCTCGAGGGCGGGCACCGCGTGATGCTGCGGCCCAGCGGGACCGAGCCGAAGATCAAGTACTACTTCGACGTGGTGCTGCGCGTGATGGAGGGCGAGAGCGTCGAGGCGGCGCGCGCGCGGGGCGAGAAGGAGCTCTCGGCGCTCGTCGAGGCGTTCGTCGCGATGGTCCGCGAGAAAGCGGGGGCCGAATGAGGCTCGCTCTCGTGATCTCGCTCGTGGTCCTGGCCGGCGTGCCGATCGCGCGCGCGCAGACGGCCGTCGACGCCGAGCTCGCCGCGATCCGCGAGCAGGTGCTCTACGCGTCGTACCCGGAGGCCATCGAGCAGGCGCAGGCCCTGCTCGCCCGGCGCGATCTCGGGGCCTCGGAGCGCAACACGGCGCTCGAGCTGCTGGCGACGGCGCAGATCGCCAACCAGGACGCCGACGCGGCCCGCGAGACGCTGCGCCTGCTCTACTCGCGCGATCCGGGCTTCCGGCTCACGGACGCCGACGCGAGCCCGCCCGTCATCAGTGCGTTCGCCCGCGCGCGCGAAGCGCACCCCGATCCGGTCCGCGTCACCCTCGGTCACAGCTCGCCCGGAACGCTCGCGCATCGCGAGTCGCCCAGCATCACGGTCGACCTCCTCGACGGCGCCGACGCCGTGGAAGAAGTGCGCCTCTCCTACCGGCACGCCGGCGAAGGCGGCTACTCGCGCGTCGTGCTCGATCGACGGCCGAACGGCTCGTTCGTCGCGCGCATCCCGGTGGTGGGCGCGGCCGATCAGGCGATCGACGTCGCCTACTACCTCACGGCCGTCTCGCCGAGCGGAACCGAGCTCGCGCACCTCGGGAGCGACGCGCAGCCGCTGGCGCTGCGGATCCCCGCCGACGAGGCGGGCGACACGAGCGGACCCCCGATGCCGCCTCCGCCGCCTCCCGGCGGCGGCGACGTGGCGCGCGAGCCCTGGTTCTGGAGCCTGCTCGGCGTGGTGGTCGTCTGCGCCGTCGTCGGGATCGGGTTCGGCGTCGATGCCGCCACGCGCGGCCCCGAGCCGGCACGCTCGGCGTCGTCACGCTGATGCTCTGAGTGGGGCGGCGGAGCTTCGGAGGAGCGCGCGTGGCACGGCGGCCAGCCTCGACGGAGAAGAAGGAGGACGAGCGCTACGCGGAGCGCTATCCGCCGCACGGCCCGCTGCCTCCGGCGAGCGTCGTCCAGGACGACGCCACCATCGCCGCCGACGCGATCGAGGCCGGCAACGCGCGCGCAGCGATGCGCCCTCTCGCCGGCGCGCTGTGGGCGGATCCGACGTGCGAGGAGTGGCTCGCGCTGCTCGAGCGCGCGCTCGACGCGTCGGGCCTCGAGGAGACGCTCGCGGGCGCGATGGACGCCGAGCCCTGGGTCGCCCTCGACGGCCTGCGGGCCTACGCCGCGTACCATCGTGGCGAGCTCGACGAGGCGCTCGACCACCTGATGGCGACGGCGCGCAACGGCGCGGCCGCGCGCTTTCTCGAGCACTGGGCACCCGAGTGGCTCGCCGTGCCGGGGGCCATCGAGAGGCTCACGGCCAAGCGCGCGACCGACGTGCTCTACGCGATCGCGATGCGCTTTCCCGACCCTCCCCACCTGCGCGCCGACGCCGCTCGCTTGCTCGGGGACGCGCTGCTGCTCGTGGATCGCGTCGAGGCCGCGCACGCGCCGACGGACGCGACCGCGATCGTGCGTGGGATGATGCTCGCTCGCGCCGGGCGCACGGCCGAGGCGATCGCCGTCACCGAAGCACGCGCCCGTGCGGCGCCCACGACGATGTCGCTCACGGCCGTGGGGATGGCGCATCGCCGGGCGGGCGATCTCGATACGGCGATTGCCTGGCTCGAGAAGGCGGCGGCGCACGATCCGAAGTACGTCCCGTGTCTGCTCGACATCGGCGACTGGTGTGTCGAGGAAGGCCGGCTCGAGCGCGCGCTCGCGGCGTACGAAGAGGCGCTGCGCCGCAACCCGACCCAGGACTGGGCGCTGCCCTCGCGGGAGTACTGCCGGTACCGGCTCGACGCGGATGCGGCGGCGCTCGCCGCGGCATGGC
>JBGALT010000072.1:0-37998 GCA_044223665.1 Sandaracinaceae bacterium | reverse complement strand
CGCGTCGCTGGACAGGCGACACTCGCGACTGGAGCCCCGCAGGGCACGTCCACCTCAACAGGCGACACCCCGATCTCGGGAGCAAGGAGGCATTGCACTGAGATGAAGACTCAGGCGACAACTATCCTGACGCGGCCCGTCACACGACCAACCCTGGTTGGCTTCACTTGGTCGTCCTTCACCGGACCTTCCGAGGTTTCGCTTGCCTTGCCCGTGCCTTGCCTCGGTGCCTTGCCCGTGCCTTGCCCCGTGGACGCCCTCTTCGGCCGAGAGGGGCTGACGCGCGAGGCGCTCAGCCGGGCATCATCCGCGCGAGCAGCAGTGCTGCGATGGGCAGGCTCCAGTAGGCGACGCTCGTGATGGTCTGAAACCAGGGCGGCGGCTCTGCGAGGCGTGGGCCTGTGGGGCTCGGCTGGGCCGTCGTCCATCCACCCAACATCTCCTCGAAGAACGGCTCGATGGTCTCCCGGCTGGCGCCGGGATCGTCGAGCGCCAACTGCGCCCGGGCCGCGCCCATCTTCGCGAGCAGCGCGTCGGCCTCGGCGCGCCCACCGATCGCGCACACCCCTCCGAGGTGCCGCCCCTCCATGTCTTCCCAGCTCAGGGTCGATCCTTGGTAGGAGCCATTCGTGTAGTGCGCGGTCACCCGGGGTCGTGCCGCGCCCCGCAGATCGGTGATCGCGACCTCACGCTCCCCGACGCGCACCACGAAGTACGGTGTGACGAGCACGACGTCCACCGGCCATCTCACCGGCCAGAGCACGCGCGCCACGATGAGCTGCGTGAGAAAGACGCTGCCCAGCACGCTCGGAAGAACGAAGACGAGCCAGACCGCCGCCGTCGGTCCGATGCCGTCCACCGTCGTGAGCACCGCAGAGAACAGCACGGCCACCGCGCAGCACACCAGCCACCCGACGCACGGTGCGATGAGGCCGAGCTTCACGCCCGGATGGCGGTGGAGAACGCCAGACGGTGTGTCGCTCGCGGAGACCAGCGCCACCAGCTTCGTCCGCGTACGTTCGGTGAGCGCGTTGAACGGATGGGTCCGTGTTTGCGGGATCGGTGTCGGATGGTTGGCCAAGGCGCCTCGTTCGAAAAAGCGCCATCGCACACCCCGTGCCGGTGCCCGCGAGCGCCTTCTCCCCAGATCCGGGGCCGGACATGCCGAGGCCGCGGGCGTGCACGCGTGCGCGGCCGTGCGATCGCCGTGGATGGAGGCCCGCGCCGGGGAACAGGCGGGTGAACAGGTGCAGCGTGACCGCTCAGCCAAGCCGGATCGCCGCGGCGGCTCGTCGAGCTGGTGTCGGGCCCAGCGGCGGCGTCGCGCGTTCGGTACGCGGTCCGCATCGGGGATCCGACGATCGAGGTCGACGACGACTTCCGCGAGGAGACGCTCGTGCCTGTCCTGCGAGCGCTCCGCTCGTGCTGAGCCTGCTGCCCACGGTCCGCGTGCTCGTGGCCGTCGAGCCGATCGACATGCGCGGCTCCTTCGACTCGCTGCCCGGCGCCGTGCGCCGCCTCGGCCTCGATCCGGTCGACGGCCACCTCTATCTCTTCCTGAACCGGCGGCGACGGATCGCGAAGGATCGGTGCGCCGACTCGCGCGCCTCACTCGACGACGCGGATCGGGAGCTCGTAGCAGCAGGCGTCTTCGGTGCCGGCGGCGCGCAGCGTGTGGGTGCGTGCGGCGCTGAAGAGGGCGACGGTGTACGAGGGGAGCCAGCTCGGGCAGGCGTCGGCGGAGGCATCGGGGGCGGCGCTCTGGCGCACGTCGCCGATGGCGGCGAGGCAGGGGAAGGGCCCGCCGGTGGCGATCAGGCCGCGGGTCTCGTGGGTCGCGTGCACGCACGCCCACTGCGCGCCGCCGCCCGCATCCGGCGCGATCGAGGTGCCCGTCACGGGCTGGGCCTCGACGAACGGATCGGCGCTCGCTTGCGCCTGGTGCGGATAGGCCACGCGGCACGTGCTCGCGTCCGGCGCGTGGGCGGCGCAGCCCGTCGCGAGCAGCGCCGCCGACACGCGCGCACGGAAGCGGCGCTGGGGCGACATCGGAGGACGCCTACCACGCCTGCCCGCGCCTTTCACGGGCGCTGCCGTGCGCGCAGATCGCGGGTCACGGGCAGAGCGTGGTCAGGCTGCGCTGCCAGCTCATGGCGAGGGACGAGTTGCGCGCGTAGCTCACCCAAGGCTGCGCGCCGAGGCCGAGCAGGGGCTCGGTGCTGCGCACCAGGCTGCCCGCGGGCGGGCCCACGGTGACGACGCTGCCGACCGGATCACCGCTCAGGGTGGAGCGCACGTAAGCGAGGCCGACGGGCCGCATCGACTGCGCGCGCGCGTACACCACGTGGAGCTCGCCGTCGCTGCCGATCTGGGCGGCGTGCAGGTGCTCCTCGTTCGGGCCGGTCGCAGCCTCGGTGGCGGGCACGTCGAAGGAGCGCGTGAGCGAGCCGTCGGCGGGGCGGATCACCTGGACGAGCAGCCGGCTCGCTTCGATCCCGGCGGCGGGATGGAGCGTGCTCACGTAGAAGTCTACGCCGTCGGAGACGATCGAGGGCGCGCCCAGCGTGTCGGTACCTGCGGCCACGAGGCTCGGGGTCTCGTCGGTGTCGTAGGTCGCGCGCAGCAAGCGGGGGCGGCTGATCTGCGTCGTGTCGCGCCACACCACTCCGAACTGCTGGGTGCCCGCGTTCCACGCGATGGACGCGGGGCCGGCCCCCGCCGCGTCGACTTCCGTGTGGCGTACGAGCGTACCGTCGCTGGCGTACTGACGGAGCTGGACGGAGCTGCTGGTCGAGAGCGCGACGCCGATGCGGTCACCACCGAGGGTGGCCTCGAGCGAGACCGCCGCGCCGAGCGTGATCGGCCCTCCGCCCATTCCGACGGCGTGCCCGTCGTGGTCGACCCTGACCCAGAGCAGCTCGCGATGTGCGACGTCACCCGGGATCGCGATCACCACGAAGGCCTCCGTGCCCGTCCACACCGCCGCGAGCGCGGAGGGCGCGGCCGTCACCGCGCGCACGGGAGTCGGGGCCGACGTGGTTCCGTCTTCGGCGACCCGCACGCTCTCGACGACGTTCGCGGCGTTGGCCGCGAAGTGCAGCCAGCCGTCGCCCGTGTACACCACCGCGGAGGCGTCACGCGCGCTCGTCGGCACGGGGCCCAGCGGTGCCGTGATCGACGTACAGCCCGATCCAGCGTCGGACGGCGGAACGAAGGCGTCGGCGAGCTGGGCCGCGTCGTCGGGGGTCGCGGCATCCTCGCCGGGGGTCGCGGCATCCTCGCCGGCGGAGGCGTCGGGCGCCGACGCCGACGCGTCGTCCGCGACGACGGCCGCATCTCGGCCCGGGCTCTGGCCGCCCTGACAGGCGGGAGCGAGGAGGAAGAGGAGCACGAGAGGGAGGAGGGAAGCGCGGTGCTGCGTGGTCATGCCCGACGCTCACGCAACCGACGTGCCTCCTTCGTGCGATGGGAATCCCGCTGATTCCAGGCGCCCGTGCGATCCTTGTTTCTCGGCAGCGACGGATCGCGTCGCCGCGAAGAGACAGCCCGCTCGCGGGCCGAAGACGCGCTTCAGTCGAAGCGAAGGCTGTCGAGGGCCGCGTGGACCTCGCCCTCGCTCGCGCCGGCGCGCGTCGTCGCGACGATGCTCACCACGAAGTCGCCCGCATCGATCCAGATGGTCGTGCCCTCGCCGGAGACGAGCGAGAGCGCGGGGCGCCCGGCGAGTGTCGTGTCGGTCAGCGCGCCGAGCCAGCTGCGGTCGCGGTGGCCGCGCTCGACGATCTCGCGCAGCGAGATGTCGCGGGGCCTCGGGTCGGTGTGAATGGAGAGCGCGGCGTCGGTCGCGTCGCCGACGCGCCACTCCACGGTGGGGAGCTCGTCCAGCGGAGGCCAGGCCGGGGCATCCGGGTCGAGCACGTTCCCGCGCCGGATCGTCCAGCCCGTCGGCACGTCGATGCGGTAGCGATGGGTGCGATGGACGAAGGTCGTGGTCGCGCTCGTCCTGGTCGTGGTCGCGGTCGGGATCGAAGGCGGCGCCGCGCTCGACGGCGGCGGTGAAGGCGCGCTCGTCGGCGCCGCCGGGGCCGCGGTCGAGGGCGGCTCGCAGGCGACGAGGGCGAGCGCGAGCCCGGCGAGCATCGCTCCTGCGCGGACCAGGAGCCGGAAGCGCGGGTGACGGGCCGCGCGACCCGAAACGCGGGCCGAGCACCGTCCGTTCCTGCGCATTCGCGCTGGAGCTCGCGGCGCTTCGACGGTCGCGAAGGGTTCCGACACGTCGGGTGTGGGCGCCTTCAGCGCGACGCGAGCACGCCGTTCGGCGGCGGCGTCGCCTCCGAGGCGGGCCTGGTCGTCGTGCTCGCGCGCGCCGGGCCCTCGATCCGCAACGTGCCGTCGTCGATGCGGTCGTGGCGGATCGTGAGCGTGTCGAGCAGGTAGTTCATGTAGAGGCGCCAAGGGCGCTTGTTGCCCTGCTGCGGCAGGATGGAGACCGCGCGCTGCACGTAGCCGGAGCTGAACGTGAGGAAGGGCTCGGGCTTCACGCCCGCCTCGCGCAGCGGCGTCGCGCGACGCTTGCCGCTCCGGCGCAGGTGCTGGAGCAGGCGGCAGGCGTACTCGCTCGTGAGGTCGGCCTTCAGCGTCCAGCTCGCGTTCGTGTAGCCGAACGCGAGGACGAGGTTCGGGACGTCCTCGAGCATCATGCCCTTGTAGAGCAGCTTGTCGTGGACGTTCACCGGCTTGCCGTCGACCTCGAGCGCCATGCCGCCGAGGAAGAGCAGCTTGAGGCCCGTCGCGGTGACGATGATGTCGGCCTCGAGCTCCTCGCCGCTCTCGAGCAGGATGCCCTTCTCCGTGAAGCGCGCGATGTGATCGGTGACGACCGACGCGCGGCCCTGCTTGATCGTCTCGAACATGTCGCCGTCGAGCACGGCGCAGAGGCGCTGGTCCCACGGATCGTACGAGGGCGTGAAGTGCCGCATGTCGTAGCGCGGGCCGAGCTCCTTCTTGGCCGCGTCGAGCAGGAACTTCCTCACGCCCGCGGGGCGGCGGCGCGAGAGCTCGTAGAAGAACATGCCGAAGCCGACGTTCTTCCAGCGCGTGAGGTCGTAGGCGAGCTTCTCGGGGAGGCGCTTGCGCAGCGCGCTCGCGATCTTGTCGCGCGACGGCACGCTCGCGACGTAGGTCGGCGAGCGCTGGAGCATCGTGACGTGCGCGGCCTTCTTCGCCATCTCGGGCACGAGCGTGACGGCCGTCGCGCCGCTGCCGATGATGACGACCTTCTTGCCGGTGTAGTCGAGGCCCTCGGGCCACTTCTGCGGGTGGACGACCTGGCCGCGGAACGCGTCGCGGCCCGCGAACACCGGATCGTGGCCGGTCTCGTAGTCGTAGTAGCCGGTGCAGCTGTAGACGAAGTCGCTCGTCATCTGCGTGACCGAGCCGTCCTTCTTCTTCACCTCGAGCGTCCACCGGCAGGTCTCGCTCGACCAGGCGAGCCGCGTGACGCGGTGGCCGTAGCGGATGTGCCGCTCGATGTCGTGCTCCTGCATCGTCTCGCGCAGGTAGCCCATGATCGAGGGACCGTCGGCGAGGGTGCGGTCGTCCATCCACGGCTTGAACGAGAAGCCGAAGGTGTACATGTCCGAGTCGGATCGGATGCCGGGGTACTTGAAGAGGTCCCAGGTGCCGCCGAAGTTGTCGCGACCCTCGAGGATCACGTAGCGCTCGTTCGGGCACTTCATCGAGAGGTGCGCGGCGGCGCCGATGCCGGACAGGCCCGCGCCGATGATGATCACGTCGGTGTGCTCGGTCATGCGACAAAAGCTACCACTGGGCGATGGCAAGGTGGCGAAACGCGAGCCGCTTCGCGCACGCTGCCGGCCCGCGCCCTGGGCCCGGGGAGCGCGCTCCCATCCAATGTGAGCGGTGGCCCGCGAAGGATCGCCGACGGGCCGTGGAGCCGACGTCCGCTCCATCGGCCCCGTCTCGTCCAGCCTCATCGAACGCGCACCTTGATCCTTGACGCCACGTCGCGAAGTGCCGCATACACGCGGGCTCCATGGCCGAGGCCGCACGATCGTCGCCAAGCGCGAAGGAGCCGGGCTCCTCGTCGTCACGGTGGCGGGCGTCCTCGACGCCGACTCCGGCAAGACGCTCGACGCGAGCGTGCGCGCCGAGCTGGCGATGGGCCCGATCGAGCGCGTGCTGGTCGACCTCCGCGGGCTGACCAACTGCGAGCTGCTCGGGCGCGCCGCGCTCACCGACCTGCAGACGTGGCTCCGTTCGCGCGTGAAGCGGACGGCCTACGTCACGGCGACGCCGCGCTTCCGCGGCATGACGCACATCGTCATCCACAACGCGCTCGACGAGAACGCCGCGACGTTCGTGCAGCGCGCGGAGGCCGACGCCTGGCTCGGGGCGAGCGAGCTGCGGCAGGTCGTGCACGCGCGCGTGCTGGGGGGCAAGTCGTGAGAAGGCAAGCTCCGCCCGAGAAGCTCGGCATGCTCGAGCAGCTCGCGTCCGACTTCCTGGACAAGAGCTGGGAGCTGCACACCGGATACTCGACGGTCTTCATGGCCGAGCTCATCCGCACCTTCGGCGTCTCCAACGCGCTGCAGGTCATGGGCGGCATGGGCCGCGCGCAGGCGGCGCTCGAGAAGCACCATAGCCTCATGATCGCCCAGCTCTCGCTCGGCGTGGCGGGCCTCTGGAACGGCTGCCGCTTCTGCGGCTGCGGGCACCTCTTGGCGGCGAACCTGCTCTACTTCCGGGAGACGGGGAAGCTCTACCCGATCGACGAGCGCATCGTCCTCGAGCTCGAGAAGATGGACTTCCCGAGCGTCCGCGCGCGCATCGCCGAGCTCCTCTCGGCGCCCGAGCACCAGAAGGAAGCGGCCGCGCTCGACCGCCTGATGGCGATCCAGCTCGGGGCGCCCGTCGCGGACGACGAGAAGGACAGGGCGCTCAAGCTCGGCATCGACGTGTGGGCGATCGTCAACGAGTGCTCCACCGTCGTCTCGTTCGACCTCGACCTCGACGTGGTGCCCGCGCTCTCGACCATCGCCAAGGACAAGCCGCTCCAGAAGCGCTACCGCATCGCCCGCGGTCGTCCTCGTCCCGGCGAGAGCTGAAGCGGCGCCGAGCTCTCGCTCCGAAACGCCGAAGCCGCCCCGGTCTCCCGAGGCGGCTTCGTTCGTGGAGGGTGCCCGCGCGCGTCGCGGGCGGCGAGCGATCAGATGCGGTTCAGGAACTCCAGGATCGCGTTCTGGAGGTAGGGCGAGAGGTGCTCGAAGCGCTGGCGCGAGATGCTGGCCTCGCCACCGTGCGCGAGGATGGCGTCACGCACGCTCGCGGTGCGGCCGTCGTGCAGGTACGCGTGCTTGAAGCGCAGGCCCCAGAGCGGCGTCGTGCGCCACTGCCCGCCACCGGCGCGGCCCATCACGCGGCCGACGGTGGTGCCGCCGTCGTCGGCGAGGGTGTCGCCCATGTCGTGCACGAGCAGGTCGCTGTAGAGGTGCACTCGCTGGTTCTCGAGCTGGGGCACGCGGATGCTCGAGCCGTCCGTGAGCTCCATGAAGTAGCGACGCGACGTGCGCATCTCCGGCACGTGGCAGTTGCTGCACCCGATGTCGTCGAAGGCGTCCTCGCCGATGCGCGAGACGCGCGTCGGACGAAGCTGCGGCGGCGGCGCGAGCAGCGCCTGGAAGTGGTAGAGCGCGTACGAGAGGTGCTGGTCGGTGTCGTTCGGCGAGGGCGCCACCTGGCAGCCGGGCGGCAGCGCCGAGCCGAGGCGCAGGCCCGCCGGCGTGAACTCCTGCGGGAAGAGCAGGTTCGTGACGCCGAGCTCGATGTCGAAGGGATCGGCCGAGAACTGCTCGAGCGTGCCGGTCTGCGCGCGCCAGCCGAAGCGACCGACGCGTGCCGAGCCGAAGAGGCCGAACTGCGGATCGGCGAGGAGCCCGCTGGACGCGCGGCCCTGCGGCTCGCGCCCCCAGTTCGCGAAGCCGCGGATCCCGTCGACGCCGAGGTTCTCGCGCTCGAGGATCTCGGAGTCGGGGATGGCGTCGAGGAGGCCGAAGCCCCACACGGCCGGCGTGTGACGGATCGAGTGGACGGTGGCGTTGGGGGGAACCGTCTCGCCGACGATCGGGCAGCCCGGCACCTGGCTCGAGATGTCGCGGTGCTGGATGACGGGGCCGCCTTGTTGCCGTAGCGCGTTGTAGTAGCCGCCCTGGTCGTAGCCGAAGTGGGTGACGTTGAAGGTCGAGCCCACGCCGACCGGATCCGGGCCACCGACCGCGCCGTCGGGACCACCGTGGCAGGTCTGGCAGGCGCGCTCGTTGTAGATGGGGCCGAGGCCCTCGGCGGGGGTGAACTCGTGGGTGAAGACGTCCTGGCCCTCTTGGAAGAGCGCCTGCAGCTGCGGGGAGAGGCCGGGCAGCGGGTCACCGGCGGCCGTCTCGGGGAAGTCGTGGGCCACCGCGTGCGAGGTGCGCGCGGGCGAGCCCGTGGTGAGGAGCGCGGCGCCGACGAGGGCGGCCACGAAGACGAGAAGCTGGCGTTGACGCGTCGTCATGGCTCAAGGACTCCCGCAGAGGTCGAGGACGGAGGGGAACCACGGATCGAGCTGGTGGTTGAAGCCCGTGACGGGACGCAGGACGCCGCCGGTGTTGAAGTCCATGTGCATCCCGGGCGGGATGCTCTGCGGGTACATGTTTCCCCAGCCGACGAAGGTGTTGTCGCGGAATGCGAGCGCGGGCGGGCGCGGGAAGGGCTCGGCAGTCGCGACGAGACCGATGGAGTCGCCGTCGTCGATCGAGTCGAGGAAGGTGTCGAACGACATGAACATGTCGTCGGGCAGCCGCGTCTGCGTCCAGTAGTTCGACAGGTGATCGGGGTGGCAGAAGTCGAACGGCACGATGAGGGCGACGGTGCCCGGCGTGCCCTCGGCGTCGGCCATGCGATCGAAGTCGAAGCGGAAGTGCACCCGCGCCGAGCCATCCGGTCGCCCCTCGAACTCGGGCGAGCAGAACATGCGCGTCGCCTGCGCCTCGATCGTGAAGTACGTGCCCGGGGCGGGCGCGGGACGCGGGCCCAGCGGGGCGAAGTCGTAGCGCGTGCCGATGAAGCGCTGCGTGGCGATGTCGTAGTACGCCAGCTCGCGGTAGCGCCCGAAGATCGTGCCCATCATCCAGAGCTGCCAGCGCGCGTCCTCGACGTGGGTCAGCTGCGGGTTGAACTCGGTCGAGTCGTCGAAGTCCTTGGTGTAGTCGGGGCGGTAGGGCAGCTCGCCGCGCGCGAAGTCGACGTAGACGTCGACCGAGTTGTGCGAGCGCGAGTAGCGGATGCGCGCCTCGGGCTCGCCTTGGAGCCCTTCCAGGCAGAACTCGTTCTGGATGCAGAGGCCCGCGGTCAGCGGGAACTCGATCTCGCCCTCGTCGCGCGAGCGCGCGTAGACGCGGCGGCCCTCGAGCGTGCTCGTGTTCGGCACGTCGTCGCCGATCGATGACAGCGCGGCCTGTTCCGCGGCGACGGCGTCGGCCGACCCCGCGGGCGCGCAGGCCGTCCAGAGCAGCGCGCAGGCCCCTAGGACTGCTTTTCTAGGACGCATCGATCCTCCCCTTCGCGACGCCCGACATGAGCGCGGCAGGATGCGTCGAGCAACCGACGTGCCTCGTGGATGACACGAATTACTTGGAATTTCTGGCCAGACCCTCTATGCATTTGAGACACATGTCCGAAATGCAACAGGCCTAGGCGAGACGGAATGCGCCGGCTGAGCATCGTGGTCGTGAGCCAGGCCGGCGGGCGTGGCCTCTGCGACATCGTCGGGAGCCGCGGCCACCAGGCTGCGCTGGTCCACGATCTGTCGCGGCTGACGAACGTGGTGACGAGCGCCGCGGCGGACGTCGCGCTGCTCGAGATTCCCTTCGATCGCCCCTCGAGCGTCGTGCTGCGGGAGGTACGAAGCTCGATCCCGGGCGTACCTATCGTCGTGGTGGGTCGCGACGAGGACATCGAGCACGCGGGGCAGGCGCTCGAGCTCGGGGCGCAGGAATTCGTCCCGGAGGTCGGCGACGGGCACACGCTGCTGTCGACCGTCGGCGTGCTACTGGGGGCCCGGCGCATCGACAGCCAGCTGCAGCACCTGCGGAGCCGCGACTCGGCCAACGCCACCTTCGACGCGATCAGCGGCGACAGCCCGGCGATGCAGGATCTGCGGCGCGTGCTCCGGAACCTGGTGCGCTCGTCGGGGCCAGGCGCGAGGCCGCCCGTGCTGCTGATCGGGGAGACCGGGACGGGCAAGGGCCTGGTGGCGCGTACGCTGCACTACCAAGGCGCGCGGCGGAGCGGCTCGTTCGTCGACGTGAACTGCGCGGCCATTCCGCCGACGCTGATCGAGTCCGAGCTCTTCGGCTACGAGCGCGGCGCGTTCACGGATGCCCACGTGGGCCGCGCCGGCCTCTTCGAGACGGCGGACGAGGGACGCTCTTCCTCGACGAGATCGCGTCCCTCCCCATCGAGCTGCAGGGCAAGCTGCTGACGGCCGTCGAAGAGCAGCAGATCCGGCGCATCGGCGCCCGCCAGAACAAGCGCGTCGACGTGCAGATCATCGCGGCGACGCACCGCGAGCTCGGAGCGCTGGTGCGCGAGGGCAAGTTCCGACAGGACCTCTACCACCGCCTCGACGTCCTCTCGGTCCGCATCCCGCCGCTGCGCGAGCGCGAGGGCGACGCGGAGCTGCTCGCGACGCGATTCCTCTCCGAGCTCTGCGCGCGGCACGGCGTGATCCGTCGCTTCTCGAACGACGCCTACGCGGCCCTCGCCGCGCACGACTGGCCGGGCAACGTGCGCGAGCTCCGCAACCGGATCGAGCGCGCGGTACTGCTCGGAGGGCACGAGCTCGTGACGGCGCGCGACCTCGACGTGCGCGGCGCGAGCGCGAGCCGCGAGACGATCTCCGCGTCCGAGGGTGGGCTCGACATCCAGCTGCCGCACGAAGGCGTCTCGCTCGACGAGGTCGAGCGCGCCGTCATCCTCGCCGCCCTGCGGCAGAACGATCACAACGTGTCCGCGACCGCGCGCTTTCTGCGCATCGGACGGCAGAAGCTGATGTACCGCATGCGCCGCCACGCGATCGGTGCCGGGCGGCGCGTGACGGCGGGACCGGGCGGGCACGCGGGCGTGCGTCGTTGCATGGTGTGCCCGCGTGACGATCGAGGACGAGTGGCTCTGGGGCTGGGACGAGACGCCGGGGATCGTCTCGGTCTGGGCCGAGCCCGACGGTCGAGCGCTCGTGTGGCGGCGGGTGGCCGGAGCGCTCGTGCGCGAGCAGGCGCGCTTTCGTCCGTGGGTGCTGCTCGCATCGCGGGAGCTGCTCCCCGACCCGCTGCCGCGGGGCTTCGAGGTTCGAGAGCTCTCGGGCCCCGGCGCGCTCCGCGTCCGGGCCAGCGCCGACGACGGGCGCGTGCTCGCCCAGGCCGTGCTGCGCCGGGCCTCGCGCGTGCTCGGTCGCGCGATCACGCACGTGCGCGCGCTCGGCGAGGACGTGGCGCTCGCGCTGCCGCCGGAAGAGCAGTACCTGGTCGCGACCGGGCGCACGTACTTCCGTGGCCTCGCGCTCTCCGACGTGCGGCGCGCGCAGCTCGATCTCGAGACGACCGGGCTCGATCCGGCGCACGAGCGCATCTTCCTCGTGGCCGTGCGCGACCCCGAGGGGAGGGCGACCACGATCGAGGCCGAGCACGAGGGCGATCGCGGCGAGGCGTCGCTGCTCGCGCGCCTGGTGGCCTGGATCGCGGCGGCGGATCCCGACGTGATCGAGAACCACAACCTGCACGGCTTCGATCTGCCGTTCCTGGTCGAGCGCGCGCGCCGCCTGGGCGTGCCGCTGGCGATCGGTCGGGCCGGAGCGCCGGGGCTGCGCCGCCGTCCCTCGGCACGCGGCGCCGCGCTGGGCCCCGGGAAGATCGAGCGCGACGAAGAAGACGATGCGATGCGGCGCGCGCGCTACACGGCGATCGGGCGCGAGCTCGTCGACTCGATGGACGCCGTGCGCCGCTACGACTTCGCCGTCCGCGATCTGCCGGGCCACGGGCTCAAGGTGGTGGCGCGCCACCTCGGGCTGGCGCGGGAGGGGCGCATCGAGATCCCGGGGCGCGCGATCGCCGCGACGTATCGCAGCGACCCCGATCGGGTGCGGCGCTACGCGCTCGACGACGTGCACGAGGCGGAAGGGGTCGCGCGCGTGCTCGGCGGCGCGGCGTTCGCGCTCGCGAAGATGGTCCCGCGGCGCTACGAGCGCTTGTGCGACGCCGGGCCGGCGACGGGCGTGCTCGATCCCTTGCTGGTGCGGGCCTACCTGCACGCCGGGGCGGCGCTCCCGGGGCACGAGGGCGGCGATGGCACCCCGCACCAAGGCGCCGCGCTCCACCTCTTCGCGTTCGGGGTCGCGCGCCGCGTCGTGAAGGCCGACGTCGCGAGCCTCTACCCCTCGCTGATGCGCGAGCACCGCATCGGGCCGTCGCGCGATCGGCTGGGCGCGATGCTCGCGCTCGTCGACCGTCTCGTCGAGCAGAGGCTCGCGGCGAAAGCGGCGGGGCGCGCCGCGCCGAAGGGATCCCGCGAGCGTCACGAGAGCGAGGCGCTCTCGGCCGCGATGAAGCTCGTGATCAACTCGGCCTACGGCTACCTCGGGGCCGTGGGGCTGACGCGCTTCTCCGACGTCCACGCCGCCAACGAGGTGACGCGACAGGGGCGGGCGCTGCTCGGCCGCATCTGCTCGGCGCTCGCCGAGCGCGGCGTGACGCTCCTCGAGGCCGACACCGACGGCGTCTACTTCTCGGTGCCCGAGGGCACGACCGAGGACGACGAGCGGCGCATCGTCGCCGAGGTCGCGCGCCTGATGCCCGGGAAGGTGAAGCTCGAGCACGACGGCCGCTACGCCGCGATGCTCTCGCACGAGCCGAAGAACTACGCGCTCCGCGGCTACGACGGATCCCTCTCGCTCAAGGGCGTCGCGTTCCGCTCGAGCCGGGCCGAGCCCTTCGGCGAGCGCTTCCTGCGCGAGGCGATCGACGCGCTCTTCGACGACGACGTGCCGCGCGTGCGCGAGGTCTTCGTCCGCACCGTGCTGGCGCTCCGGCGGCGCGAGCTGCCCACGCTGGACGTCACGATCAAGGCGCGCCTGCAGAAGACGGCGAGCGAGTACGCCGCCTCGCGGCGCGAGCGGCGCGAGCTCGTCTACGAAGCGCTCCTCGGCGCCGGTCGCACCGAGTGGTCGCTCGGCGAGCGCGTGCGCGTGTACCGAGCCTCCGGCGGCCGCGCGGTGCTGCTGCCGGTCGACGAGGAGGAGCTCGTCGCCGAGGCCGATCCGCGCGACTACGACACCGACTACTACCAGCGCGCGCTGCGGGCCAACTTCGCCTCGCGCCTCGAGCGCGCGCTGGCCCCCGAGGTCTTCGCGGCGGTCTTCGACGATCCGATGCAGCCCTCGCTCTTCGGCGAGAGCCTCGCGCGCGCGCGCCCGACGCTCACGATCGTCCAGACCGGCGCGTGATCGGCGCGGTCACTCGGCGCTCATCTCGACCCGCTCGTCGCGGCCGGCCCGCACGCGGATCGTGCGCGACGTCGTCGGCTCGGCGAACCCCGCCTGGATCCGGTGCGAGCCCGCGCGCAGCGAGGCGACGACGGGCGCGCGGCCCATGAAGCGCCCGTCGATCCACACGTTCCCCCACGGGCTGACCACGACGTGGATGCGTCCCTCGGAGCCGTGGGGAGCGTCGTCGGTCGCCGCGGCGGTGGTGGAGGGAGGCGGATCCTCCGCGTGGGCCGGTGGGTCGTGGGTCGCGCTCGCGGGTGGCGCGGACGACGGCGCGGGTGCGCGGGACGTCGGCGGCGGGCGCGAGGTCGCGGTCGACGGTGGCGGCGAGACGGGCACGCTCGAGCCAGCGGGGGCCGAGGAAGGAGGAGGCGGCGCTCCGAGCGTGGCGGTGCCGGCGAGCGCGACGCTCGCCCTCGGCGCGGTGGACACGGCGCTCGGCGGCGCGCTGCTCCCCGGCGGGACGGCGACGAGGGGCGCCGACGTGGGCGGTGAGGTCGGGATCGCCTCTCCCCGGATCCGCCGAGCGCCAGCCACACGCCGCCGGCGCCGCCCGCGAGCACGACGACCGAGAGGAGGCCCGCGGCGACGAGCAAGAGGGGCGAGGTCGCACGGGCCCGTGACGGAACGGCCGCGCCATCTCGCTGGGTGGTCGGCTCGAAGGCGGCGTCGGGCGACATCGCCGCGACCATGGGCGTTCCCGCCGGCCGCGTGGTCGGCGTGCTCGGCGACACCGCTGCCATCACCGGCGTGCTCGGCACCGCCGAGGCGCCGGTCGTGTCGAACGCCGTGGGCGCGCGCGCGATCTCTTCCAGGCGCGCTTCGTAGGCGGCGGTGACGAGCTTGCCCAGCTGCCGGCGCACTCCCACGGGCGAGGCGAGCATCGGCGCCAGGCGCTCGACCACATCGTGACCGTTCCGCGGCCGCTGCGCTGGATCGTGGGCGAGCAGCGCCTCGATCGTCTCGACGAGCGCGCGCGGGGCCGCCCTCGCGAGATCGAAGAGCGAACGGCGCTCGTTCTTCGCGATGAGCAGGACCAGGCGCGCGTCGGCCTCGGCCT
Organism: Sandaracinaceae bacterium; assembly: GCA_044223665.1. Classification (GTDB taxonomy): domain Bacteria; phylum Myxococcota_A; class Polyangia; order Polyangiales; family Sandaracinaceae; genus JBBSAT01. The sequence continues at coordinate 23,341 of JBGALT010000072.1, read as the reverse complement.
CGAACGGGCGCACGCCGGCGAGCATCTCGAAGCCGATGACGCCGAGGGCGAACATGTCGACGCGCGGGTCGGGCGCCGCGCCGTCGAGCTGCTCGGGGGCCATGTAGGCGAACTTGCCGCGCATCATCGTCGCGGTGGCCTTGTCGCCGCCGCTCAGCGCCTTGGCGATCCCGAAGTCGGCGACCTTCACCTCGCCGGAGGTGCTGAGCAGCACGTTCGAGGGCGAGAGGTCGCGGTGGACGACGCCGTCGTGCGCCCCGTCGCCGCCGTGGGCCTCGTGCAGGCCGTGCGCGATCTCGGCGAGCACGTAGCCGACGAGCTCGGGCGCGAGGCGTTTTCCCTCGGCCCGCTCGAGGACGTGGTCGAGGTCGCAGCCCTCCACCAGCTCCGTCACGAGGTAGGGAACGCCCTGGTCCTCGCCGACGTCGAGCACCTGGACGAGGTTCGCGTGGCGCAGCTTCGCGCTCAGGTTCGCTTCGCGCGCGAAGAGCCGCCGCGCGGTCGCATCGCGGGCGTACGCAGGCAGGATGCGCTTGACGCAGACGCGCTGCTCGATCGTCTGCATGCGACGAACGGCGACGAACGTCTCGGCCATGCCGCCGGCCCCGAGCCGACGCTCGATCGCGTACGGCCCGATGCGCGCCGGCGTTTCCGACATGCGGCCGAGGCTAACACCAGGCACCCCCGCTCCGCGAGGCAACGATCGTTGCACCTCGGCGCCCGGGCGGTGGGGCCCCTCTGCTATCGTGGTGGCATGCGCGCCTGCTCGCTCTTGCTCTTCTGTTCCGCGGCGCTCGCCGCCTGCTCCACGCCTTCGCCTCCGCCGGCCGACACGGGCGGCGGCGCCGAAGACGCCGCCGTCGACGCTGGGCCGGCGGACGCGGCGCGGCTCGAGGACGCGGCGGTGCCCGTGCCCACCGACGAGCCGATCAAGGGGCCCTTCGTGATGCAGCCCACGACCACGTCGGTCGTGGTGCGATGGGAGTCACGCCTCGAGCCCGCGCACGTGGAGGTCGACTACGCGCCCCAGGCGGGCGGCACCATGGTCACGGCGACCGGGACGGCGCGCCTGACGCACGTCCTGCTCGACTACGAGGGGCCCTCGAGCCACGGCGTGCCGACGCACCCGGACGTGCCGGGCGACTACTACGTGAGCGAGGTCGCCATCACCGGGCTCGCGCCGGCCACTTGCTACACGTACGCCATCGCGGGCTACCCGCTCGATCACGGCCGCTTCTGCACGATTCACGAGCCGACCGACCACACGACGCCCATCCACGTCTACGCGATCGGCGACACCAGCCCCGCGCTCCAGCAGACCCTGCGCATCCTCTCGCACACGAGCCCCGAGACCGCGGACTTCAGCATCCACGTCGGGGACCTGCAGTACTACTCGACGATCATCGAGACGCAGTCCCTGTGGTTCGACCAGATGCAGCCGCTGCTCCGGGCCAACGCGTTCATGCCTTGCGAGGGCAACCACGAGTCGGAGATCGAGCACGAGCTCGACGACATCTACGGCCGCCTCTTCGATCACCCGGGTGACCCGACCGACACGACGTGGTGGTACCACTACGAGACGGGCGGCGTGCATTTCCTCTCGCTCTCGACCGAGCGCGACGTCACCGTGGGGAGCGAGCAGTGGAACTGGCTCGACGGCACGATGGACCGCATCGAGGCCGAGCCGGGGTATCGCTTCACGGTCGTCTACTTCCATCGGCCCATCTACGGCGTCGCGTCGTATGCGCCGAACGTCGAGAGCCGCACGGCGATCGAGCAGGTCATCACGGCGCACCGCGTGCCCCTCGTTCTCGCCGGCCACATGCACAACTACGAGCGCTTCCAGATCGGGAACGTCACCCACGTGACGACCGGCTCGGGCGGCTTCAGCGATCCGGAGGCCACGCTCGACGACAACGCCCTGGCCTTTCCCGAGGATGCCGCGCGCCGCGTCGCGTCGGGCGCGTTCTTCGAGGCGATGGAGATCACCATCGTCCCCGACACGGCCACGCCCGGCGGCGACGTCATCCAGTGCGAGATCGTCGACGACATGGGGATGACGCAGGACAGCTTCGAGATCCACGTTCCGCCCCCGACCTGATCGCGAGCCGATCGCGGGCGGTGAGGCTCGGGCGCGCGCGAGCACGCCGGGGTCGCGCGCCGGAAATGCGGCTCGCACTTCCGGGCAGCGGTACTACGTTATCGTCGTGCGCGCGCGTCGGTCGGCCTGGCTCTCGTTCGGGTTGCTCGTGATCGCGAGCGGGTGCGTCCGCCGCTATCCCCAGCCCTCGCCCGACGAGCCGCACGCCGACGTGCAGATCCGCGTCGTGCACCACCAGGAGATCGCGCCTCGCTACGACGAGTCGGTGCGCATCGACGGCTATCCGGTGAGCTTCGGCGAGGAAGGCGTGGGCGTGCGGCAGACCACGATGCGCTTGCAGCCCGGCCCCGTCGATTGGTCGTTCTCGACCGACTTCTTCCACGAGGTGACGACGTGGCAGACGCAGACGTACTGGCAGTCGCAGAGCTACGTCTGCGGCTCCGGTCGCTACGGGCCCCAGTACTGCAGCCGCTCGGTGCCCATGACGCGCACGGTGCCCGTCACGGTCCGGGTGCCGGACGGGGGCTGCACGACGGGGATGCGAGGTGCGCCGCTCGCCGGCGCCGTCTACCTCGTCCAGTACGAGTTCGTGGCCAACGGGATCTGCCAGGCCACGTGCCAGCGCCTCTTGGCCGGCCCCGGCGGCGCGACCGTCGCCATGCCCTGCGGCGCGGGTGAGCCGATCCCCGACGTCGTCGTGCCGCCTGCGGCCTACGTCGATGCGCCGATGAGCGCCGTTCCGTCGGCGTCCGAGTTCCCCGAGGAGCCGACGAGCGGAGGCGAGATCCTCGTGCCCGCCCCGTCTTCGAGCGGCGCGAGCGGCCTCGCAGCACCGAACTGACCGCGTCGGTGACGTCAGTCGTCGCTGCCGCCGCTGCGCGAGCGCTTCTTGTCGGAGGTGCGCCGCTTGTCGTCGAGGCGCCGGCGCACCGAGCCGCGAGAGGGCTTGGTCGGCTTGCGCGCCTTCGGGACGAAGAGCGCCTGCCGGATCAGCTCCGCGAGCTTCTCGCGGGCGTCCTCGAGGTTGCGCGGCTGATCGCGCGTGAGCTGGCTCGTGATCAGGAGCGCGCCATCGGAGTCGATCCGGTTCCGGGCGAGGGTGCGCAGCCGCATCTTCACGACGGGCGAGAGCTCGGAGGCGACGAGATCGAAGCGAAGGTCGACCTTCGAGGCGACCTTGTTCACGTTCTGTCCGCCGGGGCCGCCGCTCCGTGCCGCGCGGTAGGAGAGATGCCGCGCCGGAATCGTCACCCGCTCGTTCACCACCAAGTCGTCCACGGCGCGTAGCGTTGCGCCGGAGCCGCTCGTCCGCAACGCTCGCCGCGTGCGAGACCGCGTCATCCTCGGGCTCTCGGCCGTGCTCCTCTTCGTCGGGCTGGCGGTCTGGACGCTTCAATCGCGTGACGCGGGGCTCGACGAGGAGCGGCGGCGCTACGTCGAGACGCTGCGCGATCCGCCGCCGCTCGGCACCGATCTGCATCCGGCCGATCCGCGCGGGACGGCCGCCGCCGACGCGTTCCGGCGGGCGGGCCTGGGGGAGGCGCCGCTGCGCCTCTTCTTCTCGCGCGGCGAGACCGCCATCGTCGGCGCGGGCGTCGAGGGGCGTGACGCGCTCGAGGTGTGGAGCGCGCTCCGGCGGGTGGCGCCCGAGACCCATCTCTTTCCGGTCGTCCTCGGTGACGGGGTCTCGGTGCAGCGCCACGCCGACGCCGTCGTGCACACCGCGACGCCCGTCGAGACGACGCTCGCGCGCGCCGCGGCGCTCGATCTCGACGCGTGGCTCGCCGCCCGCCCCGAGCCGGCCCGGGGCGCGACGGTGGAGCCCGACCCGCGCCCGGAGCGCTTCCTCTCGGTGGTCGATCCCGTGCTCGGCGTGCCGGTCATGCCCGTCGCGGTGGCGCTCTTCCCCGTCGCGCGCGCGGCCGACGTGCCGGCCTGGCTGGCGTACGGCAACTGGCGCGACTGTCCGGAGGCCGCCGTGCACGTGGCGATGCTGCGGCGCCTCGAGGACCAGGCGGCGGTCGAGCTGGTGGCGATCACGAGCGACCGCATCGAGCTGCGCGTGCCCTCGCCGCCCACCGATCCCGCCGCGCGCGAGCGCCTGGCCGAGATGCTCGCGCGCTGGGACGTGCCGGCGTTCGCGGCCGACCGCGCTACCATCGCTACGTGGTCGGCCACGCTCGTTCCCTCGCGCTCCTGGTCGCTCTCGTTTCCGCGCCCACGCTGAGCGCCGGTTGCGAGCCGAGCGCATCGGGCACGGGCGTCGACGCGTCGAGCACGATCTCCGACGCGCGTGCGCGCGAGGACGCGGGGGCGCCGCGGGACGACGCCGGCCGCTGTGCGATCGATCCGCTGCCCGCCGATCCGCACGCCCAGGAGCGGAGCGACTGTCTCTTCGCCGCCGGCGCGAGCCCCGAGGCGACGCTGGGCATCGACGCGGCGCGCGCGGCCACGCTGCCGATCGATCACGTGGTGATCGTCATGCAGGAGAACCGATCGTTCGATCACTATTTCGCGACCTACGAAGGGGACCTGATCGACCCGCTCCCCGCGACGTTCTCCAATCCCGACGACTCCGGCACCGCGGTGGCGCCGTTCCCGCTCGACTCGCACTGCCTACCGCACGACCCGCCGCACCAATGGGACGCGATGCACGCGTCGTGGAATGGTGGCGCGATGGACGGGTTCGTTCGCGAGGCCGACGACGCCTCGTCGGACGGGCACTACGTGATGGGCTACTTCGAGCCGGTCGACCGACCCTTCTACGACTGGCTCGCCCACACCTACGCGATCTCCGATCGACACTTCGGCGACGCGCTCGGCGGGACGTGGTCGAACCGTGCGTTCCTCTACACGGGGAGCTCGCACGGGATCCACTCGACGGGCGAGCTCACCATCCCCGACGCGCGCACGGTCTTCGATCAGCTCGACGACGCGGGCGTCTCGTGGGGCGTGTTCACGAGCGGCGCGCCGCGCCAGGACCTGCTCGGCTGGAACGGCGCCCACGCCGGAGTCGCCACGTTCAACACCTTCCTCGCGCGCCTCGCGGACGGAACCCTGCCGGCCGTGAGCTTCGTCGATCCGAGCGGCATCGAGGACGAGCACCCCGCGAACGACATCGGCGGAGGCGAGCAGTGGTCGCGCCGCATCTACGAGGGCGCCATCGCGAGCCCGCTCTGGCCCTCGCTGGTGATCTTCCTGACCTACGACGAGAGCGGCGGGCTCTTCGATCACGTCGCGCCGCCGAGCGCCTGCCTGCCCGACCCGACGCTGACCGAATTCGACCGGCTCGGGATCCGCGTGCCGCTCTACGTCGTGAGCCCGTGGGTGCGGCCGGCTCGCGTGGGGCACGAGACGAGCTCGCACGCGTCGATCCTGCGCTTCGTGCAGCTCCGCTTCGGGCTGCCCGCCCTCTCGGCGCGCGACGCCAACGCGGGCGCGCTGCTCGACTTCTTCGACTTCTGTCAGCCGAGCTTCCCCGTCGGGCCTTCCTCGCCCGCGGCGTTCGGGCTCGAAGGGTGCGGACGATGACGACGACGCGACGGCTCCTCGGGCTCGGGCTCGCTCTCTTCGCGCTCGGCTCGACCTCGTGCACGCGAGAGGTCCCGCCCGAGCGCTACCCGGAGATCGAGGACTTCGCCGGCTTCCCTTCCTGGACACGCACGCCCGTTCCGACCACGGACGTCTACGAGCACGCGGTGTACTCGAACGCGCTGGCCGATCAGGGCCCGCCGTGGCAGCTCGGTGCGGCGTTCGTTCGTGCGGAGGAGTCGGGGCCGCAGCAGGCGTGGCTGCTGCACGGAATGGTGCGTCGCGGGGGCGACTTCAACGCGGGCCTGGCCACGGGCTGGGAGTTCTTCGGGCTCTTCATCGACGAGCAAGGAACGGTCGAGCTGATCTGGCGAGGCGACCACCCCCCGCTGGGCGCGGGATACGCCGAGCCGGACACCGGTGTCGCCGACGCCGGGCCGAACGGGCTACCGGCGGGCGACTGCAACGGCTGTCACCGCGACCCCGACGCGGTGATCCCCTACCGCTGATCGACCGCGAGCCGCGCGGCGCGTCAGAGATCGATGCCGGCGCGGCGCGCGAGCTCGGTCTCGATCAGCTCGTGCAGCGCGCCCGCGACCTCGCGGCGGGCGCGCCGCAGCCGCGCGACGTCGTCGGCCTCGTCGGGAGCGATGCGCAGATCGATCGGCTCGCCGACCTCGAAGCGCAGGTGCGCGCGGCGCGGGATGGGGAGGATCCACGAGGGCAGTGGAATCGGGATGCTCCGCCGCCCGAGCCAGCGCTCGCCGCGATCGTAGGCGTTTCCGACGAAGTCGAAGAGGTCGTCGGTGCCGACCGAGGCGACGGGGACGATGGGCACGCCTGTGCGAGCTGCGGCGCGGACGAACCCGTAGCGACGCCCCCAGAGCAGCTGATAGCGCAGCTCCCGCGGCTTGAGCGCCTCGCGCATGCCGCCCGGTAGCACCAGGACGAGCTCGCCGGCGGCGAGCAGCTTCTCGGCGTTGTCGCGGGTGCCGTCGACGGTCCCGATCGAGACGGCCAGGCGCCGCAGGAAGGGCATGCGCCACCAGAGGTGCTCTCCGAGCACCCAGATCGGACGCCGCGACTGGCGCCACATCGCCGACATCACGAAGACGACGTCCCATCCGAAGGTGTGGTTGGCGACCAGCAGCGCGCCGCCGCGCGGGATGCGCTCGAGCCCGCTCACCTCCACGCGGAGGGCACGCGCCGCACGCTCGATCCACGCGTAGAGCCGATCGGCCGCGGCGGGGTCGAAGGACACGAACGCCCGGGCCGCGTCGGGTGAGAAGCCGTCGAGCAGGGTCGTGTCGATGCGAGGCAGGCCGAGCACGTCTCGAATGGTACGCGCGAAGCGGGCGGGCGAGGGGCGGCGGTGTGCGCGAGGGCGCGCAGTGCGCTCAGCCTCGGCCGGGTGCGCCGGTCCCGGGGCTCGACGCGCGCTCCCCCACGCGACCACCCATCGCCAGCAGCTTCTCGATCGCCGCCATGCTCTGCGCGCGGCACGCGCTCGAGAGCTCGAGCTGAAAGCGCAGCGTGTCCTTCATCAGGCGCGCCCACTCGTCCACGACCACGTGCGCCGCGAGCTCGCCCTGGGCCTCGGCCTCGGCCGCGCGGCCGAGCCAGGCGTGCGAGCGCGTCGCTTGTGCGTCGAGGGCCCTCGTCCACGCCTCGAGCGCGTTCTTTCGCATCTGCGAGAAGACCAGCTTCATCCCCATCGTCTCCGTATCGTCCGCAATGTTGGGCGCGAACGCGGAGAAGCTAGGCTCGGCGAGCGGCTCGGTCAACGTCGATTTTGTGCGGTGCACAAGATCGCGCTACGAGGTCTTCCGCTTCGGGAGGCTGGCGCGCAGCTCGCGCTTGAGCTCGTCGAGCTCGCGCCGCAGGACGGCGACTTCGCTCTCGTCCTCGTCCTCGGCGGGCGCGCCCGGCGGCGGCGTCGGCAGGCTCGCGGCCGGCGCGCCGCCGGCGCTCACCGGCGGAATCCAAGCGGGCTCGGGAGCGACCAGGTGCCCGGCCCCGAGCACGAGCCGCGCGAGCGCGTTGGTGGCCGAGAAGGGCAGGGTCGCCATGGGCACGTAGGGCGAGATCGCCTGCGCGCCCCGCTGCGCTTGGACGTACATTTCCAGGGCGATTCCCAGGTATCGACCGAAGAACTCGGCCAGCGCGTCGTCGCCCATCCGGATCAGCTGCACGAGCAGCGGAACCGGCAAGAGGCGCGCTCCGCCACGGCTCTCGAGGATGATCTGCGCCAGCGTCGTCTGCGTGAGGTCCGCCTCGGTCTTGGCATCGAGCACGCGCACGTTCTCGCCACCCCGGATGCGCTGCTCGAGCTCCTCCAGCGTCACGTAGCGGCTCTCGCTCGTGTCGTAGAGGCGGCGGTTGCCGTACTTCTTGATGACGGTCGTGCCGGCCATGGTCGCGCGATGCGAAAGGGAGCACGCGGCTGCGGAAGAAGCAACCCAAGAAATGCCGAAGACTCATGCTGCGTCGCACAAAATCACGCTTGACAGCTCTCGGTTCGCGGCGCAATAAGGCCGACTCGTTCGTTCGTGCGGCGCACAAAGCGCCCAATCGGGGAGTGACGCGATGCAAGCCCAGGACTGCGAGGCCCTTCCGACGCGGGTGACGGGGATGGCCGTGGCGATGCAGGCGATCGGAGGAGGCCTGGGATGGTCCGTCCTTCCGGCGCTCATGCCCTCGATCGCCACCGAGCTCGGCATCGGCCCGACGCAGACCGGGCTCGTCTGGGGCTCGGCATCGCTCGGGATCGCGCTCGCGTCGCCGATCGGGGGGATGGCGGTCGACCGGCTCGGGCCGCGCCGCGTGGCGTCCGCCGCGATGGTGGTCGGCGCGCTCGCGTGCGTGCTGCGCATCTTCGCCGTCGGCCCGATCTCGCTCGCGCTCACGATGCTCCTGTTCGGCGCGCACATCGGCTTCGTCGCGCCAGCGCTCCCGAAGGCGCTCGCCGGGCACGTGCCGCTCGACCGGCTCGCGCGCGCCAACGGCATCGCGCTCCTCGGCTACACGCTCGGGACGGCGCTCACGGTGCTGATCGCGCGCACGGTCCTCGTGCCCGCGCTCGGCGGATGGCGACCCGTCATGGCACTGGCGGCCGCGCTGATGGCGATCGTCGGCGCGCTCTTCGCCGCGCTCGTTCCCGATCGCGGCACGCTGGCGAAGCACGCGTCGCTCCGCGACTCGATCACGCTCGCAGCGGAGCCGGAGCTCCGGCGCGTCGCCGCGATGCACTTCCTGCTCTTCGGCGGCTACCTCGCGCTGCTCGGCCTCTTGCCCCACGCGCTGCTCGCGATGGGCCTGCCGCCGACCGACGTCGGGCTGGCGGTGGCGGGCTGGCTGGGCTGCGCGGCCGTCGCGAACTTCGCCGGCCCGGTGATCGCGGGACGGCTCGGCGCGCGCCGGCCGGTGCTGGTCGCCGGCGCGACCGTCGCTGCGCTCGGGCTGGGAGCCCTGGCGCTGACGGGCGCGCAGCCGATGCTCTGCCTCGGCGTCGCGGCGCTCGGGGGCGGGTGTCTCGCGCCGCTGCTCCTGACGGCGCCCCTCGAGATGCCGCGCATCGGTGCGGCTCGCGCCGGCGCGGCCCTCGGCCTGCTCACGCTGGTCGGGCAGATCGGTGGCTTCCTGCTGCCGGTCGCCTCGGGTGCCCTCGTCCGCGGAAACGACTTCTCGCTCGCGCTCGGCGCGCTCGCGCTCGCGCACCTCGCCATCGTGGTTCCGGCGTGGGGCCTCGGGGACGGCACCGAGCGCGACCGCGCTGCGGCCGCCGCGGGCGATGCGGAGGCGGCCGCCTGAGCCGCGGAAGGAGAGGCACCTCATGCGAGCCCTTCGAGCCCTGATCGCCCTCGCCGCGCTGAGCGCCCCTGCCGGGTGCGCGAGCGGACAGCACACCTGTCAGGTCGGCGCGGACTGCATCTCCGGCATCTGCAACACCGACGGCCGCTGCGCCGAGCCGCGCGATGCGGCGCGTGTGGACGGCGGCCTGGGGAACGGCGACGGAGGCGGCAGCGGGCAAGACGCCGGCACGAGCGAGGTCGACGCCTGGGTGGAGGATGCCGGCGCGCGGGTCTGCTCCGGCAACGCGGACGGCGTCGTCGATCGCAGCGAGGTGCCACTCCGGTCCGGCCTCCACGCGACGTTCCGCGTCGCGCAGGACGCGTCGTTCGCGACCGCGGGCACGACGGTCGCGGGGCGGCGCACCTGGGATCTGAGCGGCGCGCTCTCGGGCGACGCCGATCAGCGCGTGGACCTGCTCGACCCCGCGGGCGCGTGGTGGTCGGGCACGTTCCCGACGGCGAGCTACGCGGCGACGCTCTCGACCTCGAGCACGAATCAGGGCGTCTTCGAGGTGAGCGACACCGAGCTGCTCCTGCTCGGCGTGGTCTCGCCCGAGGACGGATTCGCGCGGACGCAGCTCGTCTACGACCCGCCGGTCCGCGTCCTCGTCTTCCCGCTCCACGAGGGGGACACGTGGACCACTTCGTCCACGGTGAGCGGCCAGCTGAACGGCGTCGTCGGCGCGTACACGGAAGAGTACGTCTCGCGCGTCGACGCCTCGGGCGACCTCGTCACCCCGCTCGGCACGATGGCCGTGCTGCGCGTACGGACCGACCTGACGCGGACGAGCGGGCTCGCGACGCTCTCGACGCAGCGCACCTACGGCTTCGTCGCGGAGTGCTTCGGTACCGCGGCCACGCTCACCTCGCAGGCCTTCGAGACCGCCGCGGACTTCTCGGACTGCGCCGAGATCCGCCGGATCGCTCCGTGAGGCGCGCCGTGCTGAGGTTCTATCGCCGCGCGCTCCTGATGATGGCGGCCCCGTGGCTGGGCGGCTGCCTCGCGTTCCACTCCGGCCCGATGGACGGCGAGCCGGCCGACGCGACCTTCGCGACCCTCGAAGGCGCGCGGATCCGCTTCCGTGACGAAGGCACGGGCCCGGCGGTCGTGCTCGTGCACGGCTTCGCGTCGTCGCTCGAGACGTGGGCGACCGTCACGCCGGCGCTCCGCGAGCGCCACCGCGTGCTCTCGCTCGACATGAAGGGCTTCGGCTGGAGCGACCGGCCCGCCGGCGACTACTCTCCCGAAGCGCAGGCACGCATCGTCCTGGCGCTCATGGACGCGCGCGGCGTGGATCGCGCGGACTTCGTCGCCCACAGCTACGGCGCGAGCATCGTGCTCCAGCTCGCGCTGATCGCGCCCGAGCGCGTCGGGCGCATCGCCATCTACGACGGCTGGGCGTACAGCTCGCAGCTGCCGGCGTTCTTCCACGTCGCGCGCGCCGAGGGCTTCGGCGAAGCGATGTTCGCGGCGTGGTACGGCGAGCGGGTCGAAGACCGGCTCGCGCTCGCCTTCTACGACCGCTCGTTCGTGACGATGCAGCTCGTCGACGACGTGGAGGCTGCGCTGCGGCGTCCAGGCACCTACGCCTCGGCGCTCGCCGCCGTGCGCGCGATGCACTACGAGCGCCTCGAGCCGCGCTACCGGGAGATCCGGAACGACGTCCTCTTGCTCTGGGGCCGCGAGGATCGCGTGACGCCGCTGCCCGTCGGCGAGCGCTTGTCGCGCGATCTGCCGGGCGCGCGGCTGGTCGTCTACCCGCAGTGCGGGCACTTCCCGATGATCGAGCACGCCGCCCAGTCGACGGCCGAGCTGCTGCGCTTCCTCGACGCGCCGCGCGACGCCGACGCGAGCGTACCCGCGGCGCCCACGAGCGGCGGGGAGGTGCCGGTGACCGAGCCAGCCGAGGATCACGACGCGGTGCCCGACCAGGAGCTCGGGGGGCAGGGCGGTCTTCCGTGATCGGCAGCGCGCGCGCGTCGATCGGCGTGGCGGGGGTCGGCCTCTCGGCCGCGCTCGCGCCGGGCGCCGGCGCGCGCGCGCAGGGATTAGAGAACGTCGGCCAGGACATCGAGTCGCACCAGGATCCGGACGACTTCGCGGCCGAGCTGGACGGCTACCTGCGCTTGCGGGGCGACACGCTCTACGACCTCGACCTCGATCGCGGGCCGACGCCCAGCGACCAGGTGCTCTTCCCGGTTCCCCTCGACGATCCGAACGGGCAGACGCTCTACCAGGCCGACATGCGGCTGCGCACCGACGTTCACCTGTACGCGCCGGGCGGCTGGGTGGCGGCCCACGTGCGCCTCGACTTCCTCGACAACCTCACTCTCGGCTCGACGCCGGCCGGCACACCGGTCTCGGCCGTCGGCCAGCGCGCGATCGACGACGCCGTCCACGTGCGGCGCGCCTGGGCCGAGGTGCTCACGCCCTTCGGCGTCCTGGCCGCCGGTCGGATGGGCAACCTCTTCGGTCTCGGCATCACCGCCAACTCGGGCGACTGCATCGACTGCGACGGCGGCGACTCGGCCGACCGCGTGCTCTTCGCGACGCCGCTGGCCGACCACGTCTGGGCTCTCTCGTTCGACATCTCGTCCACCGGCCCGACCACGCCGCGCCGCTCGGGCTTCCGTGTGGTCGACGTGACGCCGGCCGACGACGTGCGCACGCTCAACTTCGCCGTGATGCACGTCCACTCGGACGACGCGCGCGAGCGCCGGCACGCCGCCGGCCGCACGACCGTCGAGTACGGCGCCTTCCTCTCGTACCGATGGCAGGACGCGGACGTCCCGGCCTCGTACTTGAACGTGGCCCAGCCGGTGGCGGGGACCCGCGCGCAGGTCGTGCCGCGCGGCCTCTCGGCCTTCGCCGGCGACGTCTGGCTCCGCGTGGCCTCGCGGGACTTCCGCATCGAGGCCGAGGGCGCGCTCCTCTACGCGCGCATCGCGCAGGCGTCGCTGCTGCCGGGCGCGCTCTTTCGCCGGCCGCTCACGGCGCTCCAGATCGGCGCCGCACTGCAGACGGACTTCCTTCTTCCCGAGATCGTGTCCTTCGGCGTGGATGCGGGCTACGCGAGCGGCGACGACGCACCCGGATTCGGCTCGTTTCCGCAGACGAGCGCGCGCGCGCCCGTGCCTGGCGACGTCGACGGGCCCCAGGCCAACCCTCCCTACGACGCCACGATCGACAACTTCCGTTTCCATCCCGACTATCGCATCGACCGGATCCTCTTCCGGGAGATCATCGGCACGGTGACCGACGCGATCTACCTGCGCCCGCACGCGCGGCTGCGCATGTTCGACGAGCCCTTCGGCACCCTCGAGCTGCACGCGGCGGCGATCGCCTCGATGGCCGTGTTCGCCAGCTCGACGCCAGGCGGAGAGGCGCCGCTCGGTGTCGAGGTCGACCCGAGCTTGTACTACCGCAGCCGCGAGGGATTCTTCGCCGCGCTCGACTACGCCGTCCTGTTCCCGCTCGCGGGGCTCGACAACCCCGCCCTCGATCTCCGCGCCCAGCCGGCGCAGCTCGTCCGGCTGCGCCTGGCGTACATGTTCTGAGGCCACGATGAACGAAGCACACCGCCGCGGCACCTCCTTCGGATGCGCGCTCTCGCTCGGAGCGATGCTGGCGCTCGGCGCCGGATGCCAGAGCAACCGCACGCACCCGATGCACCAGCCGTGGGGCGACGGTGGCACCGAGCCGCCGCTCGGCTGCCTGCCGAACCTCGACGGGCGCATCGAGCGCAGCGAGCTCGCGCCGGCGTTCGGCGTCCCGGTGTCGGTGCTCGTGTCTCCGACGGGCGAGACGCGCGAGGTGAACCTCGCCGGCGTCGACGATGGCGGAGAGATCTACTGGGACTTCGGCTCGGACTACGCGAGCGATCGCATCACGCAGCCGGTGGCCACGCCCATCGCGAGCGCCTGGTTCGCGTCGAGCTTCCCCGGTGACGCGTTCTTCGTGGCCTACGATCCCGGCGCCACGATCATGGGCGTCTACCGGATCGACGACGCCGGTCTCTATCTGCTCGGTCTCGCCTCCGCCGAGATGGACCCCGCCGAAGGGCGCACTTTGCTCGTCTACGCGACGCCGATCGTCGTCCTGCAGCTGCCCCTCGTCCCAGGGGCGAGCTGGGTGAGCGTCGGCGAGGTGACGAACGGGACGCTCCGTGGGCTGCCCTACGCGGGGATGGACACGTACACGAGCCGGGTGGCCGCCGAGGGCCAGATCGTGCTCCCGCAGATCACGTTCCAGCACGCGATGCGTGTCACGACGCAGGTCGTCGTCTCGCCGGCAGCGGGCGCGCCCGTGACCCGGCGCCAGAGCTCGTTCGTGTTCGAGTGCTTCGGCGAGGTGGCGCGCATGACGAGCCTCGACGGCGAGACGAGCGACGATTTCACGACCGCGGCGGAGATGCGCCGCTTCGGGCTCTGAAGGCGGGAGGCGCTGATGTTCGGCTGGAACGAGTGGAAGAAGGGCTTCGACGTCTGGGAAGACGCCACCGCGCGCTACCTCGAGCAGGTGATGAAGAGCCCGCTCGTGCTCGGGCCCTCCGGCGCGGCGCTCAGCGCCGCGATGCGGGCCAAGGCGTACCGCGATCGCGCTGCGGCCGGGCTCTGGGCGTCGATCGGCCTGCCGACGCGACGCGATCAAGAGAAGACGCTGCACCTGCTGCACGTGCTCGAGAGCCGAATCCGCGATCTCGAGGAGCAGCTGGAGGACGCCCGCGAGGCGCAGACGAAGGCCGAGCGTGCGCTCGCCGAGGGCGTGGGAGCACGTGAGCGCGAGGCCGTCGCGCTGGGCGCGGGGACGCCCCGCTGACGGGCGACGAGACGCGACGCAACGAGACGAAGTCGGAGAGAAACGAGTCGGGGAGGAGTCGAGCCATGGACGTCACCAAGTATCTCGAGCCGAAGATCGCACCGCGCGCCGTGTTCGACGCGCTCGCCGAGCGACGCAGTCGCCCGCGCTTCATGCTGCCGACCGAGGGCGGCGACTGGCAGGTCGTCACGTGGGGAAACTACGCAGCGCAGATCCGCGACATCGGCCTCTTCACCGGCACCGTCCTGAAGATGGGGGATCGCGGCGCCGTGCTGGCGCACAACCGCGTCGAGTGGATGAGCGCTGCGCTCGGCATCCAGGCGGCGGGGGGCGTCATGGTGCCGGTCTATCCGTCGAGCACCGAGGAGCAGATCGAGTACGTGCTCCGGCACGGTGACGTGAAGGTCCTCTTCGTGGACGGCGCGGGCCTCTTGGCGAAGGTGCTGGGCTCGATCCGGACGCTTCCCCAGCTCGAGAAGATCGTGCTCCTCGACGACGCGCTCGACCCCGCCGCGGTGTTGGCGTCGCTGCGTGGGAAGGGCCGCGACGTGCCGACGTACGGCGAGCTCGAGTCGCGCATCCTCTCGTGGTCGCGCGCACGGGCGGTCGGCAAGGCTCGCGACGCCGAAGACCCGAAGGCGTTCGAGCGCACGATGGACGCGATCTCGCTGTCGCAGCCGGGGCTGATGCTCTACACGAGCGGCACCAGCGGCCCGCCCAAGGGCGTGCCGCTCACGCACGCGAACGTCGCGGCCAACGGTCGCGACTGGCTCGAGACGCTGGCGCCGCTGCTCGACGAGGGGATGACCGATCTGCTCTGGCTGCCGATGAGCCACATCTTCGGCTTCGGCGAGGCGTGCATCGGCAACGCGCTCGGCTGGGTGAGCTACATGACCGATCCGGCGAGCGTGATGGCCAAGCTCCCCGAGGTGCGCCCGAGCGTGCTGATGAGCGTGCCGAGCGTCTGGGAGAAGCTCGCCACCTCGGCGATGGGCGAGCCGACGCTCGAGGGAAAGAAGCGCAAGCTCGACGAGGTCACCGGAGGCGCGCTGCGCTTCTGTCTCTCGGGCGGCGCCGGGCTCAAGCGCGAGGTGAAGGAGCTGTTCCACTCGCTCGGGACGCTGATCATCGAGGGCTATGGCCTGACCGAGTCGTCCCCGACCCTCACGATGAACCGGCCGGACGCGTTTCGCTTCGACTCGGTCGGCAAGCCCTTCCCCTCGGTCGAGATCCGGCTGGCCGAGGACGGCGAGATCCTGGCTCGCGGCCCGAACGTGTTCGGTGGCTACCACAAGGACGCGGCGGCGAGCGCCGAGGCGCTGACGGCCGACGGCTGGCTCAAGACGGGGGACGTGGGGCGCTTCACCGAGGACGGCTTCCTCCAGATCGTGGATCGCAAGAAGGACATCCTCGTGACGGCCGGCGGGAAGAACGTGCCGCCGGCCAACATCGAGCAGCGCTTCGCCGACGATCCCTTCGTGGCGCACGTGGTCGTCTACGGGGACGGGAAGAAGTTCCTCGTCGCCGGGGTCTGGCCGAACCACGCGGCGATCGACGCGCATCTCTCGGCCGAGGGCGTGGCGGCGGCGGCGCGCGAGGAAGCGACGCGCGCCCTGCTCGAGCAGCGCATCGCGCGCGTGAACGGACAGCTCGCGAGCTACGAGTCGATCAAGAAGTTCGCCGTGCTCGCGCCCGCGCTCACGGTCGAGTCGGGCCTCTTGACCCCGACGCTCAAGATCAAGCGCAAGAAGATCTACGAGAAGTTCCACGCTGCGCTCGAGGCGCTCTACGCATGAGCAGCGCCGCGGACGTCGGGGTGCGCGAGGCGATGGCGGGCCTGGCCGCTGCGTTCGGGCGCGCGCGACCGCCGGTCGGTACGACCCCGGCGGACGTGATCACCCGCGAGAACAAGTGGTCGCTCCTGCGCTATCGCCCGCGGGTGGAGGGGCGCGTGTACGGGACGCCGGTGCTGCTCGTTCCCTCGCTCATCAATCGCCACTACGTGCTCGACCTCCTGCCGGGCAAGAGCTTCGCCGAAGAGCTCGTCCGCGCCGGATTCGACGTCTTCTGCATCGACTGGGGTAGCCCCGGCGACGAGGATCGGTTCGTCACGTTCGACGACGTCTGCGACCGCGCGATCGGGCGCGCGCTGCGGGCGGTGACCAAGGCAGCCGGCACCGAGGCCGCGCACGTGCTCGGCTACTGCCTCGGCGGGACGCTCGTCGCCATCCACGCGGCGGCCCACGCCGGGGATGCCCGGAGGCGCGTCGCCTCGTTGACGCTCGTGGCCGCACCGATCCGCTTCGACGACGACGGGCTGCTCGCGCGCTGGACTCAGACCTCGACCTTCGACGTCGGGGCGCTCGTGGACGGAATGGGGAACGTTCCGTGGCAGCTGATGCAGGGCGCCTTCCAGCTCTTGCGCCCGACGATGCCGCTCGCCAAGGCGGTCTCGCTGATCCACAAGGCGAGCGACGACACCTTCCTCGACGGCTTCTTCGCGCTCGAGACGTGGGGCTCGGACAACGTGAGCTTCCCCGGCGAGTGCTATCGGACCTACATCGAGTCGCTCTACCGGCAGAACGAGCTCTGGCACGATCGCTTCGTGCTCTCGGGCAAGCCGGCGCGCCTTTCGTCGATCGCGTGCCCGGTGCACGTGGTCACCTTCGAGCACGACAACATCGTCCCGTGGAAGAGCGCCTCTTCGATCCTCGAGCGCGTCTCGAGCAGCGACGCGGTGCACCTGCACGTTCCCGGCGGGCACGTCGGCGCCATGGTCAGCTCGAGCGCGCGCAAGAAGCTGTGGCCGTCGATGCAGGCCTTCTGGGCCGCCCGGGACCGCTCGATCGCCTGAGCGACGACGTCCCGGGCCTCACGGCGGAACGGTCGTGGGCATCGGTGCTCGCGCTACAGCGGCGAGATCGGGCAGCTCACGCCCGTGCCGCCGTGCCCGCAGTAGCCCTCGGGGTTCTGGGCGAGGTACTGCTGGTGGTAGGCCTCGGCGAAGTAGAACGGGCCGGCGTCGCGGACCTCGGTCGTGATGCGGCCGAAGTGCGCCGCGGTCAGGCGCGGCTGGTACTCGGCGATCGCGTGCTCGGCGAGCGAGCGCTGCGTCGGGCTCGTCGTGAAGAGGGCGGAGCGATACTGCGTCCCCACGTCGTTCCCCTGGCGCATGCCCTGCGTCGGGTCGTGCCCCTCGAAGAACGCCGTGAGCAGCGCCGCGTAGCGCGTGCGCGTCGGATCGTAGACGACGCGGACCGTCTCGGCGTGCCCGGTGCGGCCGCTCGAGACCTCTTCGTACGTGGGGTTCGGCGTGGTGCCGCCCGCATAGCCGACGGCGGTCGAGACCACGCCCGGGAGAGACCAGAAGCGGCGCTCGGCGCCCCAGAAGCAGCCCATCGCGAAGTACGCGGTCTCGCTCCCGCTCGGGAACGGGCCGAGCAGCGGGGTACCGAGGACGAAGTGCGTGTCGGCGGTGCGGATCGGGGACGCGCGTCCCGGCAGTGCGTCGCCCGGCGCCACCATCGTCGTCCGGTGCGCCTGGGCGCGGGCGCCGAGGGCCACGACGCCCAGCGCAACGACGCCCAGCGCCAGTGCGCAGAGCGCCGAGAGCAGCGCGCCGAAGAGGCGGCTTTCGCGCCGGCGGAGCGCCCGTGCTTCGCGCCGGAGCTCGTCGTCGTTCTCGTCCATCGTGCGTGCCATTCGCGCGCCGCGGCGTTCGCGTTACCAACCGAACGGGCGGCCTGTGGCTCCGCGCCACCTTCGGTGGCCTTCAGTCGTAGACGAAGGCGGTCACGCTCTCGAAGACCAAGGTCGCACTGATCTCGTCGCACGTCCGTGACTCGGGATCCGAGCGCAGGTCGGCGTGGCTGGTGAGCAGCGCCATCACCGTGCTCATCAGCTCGGCGCGGATGTTGAGCCCCTGCGCGATCGACACCATCTCGGCGATCGAGATGCCCCCGCCGAGGCGGCCGGTCCACACGCCGTCTTCGTGTCGCTCGATGTGCATGTAGCCCGCCCGGATGTGCAGCGTGAAGCGGGCGTCGAGGATCGCGACGGGAATCGTGATGGGCGCCGGCCCCACGTCGACCACGCCGTCGACCAGCCGCGCGCCCTCGATGAGCGTCTGCTCGGCCATCGGCTGCGCGTCGAAGGTCTGCCCGACCTCGACGTGGCCGTCGGTCCCGAGCGAGGGCGTGCCCGTCAGCGGGCGCGTTCGGACGGTGACGCAGTCGTCGTTCCACGGGTCGTCGACGCCCAGCAGCTCGATGCCGATGAGCAGCTGGCCGTCGTTGATCGCCGTCTCGAGGATCGAGTCCAGCGTGAC
The DNA here is from genome assembly GCA_044223665.1 of Sandaracinaceae bacterium. GTDB lineage: Bacteria > Myxococcota_A > Polyangia > Polyangiales > Sandaracinaceae > JBBSAT01. The sequence continues at coordinate 4,712 of JBGALT010000072.1, read as the reverse complement.
GCCGCCGGCCTGGCTCTCGATGAGCGGCACGAGGCGCGCGATCTCGTTGTCGATGCCCTCGCGCCCGTCCGGCGCCACGAAGTCGGCGTGGCGGCAGCCGATCGGATCGGACGAGCCGCTCACGTGCTCGTCGAGGTCGAACCCGTCGCTGGCCCCGCCGGCCTCGAGCGACGCGAAGCGCAGCGTCCGCACGAGCGAGCTGTCGACCAGCGTCGCGTCGCACGTCCCCAGGGTGGCGGGGGTGGTCGCGGTGCAGCCCGAGAGCGCGACGAGCGTGGCGATCGCGGCGGCGCCCCGCATGCGACGAACGCCCGTCACGCGACGAACGCCCGTCACGCGACGATCGCTCCGAGCGTGTCGGTCGTTCGCGCCGGTCCGCGTCCGTACTCGGACGCGTTGACGCCGACCGCGTTGAGGAGCGTGAGCGGGACCTTGCTCGCGTTCTCGCCGCTCAGCGAGCCGTAGTGGACGCCCGAGCGCAGCGCGCCACAGGCCGTCCCGGCGATGAGCATGGGGTAGTCCTCGAGGCTGTGGGTGCGCCCGTAGGAGACGTCCGTCGTGGCGAGGATCGCGCACCGATCGAGCAGGCGTGCGCCGCCCTCGTCGATCGAGCCGAGCTTCTGCACGAGGTAGGCGAACTCGCCCACGATGAACTGCACGATGCGCTCGACCTCGGGCTGCGGGTCGGGCTCGTTGTGGGTGAGCTCGTGGTGCCCGGCCGACGCGTCGAGGAAGAGGGTGTTGTTCACCGGCTGCGAGAACATCTCGAAGAACGTGCGGGTCTGATCGCAGGCGAGGGTGACGGCGAGCATGTCGACCATCACGCGGTGGATCGCCTGCATCTGCGGGCGCCCCTCGAGGTCGGGGTACTCGGCCATCGGCATGTCCGGGCGCGCGGTGCACGCGGGCGCGACCGGCGCGTGGGCGAGCGCCTCGAGCTGCGTCTCGAGCGCTCGGATCCCTTCGAGGTGCTGATCGAGCCGTGCCCGATCGGCCGTCCCGACGCGCGCGCGCAGGCGCGCCGACTGGTCGCGGACGCCATCGAGCACGCTCTGGCGCAGGGCGATCCGCGGATCGGGCATCGACATGTCGCCCGGCAGCCGGAACTCGGGGCCGAAGATGCGGGTGTAGAGGGCGAAGGGGTCGCACTCGGGCGGGTTGACCATGTGCGGGCCGGTCATCGACCAGCTCGAGGTCGAGCGCTCCACGCCGAGCTCGATCGACCGGAAGCGGCGCTCGGTCGCTCCGGCATCGACGAGACCCTGCGCGACGACCTGGTCGAGGCTCGGTCCGACGAACGTCCCGTCGACGAGGTCGGCGCCGCTGAGCAGGCCCGCGGGGCCGGAGCCGTGGGGCGAGGTGTTGCTCGTCAAGACGCGCATGCCCGTCACGACGCTCACGTCGGACTGCACGGGGGCGAGCGGCGAGAGCATCGGCGGGAGGTCGTATCCGGTGCCGGTCGACGTCGGGTTCCAGACGTCGGGGATCATGCCGTTGCCGAAGTAGAAGACCCCGAAGACCGTCGGCATGCCACTGCCGCAGTCGGCGTAGGCCGTGCCGTTCGTGTTCAGGAAGATCTCCAGCGCCGGCAGGCCCACGGCGACGGCGGTTCCGCCGAGCATGCCGCGGAGCATCGCGCGGCGGCTGATCCGATTCCTTCGAGGAAGCCAGGACGTCATGGGTCTGGTCCGTTCTCGCTAAGGTTGGGGCACGGCGCGCCGGAAGCCGTCGGAGACGACGAGCTCGGCGAAGAGCCGGCGCAAAGAGTAGCCGTGGGTCGCGAAGTCGACGTAGAGGCGATCGATCGTCTCGGCCTCGCCGTCGCTCTCGTGGTGGCCGCTGGCGACGCGGTAGGCCTGGCGCACCATGCACTGGGCGAAGCGCGGGTCGTCGTGGATGAGCAGGCCGAGGCCGCGCGCATCCTCGAAGGTGCGGCCGTCGAGATCGCCGCTCGCGTCGACGGGCACGCCGTTCTCTTCTTCGCGGTAGCGTCCGAGCGCGTCGAAGGCCTCGAGCCCGAGCCCGATGCCGTCGAGGCGCCGGTGGCATCCGGCACAGTACTCGACCTCCTGGTGCGCCAGCAGCCGGTCGCGCAGCGTGAGCGCGTCGGGGCTGGGCTCGGGGATCTGCGTGTCGACGCCGACGGGCGGCGGAGGCACGAGGTCGCAGAGCAGCCGCTCGCGGATGAACTTGCCGCGCAGCGTGGGCGAGGTCGCGATGGGGTGGGCGTTGAGCGCGAGGATGGAGAGGTGGCCGAGCAGGCCGGCGCGCGGTGAGCTCTCCGGGAAGGTGACCAAGCCGAAGGGCTCGCGGGGCGCGCGGACGAGGTAGATCGAGGCGAGCTTGCGATCGACGAACGTGTCGCGCGTCGTCATCAGGTCGCGGGCGTCCATCTCCGCGGTGAACACGTGCGCGACGACGCGCATCGTCTCCTCGCGCGCCGCGGGGCCGACCTCCGGCGAGATCTGTGTGTAGACGGTCGGGTCTTTGCTCAGGTCGTCGAGGCCCGAGAGCCCGAGCCACTCGTAGGCGAGCTCTCGCACGCCGTCCTCGGCGCGGGGGTCGGCGAGGAGGCGCTCGGCAGCGGCCCGTACCCCGGGAGCGTCGTCGAGCTGGCCACTGGCGGCCGCGTCCAGCAGCTCGGCGTCGGGCGGCGCGTTCCACAGGAAGAACGAGAGGCGGCTGGCCATCTCGAAGCCCGTGTATCGGAGCTCGCCCGGCGCGTCCGGGTCGGGCGAGCCGAGCTCCTCGCGGAAGAGGAAGCTCGGCGACTGGAGGAAGAGCGCGATCCCGAACTCGAGCCCGGCGTAGAAGTCGCCGAGCGCGGTCGCGGCCTCGACGGCCCGCGCGACGGCGTCGTCGAGCTCGCTGGCCTCGAGCGGGCGGCGGTAGAGTCGGCGGCCGATCGGCTCGAGCGCGCTGCGGGCACAGGCCTCGTCGACGGCCGCGCTGGGCGCGCAGGCCACGAGCTGCGCGCGGTGCGTCGCGTCCATCGCCTGATGCGCGACGTTGTAGGCGGCTGCCTCGTACTGGCTGACGCCGCGGCGCGAGATCGTGACCGAGCTCGCGTCGATCGAGAGGTACCCCGAGGCCTCCACGTCGGGCTCGAGCGCGCTCCGGGACGGAATCGTGATGTCGGCGCCGAAGGCGTCTCGGATGGCGGCGCCGTACTGCGCGACGCTGAGGCGACGGAGGGCCGACGCCGCGGGCACGAGCGGCTCCGGCGTGATCGGGGGCGGCGCCGCGAGCTCGCCGCCCGGCGACCGACAGGACGCGAGCAAGAGCACGACGACGAGGCCGGTGCGGAGAGCTCGAGCGTTCGTCACGGGTTTCCTCCGTGGAAGACGGCGCGCGGGTCGACCTCGTGGGATCCGTCGACGATCCCCGTGGCGAGCGTATCGGTGTCGCCGAGGAGGTGCACGCGCGCGAAGCTGAGGATGTACGCGTTGGCCATGTGCGTGACGTCGGCGTCGGAGGCGCCGCCGCCGCAGAGCCCGATCACGGCGAAGCTGTTGTGGCACGCGCCCTCGATCGACACCCAGCGGAAGTCGACGGGCGGCGAGACGTGATCGAGCTCGGCTTGGCCGTTCACCGAGTCCATGGTTCCGGTCATGAGCAGCAGCGGGACGGTCACGCTCTCGTGGCCGTGCGCGCCGAAGAAGTCCCCGTCGATGTCGCCCGCGATGGGCACGGCCGCGACGATGCGTGGATCGGCCACGCCGGCGCGGAACACGTCGAGCTCGGCGTTGGTCCACGCGCCGGTGGGCGAGAACGTCGCCATGATCGTCGGGACGTCGAAGGTCGCGCCGGTGATGCCCCAGACCGTGTGCACCCCGAAGCTGTGCCCCGTCATGAACACCCGATCGGTGTGCACCAGGCCGTGGAGCGGATCGCCGGCCGGCAGATCGCGCACGAGGTCGATCGCCGTCGAGATGTCGGTGGGCCGCTCGTAGTAGTGCGCGATGGGGCGCGGGTCCTCGAACGAGGACAGCAGCGAGCCGGTGTGCTCGGGTGCGATCACGACCCAGCCGTGCGAGACGAAGTTGTCGAGGATCAGCCAGCTCGAGCCGCCGAACGCTTGCCAGCCGTGCGAGTGCACCTCGAGCGGGAACTGCCCGTCGCTCCACGGCGAGGCCGCGAGCGGCGCGTCGACGTACGCAGCGCTGTCGGTGAATGCCATGCCGTAGCGCGGGTGCCGGCCGGCGCTGGCGAGCGTCGGATACCAGAGGTGGAGCACGCTGTGCCGCATCTCGGTCTGGCCGGGCGGCAGGTAGTCGAACGGGAAGCTGCGATAGCCGACGTGGAACGGGCCGGGTTGATCGACGGGCCAGCTCAGCGGATCGCCGGACGGATAGGGGATCGAGGAGTCGGGGCTCGTGTCGGTCCCGACGTCGCGCGGCGCCGGCGCGTCGACGACGGCAGTGTCCTGCGCGACGGCCGCGTCGTCCCCCGGAGGGCTCGCGGGCGTGCAAGCGACGGTGAGCGCGAACACTCCGATTCCAAGCGAGGGGCGCACGGCAGCCACCCATTGCACGCGCAAGCATCGCGCCTGTCAACGCCTGAAACGAAGCAGGGTGTGATCGCGGATGGTTGGTCAGCGAGCACGCGCCGCGATCCCGGCCTTGATGCCGCGTCCGAGCAAGCTCGGACGCTCGCCACCTCACCCTGCGGTCGCTGCTCACGGCCGGTCGGCCGCTGCGCTGCGTCCTCGG
>JBGALT010000071.1:0-37658 GCA_044223665.1 Sandaracinaceae bacterium | reverse complement strand
AGGCCGAACACATCGAGCAGGCGACGCTCGCGTTCGAGCGCGCGCTCGAGTCGGTGCGCCGGGAGGCGTGATTGGATCCCGCCCGCCGCAAGCTGTACTCGTACGTCGCGATCGTCGCGCTGTACGTGCTCGTCTTCGGCTGGTGGATCTTCTTCTTCGTGCACCAGAGCGAGTTCCTGATCCACCGCATCTCGCGCCAAGGCGTCACGCTCGCGCCCGAAGCGGAGAACGCGCTGCGCGTCGCCACCAACGAGAGCATGCGCATGTTCGTGTTCGAGGGCGGGTTCCTCGGACTGATGCTGCTCGCGAGCATCGCGCTCGTCGTGCGTTCGTTGCAGCGCGAGCTCGCCCTGCACCGCCAGCAGCGCAATTTCCTCTCGGCCGTCACGCACGAGCTCAAGAGCCCGATCGCCTCGGCGCGCCTGTACGTCGAGAGCCTGCAGCTCGGACGCGCCGAGGGCGAGAAGCGCGAGCGCTACCTGCGTCACGCGCACGACGACTTGACGCGCTTGCAGCGCATGGTCGAGCAACTGCTCGAGAGCGCGCGCCTGTCGACGGCGGGTCCGCAGCTGCGCAGCGAACTGCTCGACCTGGCCGCGGAATCGCGTCGCATCCTCGACGACCTCGCACACGAACCGACGACGGCTCCGGCCAAGGTCGAATTCGTCGCGCCCGAGCCGACTCCGATCGTCGCCGACCCGTCCGCACTGCGCACGATCCTGAGCAACCTGCTCTCGAACGCCGTCAAGTACGCCGGCGAGAATCCGCGCGTGCGCGTCGAGGTCCGACGTCGCAAGGATCGCGCTGTACTCGTCGTGCGCGACTGGGGTCCGGGGTTGCAGGGCGCCAACGCGCAACGCATCTTCGAGCCCTTCGTCCGCGGCGGCAACGAAGACGTGCGCACGCGACCGGGAGTCGGACTGGGCCTGTTCATGGTCGCCGAGCTCGCGCGTGCGCACCGCGGCGAAGCACGTGCCGTCGACGGTCTCGACGGCGGCGGCTTCGCGGTCGAGATCAACCTGCCGCTGGCGCCCGAAGGAGCGTGACGTGAGCGCCGAACGATTGGTCGTGGTCGAAGACGAAGAGCACCTGGCCGAGGTGATCGCCGACAATCTGGAGCTCGACGGCTACGAGGTCGAGGTCATCGGCGACGGCACGCAGGCGCTCGAACGGCTGCGCAAGTCTCCGGCGCCCGCGCTGGTGCTGCTCGACGTGATGCTGCCCGGCGTCGACGGCTTCACCATCTGCGACACGCTGCGCCGCGAGGGCGTCGACGTGCCGATCCTGTTCCTGACCGCGCGCAGCGCGCCCGACGATCGCGTGCGCGGCCTCGAGCTCGGCGGCGACGATTTCCTCGGCAAACCCTTCGATTTGCGCGAGTTGATGCTGCGCGTGCGCGCGATCCTCAAACGCGCGCAGTGGTTCCAAGGACCATCGCCGGCGGGCGACGTGCTCGCGCTCGGTGCGTCGCGCATCGACTTCAAGCGCTACACCGCCGTCGTCGACGGACGCGAGATCGAGCTGTCGCAGAAGGAAACGATGATCCTCAAGTGCTTGGCGGAGAAGCCGGGCGAGGTCGTGTCGCGGGCCGAGATCCTCGAACGCGTGTGGGGCTACGACGCGTTCCCGACCGAGCGCACGATCGACAACTTCATCGTGCGGCTGCGGCGCCTGCTCGAACCCGACGCGCAAGCGCCCCGCTACATCCACACGGTGCGCGGCACCGGCTATCGACTCACACCATGAATGCATGTCCATGAAGGCGTCCGACCGATTGCTGTTGCGCGCGCTGCGCCGCGAACCGACCGAGCGCGCTCCCGTCTGGCTGATGCGCCAAGCCGGCCGCTATCTGCCCGAGTATCGCGCGGTGCGCGCCGAGGCCGGCGGGTTCCTCGAGATGATCCGCGAGCCGAAATACGCGGCCGAAGTGACGCTGCAACCCGTGCGGCGCTTCGGCATGGACGCGGCCATCTTGTTCAGCGACATCCTCGTGCCGTTGGAGGCGATGGGCATGCAGCTCGTGTTCGACGAGAACGGACCGTCGCTCCCCACACCGGTTCGCGACCGCGCAGCGATCGACGCGCTACGCGTGGTCGAGCCCGCGCAGACGATGCCGTTCGTCGGCGAAGCGCTGCGCTTGACGCGCGCCGGGCTGAGCGACGAGACCGCGTTGCTCGGTTTTTGCGGCGCGCCGTTCACGCTCGCGTCGTACGCGATCGAGGGCGGGGGCTCCAAGGAGTACCTCCACACCAAGAAGCTCATGTACGCCGACGAGGGCGCGTTCTCGGCCCTCATGGGCAAGCTCGCCGATGCGGTCGGCCGCTATCTCTCGGCCCAGGTCGATGCGGGCGCCGAGGTCGTCCAGCTCTTCGACAGCTGGATCGGGACGCTCTCGGTGGAGGACTACGTGCGCTACGTGCAGCCGCACACGCGCCGCGCGCTCGCGCCCGTGAAGGGCCGCGTCCCGATCATCCACTTCGGCACCGGCAACCCGGCGCTCTACCCGGCGCTGCGCGACGCGGGCGGCGACGTGATCGGGATCGACGCGCGCGCCGACCTCGGCGCCACGTGGGACCAGCTCGGCGACGTGGCAGTGCAGGGCAACCTCGAGTCGGCCTCGCTCCTCGGCGCGCCGGAGACGCTCTTCCGCAAGACCGACGCGGTGCTCGCCGCCGCCCGCGGGCGCCCGGGCCACGTCTTCAACCTGGGCCACGGCATCTTGCCCTCGGCCACGATCGCCACCGCGCGTGCGCTCGTCGACTACGTGCACGAGAAGTCGGCGCGGAGTGTCTGACGCGGGCCTGTGGCCGATCGGGCCACGGGAGCGACACGCTTCGGGCCTCCCCGGTCCCTGGCCGAGCTACTTCTTCTCGTCTTGCTCGCGCCGCGCGGCCTCGAGCGTGCCGGCGACCGACCCCGCGGCGCTCGCGTGGTGCCGCACGTCGGTGCCCGAGACCATGAAGACGACCATCTCGGCGATGTTCGTCGCGTGGTCGCCCACGCGCTCGAGGTACTTCGCGCACGAGGCGTAGCGCCAGCCGTCGTTCACGCGCTCGGGGTTCTGGCGGATGTACTCCATGCTGTCGCGGAGCGTCTCGCCGTAGAGCGCGTCGACCTCGTCGTCGGCGCGCAGCACCTCGCGCGCCTGGGCCTCGTCCTCGGCGACGAACGCATCGAGCGCGCGGCGCACCATCGCGCCGGCCGTATCGGCGAGGATCTGCAGGCGCTGCTGCAGGGCCGGGATGGGCGCCTCGACGGCGAGCTCGGCGGCTCGCTCGGCGATGTTCACCGCCTCGTCGCCGATGCGCTCGAGGTCGGTGACCACCTTCAGGGCCGTGACGAGGAAGCGTAGGTCTCGCCCGACCGGCTGGCGCAGCGCGAGGATGCGGACCGTCATCTGGTCGATCGTCATCTCCTCGACGTTGATCGCGCGGTCGGTCGCCTCGACGCGGTGGGCGAGGTCGACGTCGCGCTTGTCGAGCGCGCGGCTCGCCATCTGGATGAGCTGCTCGCAGCGGCCGCCCATCGCCAGGATCCGTGTCTTGAGGTCCGTGAGCTCTTGCTCGTAGATGCGACTCGTGTGGGTCGAGGTCATCCCTGTGGCGCCATGGTAGCGCGAGCCGGCCGCCGCTGGAACGCATCCGCGCCCGGGCCCGGGGCCGGCGTCGACGCGGCGCGTTTCCGCGTTAGGCTCGCCGCCCCATGGCCGGCTCGAGCATCGGAACGCTCTTTCGCGTCACGACCGCGGGCGAGTCGCATGGGCCCGGCTACGTGGTCGTCGTCGACGGCTGTCCCCCGGGCGTCGCGCTCTCCGAGGACGATCTGGGCCGCGAGCTCGCGCGACGCCGGCCCGGCCAGAGCCACCTCGTCAGCCAGCGCGCGGAGCCGGACGCGCCGGAGATCCTCTCGGGGGTCCACGAGGGCCTCACCACGGGCACGCCGATCGCGGTCCTCGTGCGCAACGTCGATGCGCGCAGCCGCGACTACGACGACCTCTCCGATCTCTACCGCCCCGGGCACGCCGACTACACGTACGACGTGAAGTACGGCCATCGCGACCCCCGAGGCGGCGGGCGTGCGAGCGCGCGAGAGACCGTGGCGCGCGTCGCCGCCGGCGCGATCGCCAAGAAGGTGCTCGCGGCGTCGGCCATCGACGTGCTCGGCTGGGTGGCCCAGGTCGGCGACGTCGTCGCCTCGATCCCCGACCCGACCGCCTTGCGGCTGGCGGACGTCGAAGCGACCCCGACCCGATGCCCGGATCCGGAGGCCGCGCGTCGCATCGAGGCGCTCGTGGAGGCCGTCCGCAAGGACCAGGACTCGATCGGCGGCGTCTGCGCGGTGCTCGCGCGCGGCCTGCCGCCGGGACTGGGCGAGCCGGTCTTCGACAAGCTCAAGGCCGATCTGGCGAAGGCCCTCTTCTCGATCCCCGCGGTGATGGGGGTCGAGATCGGCAGCGGGTTCGCGGCCGCGACGATGCGCGGCAGCGAGCACGACGACGCGTTCCTTCCGGGTGACCCACGCGCGCTGCGCACCGCGACGAACCATCACGGCGGCACGCTGGGTGGCATCTCGAGCGGGATGCCCCTCTTGCTTCGGGTCGCGGTGAAGCCGACGAGCACCATCCCGCGCGAGCTACCCACCGTCGATCGCCGCGGTCGGGCGACGACGGTGCGCGCGCGTGGCCGCCACGATCCCTGCATCGCGCTGCGCTTGGCGCCCATCGGCGAGGCCATGGTCGCCATCGTGCTCGTCGATCACCTGCTCCGCGCGCGCGCCCGCCCGCCCCATCCTGGTTCGCTTTGAGCGCCTCCGCGTCCGTTGCGCGCGTCGTGCTGGCGCTCGCGGTCCTCGCGCTGGCGCTGGCGTGCGACCCGGATCCGCCGGCGCCGAGCGAGGCGCCCGATCCCGATCCGCCGCCGCCGGCGACGACGGTCGGCGAGCTCGGCGCGCAGATCGCCCTCGCGCTCCCGCCGCCTCCCTCGGACGGCCTCACGGTGGAGACCGCGCTCGAGGATCCGAGCGGCCACGCGCTCGACCGGCTCGGCGAGGCGCTGACGCGCGCGGCCCGCCACGAGGGCGTCGCGCGTCTGGTCTTCTACGGCGGCTCGCACACGGCGAGCGATCTCTACACGGCCGAGATCCGCACGCGCCTGCAGCGTCACCTCGGCAACGCGGGGCACGGGTTCGTCCTCGCGGCGATGCCCATCACCGACTACTGGCAGTCGGGCGCGCAGATCGACGACGGCGAGGGCTGGAGCTCCGTCTACCCCGACTTCAAGCACTTCGGCGTGGAGGCGTATGGCCTCTCGGGCATCGCGTTCGACGCCGAGGTCCACTCCTGGGCCGCGGCCCGGACGGACTACTCCACGGCGTCGCACCTCGAGGTGCTCTATCTCCGGCAGCCCGGCGGTGGGCGCTTCGACGTGCGCATCGACGAGCAGCCGATCGAGACGATCGACACGGCGAGCGAGCGCCCCGAGCCGGGCCTGCATGTGTACGGCGTGCCGGACGGAGCGCATCGCATCGAGATCGAAGCGAGCGGCGATCCGCCCGTGCGCGTCTACGGCTTCGTGCTCGAGCGCGAGACGGACCACGGCGTGGTCGTCGATCAGCTCGGTCTCGCCGGCAGCAAGGCGCGCCACCAGCTGTTCTGGGATCGCGATCTCTGGCGCACCTTCCTCGAGACGCGGCGACCCGATCTGATCAGCGTCGCGTACGGCAACAACGAGGGCGACGACACGCACCTCGACGACGAAGAGCACGTCGAGCACTTCCGGCAGATGATCGCGCGCATCCGCGAGGACTTCCCGGAGGCGAGCTGCCTCGTGATCGGGCCGAGCGATCGCCGCCTCGCCGACGCACACGGGGGCTTCAGCACGCCGTCGATCCTCGCGGTGCTCCGGGAGGCCCAGCGCGCGATCGCGGCCGAGCAGGGCTGCGCGTACTTCGACACCACGGGCTGGCAGGGCGGCCCCGGGGCCGTGGAGCGATGGCTCGCCGCGACGCCGCCGCTCGAGCGCGACGATCAGCTGCACTTCACGGAAGCCGGATACCGGCGCCTGGGCATCGCGCTCCTGCGCGCGATCGGCAGAGACCTGGCGCGCCGGAGCCCCGCGGGGCCCTGACGCGCCGCCGCGCCGGAATCGGCTGCGGGAAGACGAATCGACGGTCACACCCACCCCCGCTTGACGGTGACCGGCGGGTCGGACACGGTCATACCGTGCCTCGCAGCAGCGCGAAGGTCGCCATCAGCCTGGACGCGGCGCTCCTCGCGAGCGTGAGCCGCGTCCAGCGCGCGACGGGTGAGAGTCGCAGCGGCGTGCTCGCGCGCGCCGTGCGGCTGCTGCTGCGCGACGAAGAGCGTCGCGCGAAGGTCGCCGAATACGTCGCGTCGTATCGGCGCGTGCCCGAGTCGACGAAGGACGTGGCCTCGGCGCGCGCCCTCGCGAAGCGCTCGCTCCGCCACGTCGCGTGGGACGAAGAATGAAGCGGGGCGAGGTCTGGTGGCCCGCGCGGACAAGCGCCGCCTCGGTGGTCCTCGCCCGCGCGACGCAGGCGCATGAAGTACGCGCGCTCGTCATCGCAGCGCCCGTCTCGACCACGGTGCGCGGGTTCTCCCTGGAGATCCGCGTGGGAAAGGCCGAGGGCTTGCCGAAGAGCGCCGTCGTCAACGGCGACTGGCTCGTCACGGTTCCCAAGGCCGACCTGATCGAGCGCGCCGGCGTGCTCTCACGAGAGAAGCTCGCGCGTCTGGACCAGGCGCTGCGCTTCGCGCTCGGGCTCGACGACGGCGCAGCCTGACGCGCTGGCGCCGCCACGCTCCCAGAAAGGCGAGAGCCCGAGCACGCCACTCGGCGCGCCCGGGCCCGTCGAGCCTCCCCCGCTCATTCGAGCGGATCCTCGGCCCGTGTCACGGCGTGATCGTCAGCCGCTGCAGCATCGCCTGGGTGCCGGCCTGGAACCCGTCCGCCTCGGCCTGCACGGGCTCGGTGTACGTCTCCATCGCGGTCACGTCGGCCCACTCGGCGGGCGTCACGGACGCCGCGTGCGAGGTGAAGTTCGGCGGCGTCGCCAGCGTCGTCGAGAGCGACGCGCTCGCGGTGAAGCCCGCGTCCTCGAGGCGCATCGCGCCGTCGCCGCCGGGGAACGTCAGCGTGTCGTCGTTCGCCTGGTACCAGCGGCCCCAGAAGTGGTGCTGGTTGCCCGAGCCGGGCGTCTGGTAGTCGAGCACCCAGAGGCCCGCGCTCGTCGAGACGAGGCCGGTCACCAGCGTGTTCATGATCTCCTCGTTGCCCTTGCCGCCGTAGTAGAACGAGCCCCACTCGTAGCCGCCCGTCGTCGGGTCGAGCGCGAGGAGGAAGCCGTCGCCGCGCGTCGTGTCGAAGGGCTGGAAGCCGACGCGGCCGCTGAAGATGGCCTGGCCGCCGTGGACCGCGACCGAGAGCGAGCGGTTGGTGGCGCTGCCCGAGCCGTCCCACGTGCGCGACCAGACGATGCTGCCGTCGGAGGTCGCGATCCGCGCGCCGGTGAAGTACGTGGTGGCGCCACGGACGTCGAAGGCGGCGAGCAGGCCGTTGCCGTCGAGCGCGAGGCCGTGGATGTTCGAGAGGCCCGGGCCCATCGGCCGGATCCACGCCGCGGTCGGGGCGTTGCCGGAGACCGCGTCGAAGCGCGCGGCGAAGGGGCCGCCGCTCATCGTGCCTGCCGCATAGGCGCTGCCACTCGAGTCGACGACGAGCGCGCCCACGCGCGTCGCGCCCGCGCCGAACGTGCGCGCCCAGATCAGCGAGCCGTCGGTCTTGGAGAGGGCCGCGAGGAAGCCACCGGCCGAGTCGGCGACCTGGCCGGAGACGATCACGCGATCGGTGAGCGACGCGTCGACCGCCTGGCAGCGCAGCATCTGGGACGCGATGGGGGCGCCCTCCATCGTCGCGCTGAGGTTCAGCTGTCGCGCCCAGCCGAGCGCACCGCTCGTGGCGTCGACCTGCAGCACGAGGCATCCGTCGGTCACCGAGCTCGAGAGGCCGCGCTCCGCCGCGAGGTACGCGTGCCCGGTCGCGTCGACGGCGATGCTGTCCTCGCCGCCGCCGATCTCGGCGTTGTTGCCGATGTCGCGCGACTCCTGGATGTACTGCTCCTGCAGCTCACGCACCCACGAGAGCGAGCCGTCGGCCGCCACACGCACCATCACGACGTTGGTGTTGAAGCCGTCGTTCCACTGGCGGACGTTGCCGTCGAAGAAGAGGTTCCCGGTCGCGTCGGCCGTCAGACCGCCCGGCTCGAAGCTGTTGCTGCCGCTGGCGTTCGACCGACCGAAGAGCCGCTCGAACGCGCTCGAGACGACGGGGCTGAAGGTCGCGTTGTCGCGCCCGCGCGCGGCCACCGTGAACGTGTAGTGCTGGCCCGTGCCATACGCGATGTCGACCGACACGTCGCGCGGGCCGCTCGTGAGCGGGTAGAAGAAGAGCCCGAACGAGAAGCCGCCGTCGGCCGCGATCGACTCTTCCGACACGGTGATCGGCGTGCGCGACGTCGTGCCCGACTGGTTGAGCGCCCACTCGTAGGCCTCGGTGGCGCCGACGGGGGTCAGCGTGATCGAGTGCACGACCAGCGCCGAGGTCGTGAGGTTGTGGATCGTCAGTTCCGCGACGCCGTCGCTGTACGGCGGAACGCCGTCGAGCGAGACCTGCTCGTAGCGCCCACCGTTCGGCACGACCTCGGCGCCGAGCCCGGTCACCTCGATGTCGCTCGTCGTGACGTTCGCGTCGTTGCCCGTCGTGCCGGTGTCGTTGCCGGTCATGCCGGCGTCGTTGCCGGTCATGCCGGCGTCGTTGCCCGTCATGCCGGCGTCGTTGCCCGTCATGCCCGCGTCGTTGCCCGGCGTGGTCGGGGCGGGGCTCCCGCATCCCATGATGAGCGCGCACGCGAGGCCGAGCCCGATGATTGGTCGTTCGTTGTTCATGTTCCTCCGCTTCGTCGAGAAGCGCTCCGGTCATCGCAGGAAGCGAGCCATGCGAGAGCGCGGCGGCGACGGCGTTTCTCGCGGGGTGCGGCGCGCTCCGAACCGTTCGCCCTCGCGCGGTGAACGCTCCGTCTCGACGCGTTGAACGGTCGCCTTCGCGCAGACCGTGGCGCGGCCGGGGCGAGCTCGTGCGCTCGCACCCCACCCGTCGGAGCGCAAGAGGCTCGCCGCTGATCCGTTCGGAGACGGTTCAGCGCGGCGCTTGAACGGTGCGCAGATCGAGCCCGAGCTCGGTCAGCCGCAGCTGCAGGCCTCGCGCCGAGACCTCGAGCTTTCCGGCCGCTGCTTCGAGATCGCCCGGGTGCGCATCGAGCGCCTCCTGGATCTCGCGCGCGTCCAGATCGCGCGCGCGGCGGAGGCCGGCGCAGCGCTCCATGCGCTTGTAGAGCGTATTGCGCGCGATGCCGAGATCGCGCGCCGTCGCGCCGATGCGGAAGTGATTGCGGCGCAGGGCGGCGACCAGCGTCGCGTCGTCGAGGGCGCGAGGGCCGATGGCCTGGGCCGCGCTCGGCGCCGGGCGCGCTTCGCTCCGCTCGAGCATGCTGGGCGCGAGCGCGTCGGCGCCCTTGCGCGCGTACGCCCGCGCGACGTTGCGCAGCTCGCGAACGTTGCCCGGCCAGCCGTGCGCGAGGAGCGCCTCGGCGACCTCGAGCGGCAGGTCGCTGCCGCGCGCCCGCGCGCTCTCGCGCCGCCAGAAACGGACGAAGAGCGGCAGGATGTCCTCGCGGCGCTCGCGGAGCGGTGCGAGCGCGATCGTGTGGGCCGCGAGCCGGTGCAAGAGCGGCGTCCGGAACGCGCCCGCCTCGACCGCATCCACCAGCGCGCGGTCGGTCGCCGCGATCACGCGGACGTCGACGCGCCGCGCCGCGCGGCCGCCGACCGGTGTCACCTCACCGCTCTCGAGCGCGCGCAGCAGCATCGGCTGCACGTCGGCGGGCATGTCGCCGACCTCGTCGAGGAAGAGCGATCCGCCATCGGCGCGACCGAAGTAGCCGCCGTGCGCAGCATCGGCGCCCGTGAACGCGCCCCGCGAGTGCCCGAAGAGCTCGGAGGCGGCGGTCGAGGCCGTCAGCGTCGCCGCGTTCACCGCGACGAACGAGCGGTCTGCCCGCGGGCTCGCGCGGTGGATCGCGTGAGCGACGAGCTCCTTGCCGGTGCCCGACTCGCCGAGCAGCAGCACCGACTCGGCGTCCTTGCCCGCGAGGTCGATCGCGGCACGGATCTCCTCGATCTCGTCGCTGTCTCCTTCGAGCCCGTGTCGCGGGCGGCCCACGGGGACGAGCGTGGCCATCCGCAGGACCAGCATGACGACGCCCGAGAGCGTGAGCGCGACCCCGTCCTCGAGCTCGGTCTCGGTGACGACGCGCTGGCCGCTCACCACCGAGCCTGCGACACCGATGCCGCCACGAACCTCGGAGGCGTCGATCACGACCTCCCCCTCGCGCGCGACGAGGCGCACCGGCGCGCGGCTCACGTGGGGATCGTAGAGGGGCCCGCGGCTCGCCCCGCCGCTGTCCAGGAAGGACGGCTGCGAGCGGCTCAGGACGAGCTCGCCCACGTGCGTGAGGTCCGCCAGGACGGCACGGTCGCCGACCCGCTCGAGATCGGGGTGCACGGCGATGGTCAGGACCGCCGCGCGGGCGGGGAGGGCCAGGACGGCGCGTCCGGACGGATCGAGCGTGTCCGCTTCGAGCGTCGACGAAGGGCCCATGGCGCGCCAACGTATCATGGCGGCGGTTGATCGCAGGGCCCGTGCCGAGCCATCCTCCGTCCCGTGGGGGAAGCGCTCCGCCGATACGAGAAAGAGGCCCCGGAGGCCGGCACGCTGGTTGCCGGCAAATACCGGGTGCGCCGCGTCATCGGGCGAGGCGGGATGGGGCGCGTGCTCGCCGCCACCAACGAGGCGACGGGAAAGAGCGTCGCCCTGAAGTGGATCCTGGACGAGAGCTCGCCCCGGGCCTCGTCTCGCTTCGCCCGCGAGGCGCGGGCCGCCGGCCGAATCCACCACCCGAACGTCATCGACGTCTACGACGTGGTCGAGCACGAGGGCTCCACCGTCATCGTGATGGAGGAGCTGCACGGGGAGACGCTCGCCGCACGCCTGGCGCGCGAGGGCCGCTTCGCCGTCGACGCGGCGCTCGCTCTCGCGATCGAGATCGGTCGCGGCGTGGAGGCCGCGCACGCCGCGGGGGTCATCCACCGGGATCTCAAGCCCGCGAACGTGTTCCTCTGCGACGGGGCCGAGCAGGGCGTGAAGATCCTGGACTTCGGCATCTCGAAGATCACCGAGGCCCAGCCCGCCGATCTCACCGACACCGGCGTCGTGCTGGGGACGCCGCAGTACCTCGCGCCCGAGCAGGTCCGGAGCGCCTCCGACGTGGACCACCGCGTCGACGTCTACGCGCTCGGCGCGATCCTCTACGAGATGCTCGGCGGCCGCCCGCCGCACCAGCACGCGCACGTGCCGGCGTTGCTGGTCGAGATCGCGACCGTCGCCCCGCGCCCGATCGGGCTCTTGCGGCCGGATCTCTCGTCCTCGCTCTCGGAGCTGGTGGGCCGCGCGCTGGCGAAGGATCCGGACGCGCGGTTTCCGAGCGCGGGCGCCCTGGTCGCCGCGCTGCGCGTCGAGCTGGGGACGGCATCGAGCGCGCCGCCCGAGGGGCGCTCCTCGCCCGCGCTCGAGGTGCCGACGCTCGACCCCGTCTCGCCGGACGCTGGCGCCCCGATCGCCAGGGACGAGCCGCACACGCCGACCGCCGAGACGCGCGACGAGCGGCCGCCGGCTCCTTCGCCCGCCCTCGCGGGCGCCTCGCCGCCCGCGCCGGAAGCGCGCGCGGGCGAGCCGAGCCGGGCGCGAAGCGCGCTGCTCGCGGCCGTGATGATCGCGATCCTCGGCGTCGCGCTCTCGGCGTGGTGGTGGTCTTCCTCGGCCCCGGCGCCGTCGAGCGAGCCCCTGCGCGATGGCGCGGCGCTACCGGTCGAGCCGATGGCGGCGAGCGTCGACGCGACGCCCACCGCGCCCGCCGGTCCGGCTCCGTCGGATCGGCCGGCCGAGGTGAGCGTCGCGGGTGCATCGGAGCCGCCGCTACCGACGACGACGACGACGACAGCCGCGCGCCCGCGGCCGATCCCACGGAGCTCCGCGGTTCCCACCGAGCGCCGCATGCCGGTCTCTTCGACGGCGCCCGAGGCGGCGATTCCGCCACCCACGGATCCGCCGGCCGCTGTGTCGGATCTCCCGCCCGAGGTGGAGCCGGCTCCCACAACGACTCCGCGCGCGGGTAGACTCGGCCTCGACGATCTCTGAGGCGTGCCGCCCCGGCCCGCCGATGCTCGGCACCCCTTCCAGTGGCTCGACCCCTGCTCGCTCTTGCTCTTGCCTCGACCCTCCTCACGGGCGCCTCACGCGCGTCCGCGCAAGCACCCGATGCGCCGGGCGCGGAGGACGGGGCCGGTGCGCTCGACGCAACGGCGGAGGAGAGCGCTGCCGAGCCCTCTCCGGTGGTCCGGGCCCTCTTGGTCGAGGCGGTCGCCGAGTACGACGCCGGCCGCTACGCCGAGGCCCAGGCGCTCTTTCGTCGCGCCGACGAGCTCGCGCCGAGCGGGCGCACGCTGCGCGGGCTCGGGATGGCCTCGTTCGAGCTCCGCCAGTACGTCGCGGCCGTGCACGCCCTCGAGGCCTCGCTCTCCGCGACCGCGCGCCCACTGACCGAGGCCCAGCGCGCGCACGTCGAGGGCCTGCTCGCCCGCGCCCGCGGGTTCGTCTCGCGCGTGGAGCTCCACCTCGAGCCTCCCGGCGCCACGCTCCGCTTCGACGGACAAGCGCTCGCGCCCGAGCCGGACGGGAGTCTGCTCGTCGATCCGGGCCGCCACGTCGTGGTGATCGCGGCCGACGAGTACGAGACCGAGACGATCGACCTCACGCTCGCGCCGGGCGCGCCGCACGAGCTGGCGATCGTGCTGCGTCGGCGCGAGGCGCCAGCGCCGACACCTTCGAGCGCGCCGGATGCGACCCTCGCTTGGGCGGGGGCGGGGATGGGCATCGCCGCCGTGGCAGGGGTCGCCGTCGCGGCGACGCTCGGAGGGCTGTCGATCTCCGAGCGCGCGCGCCTGGCGAGCTCGTGCGACGTGTTCGTCTGTCCGGAGTCGGCGGCCGCGACGCGGGATCAAGTCTGGGCTCTCGCCGTGGCGACCGACGTGGTCGGGACCGGCGCCGCGTTGCTAGGCGCGGCCAGCGTCACGCTGGTGCTGGTGGCCGTGCTCGCCCCGACCTCGGCCCCGGGCGTCGCGCCGAGCGCAGCCTGTGACGAGCACGGCTGCCTCGTCTCGCTGCGGGGGGCCTTCTGATGCGGCGCTGCGGCTTGGTGCTCCTGGCTCTTTGCATGTGGCCCACCCTGGGCTCGTGCACCGCGCTCACCCGATTCGACGATCTCGCCTTCGACGACGACCCTTGTCCGCCGCCTCCCCCGGAGGGCTGCGCGGGCGGGCGCACGCTCGTCTACGTCGGTCGCGGTATCCGGCTCAACCGGGCCGATGCCGAGGGACGCCGCGACGGGTTCGATCTCGACGCGACCGCGGACCCGATCTGCGGCGAGGACGACGTGGTCTCCCCGGCCGGGGAGACCGGGATCGACACGAACCTCAGCTCGATGCTCGAGGCCTACGAGCAGCTCGAGGGGATCGATCTCGAAGCGCTCGTCCGCGCGCAGGCGCGCCGGGGCGAGCAGCTCGGGCTCCTGGTGTTCGCCCACATCGACTCCACGGCGAACGACGACTGCGTGGAGGTGGCGCAGCGCAGCGCGCTGCTCGTTCCGGGGACGAGCCAGGCCGACCTCGACCGCGACGGCGACGGGCGCCTCGACGCCGGGCTGACGCTCGACTACCTCGCCGCGTCCCAGACCAGCACGAGCGCGTGCATCGTCGACGGGGTGCTCCACGCCCGCTTCGCGTCCCAGTCGGGGATCATCCCAGGCAGCACGCTCGAGGCGCGCGCCCACGACGCCCGGGTCCGCATGGTGGTGCCGGCCGACGGCGACACGGCCTTCCCGCTGCTCGGGGGCAGCGTCGAGGTCGACGAGGTGAGCGGCGGGCTTCCGCCTCCGGTCGCGGACTACCTCCGCTTGCGCGCGGACATCCATCCGTCGCGTCGCGGCGCCGACGACTGTGACCGGATCTCGTTCGCGATGTCGATCGAGATGGTCCCGGCAGTGCTCGGCTCGCTGCGCTCGCCCTGAACCGTCTCGAACGGTTCACGATACCGTTCGCGCCGGCGTGACGCGAGGCACTGCCCGCGTGCTGCGGCGGCATGGACTCGCTCGTCCGGCCGCCGGCCCGCCGCGCAGACTGGTTCGGTTCTCGCTTCGACCCCCGACCATGACGGTTCGCACGCTGGCAGAGGTGCTCGCCCTCGTTCTCGTCTCCCTCGTCCTCGGGGCGAGCGGGGCTCGGGCGCAGGACGCCGAGGTCCACGTCGACGAGGAAGCGGCACGCGCTCACTTCCGCGTCGGCCAGGCGCAGTACGAGGCGGGCCAGTACGCGGCCGCGGCCGTCGAGTTCGAGACCGCGTACGAGCTCTCGCACCGCGCCGAGCTCTTCTACAACGTGTATGTCTCGTACCGGGAAATCGGTGACCTCGACCGCGCGTCGGCCGCGCTCCGCCGCTATCTCGAGAGCGTGCCCGACGCCGCCAACGCGGTGCAGCTGCGGGCGCGCCTGCAGGCGATGGACGAGCAGATCGCGCAGCGCACCGCCGCCGAGGCGGAGGCGGAGGCCGCCCGCGCTCGCGAGGCCGAGGCCCACGAGGGCGACGAAACGGCGGGGCCCACCCACGGCACGACGCCGCCGGTGCCCGTCGCGACCCAGCCCTCGCCGGTGGGCTTCGCCGTCCTCGGGGTCGGCGCGGCCGCGCTGATCGCGAGCGCGGTGACGGGCGGCCTCGCGCTCGCCACGTACGGCTCGCTCGAGCAGCGCTGCGGCGCCGATCACCTGTGCCCGCCCGGCTACGAGAGCGATCGCGACACGGGCAACGCGCTCTCGACGGCCACCGACGTGCTCTGGGCGGTCGGGGGCGTCGCCGCCGTCACCGGGCTCGTGCTGGTCTTCGTGCTCCAGGATCCCGTGGCCGAAGCGCCTGCCGTGACGGCGAGCTGCGGCCCGACCGGCTGCAGCGCTTCGCTCCGCCTTCGCTTCTGAGAGGAGACGACCATGCGCCACGCCCGCCTCGTCCTCACGTTCGTCGTCGCCGCCCTCGCTCTCGGCGGGACCGGCTGCACGCTGGTCACGCCCTTCGGTTCGTTCGGCGCCGAGGACGCCGGCACCGTCGCGGCCGACGGCGCGACCGACGCGGGGACCGTCCCCGACGCCGGGCGCGACGCGAGCTACCCCGACGCCCCCGGCACGTTCGCGCTCTCGGTGCACGTGACGGGCGTGGGCCACGTTCGCGCGACCGCGCTCGGCCTCGACTGCGCCGACGACTGTCGGATCCCGGTCGCGATGGGCGCGAGCGTCTCCCTCGTCGCGACGGGCGATGCCGCGCACACCTTCTCGGGCTGGGGCGGCGACTGCGCCAGCAGCGGCAACGAGACGACGTGCACGATCACGATGACGGCCGACCGCTCCGTCACCGCGAGCTTCGTGGGCGCGATGACGACGCTGCAGATCGGCGTGTCGGGCATGGGTCGCGTGACGAGCGACGGTGGAGCGATCGACTGCGGCAGCGGAGCGACCCAGTGCAGCGTCGAGCTGCCCATCGGCACGCACGTCGCGCTGCACGCGACCGCGACGGCGCCGCACGTGTTCGGCGCGTGGAGCGGCACCAGCGTCTGCACCGACGTCGGCTCGGCCGACTGCGCGTTCGACCTCGCCGGTCCGACGACGCTGCAGGCCACGTTCACCGACGGCCGGCCGGTGCTGAGCGTCAGCGTCGATCCCGGCGGCTCGGTCACGTCCACGCCCGACGCGATCATCGCGTGCCCCGGCGACTGCGACGAGGTCGTCAGTCCGGGAACGACGGTGACGCTCGTCGCGATGGCGGCCGAGGGCTACGAGGTCGCCGCCTGGGAGGGCTGTACCGCGGGGCCCGCCGATCGCTGCTCGCTCACCATCCCTACCGGCACCACGCACGTCGCGGTCGTCGCGCACTTCCGGCCGGTCCGGCACACCGTCTCGGTCACGATCCTCGGCGGCGCCACGAGCGGGAGCGTGAGCTCGATGCCTGCGGGGCTAGCCTGCACCGGCAGCGCCTGCACGATGATGGTCGATCACGGCACCTCGCTCGAGCTGACGGCGACCGCGGCGCTCCACTACGAGCTCGGCGGCTGGTCGGGGCTCTCGGGCTGCTCGGGGGCGAGCTGCTCGCTCGTGGTCAACGCCGACGTCTCCGGCACCGTCGCCTTCGCGCGCGCGCGCCGCCAGGTGTCGGTCACGCTGAGCGGCGGCGACGGCACCGTGCGCTCGCTCGCCGACGGCATCGACTGCGCGGCGAGCGGCGGCGCGACGACGGGCTCCTGCGAGGCGCAGGTCGTCGACGGCACGCCCATGGACTTCGACGCGGTGCCCGCGCCCGGCTACGAGCTCGCTTCGTGGGGCGGCGACTGCGCCGGCACGTCGGGATCGACGTGCTCGCTCACGGTGGGCCTGGCCGACGTGTCCGTCTCGGCCACGTTCGCGCGCGCGCGCCACGACCTCGACGTGACGGCCGTCGCCGCGATGGCGGCGGGTCTCACCGGCAGCGGCTCGGTCGCCATCGCGCCGGCGCCGAGCGTCGCGAGCTGCGTGGCGGGCGCCGCCCCGTGCGTGAACACCTACGACCACGCAACGATGGTCACGCTCACGGCCATGCACCCGGCGACCGTGGCCGTGACGTGGGGTGCCGACTGCGCGCTGGCGACCGGTGACACCTGCATGCTCACCATGACGGCGGCGCACAGCGCGCGCGCGACGTTCACGCCCATCAGCAACTCGCTGAACGTGACGGTGACGGGGAGCGGTCGCGTCTCGTCCGTCGGCGGGACCCAGATCGTGGACTGCCGCACCGCGAGCGGGGACTGCAGCGAGACCGTCGGCGTCGGCGAGATGGTCACGCTGCGCGCGTACCCCGACGCTGGCAACGACTTCACCGGCTGGAGCGGCGGCTGCACCGCGTCGAGCGGCGACTGCACCGTCACCGTCGACATGCTGACGAACGTGGTGGCCTCGTTCGCCCCGACGCCGCGCCGCCTCACCGTGAGCGTGGTGGGTGCCGAGGGACGGGCGCAGGATCTGGCGCACGGCGTCGACTGCGCCGCCACCGGCCCCGGGACCTGCGTCGTGGACCTGCCGCACGGCACGTTCGTGAGCCTGGCGGCGGTGGAGACGCTCGCCTATCGCCTGCAGAGCTGGAGCGGGGACTGCACCGGTACCGGCACCTGCGACCTCACGATGACGGCGCCTCGCGCCGCGACGGCGACGTTCGTCCCGCGGACCTTCGACGTGCGCGTGACGCTCTCGGGAACCGGCCAAGGTCGCGTCACCGGCAACGGTCTCGATTGCGGCAACGCGCCTGGCTCGGGCAGCACCTGCGTCGTCACCGTCCCCTACGGGACCGCGATCAACCTGGCCGCCGCGCCCGGCGCCGGCAGCGGCTTCGACGGCTGGAGCAGCGGCTGTTCGGGCACCGGGGCGTGCATGCGCACCATCACCTCCGACACCGTGATCGACGCCTCGTTCGGCCCCGTCCGCCACGACATCACGGTGCAGCTCGCGCCGGCGACGGGCGGCACCGTGACGGCGCGCGTGAACGGTACCACGGTGCTCACGTGCACCTCCGCGAGCTGCGTCGTGCGCATCGCCAACGGCGACACGGTGACGCTGACCGCGACGGGCGCGAGTGGTCATCGCTTCGGGAGCTGGAGCCGCGCGGGCTGCCTCGCGGGCTTGCCGTGCACGTTCACCGTGACGGGGCCCGAGACGGTCACGGCCTCGTTCGTGCGTCGGTACACGCTGACCGTCACGACGACGGGCCCGAGCGGAAACACGATCGAGGCATGGAGCCCCGCGACCAACACGCCCATCGCCGGCACGAGCGGCTGCTTCGGTAGCTCGGCCTGCACATTCCAGCTGGACGAAGGCACGGTGGCGCGCATCGACGTGCGCCGCACTCCGGGGTGGCAGGGCGTGACGGCGTGGAGCGTCGCCGGATGTAGCGGGCCCACGTGCGACGTCACGGTGAGCGCCGACACCAGCGTGACCGCGAACGTGGGCCAGCTCGGCTACCTCGCGTTCGCGACCGATGCGCTCTACGACGGGGACCTCCTCGGTGATCCGGCGCCGGCCGACGCGGAGGCCGATGCCATCTGCAACGCGGCGGCCGCAGGCGCCGGGCTCCCGGGGACCTACCGCGCCTGGCTCTCGAGCACGACGGTGAGCGCGGCCTCGCGCTTCGCCGGCGCGCGCGGCGGCTGGGTGCGCCCCGACGGAGTGCCGGTCGCAGGGAGCTTGGCGGCGCTCACGAGCGCGCAGCTCCTGTCGACGATCAACATCACCGAGCTGGGCAACCAGATCACCAACAATGCCGAGCTCACGTTCTGGACCAACACGCTGCCGAGCGGCGCCATCGCGGTGACGAGCGCAGCCCAGACGTGTCAGAACTTCACGAGCACGTCGGGCGCGAGCGGGAGCTCGGTCCTCGGGCGCACGACCGAAGCGGGGACCGAGTGGACCTCGCTTCCGGGCAACTTCCAGAACTGCAGCCAGCCGGCGCACCTGGCTTGCTTCCAGGTGTCCACGAGCGGGCCGACGTATCCCGTGCCGGCCGGTCCGCGCCTGGCCGCCGACGCCACGCCGATCTTCGTCTCGCAGGCGACCTTCCAAGGCAACGCGGGCCTCGCGGCCATGGACGGCGCGTGCAATTCCGAAGCGGCCGCCGCCGGTCTGCCCGGCACGTACGTCGCGCTCGTCTCCACGACCAGCGCGAGCGCCGGCTCGCGCGTACCGCGCCCGACCCCGTGGGCCCGTACCGACGGCCGGGCGGCGATCCTCGGGGCCATCTACACGCAGCAGCTGCCGGTCCTGTTCGACGCGAGCGCACAACGCTCGAGCGCGGCCGATCACGTCGCTACGTGGACGGGGATGAGCTTCAGCTACAACGATCTCTCGAGCACGGGAGAGAGCTGCCTCGACTGGACGACGGCAAGCGCGAGCGAGGGTGCGCGGCCGGGACACCCGAGCTCGCTCTACGCCTTCTCAGGCGGAACGGGCCTGGGCTGCGACCAGCGGTGGCCGGTGTACTGCGTGCGCGCGATGTGAGGGCGGCCATCGGCCGATCGGGTGGACCGAGCCGCCGCGTGGTGTGTGTTTCCACCACGCGGCAGGTGTGTTTCGCTTGACGCGACGCGTTGGCGACGCATCCTTGTGATGGACTGAACCGCGATTCATCGTCGCGGCCCACACGAGGTAATCGCCCGATGTCCTTGGCCCAGAACCGCTACAAGACCGATCTCCGCGAGCTCCAGTTCCTGCTCTTCGAGCAGTTCGGCATGGGCGACATCCTCGGCAAGGAGCCCTTCGCCGCGTGGGGCGAGGACGAGATCAAGATGGTCCTCGACCAGACCTACGAGTTCGCGAAGACCGTGCTCGGTCCGCTGAACGCCGTCGGCGATCGCGAGGGCTGCAAGATCGAGGACGGCCGCGTCGTGACGCCGAAGGGCTTCAAGGACGCGTGGAACAAGCTCTACGAGGCGGGCTGGCGCTCGCTCTCGGGCCCCGAGGACTTCGGCGGGCAGGGCGCGCCGCGCACGCTGCAGGTCCTCGTCGAGGAGATGTTCAGCGGCAGCAACGTCGCGTTCATGATGTACCCGGGCCTCGCGCTCGGGGCCGCCGAGCTCCTCGAGCACTGCGCCACGCCCGAGCAGCGCAAGCAGTTCTGCCCGAAGATGTTCCAGGGCAAGTGGGGCGGCACGATGTGCCTCACGGAGCCGCACGCGGGCTCGGACGTCGGCGCCGCGAAGACGACGGCCTCGCCGCTTCCGGACGGTAGCTACAAGATCAAGGGCACGAAGATCTTCATCTCCGGCGGCGACCACGACATGGCGGAGAACATGATCCACCTCGTGCTCGCCCGCATCGACGGCGCCGAGCCGGGCACGAAGGGCCTCTCGCTCTTCATCGTCCCGCGCGTGCGGGTGGACGCCGGCGGGAAGCTGGGCGCGCTCAACGACGCGAAGGTCGCGAGCCTCGAGCACAAGATGGGCATCAACGGGTCGGCGACCTGCGTGATGTCGTTCGGCGAAGAGAACGACTGCATCGGCTACCTGGTCGGCGGCGTGCCGCACCAGGGCATGAAGCAGATGTTCATGATGATGAACTACGCCCGCATCGGCGTGGGCATCCAGGGCCTCGCGCTCGGTGGCGCGGCGTTCCAGTCGGCGCTCGACTACGCCAAGGACCGCAAGCAGGGCTCGAGCATCCAGCAGTGGAAGGACCCGGCGGCGCCGCGCGTCGCGATCATCGAGCACCCGGACGTGCGCCGGATGCTGCTCGAGATGAAGGCGAAGGTGGAGGGCATCCGCGCGCTCATCGTGAAGCTCTCGATGCACCAGGACCGCGTGACGGCGCTCGGCGGCAAGAGCGACGAGCAGGCCGCCTATCACCACGGCCAGGTCGAGCTGCTCACGCCGCTCGTGAAGGCGTACGCGTCGGAGGAGGCGTTCAAGATCTGCGCGCTCGCGGTGCAGGTGCACGGCGGCGCCGGCTTCACGCGCGACTACCCGGTGGAGCAGTACCTGCGCGACTCGAAGATCTTCACGATCTACGAGGGTACGACGCACATCCAGGCGCTCGATCTCGTGGGCCGCAAGCTCGGCCAGGGCGGCGGCAAGCACGCGCAGGACTTCTTCGCCGACCTCGGCAAGTTCATCGCGGCGAACGGCGAGCACGCGGTGCTCGGGCCGAGCGTGAAGAGCCTCGGCAAGGCGCAGGAGGCCGTGGGCGGTGCGGCGTTCCAGTTGCTCGGCTGGTTCAAGGGCGGCGAGATGGAGAAGGTGCCGCTCAACGCCAACCGCTTCCTCGAGATGATGAGCGAGACGGCGGTGGGCTGGCTGCTCCTCGAGGGCGCGGCGATCGCGCACGACAAGCAGCAGAAGACGGACAAGGGCAGCCGCGACTGGAACTTCTACGAGGGCAAGAAGCAGGCGGCGATCTACTTCGCGCAGAACATCCTGCCGGACGTGATCGCGAAGGCGAAGATGCTCCAGAGCGGCGACAAGAGCGCGGTGGACATCCCGACCGCGGCTTTCAGCGCCGCCTGACGCCGATCGAGCGGGGCACGCGCTGCCGCCACATCGAGCGCCCGGTTCCCCGAGTGGGGGGCCGGGCGTTTCTGTTAGCCTGCGATCCCATGACCCGACATGCCCTCGCCGCCCTCCTCGCCGTCGCCCTCGTCTCGGGATGCGGAGGAGGGTCCTCGTCTTCGTCGTCGTCCAGCGCGAGCTCGTCGAGCACCGGCACCAGCGGCGGGGACGGGGCTTCGTCCTCGGCGAGCGCGTCGTCCTCGACGGGCGACGACGAGGACAGCAGCGGCTTCCAGCTCAGCGACTCGACCGACGCCGATCAGGCGCACGGCGAGCATCCCTCCGAGATCCAGTCGAGCGCGACCGAGGCGGCGCTCCGCTTCTTCGTCGTGGACCCCGACGCGGGCGCGCTGCAGGGCATCGTCATCAAGCTCGAGGGCGCCGACGGGCGCGTCTACTACACCGACGAGACCGACGCGCAGGGCTACGCCGAGGTGCTCGTGAACCCGGGCCAGCGCTACGACCTCGAGTACCTGAGCCTCGGCCGCACGACGACCGCTGCGCACGTGGAGGTGCCGGCCGGCCCGAACCAGGACATCCGGCTCACGCTCCGCTACCGCCGCCACCGCCGCCCCCGCACCGAGCTCACCGCGACGCCTTCGGAAGCGCCCGCCGCGCCCGAGCCCGAGCACCTCGTGCTCGACGGCATCCTCTTCCAGAGCGGCAGCGCCACGCTCGATCCCGAGTCCAACCCGCGGCTCGATCGCGTGGTGGAGTACATGACGCACCGGACGAGCGCGCGGATCCGCATCGCGGGCCACACCGACAACGTCGGCAACCCGCAGCGCAACCAGCAGCTGTCCGAGCAGCGGGCGCAGGCGGTACGCGCGTACATCGTCGCGCACGGCATCGACGGCAGCCGCATCGAGGCCGTGGGCTACGGCGACACGCAGCCGGTCGCGTCGAACGACACCGAGGAAGGGCGCGCGCAGAACCGGCGGATCGAAGCGATCGAGCTCTGATCGACGTGCCCGCTCACGGCGGTCGAACGGTGACCATGAATCGCTCTCTCGTCCTCCGCGGTCTCGAGCCCGGCGACGCGCCCGAGCTGCATGCGCTCTCGGTCGATCCCGAGGTGGCGCGTACGCTCGGGACCACGCCCTTCGATCGCGAGGAGGACACCGCCGCGCGCCTGGCCGGGGCCCGGCCGGACCGAGAGCTGCATCTCGGCGCGTTCGACGACGGTGCGCTGGTCGGCTGGGCCCAGCTCGAGGGTGAGCAGCCGGTCCGCCGCCGCCACGTGGCGCGCATCGGCGTCGGCGTTCGCGCCTCGATGCGGGGGCGAGGCGTCGGGACGCGTCTGGTCGGGGCGCTCGTCGAGGCCGCCGATCGATGGTGGGGCTACACGCGTCTCGAGCTCGGCGTGCTCGCCGATCACGCGGCGGCCATCGCGCTCTACGAGAAGCACGGCTTCGTCGTGGAGACGCGCCGGCGCGCCGAGATGCGGGTCGACGGATCGCTCCGCGACTGCCTGGGAATGGCGCGGCTGCGGCCGGGCTGGACGCCGAGCCCCGAGATCGGCGCGCCGCCGCCGATCCCTCCGCGCGGCCCGCGACGCGACGTCTCGGTTCGCGCGCGCCGCCCGAGCGACGCCGCGGCCTACGCCGCGATGCACTCGACCGAGTCGGTGATGGAGGGGACGTTCCAGCTGCCGTTCCAGACCGAGGCGGCCTGGCAGGCGCGCTTCGCTTCGACGCCGCCGGGCGCGACCATCCTGGCGGCCGAGGTCGAGGGGCGCGTCGTCGGAAGCGCCGGCCTGTTCCCGCTGGGGACGAGCCCGCGCTTCGCGCACGTGCGCGGATTCGGCATCTCGGTGCTGCCGGAGATGCAGGGTGCGGGGGTCGGCGAGGCGCTGATGCGAGCGACGCTCGAGCAAGCCGACCGCTGGATCGGCGTGGAGCGCGTGGTGCTCGAGGTCTTCGTCGACAACGCGCGCGCCCGCGCGCTCTACGAGCGGCACGGCTTCGTCGTGGAAGGGGTCGAGCGCGCGATGGCGCTGCGACGCGGCGGCCACGCGGACAGCTACCTCATGGGTCGCGTGCGGAGCTGAGCGGGTCGAGCGCGTCCCGCTTCGCTTCGTCGCGCCACGAATCGAAGTCGGGACATGGTAGAGGAGGGCGGCCGCCTCGATGTACCCGCTCGTTCGTCCTCTCCTCTTCTCGCTGCCCCCGGAGCGCGCCCACCATCTCGCGTTCGGCGCGCTCCGCTTCGCGGCGGCGGTCCCGGGAGGTCGCGCGCTGCTCTCGGCGCTCTACGGGCCCCCGCGCGACCCCGCGCTCGCCGTCGACGTGCTCGGCCTCACCTTTCCCACGCCGGTCGGGCTCGCGGCCGGGTTCGACAAGGACGCGGTCGGCTTCGATGCGCTGCTCGCGCTGGGGTTCGGCTTCGTCGAGATCGGGACCCTCACCGGCGAGCCGCAGCCCGGCAACCCGCAGCCGCGCATGTTCCGCCTCCCGGCCGACCGCGCGCTCGTGAACCGCCTCGGCTTCAACAACGGGGGAGCGGCCGGGGCCCTGCCGCGCCTTCGCGCGCGCGAGCGGTCGCGCGGCGTGGTCGGCGTGAACGTGGGCAAGACGAAGGTCGTGCCCGAGCCCGGCGCGATCGCGGACTACGTCAAGAGCACGCGCCTCGTCGCGCCGCACGCCGACTACCTGGTCGTGAACGTCAGCTCGCCGAACACGCCCGGGCTGCGGGACCTCCAGTCGGTGGAGAAGCTCGGGCCGCTGCTGCGCGCGGTGAGCGACGCCATCGACGAGAGCACGGCCGAGAGCGCGCGGCGCCCGGCGCTGCTCGTGAAGATCGCGCCCGACCTCGCCGACGACGACGTGCTCGCGGTCGCCGATCTCGCCGAGAGCGTCGGCCTCGCGGGGATCGTCGCGACCAACACCACGATCGCGCGCCGAGGGCTGGCGAGCGATCCGAAGCTCGTCGAGGGGGCGGGCGTGGGTGGGCTGAGCGGCGCGCCGCTCAAGCAGCGCTCGCTGGAAGTGCTGCGCCTGCTCCGGGGTCGGGTGGGGGATCGCCTCGTGCTCGTCTCGGTGGGAGGAGTCGAGACGGCGGACGACGCGTGGCAGCGCATCATCCTGGGCGCGAGCCTCGTGCAGCTCTACACCGGCTTCGTCTACGGCGGCCCCGGTACGGCGGGCGCGATCGCGAAGGGACTGCTCGCGCGTGCGCGCGCCGAAGGATTCGCCCGCGTGCAGGATGCCGTCGGCGCGGGCGTCTGACGCCGAGCCGCCAGCGCCGGGCATCGGCCCCGCGCCGGGGCCGAGCGCTCGATCAGCGCCCGATCGCCGCCACGACGTCCGGATGGACGCCGTGGAGCTTCACCATGCCGTCCTTGGCGATGCCGCGGACCGAGACGACGAAGCGCTCGTGCACCAGCACGTCGACCAGCAAGTCGAGCGCGTAGAGCCACGGGATGAACGAGAGGAAATAGCCGAGCCCGATCACGATCGAGGCCGGCCCCTCGACCCAGCCGAGCACGAGCGGCAAGAGGAAACGCGCGCCCGCGAGCCAGCCGGCGATGCCCAGCACGAACGCGAGGATCGAGAGCGGGGCCGACCACTTCCAGCGTGCGTCGCAGCTCGGACAGAGCCAGAAGCAGAAGCTCGCCTCGCGATCGAAGAGCGCGCCGAGCCTCCCGAACGGCCGCGCCCAGAGCGGGCGATAGCGATAGTCCTCGAGCCGTGCCTTCTGGGCGTCGGCGGCGCCGCACTTGGCGCAGCGCGTGGGCATCGTGGTGTTGTTGCGACAGACGAGCGCAGCCATGCGCGTCTCCTACGGTCCGTGCGTCGAGGAATTCCCGGGGCGCCGCGCGCTCTCACTCGGGGCGCGACCACGTCGCCACGGCGCGGCCGATCGCGAGCGAGTGCATCCGCAGCATGAAGCGCGTGAGCGCGCCGGTGCTGCCCGCGCCGACGCCGAGCTGCGCGGTGTCGAGCGCATAGACGGTGATCTCGTAGCGGTGCGCCGGTCCAGGCGGCGGGCACGGGCCACCGTAGGTGGACGCGCCGAAGTCCGTGTAGGCCTGCACCGCGCCCGCGGGCAAGCCGTCCGCCGACGCGTTCTCCGCGAGCGACGTCGTGCCGGCCGGCAGATCCGCCACGACCCAGTGGAAGAACCCGACGCCCGTGGGCGCATCCGGGTCGTGCATCACGACCGCGTAGCTCAGCGTTCCCTCCGGCCCGGCGGTCCACGAGAGGGCGGGCGAGTGGTTGCCGCCCGTGCACCCGAAGCCCGCGAAGACCTGCGCGTCGGCGAACCGGCCGCTCTCGTCGGTGCCCCCCAAGGTCACGGTGATCGTCTCCGGCGCCGTCGTCGGCTCGCGCAGCGCGCCGCCGCTCGTGGCCGTCGGGGTCGTCGTCGCCGGCTCGGGGCAGTGCCCGCCGCACGCGGTCAGGGAGAGAAGGAGCGCCGAGAACAGGAGCGTGGTTCGCATCCGCGCGATGGTGCACCGCGACGCGGAAAACGCCAACGCCGGGGCGCCGGGGGGGGTGATCGCGGAAGGGGGTCAGCGGCGACGCGCCGGGATCATTCCCCGAGCCCGGCCGGACGCACGGCCCAGTCGCAGGCGAAGCCTTCTTGCGGATCGAGGTTCTGCTCGACGGCGACGGTGATGGCGCCGCTCGGCGGGCAGGTGATGATCAGCTCGGGGCAGGCGTCGTCGCAGCTCGAGCTGCCGTACTCGCGGCCGAGCGGCGTGCCGGCGCCGAGGCAGTCGGTCGGCGAGATGCCGCCGTCGCACACGCGGAACGCGCCCTGCCCGAAGCACGAGCCCACGTTGCAGCCGGCGGCGCAGCCGACGACCATTCGCGCGCCCGGGGTGCAGTCCACGGTGCCGTTGGGGCGGCCGGTGTGCTCTTCGATCTCCCAGCGGCAGAAGTAGTCGCCGCCCGCACTGCTCGACGACGACGGCGAGACCGCCAGCGTGCCGGAGGCCGGGCACGTCACCACCGCCTCGGGGCAGCGCGTGTCGCAGTTCGATCCCTGCGAGCTGGTCACGCTGTAGACCCAGCTGCCGGTCGGTCCGGTCTGGCACGCGGACGTGCCGACCGTGCCGTCGCAGATGCGGAGCCGCGCCGTGCCGGCGGTGCAGCTGCCGATGCCGCACGCGTCGGAGCAGCCGACCTGCACGGCCGCTCCGGGCGTGCACGAGACGATCTCGGCGCCCCGCGGGGTCCCGAGCGAGCGCGACTCCCAGTTGCACACGGTACGGCTGCCGCCGAGCGCGCCCGGGACGACCGTGACGAGGCCGCTCGCGGGGCACGTGACGCGCGCGTCGGCACACAAGCCGCCGCAGCTCGAGTCGTCCACCTGCTCGTACATCGTCGTGTCGGTCAGGGCCGAGCACGCGTCGGGCGAGAGCGTGCCGTCGCAGAGGCGCAGCGTCGGGTCCCCCTCGCACGAGCCGAGGCCGCAGCCCTGGGCGCACGCGATCTCGACCACTTCGCCGGGTGTGCAGGTGATGGTGCCCGCGACGTCGGTGCGCTGACGGCAGCCGGGGGCGAGCGAGACGAGGGCGAGGGCCGAGGCGGCCAGGGAGATCGATCGCATACGCATGTTCCGAAGTGGCTCCTACGCCGGAGGGGGGCGGAATCTACCCCGGCCCCGGCCGACTTGCCGCTCGGGGGCCGGACCCTCACCTTGGCGCCGTGGACGAGCTCGAGCGCCGTGAACGTGACCTCTCCCGGGCGGTGGGCCGCTGCATCGGGGACTTCGACCTGATCCGGGAGGGAGACCGGGTCATGGCGTGCCTCTCGGGCGGCAAGGACAGCTACACCATGCTGCACCTGCTCGAGCGCATGCGGCGCAAGTCGCCGGTGAAGTTCGAGATCGTGGCGGTGCACCTCGACCAGGGGCACCCGGGCTACGACGGGACGCCGCTCGAGGCTTGGCTGCGGGAGCACGGCTTTGCGCACCGGATCGTCCGCGAAGACACGTACTCGATCGTCGTGGACAAGCTCGGCCCGAAGGACCAGGAGGGCGGAGCGCCCACGTACTGCTCTCTCTGCTCGCGCTTGCGGCGTGGCGTGCTCTACAACCTCGCGCAGGAGCTCGGCTGCACACGCATCGCGCTCGGGCACCATCGCGACGATGCGCTCGAGACCCTGATGCTGAACCTGATGTTCACCGGGTCGATCAAGGCGATGCCGGCCAAGCTGCGGAGCGACGACGGGCGCAACGTGGTGATTCGCCCGCTGCTCTACTGCGCGGAGGCCGACATCGCGGACTTCGCGGAGCGCATGCGCTTTCCGATCCTGCCCTGCGATCTCTGCGGCTCGCAGGACGAGCTGATGCGCAAGGAAGTGAAGGCGA
The DNA here is from genome assembly GCA_044223665.1 of Sandaracinaceae bacterium. Lineage (GTDB taxonomy): Bacteria > Myxococcota_A > Polyangia > Polyangiales > Sandaracinaceae > JBBSAT01. Next base: position 9,992 of record JBGALT010000071.1, on the reverse strand, counting down.
TGCTCGCGACGCTCGAGGCGAAGGCGCCGAAGGTGAAAGAGAGCATGCTCGCGGCCATGGGGAACGTTCGCGCGACGCACCTGCTCGACCGCGATCTCTGGGCGCGCCTGGGGATCGCGCCCGACGGCGACGAGCCGAAGAAGAGCGTCGCGTTGATCGCGCCCGACGGGAAGGGGCGCTTGCCCATCGTGAGCTGAGCCCGTGACCGACGACGACGAGCACTTCCGCAGCGCCCAGCGCACGCACGTCGAGCTACGCGCGAGCTACCGGCGCGATGCGCCCGGCGCGGTGCTCGAGAAGGGCGGGCGGGTCTCGGATCTCTCGATGGGCGGCGCCTTCGTCGAGGCGAGCGAGCCACCGGCCGAGGGCCAGCTCCTCTGGCTCACGTTCAGCTCGCCGACGGCGTGGGATCCGCTCGAGCTGCCGGCCGAGGTGCGCTGGCGCAAGCCCGGAGGCTTCGGTGTCCGCTTCCGCGCGCTCACGGCGGCGCAGGCGCAAGCGCTCCACGCGCTCGTGCAGGGGACCGGATTCGGCGAGGAGTGATCCTCCTCGAGCGCGGGCCCCGCGAGGATCGGGGCCCGGAACGAGGGCGGCGTCAGAACGGGTACGTGTCGATGTACACGCGGCCCGCCACCGGCGCGATGCGCGTCGGCGTGCACCCGGAGACGAGCGCCGGCGACCACGTGCCGAAGAGCGTGCACTGATCGGGCAGGACCGAGAGACGGATGCGTCCGAGGCCGCCCGCACCGCCCAGCGCGCCGCCGGTCGCGGGAGGACCTCCGGCACCGCCCGAGGCCGAGACGCGCCCTCGGATGTCGAGCGACGGAGCCGCGAGATAGACCACGCCACCCGAGCCACCGCCCCCGCCGCCGAGGCCGCCGCCACCGCCGCCCGCGCCGCCGTCGGCACGCACGGCGCCGGTCGAGCTGACCACGATGCGCGTGAGGGACGTGATGCGGAGGGCGCCACCGCCACCGCCGCCGCCTCCTCCTCCGAAGGGGTAGCCCGTGTAGCTCGCGCCCCCGCCACCTCCGCCGCCGCTGCCCGGCTGGAACGTGGTCGCGACCGCCAGGTCCGACGCGGCAGGCGCGCCGATCGAGCCGCCGCCGCCTCCCGACCCCGATGCGGTGTGTCGGGCACCGTCGAGCCCAGAGTAGACGCCGCGCCCGGGCTCGCCGCCCGTGCCCGCACCGTTCATGACGCCATGCCCGCCGACGGTCGCGCCGGAGATGGAGGCGCCGTCGAAGCCGATCGTTCCAGGGTCGGACGCGCCACCGCCGCCTCCGGCGAAACCGCCACCTCCGGCGCCGCCCGCGGACCAGTACCCGGCAGCGCCGCCGCCGAACTGCCCGCCCGGGACGCAGCCGCCGCCACCGCCCGGTGCGCCGTCGCCGCCTCCGGCGACGGTCGGGCACTCCGTGCGCGACGCCACCGAGCCGACGCCGAGCGGGTTGCCGGTCGCCCCTCCCCCGGCGCCGTAGCAGTAGGAGCCGGCCGTCCCGCCCGGGGCGCCCGACACGTCGACGACCCCGTCGATGATCACGTCACCGCTCGCGCGCAGCTCGAGGATGCCGGTGCCGGATGTGGTCAGCCTCGCGCCCGCGTGCACGTGGATCGTCGTGTACTGATGGATGCCCGGCGCCAGCGCGAAATCCGACGTCACGTCGAGCACGCCCTCGCTGCCGTTGCTGCCGAAGGGCACCGGCAGGCAGTCGCCGCGTACGCACGCGTCGGTCGTCAGCGGGCAGACGTGCCCGCACGCGCCGCAGTTCGAGACGTCGACGGCGGTGTGGACCTCGCAGCCGTCGCCGAGCATCGCGTTGCAGTCGGTCCAGCCGCTCTCGCAGCTCGTGCCGCACACCCCCGCGCTGCACGTCGCCGGTGCGTGCTCGCGCGGTGCGCAGCGACGGCCGCACACGCCGCAGTTCAGCGGATCGGTCGCCGCCACCGCCTCGCAGCCGGTGGACGGATCCATGTCGCAGTCCAGCGCGCCCGCGTCGCAGGTCAGACCGCAGACCATCGCCGTGCACGTCGCCGTCGACGCCGGCCCGCTCGGGCACGAGGTGCCGCAGCCGCCGCAGCGCAGCGGGTCGCTCCGCCCGTCGACCTCGCAGCCGGTCGCCGCGTCGGTGTCGCAGTCGAGGAAGCCGGGCCTGCAGGCGGTCAGCACGCAGCTCGCCGAGACGCAGCTCGCCGTCGCGCCCGGGACCGCGCAGACGACGTCGGCGGCCTCGTCGGGCGAGCCGTCGCAGTCGTTGTCCCGACCATCGCAGAGCTCGGGGGCGCCGTCGTAGCGCGTCGCGTCCGCGTCGTCGCAGTCGGTGGGGTAAGGTCCGTAGCCGGCGGGCTGCGCACAGGAGAGGAGCGGCGTGCCTCCTCCCGAGCCGTCGCCGTCGGCGTCCGGGTAATACGCGAAGCGGGTCGCGCCCTCGTCCATCGCACCGTCGCAGTCGTCGTCGAAGGCGTCGCAGTCGTCGATCGCCGCCGGGCTCCGCGCGGCCACGCTGTCGTCGCAGTCGCCGTCGCGGCGCACGAAGCCGGTCGGCGGATCGCACGACGAGGTGGCCGTCCCCGCGCCGTAGCCGTCGCCGTCCTCGTCGCGATACCAGTCGACCGGCGCGCCGACGTCGGTGGCCCCGTCGCAGTCGTGGTCGCGGCCGTCGCAGTACGGATCGGCTCCAGGATAGACGCCCGGATCGGTGTCGTCGCAGTCGTCACCGAGGCCGCCGCACGCGACGTCGACGAAGCCGTCGTGATCGTCGTCTTCGGAGTCGCCGCGCCCGAGCGAGAAGTCAGCCGTGCCGTTGCAGTCGTCGTCGCGCCCGTTGCACGCCTCGACGCCGAGCGGCGAGACGCCAGCGCGCCCGTCGTCGCAGTCGAGAGGCAAGAGCTCGTAGCCGTCGGGAGGCGTACACGAGATCATCGTTCCCCCCGCCGCGCTGCCGAAGTGGTCGGCGTCGGCGTCGCGATACCACGTCACCTCGCGCGTCTGGTCGTCGACCGCGCCGTTGCAGTCGTTGTCGCGCCCGTCGCAGATCTCGACCTGCGCCGCGTGCACGTGGTTGTCCTCGTCGTCGCAGTCGTCGTCGAGCGTCGAGAACCCGCGCGCGCCGGGGCAGGCCTCTCGCGGCGCGGCCGGATCGCCGTGGAGGTCGCCATCGAGGTCGGCGAAGCCGGCGAGCAGCACGCCCTCGTCGGTCGTGCCGTCGCAGTCGTCGTCTCGACCGTCGCAGACCTCGACGCTCGTGGGATGGGTGGCTGCGCTCGTGTCGTCGCAGTCGTCGCCGCACTGCATGGCGCCGCCGGGCGCGACGTTGCAGCACGCGGCGTCGAGGAAGGTGTCGCGATCCCGATCACGGGCGCCGAACGTGCTGGGATCGCAGTCCTCGTCCCGCGCGTCGGCGTCGCAGACCTCCGTGTGCCCGGGCGCGCGCCGGGGGTCGGCGTCGTCGCAGTCGTTTCCGCCGCACTCGGCGGCGTCGGCACCGTCGCCGTCGGCGTCGTGCGTCGTGTCGCACTGCGTGCGGCACGCGTCGGCCGCCTCGTCGCACGTCTGACCGGTGAGGCAAGGCGAGGTCGGTGCATCGACGCAGCCGCGTGCGTCGCGCATCGCGCTCGCGGGCTGGCACATCTCCACGCCGTTGCAGAAGACGCCGTCGGTGCAGTCGGCATCGGTGACGCACGCGTCGCTGGCCGCATCGACCGGCCCGCCGTCACCGGCCGGAGGGGCGCTCGGGCCGGGACACCCCGACACGACGAGCCCGACGACCGCCACCACCGCCCCACCCCAGCGCGTAGTCATGGCGAGAGCCTCGCATCGATCGGGGCCCGAGGAACAGGCCCCCCCGCGTGTTGCGACGACGAAACGAGTCGACGGCCGCGAACGCCGGGCTACGTTCGGTGCCATGCAGATCGTGGGGCACGCGTGCGAGCGCTGCGCCGAAAAGATCCCGAGCGAGCTCGACGGCGTCGGCTGCCCTCGGTGCCGGCGATTCTTCCACGACGCGTGCCTCGCGGACGGGGCCACCGGACGAGGCGAGGCCGCGGGGCGCGCCAAGAAGAAGCGCCGGCGCGAGGCGATCTGCCCGGGATGTGGGGTCGATCTCCGAAAGGAGCTCGCGCAGCACAACCAGGCGACGGCCGCGCAGCGCGAAGACTTCGAGGAGCAACGCCGCGTGCAGATCGCGCGCGCGGATCCGACCGGCGGCTCGTGGCGCGTGCGCCGCGCGGCGATCTCGATCGGCGTGCTCCTGCTCGCGCTGATCGTTCGGTTCTTCCTCCATCGATGACGATGCGTGGCGCGGCCCGTCCCGAGCGTGCGTCGTCGCTACCGCCGCCCCACGCCGCGCGGTAGCCTCGGGCCGATGGTGCGTCGCGTGATCTCTCGTCTGGTGAGCGGGGTGCGATGACGACCCCGGCGCACGCGCACACCGGGCTCGCCGCGTCGGGCTCGAGCGATCCGACGAGCTTCGAGGCTGCGTCGTGGATCGGCCGCACGATCGACGAGCGCTACCGCATCGAGCAGCTGCTCGGGCAGGGCGGCATGGGCGCCGTGTTCCTCGCCGAGCACGTGAAGCTCCAGAAGAAGGTCGCGCTCAAGGTCATCCTCCCGCAGTTCGCCGGCAACGGCGAGGTCGCCGAGCGCTTCGCCCGCGAGGCGATGGCGAGCGCCAAGCTCGAGCATCCCCACGTCGCGAGCGCGCTCGACTACGGAACGCTGCCGGAGGGAGGCGCGTACCTCGTCATGCAGCTCGCGCGGGGCCCGAGCCTGCGCAAGGCGCTCGAGAGCGGCGACCCTGCGAGCCGCGGGTGGCGCTTCGCGTGCGAGATCGGCACGCAGATCGCCGATGCGCTCGCGGCGGCGCACGGCGCTGCGATCGTGCACCGCGATCTGAAGCCCGAGAACGTGATGCTCGAGCCGCGCGAGGACGGCAGCGCGCTCGTGAAGGTGCTCGACTTCGGCATCGCTCGCGTGCTCGACGACGCAGCGAGCGGCTCCGGGCTCACCAAGCTCACGCGCGTCGGGACCGTGATCGGCACGCCGGGCTACATGTCGCCCGAGCAGGCGCTCGGCGAGCCCGTGGATGCGCGCGCCGATCTCTACGCGCTCGGCGTGATCCTCTGGGAGGTGTGCGCGGGCCGCGAGCTCTGGAGCGAGGCGGAGCTGACGGCGCTCGTCACCAAGCAGCTCACGACCGATGCGCCACGCCTCGGCGCCGTGGTGGCGGAGGTGCCGCCCGAGCTCGAAACGCTCGTCGAGCGCTTGCTCGCTCGCGACAAGGCGCTGCGGCCCGAGCGCGCGAGCGAGGTGCAGGGCACGCTCAAGCGTCTGGCGCTGCAGGCGACCGTCGAGCGCATGTCGGGGACGAGCGGCTCGTTTCCGATCCCGGCCGGGGCGAGCGGCGCGTACCAGGCCCCCGCCGCCGCCGCAGCCCCGAGCGCGACCGGAGCGACGTTCGCGGGGGCACGCAGCAGCCTCCTCGCTGCGTTGCCGCCGCCCCTCGCCGCGCGCGCGGTCCAGCTCGAGGAGCGCCTGCCGCCCGCGCTGCGCACGCCGCCGGGCATCTACGCGGTGCTCGGCGGCGCGCTCGCCGTACCTCTCTTCTTCGCGCTCGTGACGTGGACCGTCTGCGGTTCCGGAGACGAGGGCGCCACCGCCGTGGCGGCCCTGCCCACCTCGGTCGCGCCGGCACCGCGGCCGAGCATGCCGATCGATCCGGGCGCGAGCGATCCCCAGGCGACAGCACCGCGCGGCGTCGAGCCTCCGCCGACCGGCGCGGGGTCGAGCGAGGCGACACCGGCCGGCTTCGATGCCATCCCGGCCGAGCTCGCGTCCGACTTCGACGCGCTGCGAGGCGATGCTTCGCGGCCGCGCCGGGCGGCGGCGCGCCGCATCTTGGCCCTGCCCGAGGGCTCGGTGCCGCCCGTCGTCTGGCAGCTCGCGCGCCTCGAGGACGCCGGCTCCTGCGAGTCGCGGGCGCCGATCGTGATCGGGCTCGGGGTGCTGGGCGATCCGCGCGCGATCTCCACGCTCGAGCGCTACGACCGCAACCACCGCGGATGCGGATTCCTGCGCTCTTCGGACTGCCACCGGTGCATGCGGTCCGAGCTCCGCGACGCGTTGTCACGGCTCCGGGCCGCGGCGCCCTGAAGTTCGGCGGCGCGTCGGCCGATGAGCCCTTCGTGGCCGCTCGTCTCGCCCTGGTGCTCCTCTCGATCCTCGCGCTGCCGGCGCTCGGTGCGGCGCAGGGGCCCGTCACGACGCCCGAGCCGACGAGCGCCGAGCTGAGCGAGGCCCAGCGCCAGTTCGAGCTCGGCGTCGCCGACTACGAGGCGGGCCGCCTCGAGGACGCGCTCGTGAGGCTCTCGCGCGCGTACGCGCTCTCGGGGGCGCCCGAGCTGCTCTACAACCTCGGCACGGTGCACTAGCGTCTTCGTCACGACGACGAAGCGCTCGACGCCTACGAGGCCTATCTGCGGTCGGTCTCCGATGGCGCCGATCGCGCAGCGATCGAGGCGCGCGTGCGTGTGCTGCGCGGACGGTGGAGCACGCGGCGCCGCCCTCGTCGGGCGCGGCGGACACCGCGCCGGTCGCGGTGCCGATCGCGGTCGATGCGCCGGCGGAGCCGTCGAGCCGCGCGAGCGAGACGTCCTCGAGCGATCCCGCCCCGTGGATCCTCACGGGAAGCGGCCTCGCGGTCGCCGCTGCGGGCGGCGCGCTGGTGGCGGTCGCGGCGCTCGATGCCTCGACGGTCACGACGACGACGAGCTATCGCGAGGCCGAGGCCGCCCGAACGCGCGCGCCGATCGAGTCGGGCGTCGGCCTGGGCGCGATCGGAGTCGGCGTGATCATGGCCGTCGCCGGGATCGCGTGGGGAGTCGCGACGGCGGGCGATGCGCACGCGGCGAGCGTGGAGGTCGCGATCGGCCCGGGCTCGATCGCCCTGCGAGGGAGCTTCTGATGACGGCGCTGCGAACGTGCGCGCTCGGCGCGATGGGGCTCTTCGTGGTGGCCTGCGTCGGGGCACTTCCCGAGGGGCAGTACGCGTGCGTCGTGGCGGAGACCGATTGTCCGAGCGGGTGGTCGTGCCTCGCGGGGCGCTGCTACTCGCAGACGCCGTCGTTCGGTGCCGACGCCGGGGTCGTGCCGCTCGGGGTGAGCGACGCCGCGCTCGCCGACGCCGGGGCGAGCACCGAAGGCCCCGACGCGTGGTCGCCCTCGAGCATGCCCGACGCGGCGGCGGCTCCGCCGGACGCAGCCGCCGTGGCGACGGACGCGGGCCCGAGCCTCGCGCCGCGGGAAGGGCGCGTGCTCGCCGTGGGCACGCGTCACGCGTGCCGCGCGACGGCCGACGGCACGGTGGCGTGCTGGGGGGACGACGCGACCCTCGCGCTGGGCGTGCCCTCGGCCCAGGTCTCGGTCGGGCACCCCGTCGTGGTGCCGGGCGTGTCGGCGCGAGGGGACCTCTGCGCCGGAAACGGCTTCTCCTGCGCGCTCGACGACGCCGGTCGCGTCTCGTGCTGGGGTCTGAACGATCGCTGGCAGCTCGGCCGGGCTGTGGCGAGCCCCGCCGCGCCCGCGCCGATCGACACGCTGCCCAGCGCGAGCGCGATCGCTTGCGGCGGCGCCCACGCCTGCGCCGTCACCTCGGCCGGGGTCTGGTGCTGGGGCGCGAACGCGTCCGCGCAGACGGGAACGTCGGCGTCGTCGCGCGAGCTCCCGCACCTGGCGGCGGCGGGTGACTTCGTGGCCGTCGCGCTGGGAGATCTGCACGGCTGCGCGCTCTCGTCCGTCGGCGCCGTCTCGTGCTGGGGTAGCGGCGCGATGGGGCAGCTCGGCCCGCGCGGCGGCGCGAGCTCGCCCGCGGCGGTCGAGGTCCCGGCGATCGTCGCGCGGGCGCTCTCCGCGGGCGCCGAGCACACGTGCGCGCTGACCACCGAGGGCGCGGTCGCGTGCTGGGGACGCGCCGACGACGGGCGCCTGGGGGTCGTGGGGACGGGCGCGCACCCCACACCCGTGATCGTGGGCGGCGCACACGCGATGACCGCCATCGCGAGCGGTTGTGAGCTGAGCTGCGCGTCGGCGAGCGACGCGACGATGCCGGTCGGTTGCTGGGGCAACATGGCCTACGGCCAGCTCGGCACCGGCGGCGCGCTGCGCACCGGGGTGCAGACGACGCCCACGCCCGTCGCCGGGCTCGCGGGCGGCGTGACCGCGATCGCTGCGGGCACCGGCTTCGGCTGCGCGGCGGTGGGCACCGACGTGCTCTGTTGGGGGCTGAACGACCGCGGCCAGCTCGGCGACGGGACCACGGTCACGCGCAGCGCGCCGGTTCGCGTCGTCTTCTGACGAGGCGACCGACGCGCCCGGGCCGCGTCACGGCGTGGCGCTGCATCGGTACTCGCCGACGGCGAGCACGCAATGGGGCGTCGCGCCGGTGCACTCGTTGCCGCACACGCCGCAGTGCGACGGGCTCCTCCCGTCGGTCTCGCAGCCATCGGCGCCGACGACGCTCCCGGAATTCGCGTGCTCGGAGCAGTCGAGCCAGGGGAAGGCGCACCCATAGGGATTGCCGCCGACGAAGGCCCCCTGCGTGCATTCCCAGTAGTCCCCTTGGTGGCCCACGCGGAAGTCGTGGCTCTGCTGGCACCGAACGTATCCGGATCGGCCGACGACGTGCGGCAGGGCGAGACACCACGCATCCAGCGCCAGCGTGTCGTCGGGATCCCCCACGCCGTTGCAGTTCGTGTCCACGCCGTCGCAGGCCTCGGTGGCGCCGGGGTGTACGTCGGCGCGCGTGTCGTCGCAGTCGTCGGGCGGGGTGGTGACGTAGCCCGTCTGCAGGACACACGCGAGAGCCATGGGGCCCGCGCTGTGCGCGTCGCGATCGCCGTCGTACCACTGCGGGATGCCGGCGCCGTCGTCGACGACCCCGTCGCAGTCGTCGTCGATCGAGTTGCAGTTCTCGATCGCGCCGGGGTGCCGGCTGGCCTGTCCATCGTCGCAGTCGATGTCCGCCGCGGTGCTGGGAGCTCTCGCCGTGTAGCCCGTCGGGCAGTTGCCGAGCGAGTCGCCGCACACGTCGACCGTCGTCGCGCCGCCGACCGTGAAGCCGTCGCGATCGCCGTCGGGGAAACACTGGACGTGGACCCCGTCGTCGATGGCGCCGCTGCAGTCGTTGTCGACGCCGTCGCCGCACGCATCGCCCGCGCCCGGGTGCGTGCTCGACGTCGCGTCGTCGCAGTCGCCGTTGGGCGTCACGGCCGGATGACCCATGCAAAGGGTCGGGGTGCACGCCTGGGCCGCCGCGCCCGTCCCGAATCCATCTCCGTCGCAGTCCAAGTAGAAGGTGATGAGGACTCCTTCGTCGACGGCCGCGTCGCAGTCGTCGTCGATCCCGTTGCAGACCTCCGACGCGCCGGGGTGGACGTTGCCGAGGCTGTCGTCGCAGTCACGGCCACAGGTGACGCCGTTGCAGCAGCTGCTCGCGATCACGCCGTCGGCATCGGCGTCCCTCGGCCCGACGGTCGTCGGGTCGCAGTCCTCGTCCACGCCGGCGGGGTCACACACCTCCGCGTTTCCGGGGAAGCGGGCGGCGTCCCCGTCGTCGCAGTCGGTGCCGCCGCATGCCGTCGCGCGCACGCCGTCGCCGTCGGCGTCGGTGGTGCACGAGCACGCGTCGTTCGTCTCGTTGCAGGCGCCCGTGCACGGGGCCGTGCCGGCGCGGCACGTCCCGTCCGTGCAGACCTCGGATCCGTTGCAGAAGAGGGCGTCGTCACAGTCCCGCGCGCTCGCGCACGTGCCGGCGTCGGCGCCGGGCTGCGATCCCGCGTCCTGGGTCGCGACGGGAGCGTTCGCGCAGCCGGGAGCGCAGAGCGCCGACGCCAACAGTGACACCATCGCGAGGTCGCTACGCCCCCGGTTCCGTGCGGTCATCACGCGATCGTGCGCGCTGCCGCGGGGTTGGCGATAGACATTTGTTTCGGTGCGC
>JBGALT010000070.1:0-37726 GCA_044223665.1 Sandaracinaceae bacterium | reverse complement strand
CGAGCGCCAGCGGCGGCGCCGCGCGCTCGTCGTCGCCCGGCGCGCCGCAAGGCGAGACCACCTGGCCATCGGCGCCGGCAAAGCGTGCGACCACGCGGCGGTCGTCGGCATCGCGCAGCACCCACTCGTGGCCCACGAAGGTGGGCTGGTCCCAGAATCGCCCGGGTCGGATGCTCGCGTAGAGCTGCTCGTGCCCATCGAAGTCGATCCAGCTCAGCGCGAGCGGGCGAGCACATCGGTTCTCGATCCGCACGGCGGCGGGCTGGTCGCTCGCGGGCGAAGGCGCCCACACCGGATCGCCCGGGGCTTGCCTCGCGCCCCCGCCTTCTTCGTGCGCGCGCAGGAGCTCGGAGCGAAGCGCCTCGGCGTCGTCGTCTCCCGCCGATCGGGAGCGCGCCGGGTCTCCCTCCGGCGCCTCGTCGGTCCGAGGCCCCCACGTTCGCGCGCGCGCTCCGCGGCTCGCTGCGACCGGCGCCGCATCCTCGCGGGGCGCGCCGCCGTCTTCCCGAAGAGGGCGCGAGAGCGAGAGGGCGAAGAGGAGCACGGCGAGGACGAGGCCGGCCGCGATCCGTCCCTTTCGCGACCCTCGTTCGTGCACGCGCCCCTCCCCGGCCCGCTCGCGCATCAGTTCTTCGCGGCCGTGCGCGCGTCTTCCTGCTTCTTGCGCTTGCACCGTCTGGATCGCGCTCACCTTGTGCTCGGTGCGCTCGTCCTTCACCAGCTGGTAGGGCTGCATCGTGTAGGTTCGGATCTGCGAGCCGAAGCCGCTCGTCATCTTGTCGACGCCGTAGGCCGCCTCGAACTCCGCCTCGCGCTTCTGGCGCTCGAGCTCGTAGAGCTTGCCGCGCAGCATCTTCATCGCGGTCGCTCGGTTCTTGTGCTGGGAGCGCTCGGCCTGGCACGCCACGATCGTCCCGGACGGCAGGTGCGTGATGCGGATGGCCGACTCGGTCTTGTTGACGTGCTGGCCGCCTTTGCCGCCGGCGCGGAAGGTGTCGACCTGCAGATCCTCGGGCTTGATGACGATGTCGCCGACGTCGTCGTCGAGATCCGGCACCACCTCGACCGAGGCAAACGCGGTCTGCCGCCGCGCGTTGGCGTCGAAGGGCGAGATGCGGATCAAGCGGTGCACGCCGTTCTCGGCGCGCAGGTAGCCGTACGCGTAAGGCCCCTTCACGACGATCGTCGTGCCCTTCACGCCGCCATCGCCGTCGGTCTGATCGACGATCTCGGTCTTGAAGCCCTTCTTCTCGGCCCAGCGCAGGTACATGCGCTGGAGGATCGTCGTCCAGTCCTCGGCGTCGAGGCCACCGGTGCCGGCGTGGATGGCGAGGATCGCGTCGCTGCGGTCCTCCTTGCCGGCGAGCATGCGCTCGACCTCCATCTGGCGGACCGAGTGCTCGAGGCCGGGGATCTGCTGGACGATCTCGTCGATGACCGACTGATCCCCCTCGGCCATCTCCAGCAGCTCGAGCAGATCCTTGCTGTCCTTCTTGCCCTTCTCGAAGCGATTCACGATCCCTTCGATGCCCGCCTTCTCCTGGACGAGCTTCTGCGCCGCCTCGGCGTCCTCCCAGAAGCCGGGAGCCAGCGTGCGGTCGTTCAGCCGATCGATCTCGTGTCGAAGGCCGTCGACGTCAAAGATACCTCCCCAGCGCCACGAGGCGCTGAGCGAGCTCGGAGAGGCGATCGCGCGCCTCGCTGACCGGCATCGACATGGCCGGTGTTCTTGTGCCGCGCGCTGGCCCTGTCAACGCCGACCGCGCAACCGCTGCCGATTTCTGTCACGATCAGCCCACCCGCCGTGACGCAACATCCGCTGGCCCACACCGCGCTCGGGATCTCGGTTGCCCTCGGCCTCGCGCTCGGCGCTCCGGTCGCTCGCGCCGAGCTCCGAGGAAACTGCACCATCGACGCCGGCCACGTGACGTGCGACGGCGCGACGCCGTGCGCCGACGACACGACGTGCTTCACGAGCATGCTCGGCCGCTGCATCCCCGACCCCACGTCGCCGGACCTCGGCCTCTGCGTGCCGGCCTGCCACGATCTGTTCCTCTGCAACGGAACCGGCGACTGCCCCACCCTCGATGGGCTCACGCCCACCTGTCGCTCGGTCGCCTCGCTGCCGAACGGCCTGACGGGCGTGTGCACCTACGCGGATGCCAGCGACAACCCGATCATCACGATCTGTTCCGGCGCGCCGGGGACCTTCCTCCAGTGCTTCTCGGGTGGGAGCTGGGCCGACGGAAACTGCGACGGCGACACGCTGCTGAACCGCGAGGACTCGATGCCGTGCGCGCCCGGGGGAAGCCCCATCGCACGGCCGCGCTCTCCGTTCTGTGCCCCCGCCACGATCTGCGAGGGGACCAGCACCACGTGCGCGCCCATGCTCGGCTGCATCGAGGGCACGTCGGGATGCGCGGCCGTCGCAGCGCAGATCGGCGCCACCATGTCCTGGGAGTGCTCGCCGCTCTCCACGAGCATGGAGCCGTTCTGTCACCCGGTGTGCGACTCGACGGCGCACTGCGAGACCGACGGCGACTGTCTCTCCCTCGGAACGTGCCAGACGCTCACGTCCGGCATCGCGATGTGCGAGCCGGCCGCCTTCGCCTGCGCGGGTGGCTGCGTGGGCACCGACCCCCTCGACTGGGCGACCTTCGACGGCGACTGCGACGGAGACGGTGCGGCCAACGGCTGCGACCCGAGCCCTTGCGCCGCTGGCGACGCCCCCTGCGGCGACAACCGCTGTCCGCTCCCCGTCCGCGACGCCGGCGTGCCCGCCCCCGATGGGGGGCCCGACGAAGACGCAGGCTCGGCGGAGACCGACGCGGGATCGATGCGCGAGGACGCAGGCGCGAGCGCCGAGGACGGAGGCTCCTCTAGCATGGACGGCGGCGCGACCGGAGCGGATGCGTCGTCGATCCCGGTGACGCCAGGCCTCGTGTTCGGCGGCGGCGGCGGCTGTCGGTGCGCGGCGGCGGGAAGCGGCAGCCGGACGGCGCACCTCCCTTCGCTCTTCGCGGTGCTCCTCTCGGCGGCCGCGGGCGCGCGTACCCGGCTCGTCCGTCGCAGGCGGGCGAGCGCCGTCGGGCAGCGAGCGGACCGGCCCGCTCCTTCCACCGCGATCGAGCGCGCGAGCGCTGCCGTCGCGCGCGACGGGCTGCGCCCGCGCTGAGAGGCCCACCCTGCCCAGGACCTCTCGCTCGAGATCGGCGCCGCGACCGCCGCGCCGCGCGGCTTCGTCGCGTCCCCGGCCGCCGCGCGCACGCCACACGCGCGAGCGATTCGAAGGCCCCGTCGCTGGCCACGTCCTGCGGGACCACGTGTTCGACCGCTGCGAGTTCCGCACGACGTGGCTCGCGCGGCCGCCGGGCCGAATCGGCTTCTCGCGCGCCGAGCGGCTGGATTTTCTCCAGTGCTCCGTGCGCTCACCGCGCGGGCTCTCCCGCGTCGAATGCCACCAGGTCCTCGTCCGAGGCGTGCCGAAGACGAGCGCGCGCGTGATTGCGAACGAGCTCCTCCTCGATCACGTCGTGCTCGAGGGCGACATCGCCGTCGGCTGGTCCTTCCTCTGGGATGGAGCCCACCTGAGCGCGGACGAGCTCGCGTACGTCGAGCGCTTCTACGGCTCGGTCCGTGGCTTCGCGCTCGACATCCGTCGCGCTCGTTGCGCGGGGCTCGCGCTGCGTGGAGTCCCGGGCCATCTCGTGCGACGAGATCCGGCGACCACCGCGCTGGTCTTCCGCGACCGCCTTCTGGCCGATCCGCGGTGGTGCAAGCTCGACGAGTGGGGCCGACCGCTCCCGGGAGCTTCCAGCGAGCTGAGCCTCTTCCTGCGGGCCACGCCGCGATGGCCGAGCCACGTGCTCGTCGCGGGTGTGCTCGGGCGCCGGGCCGAGGAAGAGCTCGCCGAGCTCGACGAGCTCAAGCGCCTGGGTTTCGCCGAGTGAAGGGAGCGCGAGCCTCGGCTACTCGTCGTTGATCGTGATCGACACCGTCGAGCCCGGCTCGACCATCGTGCCGGCCGGTGGGTCGGTGCTCAGGATGATGAAGGCGGGGCGCATGTCGTTGAACCCGTGGTGCACCTCGCCCACGACGAGCCCTGCGGCGGTGATCGCGTCGCGGCCGACGCTCTGGCGCTGGCCGCTCACGTCGGGGACCGCGACCTGGCGCTGCGCCGCGACCACGGAGATCGAGACTTCGCTGCCGCGCGAGGCGTGCTCGCCCGGCCCCGGGCTCGTGGCGTTGACGAGGCCCGCGGCGAGGCCAGCCGCGGTGATGCGCGAGCGTGCGGTCGCGAGCGACTGCCCGATCACGTCGGGGACGTCGACGTTGTCGGGGCCCAGGGAGACGATGACCGCGACCTCGGAGTCGCGCGGCACCACCGAGCCGGCGCCCGGTCGCTGCTCGACGATGGCCCCGGCCGCGACGCCGGGATCGTGACGCTCCCCGCGGTGCACGATGCGAAGGCCGTTCGAGTCGCAGAGCCCCGCGGCGTTGTCGAGCGTGAGGTTGGTGAGGAGCGGCACCACCTCGTTCGGGACCAGGTGCCAGCCCTCGGCGAGCGCGAGCGTCACCGCCGCCGATACGATCGCGCTGGTGATCGCCGATGCCACGATCGCTTTCGCGAGACCCCCGTCCTTGCTGGCCATGGCGCGTTTGTAACACGAGGAGGGCGCCGGCTCGCGCTCGGCCACGTGGTGCGTACGCCCGAGGACGATGCAGACCATCGCGATCCTCGGCGCCGGGGGGAAGTTGGGGCGGGAGCTCGTCGCCGAGGCGCTCGCGCGGGGCCACGTGGTCCGCGCGCTCGTGCGTCACGCCGGCGCGCGCCCCGTGGCGCACGAGACCCTCGTCGAAGGCGACGCGCGGGACCCCGCGATCCTCGGCACGCTGCTGAGAGGCGCGAGCGTGGTCGTCTCGCTCGTCGGCCCGGTCGCGGGCTCGCCCCAGGATCTGTCGACGCGCTTCACGGCCGCGCTGCTCGACGCGATGCAGCGCGAGGGCGTGGACCGGCTGGTCTACGTCACCGGGGCGATGGTCGGACATCCACGCGAGAAGCGTGGGCTCGTCTACCGGCTGATCCCACGTCTGATGGACGCCAAGAACCGGGCGCAGCTCGAGGATCGCCGGCGTGCCGAGGCGTCGGTGATGGCGAGCGCGCTGCGATGGACGGTCGTCCGCCCGCCGCGCCTCGCCTCGGGCGCTCCACGCGGCCGCGTGCGTTGGGGCGAGGATCTGCGCGTCTCCAGCCTGGCCGCGATCCGGCGTTCCGACCTGGCGCGGCTGCTCCTGGACGTCGCCGTCGACCGCTCGACCGAGCACCGCGCGTTCGTGGCCCTCGGCTGAGGGGCCGGGCGGCCTCGCTCCGCGACGGCGGACCGAGGTCGCGCACCTCGGTCCAGCGCCGACGGACCGGATGGCCCTTGCCCCCGAGCGCCACCGGCTCGATGGTCGAGCCGAGGAGGCTCTCGTGGCCCATCGAAGTTGCGACGTCGTCGTCATCGGCAGCGGTCCGGGCGGCTACGTGGCCGCGATCCGCGCTGCCCAGCTCGGGCTCCACACGATCTGCGTCGAGAAGGAAGCGCTCGGCGGTGTCTGCCTCAACTGGGGCTGCATCCCCAGCAAAGCCCTGATCCACGCGGCGGGCTTCTACGAGAAGGCACGTACGCACGCTGGGACGATGGGCGTGGTCATCCAGAGCGCGCGGATGGACGTCGCCAAGATGCAGGAGTGGAAGGCGAGCATCGTCAAGCGCCTCACGACGAACGTCGGCGTGCTCATCCGCGGCGCCAAGGGCGAGACGATGATGGGCACCGCGCGCGTGACGTCGCCGCGCACCGTCGAGGTCACGGCTGCGGACGGAACGGTGACCACGCTCACGGTCGCCCGCGCCATCGTCGTCGCGACCGGCGCCACGCCCATCTCGATCCCGAGCCTCCCCGTCGACGGCGACGTCGTCTCGACGGCGAAAGAAGCGGTCTCGCTGACGAGCGCGCCCGAGACGATGGTGATCGTGGGCGGCGGCGTGATCGGGATGGAGCTCGGCATGGTCTACCAGAAGCTCGGCACGAAGGTGATCGTGGTCGAGATGACGGAGCAGCTCCTGGGACGAACCGACCTCGATCTCGTGAAGGTCGTGGAGCGTCGATTCNTGGTGGTGGAGGACGGCCGCGCCACCCTGACGATCGCCGCGGCGGACGGCCGCACGAGCGCGCTCGTCGCCGACAAGGTCGTGGTCGCCGTCGGCTTCCGGCCGAACGGGCGCGGCCTCGGCCTCGAAGAGATCGGTGTGCAGCTCGACGCGCGCGGGCACGTCCGAGTCGACGAGCGCATGGCGACGAACGTCGACGGCGTGTACGCCATCGGCGACGTGAGCGGCCCGCCCTATCTCGCGCACAAAGCCACCAAGGAAGCCGAGATCTGCGCGGAGGGGATCGCCGGCCACCGGGCCACCGAGGACTACCGCGCCATGCCGAGCGCCATCTTCACCGACCCGGAGATCGCCACGGTCGGCATGAGCGAGCGTGAGTGCGCGGCGCAAGGTCGCCGGGTGAAGATCGGCAAGTTCCCGTTCTCGGCGAGCGGCCGAGCGATGGCGGTGATGGCGCCGCACGGCTTCGTCAAGAGCATCGTCGACGCCGAGACGCACGAGGTGCTCGGCGTCGGCATCGTCGGCCCCGAGGCCAGCGAGCTCGTCAGCGAGGCGGCGCTCGCGCTCGAGATGATCGCGTATGCGGAAGACGTGCACCTCACGATCCATCCGCACCCGACGCTCGGAGAAGCGGTGATGGAGTCCTTCAAGCATGCGCTGAAGGAAGCGATCCACGTCCCGAACCGATGAGCTGGACCGCCCGGCTGTCGCGAGGCTCTCGGCGAGGGGGTCGATCGCGGACGGATTCTTCGGCACGCTCGGGCGATGCTCCTGCTGCTACCCGTCGCAGGTCTGCTCGTCCTCTTGGTCTACGTGTCGCTGCGGCCCACGACAGCGGTGACGGCTCCCGCGCCCGACGTCGCCTTTCATGCGCGCGGCCACGGCGCCATGACGAGGCATCGAGCGCAGGCGACGCTCTCGTCGGAGGTCGATATCGACGTGCTGGTCCGCGCCGACGAGCTCGTGCTGAGGATCGACGGCGCGCTCGTCGAGTCGACGCTCCGCGTGCCGCTCGGCCGCGCTCCTGCGCCCTCGCCGCAGGGCGAGCGCCCGGACCGACGCCGAGGGCTGTTCGCGACCTCGGCGACCTATCGACTCACGAGCGCGAAGGAGCGAGCCCACCAGATCCTGCTCGGTCTCGCGAACGACGAGGAAACGATCCAGCTCGAGATCTGGCTGACCGACGCCGACCAGGCGCTGGCGGCCATGGGCGGACCGCGCTCCGAGGACGACGACACCCGCGCGAAGAAGGGCGCCTATCGATGAGCGAGGAGGGCGATGCGGCCCGGCCGCGCCGGCCGACCACCCTCGAAGAAGGCAGCCCTCTCGAGATCGAGCTCGAGCTGCCGCTCGGCAGGCGCGCCGTGTTCCGCACCGAGCACGAGGGCCCGATGGAGGCGCGTGGCGTCGTGATCAGCGGCGAGCCGCGGCCTTGCGGAGCAGGCGGGCGAGCGCCTTCTCGCTCACGTCGTCGAGCGAGCGCAGATAGACGCATCCCTTGCCCCGCTCGAGGTCGCCGAGCGCCGCGAGCTCGGCATCGAGCGAGGCGTCGCCGGCTCCGAGATAGAGGACGTGGCGCCCCTTCCGCGGCGCGAAGCCGATGACGAACCAGTCGACCTCGCGACCGCTCTCGTAGACGAGCTTTCGCTCGCCGAAGCCGACGATCGCCTTGCCCCACATCTTGGCGGGCGCGCCCACGGCGGCCTCGAAGAGCGCGCGTAGCTTCGTCGCCTCCGTCCGCGCGGGCGCGGCCAAGGCGGCGAGGAAGGCGTCGACGTCTCCCTTCGTCGCCGTGGTGAGGTTCTTCGCAGGGCTCTTGCGCTTGGTCGGCGGCATCGGCCGAGCATCGCACGAAGCGGCGCGCGCACGTGCGGGCCGCCCTGCTCCTTCGATTCGTCGCCGGCCGCGCACGATCGGGACGTGGTAGATCGGCGCATGCGCGAGACCGGCAACGCGGTGGCCCTCGTCACGGGCGCGACGGGAGCGATCGGCGAGGCGATCGCCCGCGGGCTCGCGCGACGGCCGGGCTGGAGCGTGGTGCTCGCGGTGCGCGACGCGAACAAGGGCGAGGCCCTCGCGGGCCGGCTCCGCGGTCTCGGTGGAGACGTCCGTGTGGAGACGGTCGACGTCGGGCTCCGCGCGTCGATCGCCGCGCTCGGCGCGCGCTGGCGCGGCCCGCTGCACGCGCTGATCAACAACGCGGCGATCACGCCGCGCCGTCGCGAGGTCACCGAAGAGGGCGTGGAGCGACAGCTCGCCGTCAACGTGCTCGGCTACGTGCGGATGATCCGCGCGCTCGAGGGGGCGCTCGCAGAAGACGGCCACGCGCGGGTGGTGAACGTGGCGAGCCACTACGCCGGCGCGCTCGACGTGGACGACCTGGAGCTCGTCCGGCGCCCTTACGACAACGACACGGCGTACCGGCAGAGCAAGCAAGCCAACCGCATGCTCACGATCGTCGACGCCGAGCGCCTCGCCTCGCGTCGGATCCTCGTGAACGCCTGCCATCCAGGCGTGGTGACGAGCGCCCTCGCCGGCTCCCTGGGATTCTCGGGCCCCGACACGCCCGACGAAGGCGCGGCGACACCGCTGCACCTGGCGCTCGAGGTGCAGGACGTCACGGGGAACTTCTTCTCGGGTCGCGTCCAACGCGCCGACGGCTTCGCCGCGGATCGCCCCTCGATCGACGCGCTCGCCGCGCGCATCGCGAGCTACGGCTGACGCCGGTCGGGCTCGGTCACTCGGGGCCGACGGCCGCCGTGAGCTGCCAGAGCGGCAGATAGAGGCCGCTCACGATGATCGCGAGCCCCACGAGGGACCCGACGAACGCCGACACGACGAGCGCGCGGCGCCGTGCGAGCGAGGTCCGGGCCATCGCGGCCGCGAGCAGGAGGGTCGGCACCACCGGAAGGGCGAACGCGAGCGGCGATGCGACCCACCTCGTGAGCGTCGCGTCGCCGAGCGTGCCGAAGTCGTCGAACATGCGGAGCATCGCCGGGCGCCACACCGCGACCGCGCCCCAGAGCGAGCCGAGCGCGACGACGGTGACGACGACGGCGATCGCGTCGAGCGCGGTGAAGCCGCTCGCCTGCGTCCCGGCCTCCCCGCGCGCCGTGCTCATCGATTCGGGATGTGAATGGCTTCCTTCAGCGCGTGCTTGAAGGACTCCATCATCGCCTCGCCGAGCGTCGGATGCGGGTGGACCGTGAGGTGCACGTCCTCTGCGTACGCGACCATCTCCAGCGCCAGGGCCGCCTCGCTGATCAGGTCGCTCGCCTCCGGGCCGACGATGCCCACGCCGAGCACCTCGTGGGTCTCGGCGTCGACGATGCTCTTGATGAAGCCATCGGTCGCCATCACGGCCATCGCGCGGCCGCTCGCCGAGAACGGGAACTTGCCGATCTTCACCTTGCGACCGGCGGCCTGGCACTCGCGCTCGCTCATGCCGACCGTCGCGATCTCCGGCTCGGTGAAGATCGCGCTCGGCATGGCGCGGTAGTCCTTGGCTGCCTTGTGGCCGGCGATCACCTCGGCGCAGATCTCGCCGTCCTTGCTCGCGCGGTGGGCGAGGTAGGGCATGCCGGTGACGTCGCCGATCGCGTAGATGCCGGGGACGTTCGTCTTGCACTGGTCGTCGACGAGCACGTGGCCGCGCTGGTCCAGCTTCACGCCGAGCTCTTCGAGGCCCAGGCCCTTGCCGTTCGGCTTGAAGCCGATGGCGACGAGGACGCGGTCGGCCTCGATGTCGCGCGTCTTGCCGTCGGGCAGCTCGACCGTGAGCGTCGCCTTCGCGCCGTTCACCTTCACGCCCTGCGCCTTGGTCTTGTAGAGGATCTCGCCGCCCGCCTTGGTGAAGGCCTTCTCGACGACCTTCACGAGGTCGAGGTCCGTCTGGCCGAGGAGCTGCTCGAGCAGCTCGACCACGATCACCTTCATGCCGAGCTTCTGGTAGACCATGCCCAGCTCCATGCCGATGACGCCGCCGCCCACGAGGACGAGCGTGCCCTTGGCCTCCTGGAGCGAGACGGCCTCCCGCGCGGTGATGACGACCTTGCCGTCGATCGGAAGGCTCGGGATCGAGATCGGCGTCGCGCCCGTGGCGACCACGATGCCCTTGGTGGCCTCGACCATCTCCTTGGTCCCGTCGGCCTTCGTGACCTCGAGCACCTTCGGCGCGACGAAGCGCGCCGTGCCCATCAGGATCTCGCCGCCCGCGCCCTTCACGAGCGTGCTGACGCCGCCGGTGAGCTTCTTGACGATGCCCTGCTTCCACTCCTGCATCTTCGGGACGTCGACGCTGGCGCCCTCGATCTTGATGCCCATCGTCGCGGCGCCGTGCGTCGCCTTCTCGTAGAAGTTGGACGCCGCGATGAGCGCCTTGCTGGGGATGCATCCCCAGTTGAGGCAGACGCCGCCCATGTACTCCTTCTCGACGACGAGCGTCTTGACCCCGAGCTGTCCCAGCCGGATGGCCGCCACGTATCCACCCGGGCCGCCCCCGATCACGATCGCGTCGTACGTCTTGTTCGCCATGGTCTCGTCTCGCTCCTGTCTCGAAAGCCGCGGGACCTTACCACGCGTCCATCGGCGGCAAGCGGCGCGCACGGGCACGACGGAGCCTGCGCACTTTCCTCGGGCGAGGTCTTCAACCGGCTCGGCGTTCCGCGTACGATCGACGGCCGTGGAATGGGCTCTGGCCGGCTTGCTCGTGGTGCACGGGCTCGTGCATGCGCTCGGCTTCGCCAAGGCGTTCGGCCTGACCGAGCTCACGGCCCTCGTCCTGCCGATCTCGCGCGGCCGCGGCGTCCTCTGGCTGATCGCGTCCGTGCTCTCGCTCTTCGCGGCGCGAGAGCTGCTGGTGGGCTCGGCCCACGCGTGGGCGCCGATGGGAGCGTCGGCCATCACCTCCCAGGCGGCGATCCTCGGCAGCTGGCGCGAGGCGAAGTACGCCACGCTCGTGAACGCGCTCGTGCTGGCGGCCGCCGTCTTCGTCGCACACGGCGCGCGCTGAACCGACGGCAAGGAGCGCTCGTCACTCCGGCGCCTTCCGTCCGCGGGCTGCGCCGTTCCGTCCGGGTCCTCCGCGACGGGGACGGTGGCGAGCCGATCCGCAGGTCAGGCGGCCCGCCTCGGGGGCGAGGCGCGGCTCACTGCGTCGGAGCGTCCGGCGGCTGGTGGGTCATGGGATCGGTCGGCACCAGCTCGCCCACCGTTCGCGCGAGCAGCTCCTGCTGCTCGGGACGGAGGCCCACCCCGTCGTCGCCGGCGATCTCTCGGGCGACGGCGAGGTAGTAGAGCGCTTCGCTGCGGTGGCCGAGCCGGTACTCGGTCATCCCACGCACGTAGAAGTAGCGGGCGCGCTCGTCGTGGCTCAGGGAGGGCGCGTTCGGCTCGAGGTCGGCGAGCCAGGAGAGCGCGTTCTCGTAGCGCGCCTGCTCGTACGACTCCTCGGCGCGTCGGAGCTCGGCCGAGGCAGCACCGCAAGCGACCAGGCCGAGGGAAAGAGCCAGCACGCCGAGGGCCGCGCGGAGGGAAGCGGACATGGCCGGAGAATACCCGACGTCGTGCACCGCCGACAGACCCGGGAATCGGCCTGCGCGCGAGCCCGAAAACGAACGCCGCGCTCGGGCGAAGAGCGCGGCGTTCAGGGGCTCCGTCGCGTCCGGAGAAAGACCGCATCAAGGAACATGCGGCACGCGAGGAGCGTCTTTGGATCGAAGCGAAGACGACCGATTCGAGGGACAGATCGACTCGAAGCGCCGACGAAGAGAAGAGAGCTCGAAGAAGAGAGAAGAGAGCTCGAAGAAGAAGCCACGGGAACGAAACGACGGGAGGGAAAGGAAGGTACGGAAAAGTAGTAGAAAGGAAGTAAGCCAAGGACACATCGGTGAGGCTCGGCCTGGAGAGCAAGGCCCCGCCGAAGAGAGCGGACTGCACGAGTTGTCCGGAGGGACGAGGTTCGTCCGGAGGGACGGGCTACGAGCGCAGAAGCAAGAGGCGTCGGGAGCGACGCGAAGCTGCCCGTACACGAGCAATGGCGGTGCCAGCTCCCGCAGATGCTGTTTTCCGCGCGAAAACCGAGCGTGGGCGGGGACCGGCCCGGACTGGCCATGACATTGGTGTCCTGGACGGTCGGTGTCCGGGTCTCACGGTCCCGCGCGCGGGAGCGAAGCCTCGGGCGACCACGAGCACGCCCGTGACGCCACGACGCGAAAGAGCCCGGAACCAGCGGTCCCGGGCTCTTCGTCGTGGTGGGCGCGCGCTCCGACCCGGAGCGCGTGCGGCTCAGAGGTACGAGTTGATGCCGAAGAGGCGCTGCATCTCGAGGAGCGTCAGCAGGTACGCCTCGTTGCTCTGCAGGCGCTCCCGCGCGTGCTCGAGCTCGGCGGCCTGGGCCGCGTTGAGCGTCGGTGCCGTGCAGACGCCGGTCCCGCCGCAGCTGTTGCTGAGGCAGTCTGCCGCCAGGGTGCACTCGTTCGTGCCCTCGAGGTAGCGGACGCGCGTCTGGTCGTTGTCGAGGCTGAGCAGGAACTGGAAGCCCAGCTGCTCCTCCTCGAGGTTGTAGGTGTCTCGCGACCGGATCTTCACCGCCACGAACGTCTGGCGGAGATGATCGGACGTGTACGTGATGTAGTCGGCGTCGGTCGCCGAGCAGCCACCGAGGTGACCGCCCGAGGTGCGGACGCTCGTGCCGTAGGCGCAGGTCTGCGAGCCGTCACGCTGCGTGTCGGGGATCGCGAACCCGTCGCCGCTCCCCAGCTGGAAGATGTCCAGGCGGCGCTCCCACGAGTTGTCGTAGAAGACCGGGAACTCGGAGAGAGCGAACGCGGTGGCGTAGATCCGGAGGATCTCGTCCGACGCGCCCTGGATGACCGGATAGGGGAACTCGACCGGTGTCGCGTCGCGGCACGGTCCCGTGACGCCACCCGGGCCCGGACAGCCACGACCGTACAGGTTGGGCGCGCGGTACCAGTTGACGTACTGCACCTGGCTGGCCCCACCGACGGCATCGGTGCGGATACGCGGCGCGTACCAGTCGTCGTTGTCCAGGATGAAGCCGCCGAAGAGCTCGGTCATCTCCACCGGGAAGAACGAGAAGAAGTTGATGTAGTAGCGCTCGTCGAGCGTGTAGCTCAGGCCCCAGTCACGCACCGTGAGGGCGTAGAGAGCGTAGAGCTTGTCCCAGAACGTGCCGACCCGCTCGATGCGGAAGAAGCCGAGCGCCGTGTCCTGGTAGCGGGACCAGTGGTAGTAGCCCTCGCCGACGTCCAGCGAGTTGCAGGTCGCGCCGGTCGGGCACGTCATGCCGGGGTCCTCACCCAGCTGCACGTACGCGCCGTGCGCGCCGATGGTGGGATCGAGCTGGTAGGTGCCCGGCTCCGGCGTGGTCGCGAGCTCGGCGAACCAGTTCATGACGTCGACCGACGCCGCGTACTGATCGTCGAAGCCGAGCGGCCCCGTGTTGCTGGAGTAGTTGGGCTCGTAGATGAGGCGGAAGAGAAGGTGCTGGTAGATCTTCGCCGCATCCGGGATGTAGCGCGTCGCGCGACTGCCCGTGGTGAAGTCGCGGCGGAACCGGCGGAAGTAGCTTGTGAGGTACCGGCTCTGCCACTCGGCGCGGTAGTTCGCGACCACTTCCTGGAAGCTCTCGCCGGCATCGAACGTGTTGCACCACGAGATGTCGTTGAGGCGCGAGTTCGAGCAGAAGAGGTAGCGGACCGGAGCGATCTCCTGGCCCTGGGCGCGCGTGCGGTAGTCGTTTCCGTCGACGTAGTCGACGAAGTCCGAGTCCACCGTCGAGCAGATGCAGTGGTCGGCGTCGACGCCGGCCGTGCTGCCGCAGAGCAGCGGGATGCTCGAGTAGCGCGGGTTCGTGACGCAGCGCTGATGGATGGTCTGCCCCGAGCCGGCGCCGCGCGTCGAGTACGGGCACTCGTCGCTGGTCGTGCAGTGATCACCGCCGCGGTACCACGGGATGAGCTCGCGCTCGAACTGATCGGAGCGCTGGATGTGATCGACGGAGGTGTTCGGGAGCGAGACCGTCGGCGTGGTGCACTCCGACGCCTGGAGCATCATGTCGCCGTTCGTGTCCGTGCAGTGGTCACGGTAGGCCTCGATGCGGTTGAAGTAGTTGAAGTACACCGCGCCGCGGTCGTACGTGCCGATCCCGTAGATGTCCGAGAGGTCACCCGGGTAGTCCATCGTCGAGGCGCTGGTGTAGTTGCCGACGCCGCGCACGTTGCGCTCGTGGCGCACGCGCTGCAGCTCCTGAAGCCACCGCGTCTGCTCGTCGCCCGTGATCTGGTTGTCGTGATCGAGGTCGAAGTCCTGCAGGCGCGGCAGCGCGAGGTCGGGCTGACCGTTGTTGTCCGCGTCGGCGAGCGTGATGTTGTAGTAGCCGGGCAGGTAGTTGTCGCGGTCGAGGGTCGCCGCGAAGTTGTGCTCGAGCCCGAGCCCGTGGCCGAGCTCGTGCTGCATGACGGCGCGGTGCCACGCCTGCGCCCAGCGGATGCGGGCCTCGGCGAGCGGGAAGCCGCGGAACGCGTTGGCCCAGTACTCGCCGAACTGCGACGTGTACACCACCGCGGGACGCTCCATCATCATGCAGGAGCCGTGGTTCATGAGCTCCCGCTCGTGCTGCAGGTCCTGCAGCGTGCTCGAGAGGAACTGATCACGGAACGGCGAGACGCGGTCCATGACGGCCTCGTCGTCGAGGTTCAGATGATCCGGCTGGACGCCCGCGACGCTGCCGAGCGCGCGCGCCGCCATCTGCTCCTGGGCGGTCATCGCCGGGAAGCCCTCGGTCGCCGCCGCTTCCGCGAAGCGACGCTCGAGCCGGCTGCCCTGCGCGCGACCCATGCGGTCGCTCATCAGCATCGACCGTCCCTCGGCGCCGTGCAGCGGCCGCGCGTTCGCGAGGTTCGCCGAGACCTGATCGAGGTAGAACGAGTGAAGATCGGCCGGGAGCGCGGGACGCGAGGGGTCCTGCGGGTGGAAGCCCGGATCGGCGCCGGGCGCGACGCCCAGCGGGCCGTGGACGCGGTCGAGCGCCGCGAAGTACCGACGCACTTCGTCACCGCTGATGATGTCGTCCGTCGGCTGCTCGCCGCGGAGGATCGGCCACCACTCGAGCGGCTGGACGCCGAAGTTGTCGAGGCACTGGCCGCCCATGTTGATCGGCGAGACGATGGCCTCACCGTTCACGGGGTCCTGCATCGGCTGCATGACGCCGCAGAAGCCGGACGCCGCCGCGCTGACGTAGTTGAACATGTTGTAGCGGATGTCGCCGAGCTGCTCGCAAGCGGCGCCCGGATCCGTGTCGCCGTTCATGCCCGGCGGGTGCGCGTCACAGCTGTTGACGTGCAGGACGAGCATGCACTCGCTGTTCTCGCCCTCGGACACGAACTGGTAGCCGCGGTGCGCGAAGCCGTAGTCGCCGAACGCGTCGGGGTGGGCCTCGTCGGCCGGGCCCTGGATGTAGCAGTTGTACGGATCGGTCACGCCACGCGCCGCCTGGGCCGAAGGCGACTCGAACCAGTTCACGCGGAACGCGCACTGCATCGTGCTGCGGTTGACCTCGCCGGCGACCACCTGTCCGTCCGTGCTGCAGTAGCAGTATTGCGTCGGGTCGCCGCTCTGGCAGTCGATCGGCGGGCCGGACGGCGGCTGGCGGTCGTGCAGCGCGCGCGAGCCGCGCATGAAGACCTCGTTCCACTGGCCGACGAGCTCGAAGGCGCTGCGGGTCAGGTACGCCGGGTAGCCGGGCGAGAGGTAGTAGGCGACCTCGCGCGTCTGCCGGTCCTCCATCGGAACCGTGCACACGTGCGCCGCCTGATCACAGACGGAGCCGGCGACGCCGTCGAACGTCGAGTTCCCGTCGTCGTCGAAGCGACCCGAGCACTGCCAGTCGGACACGCACGGGATCGTCGCGCCGCTGCCGTCGCGGCGGAACGAGTTGCGGTAGAAGTTGTGGCGAAGGCGGTAGTAGGTGAGGAAGTCGGTCTCGCCGAGCTCGTCGCTCAGGCCACCCACGCAGACGTGACGCCCCTCGTCGCACGCGCCGGTCGAGCACTCGGCGTCGGCGCGGCAGTGCTCGGCGAGCTCCTCGCGGTCGAGGCCGCCGCGCAGGTACGTGCGCTGCTCGGTGCGGATGATGCCGAAGCGGTCGTACTCGGAGTTCGCCAGCGTCTCGACGGCGTACTCGTGCTCGGGCGGGACGCGGAGGAACGCGTCGCGCGTCGTGATGGCGATGCTGGTCCCGCAGGCCGTGCCGAAGCACTGCGTCGGGGTCCAGATCTCCTGGGTCACGAACGACATGTAGTGAACGGTGTCGCTCATCGACGCCGGCCACTCGTCGCGGAAGCGGTACGTCTCGTCCTGACCGACGGTGACGAGCTGCGGAGCCCAGTCGGCCGGCAGGTTCGCCGTCCCGTTGGTCTGCTGGCCGTTGCCGACGTCGGAGATGCCGAGCGGAGCCGACTCGCGCTGGAACGTGCCGAAGAGCGCGTCGATCTCGAGCGAGTCACCGAACTGGCCGAACGTGACCAGGTTCTGGGACCAGTCGACGCGGATGAAGCGCCGATCGTACCAGCGTCGGTCGGTCGTGTTCTCGGAGACGACGTTCGTCGGCTCACCCGTGCCGGGGTTGAACTCCTGGCGAACGTCGACGTGCGCCTCGATGCGGTACACCGCGAGCGGCGAGCCGCGGAACTGCGGCGAGCCGGCGTCGCTGTTCGAGCCGGGGATGATCTCCGTCGCGCGGTACGCGTAGAGATAGTCCTCGTCGATGACCCAGCGGATGCGACCGATGACGCCCGACTGCGACGCGATGTCGTAGTTCGACATGGCGCCCGCCCACGGCGCGCCGCTGCCGGCCGCGCCGATCGCGTAGGCCGCGTCGTCGTCGAGGTCGATGACGGTGCGCGTGTACCACCACTCGCCCTCGAAGACGCTCTTGTCGATCAAGTTCGTCTGGACGCGGTTGACCTGCGGGTTGATGGAGCAGCCACCGCTGGCGGCCGAGAGGCCGGCGGCGACCGCGAGGACGAGGAAGAGACCGAGCGTCTGGTTCTTCATGGGTCCGTGCTTCTGCGTCTGCTTGGTCATGGTCGATGCACCGAGGAGATCGTGGTTCGTCATGGTCGTCTCCTCAGAGCTGCGGACGCGTGTAGAGCTGCGGGAAGGTGATCCCGTACTCGCGCTCCAGCTGGATGAGGTAGTTGAAGAACGACTCGAGGTCGCCGACGCGGCCGTAGAGCCGCTCGATCTCGGAGTCGACGGTGCCCGGCAGCGTCGGGATGACGTACGGCGTGTCGAGCGCCGCGAGCTGGGCCAGGAGCGTGGAGAACGACCCGGTGAAGTTCGCGTTGGTGTAGTGGCCCGCCGCACCCGGGAAGTCGCCGCGGTAGACCTGCAGCGCGCGGAGGATGAGCGAGTCGTCCGCCGCTTCCTGGACCATCTCGAACGCGATGGAGCGCTGCTGGATCGTCGAGGACTGGGGATCCACCTGCCACGCGAGGTAGCTCTGGCTGAGGCGGTCGCTGGTGTAGCGCACGTACTCCACGCCGGGCGCGCCCGTCGCGGTCACGCAGTCACCCTCGCCTTCGACGCAGAGGAAGGTCTGCGCCTCGAACGTGGTGTCGTAGTACACGGGGAACTGCGAGAGGCCGAAGATGGCCGCGTAGCCCTGGAGCAGGACGCCCGCGCCGCCGTCGAGGATGTGCATCCCGGCGTGGGTCGCCGGGTTGTACGTGTCGGCGACGGGGTCGGGGAAGCACGAGCCCGCCGGCGCGCCGCGGCTGCAGTCGCCGCGATAGATGTTCATGTAGATGAGCTGCGGGTCGTCGCACTGCACGCCGGTCGAGCTGGCGGCGCAGGTGACGCGCGGCATGTAGTCGTTCGGCTGGTCGCCGATCATGCCGGCGAAGAGCTGATTGATCTCGCTCGGGAACAGGTCGTACATGTTCGTGTAGAACACGGCGTCCGCCCCGTAGAACGGTGAGAGACCGCGCAGCGTCATCAGCTGCATCGTGATGATCTTGTCGATGAAGACACCGATGCGCTCGATGCGATTGATGCCCGTCAGGCCCGACTGGTAGATCGAGTAGTAGAACCGGCCGAGGCCGAGATCGATGTGCAGGTTGCCGGTCGGATCGTCGGGATCGTTGCTGCAGCCCTGGCCGGGCGGGCAGCGCATGTAGCGGTCGTAGCCGGAGTTGAACCGGTACGAGCCGACACCAGGCGACGAGAGGACGCGCGCGAAGTAGTTCAGGCTGTCCGCCGTGGCCAGGAACTCGTCCTGGAAGCCCCAGGCGCCCGTCTCGTTGCGGAACGAGTCACCCTCGGACTGGTAGCGGTACACGAGGTTCTGCTGGATGTTCATGAGCGGCATCCAGTACCGGAGCAGGTTCTGGATGTACGCTCCCGTGTCGAACGTCCGGCGGTAGCGGCGGAACGCGGCGAAGATGTAGGAGCGGTCGTACGCCTCCTGCGCGTTGCGCACCATCTCGCGGAAGCTGTCGCCCTCGTCGAACTGGTTGCACCACGGAAGCGTGCGGAGCACGCCGCGGTAGTCCTCGCAGTAGCGGTACGAGACCGGGATCCACTGCGAGCTGGCGCCGAGCCCAGCGGCGAGCTGGCGCGCGTCGTCGTCGAAGTTCGAGCAGACGTGCTGCGTCGGCTGGCTCGGGTTCGTCACGCAGCGCTGGGTCAGCGTCGAGTCGATGTTGGCCTGCGTGAGGTCCGCGCTGCGCGAGCCGCCGGTCGAGTAGGCGCAGTCCGTGTCCGTCTCGCAGCTGCCGCCGCCCTGGTAGAAGGTGACGTACTCGCGCGGCGTGGTCGCCGGGTTCACGTTCGACAGCGGCACCGACATGTCCGTGCGGTGGTAGATGTCGACGAGGCCGCCGTAGCCGAGGCTGATGGCCATCCAGTCGTGCTGGGCCGAGCCGGTGATGCGCTCGTACCAGGCGCCCGTGTAGTCCATCACCGACGAGCTCATCCAGGCGTCGATGCCGGCGAGCTCCCGCGTGTGGCGCGCCTCCGTGTACGCCGTCTGGTAGGCCGTCTGCTCGGCCGCGCTGAAGCCCGGCTGGCCGTCGGTGTCGAACGTGCCCGGGTTCGGCAGCGGGTAGGCCGACGCGATGCGGTAGTAGTCCGCGGGGTAGTTGTTGGTGTCCGCGCTACCGCCGTAGTCGTGGCGAAGGCCGTGGCAGTGGCCCATCTCGTGGACCTCCGTCTGGCGGTAGAGGCGCCGGTCGATGTCGAACTCGACGTGCGCGCGCGTCCAGTTCGCCTGGCGCGCGAGGTTCACGTACCAGAGGACCGAGTCGTCGATGAACGCGTTCGGCATGTGGAGGCCCGCCGCCGAGATGCGGTAGTTCGACTCGTGCGCGTCCTCGATCACGTGCGTCAGGTCGCCGCGGAACGGCGACGCGACGTCCATGAACTCCTGGCCGAGCGAGCCGACGGTGCCGTCGGGGCGGATGTTCAAGCCGGCGAGGACGAGGGCCTCGTCGTTGTCCATCATGCGCGCCTCGATGTCCGAGCCGGCCAGCGAGTGCAGGCGGTCCTCGTAGATCGACGCGCGGCCCTCGGGGCCCTGGAGGTGCTCGGCCCGCGCCATCATCGCGTCCATCCGCGTGCGGAGCTCGGCGCTCACCATCTCGCCCTGGACCGGGTCGTAGCCCTCCATGCCGGCGACGCTGAAGTCGATGCGCGGCGGGGCCGGAACGTCGACGTGGTTGGCCGCCTCGAGGTAGGCACGGACGTCCTCACCGGTGAAGAACTCCTCCTCGTTGAGGTTGCCGGCGATGAGGTCGTACTGCTGGAGGGCGCGCGTGCGGTACGAGTTGAGCGCCGGGCCGCCGATGTTGGCGTCGGCGCCGAGCAGCTCGCCCGTGACCGGGTCGGCGCGGAACTGGGCGACGCCGAGGAAGGGCGTGCCCGGCTGGTCGACGAAGCTGAGGAGGCTGAAGCGGATGTCGCCGCGCTCCTGGCAGTCGAGGCCCTCGGTCGTTCCCCCGTTGGCGGCGACCGCGCCGAGGTTGCAGCCGTTGACCGAGAGGATGTCGGCGCACTCGGTGCCGACCATGTGCGCGCCGAACCAGTTGTCGAACGACGAGCGGCCGATGGACGCGTCGTCCCAGTTCGGCTCCGGATCGTTCGTCGCGTCGCCGTCCGCCATCAGCTGGTAGAGGGACTGCTCCGAGCCCGCCGCGCCGAAGCCGACCCAGCAGTCGAAGGGGTTCGTGACCGAGGCGCCGCCGACGGCGTTCGGGAGGGGATCGTTCGGGCGGTTGAAGGGATCGAACCGGCCCGCGCACGTCGGGTTCAGCGTGCGGTTCATGTCGTTCGGATCGACCTGGCAGTAGCAGTAGCCCGCCGGGTTCTCCGTCTGGCAGTTCACGTCCGGATACGTCGGCAGCTCCTCGTGGCGGCGCTCGCGCACCGTGCCCATGAGCACCGCGTTCCACTCGTTGACCGACTGGAAGGCCGGCATCACGAGGTGTCCAGGCAGCTCGCGGCTCGTCACCCAGTGGATCGGGCGGACGGTGCGCTGATCGTAGGGAACCGCGTTGCCGGCGGCATCACGCCACTGGCGCCAGATGTTGAAGCGGAACGCGCCGTAGTTGCGGTAGTCCGTGTCGCCCCAGGCGATGTCGCCGGCGTCCGTGTGGTCCGCGGTCGCCGTGGAGTGATCGAAGGTGTTGCGCTCGAGCCGGAAGTAGCCGGCGCGGTCGAACATCTCGTCCGGGAACTGGAGCGCATCGTACTGACGCGTCGGGCTGACGCGCAGGAAGCTCGTGCGGACGGCGACGACGACGCTCGCGCACTCGGGAAGGCCCTGGCTCGCCTCGCCGCAGTACGGCACGACGCCGAACCCGGGATAGAACTGCGAGCCCGGCGAGAGCAGCTGCTGGGTCACGAAGCTCATGCTGTAGAGATCGCCCTGCTGGTAGTCGCCGGCGAAGAGGCGGTCACCGAGGCTGCAGCTCGTGTCGTCCGGGGAGGCGCAGTTCATGCGGATGAACTGGGGGCGCCACTCGGCGGGGAAGTCCGACTGGTTCTGGATCATGATGTCCGCCGGCTCGCGGATCACGGTGCCGAAGATCTCCGACGCGTCGTTCGACGTGCCGTACCAGCCGGCGATCAGGTTGCGCGAGAAGTCGACGCGCATGAACCGGCGCTCCCACCAGCGGCGGTCCGTCGTGTTCTCGCTGATGACGTTCTGCTCTTCACCCGTCGTGGGGTTGTACTCGCGGCGGATGTCGAAGTGGCTGTCGATCCGGTACGCGGCCACGGGCTGCCCGAGGAACGAGTCGTCCTGGGGGGCGAGCGGGTTCTGCGCGTCCGGCGTCGTGAGGTAGTCGCGGTACGCGTACAGCATCTCCTCGTCGATGACCCAGCGGATGCGGGCCATGCCGCCGCCGGTGCCGTCCTGCGAGATCTCGCCGACGAACCCGAGGCCGGCGGCCTCGTAGTCGAAGTCGATCATCTGCTCCGTCATGTACCAGGAGCCCGCGAGCGCGCTCTTCTCGAGCACGTTCACGCCGACGCGGTTGATCGGGGGCTGGTTGTCACCGCAGCCACCGAAGCTCGCGCCCATGCCGAGCGCGCCGACGAGGGCGAGCCCCACGAGCGCGAAGTGAGTTGCGAAGCGCCGAACGCTAGCCATCGCCTTGGCCTCCACACGACGGTTGTCGATCGAGTTGTTGTTCATCTGCTGGAGCTCGCTGCCGCTCGCGACCTGCGAGGGCGAAAGGGAGAGGTGCGTGGAACGAGTGTTCTCGGTTCGGGACGGGCGCATGTTCACATCGAGCCTCCCGACGACGGGCGCGCGGCGAGACCCTGGCGGCGGCGCTGGCGCTGCTCGGGGGTGAGGCCGTCGTCCTCTTCTTCGCCCGAGCTGGTCAGCTCGGTGTAGACGGCGTCGAGGGTGATCGTCGTGCCGATCGCGACCTGCATGTCGTACAGGTTCACGGGCGAGCGGACCGAGCCGTCCTCCGAGAACACCGAGGCGAGCTGCGTCGAGTTCGAGAAGCCGATCCAGCCCTGGAGCCAGGGCACGAAGTCGTACTGGAAGTAGATCGCGTAGGAGTCGAACGCGCGCCAGTGGCTCGAGGTGTCGGTCAGGAGGATGTCGGCGCTCGTCGCGCCATCCACCGGAACGCTGTAGTTGCCGAGGCCCCAGCCGTTGATCCAGATGTAGAAGATCTGCAGGGTGATCGTGAAGCCCTCGAGGGGCGCCCAGTTCGCGGTGATGCCTGCCGTGATGCGGTCCGACTCGCCGGTCGTCGATCCCGCCTGGTTGTTGCCGGGAACGTCGCTGGCGTCGTACGCGGCCGAGCGCGAGAGCGCGACGTTGCTGCCGGCGAACCAGTGCAGGTAGCTCGCCTGCGCCGAGAGATTGAAGCCGCCGACGCCGGGATCCCACGTCGTGCTGAACGAGGCACCGAGGCGGAAGTAGCGCTGCTGCGCCTGGCTGCCCTTCGAGGCCGGGAGCCAGAGGTTGACGCCGGGAAGGAAGAGGAAGTTACCCGCGGCCTCGCGGTGATTGAGACCGATACGGGTGTCGAAGAGCTGGAACTCGTGCGCGTAGGTCGCGCCGTCGTCGTCGGTGTGCTCGACGTAGGCCGACTGCGAGAACGTGAAGAACGTCGTCGGCTCGAGGTACCACCGAGGCGCCAGCGAGAAGAACGAGTAGACGACCGGGTTGTAGGAGAGCGCGCAGTTGCGGGCGAACGAGCAGAACGACGCGTTGATCGAGTAGTTGAAGTAGCTGTTGCGCCACGCGAGCGGCTCTTCTTCGGCCTGGCGCTCCTCCGCTACCTCGTCGGCATTCAGCGTCGTGCCGTCGGGCGCGGTGGTCGTTCCGTCGGTCGGGGCCTGCGTCTGCGCGGCCTCCTCGATCTCTTGTTCTTCGCTCTCCGCGGCCGCGCTGGAAGGCGCCGCGAGCGTCGTGGCCGTGGCGCCGTCGCTCGAGCCTTCGGCGGTGGCGTCCGAAGAGGCCGTATCCGAGGATGCCGCGTCCGCGGAGGCGGTATCCGAGGCGGTGCCGTCGGAAGACACGGTGCCGTCCGAAGACACGGTGCCGTCCGAGGGCGGCGTGTCCGAGCTCTGCGCGAGGGCGGTCGGGACGACACTCGCCAGGCTCATGAAGATGGCGAGCGCGAGCACCCCCTGCTGCGCGCGGGCCGGCTGGATCGGCGGGTGGTTCATCGAATCGTTCACCGAGCACTCTCCATCGCGGGGCTTCCGATCGGGACCGTGGAATGCGAGGGACCTTCGAACCGTTGGTCGTCGGGACTGGTCGAGCCCCTTCCGGAGAGGCGACGAGCGACCACCGTCGAGCGCGTAGCGCACGACGGACCACGGGCGTCGACCACCCGAGGGCGCGCGAGTAGGACCCACCCGCGCGTACCTGTCAACCTGGTTTCTTCACACCCTCGTCGCTCGTCCGCTCCTCGTTCGTTCCTCGCGGACCGCGGCGACGTTTTTCGCGCGCGTCACTCGACGCACGCCTCGACGCACCGGGGTCCCTGGGGCCGGGGCCCGTCGCAACCGATGTGCCACCAGCGGATCACGCATCATCCCGCGCGAATCTCGCCGGCGGCCGTTCGGGCAGGGCGCAGGGGCGAACGCGACGCGCTGTCACGCTTCGGAGAAGCGCCGATCGCGTTTCTCGCTGCGGGGACGAAGGATTCGTGCGGAACGTCGGCGCGCGCGACGTCTACGCCCCGTCAGAACGATAACGGGCTCGCGCCGGGCGCGCGGACGCTCACTGCCGGATCGGCTCGCTCCGCGCGTCGACGACTTCAGACGGAGTCGAACGAGACGATCGCGATCTCGTCGGCGAGCGGCCGCAGCGCGGGGAGCACCTCGCGCGCCGTCGCGACGACCGCGATCGTGAGATCGCGCGACGAGAGGCGGCGTACGATCGCCGCCCGCGCCGTGTCGAGGTCGACCGCGGCCACCCGCTGCACGAAGCGCTCGTGGAACGAGCTCGGCAGCCCGTGGATCTCGGCCTCGACGCGTGGCTCGAGGCGCTTGCTGGGCGTGTCGAGGTCGAAGGCGTGGCTCTTGACGAGGAAGCTCTTGGCGAAGCGCAGCTCGGTGGCGGTCGGGCCCTTCGCCACGAACCGATCGATCAGCCCGAGCTCGAGCGCCAAGCAGTCCCCGGCGTTCTCGGCCGACGGGTGCGCGTAGAGCGACCACGCCTCGCGCTCGCGATCGGCCCCCAGCCGGCTCGAGGCCGAGTAGCTGTAGCCGCGTCGCGCTCGGACCTCTTGCACCAGCGGCGCGCTGAACGTCCCGCCGAACGCGGTGTTGGCCACCAGCAGTGCGTGGAAGTCGGGATCGCGCAGGCGCGAGCCGATCGTCCCGACGAAGGTCTGCGTCTGGGTCCGGCCCGGCTTGTCGACCACCACGAGGCGGCGCCCGGGGCGGCGACGCGGGGTCGCGAGCGCGGGCGGAGCGACCGCGTGCGCGGGCAGGCCGCCGAAGCAGCGCTCGACGAGCGCCGGGAGCTCGCGCGTGCTGACGTCTCCGGCGAAGCCGAGCACCAGGTTCGGTGCGCTCACGTGCTGGGCGAGGTGAGCCGCGACGTCGCGCTTCTTCGCGCGCGGCAGGCTCTCGGGCGTGCCGAGCGGGGAGCGCCCGTAGGGATGATCGCCGAAGAGCGCGGTACGGAACGCGCGGCTCGCGAGCCATCGATCGTTGTCGCGCTGCTGGGAGAGATCGGCGACCGCCTCCCTCACCACGCGGGCGAGATCCTTCGGGCGCAGCGCCGGGGCCGCCAGCATCTCGCCGAGCAGCGCGAGAAAGGCAGGAAACGAGCGGGCGATCACCGACGCCGAGAAGCGGATCGTGCCGTGCGAGACGTCGATCGAGAGCGTGGCGCCGAGCGCCTCGAGCCGCTCCTCCGTCTGCTCGGCAGTGCGCTTCGCCGTGCCCATGCGCAGCATGCGCGCGGCGAGGCGCGTCAGCCCTTCGCGTCCCGGCGGATCGGCGAGCGAGCCCGTGCGCAGCACGGCCGTCACGTCGACGAGCGGGATCGCGCGGCTCTCCTCGACCAGGACGACGATGCCGCCCCGCGAGACGAAGCGCCCGGCACCCTCGCCGCTCACGCGCGCGCCCGTCCCCGCCGCACGCGGATCACCGTGCGCGCGCGGCTCGAGAGCACCTCGCGCGCGACGCGTCGGACGTCGGCGGGGGTCACGCTCCGGTACTCCTCGAGGCGCACGAAGGCGTGGCTGGGATCGCCGACCACCGTCTCCGAGAAGCCGATCTGATCGGCCTTGCCGGGCACCGTCTCGAGCCCGCCGAGGAACGCCAGCTCGAGGCCGTTCTTCACCTTGTCGAGCTCGGCCACCGGGACGTCCTCCCGCGAGAGCCGGGCGATCTGCCGGTCGAGGGCCGAGAGAGCGCGGTCGGCATCGTGCCCCTCGCGCAGCGACACCCACGCATCGAGCAGCGAGGCCTGCTGGAAGGGCGCGAGCGACATGCGCACCTCGCTCGCGATCTCGCGCTCGCGCACCAGATCCACGTGGAGGCGGGCGCTACGTCCCATCGAGAGCACGTGCGTGAGGACCACCAGCACCGCGTGATCGCGCGAGGCGAACGGCGGCGCCGGCCAGCCGATCGCGAGCTTCTCCGTCGGCGAGGGCCAACGCATCTCGAGCCGGCGCTCTCCGCGCGGCTCGGGCGCGCGGACGGGGCGTGGCGTGGGAGCCTCTGCGGCCGGGAAGCGTGCGTAGGCGGCCGAGATCGTGCGGAGCGCGTCGGCCTCGTCGACGTCGCCGACGACCACGATCGTCGCGTGGTTCGGAGCGTAGTGCGCGCGGTAGAAGTCACGGCAGTCCGAGGGGCGGAAGCTCTCGATGTCGCGCATCCAGCCGATCGTCGGCCAGCCGTAGGGGTGACGGCGGCCGAAGACCGCGGCGTAGAGCTTCTCGGAGACGGCGCCATCCACGTCGTCCTCGACGCGGTCGCGGCGCTCGCTCTCGACCACCTCTTTCTCGCTGGCGACCCGGGCCTTCGAGAGGACGAGGTCGTTCATGCGCCCGGCCTCGAGCTGGACGGCGAGCTTCCACGACGAGGCGGGGAGGTTCTCGTAGTAGTAGGTCCAGTCGGTCCACGTGGCGGCGTTGCTCTCGCCACCTTCGGCCTCGAGCAGCCGGTCGAACTCGCCCTCGCGGAGCGACTTCGTCTCGATGAACATCAAGTGCTCGAGCAAGTGCGCCTGGCCGGTCTTGCCGGGCGTCTCGTGGCGCGATCCGACGCGGAACCACGTGTGGTAGGAGACGATCGGCGCGCTCGGATCGCGCAGGATCAACAGCGAGAGGCCGTTGTCGAGGCGAAAGCGCCGGACGCGGAGAGTGGGGCCGAAGGCGTGCTCGGAGACGAGCGCAGGGAGCCGGCGGGACGGGCTTCTTCGCGGGGCCAAGGGCGGCCGAGCATGGGACCGGCCCCGAGGGGGGTCAAGAGCATTGACCGCGCGCCACGGGGCACGCGATCCTCTCTCGGGATGCCTCTTTCTCTCGCCCGCTCCGCCGCCGCGCTCGCCGTGGGCGTCGTGTGCGCCGCCGGCGCCGGGTGCGGGAACACCACCACGCCCCCGGCGGGGGACGGAGGCGTGGTGCGGGCCCCGAGCTGCGATGCGCCGGACGTCGTGACGCTCGTGGACTCGGTCGAGTCGTTCCGGGACTTCGACCTCCGCACCGCGCCCCACGCGCTCACGCTCGGCTGCGCCTACGTCTCGGGGGGCACCGAAGCGGGCCAAGTGGTCTACGAGGTCGTGATCCCGGGGACCGGCACCCACGCCGTCACCGTGAACACGGGCGTGCTCGGCACCGACCGCTCCGTCGACACCGTGCTCGCCGTGCGCTACGGCGGCTGCAACGGGGCGTACAGCGACGACTGCTGGGACGAGAACGGGCAGGACTCCCGCGCGCGGGCGGACTTCCTGGCCCAGGGCGGCGACCACGTCTTCGTGATCCTCACCGCGTACTACGACGCGAGCGAGGGGCCCGTGACGCTCTCCTTCCTCGCGCGACCGAGCGGACCGCCGACCATCACGGACGCGCACGCGCTGCTCGCGGGCAACGATCTGCTCGTCGACGTCACGGGCGGCGATCCGGACGGAGACGCGTGGGGCATCGTGGCCCGCCTCCACGGGCCGGCCGGAGAGCTCATCGACCTCGACGGAGACGGCGAGCGCACCTCCGACGACTACCTGCGCGGGCCCTTCGCCCGCTCGGTGCGCGGCGCGACGTCGTTCATCGAGCGCGTCCGCATCTCCCTCCCCGACGTCGACTGGGTGGCCCGGGTCGGCGGCGCCACGGCGGCCTACGTCCGCGTCATCGACGACCCCGGCTCGGTGAGCGAGGCCGACGCGCGGGCCGCGATCGTCGGGGGCACGATCGCCCGCCACGGCGAGGCGTGCGACGCCACCCACGTCTGCAGCGACGAGCTGATCTGCGCGCCCGGCTCGCTCACGTGCGAGCCCACTCCATCGCGTCGCGACGCATGCGCCACGGCCCAGCCGATCGTCGTGCCGACGCCGACCGATACGGCGACCCACGCGTCCGGGATGGGTGTGCTGACCGAGGGCACGGGCTACTTCACCTTCCCGGGCGACTGCGACCAGGCGACGAACACCGACACGAGCGGCACCGAGAGCCTCTTCACGGTGACGGTGCCCGATGCGGTCCCCGTCGACCTGATCCTCGACACCGAGCAGCCCGGCACGCCCGTCGATGCCGACACCGTCGTCTACGTGCGTACCGACTGCGCCGAGCCGCTCTCGTCGATGCAGAGCTGGTGCAACGACGACGACACGAGCGACACGTCGACCTACCTCTCCCGCCTCGTCATGGAGAACGTCCCGGCGGGCACCTACACCGTCTTCGTCGAGCCCTGGCTCGCGGTGCAGCCGAGCACGACGCTCCGCTTCGAGCTGCGCGCCACGCTGCGCCCGGTGCTCGCCTCCGGGAGCAGCTGCGACCCGACCGAAGAGAACGATCGCTGCGCCGGCGACCGCTGCTCGCCCACGGCGAGGACGTGCCCGTGAGGCGCCTGCTGTCGGCGGTGATGCTGGCTCTCGCGCTGCTCTCGCTCGGGGCGCCGCGGGCGCTCGCGCAGTCGGCCAGCGAGCAAGCGCTCGCGCGCGACCAGTTCCGGGCCGGCGTCGCCGCAGCGCGCGGCGGGCAGTGGGTGGAGGCGGTCGATGCCTTCCAGCGCTCGCTCGAGCTCGCACCGCGGCCGATGACGATGATGAACCTCGCCGGCGCGCTCGTGCAGGTGGGCCGCCTCGTCGAGGCCGCCGAGGCGTACCGGATGTTCCTCGCCGAAGCGACGAGCGGCGCTGCGGCGCGCGTGCGCGGCGAGGCCCAGTCCCAGCTCGAGGCGCTCGAGCCGCGCATCCCGCACGTGCGGCTGCACGTCTACGAGCTCGCGGAGAGCGACGTCGTCCAGCTCGACGAGTACCAGCTCTCGCAGGCGGCGATCGACGCACCGCTGCCGGTCGATCCGGGGGCTCACGTCGTGACGATCTCCCGCGACGGGGCCGTGATCGCGACGCGCGAGCTCCAGATCGCCGAGGCCGAAGAGGCCACGGTGGAGCTGCGCGTCGAGGCGCTCCCACCCGTGACGGACGTGGCCACCGGCCCGGACCCGCTCGCGCCCGTCGCGCCGGCGTCCGGCGGATCGGTGTTCGACGATCCCGTCTTCTGGATCATCGGCGGCGTGGTGCTCGCCGGCCTCATCGGCGGCGGCATCGCCATCGGCGTGGCCACGCAGCCGGCCCCCGGGCCGTACTACGGCAACCTCCCCCCCCCCCAGATTCCGCTCGAATGACGACCGCTGGCGATTCCCCTCGAACGACGCGCTCGGTCTCGCCGCTGGCCCGTTCCGTCTTCGCGCTCGTGATCGCGACCCTGCTCGCGAGCTGCGCGCAGGCCACGCAGATCGTCCTCGTGGTGGACAGCGACCTCGACCTCACGCGCGTCGACGTCGACGTCTCGAGCACGCACAGCCCACCGTCCCATGCACGCGCAGACATCGGCACGCCGTCGGCCCCGACGCTGCCGCTCACGCTCGCGCTCTATCCGCGCGGCTCGGCCGACATCGACGTCGTCGTCACCGTCGTCGGCACGATGGAGGCCGGCGGCAGCGTCGAGCGGGACGTGACCACGCGCTTCGTGCCGGGCTCGAGCCGGATGCTCTTGGTCCTGCTCGCGGCGCGATGCGTGGGCCGCACCTGCGACGACGGGCAGACGTGCGACGAGACGGGCTGCCGCGACATCGCCATCCCGGGCGGCTCGCTCCCCTCGTGGAGCGGATCGGCGCCGTCCCTCTCCGGCATGGCCGCGTGCGCCTCGGCGCCCGAGAGCTGCGACTACGAGGACGACGACTGCGACATGAGCGTCGACGAGACCTTCGACGTCGCGACCGATCCGCTGAACTGCGGCTTCTGCGGGCACGACTGCGGCGGCGCCGCGTGCTCGGGCGGGCTCTGCGCCGGCGAGGACGCGGTCGCGATCTCCGCCGGTGGGGCGCACACCTGCGCGACCCTGTCGAACGGGACCGTCTCCTGCTGGGGCTGGAACGATCAGTTCCAGCTCGGGATGACCTTCTACGAGACGTACGGGAGACCGCGCACGGTCGACGGCCTCGACGACGTGAGCGCCGTCGCAGCGGGGAGCCTCCACACGTGCACCGTCGACGGGAGCGGCCGCTTCCAGTGCTTCGGCGAGGGCGCGAGCGGCGAGCTCGGGCGGGGCGAGAGCATCGACCGCGCGATGCCGGCGCCGATCGTCGGGGCCTCGACCTACGCGCGCGCGTTCGCGGGCGTCGCCGTCTCGTGCGGGCTGACCGCACCGGGCGCGCTCGTGTGCTGGGGGGCCAACGACCAGGGCCAGATCGGCAACGGCTCGACCGCGCCCGCGTCGATGCCGGGCGCGCCCGTGCTCGATCACGTCGTCGACGCGGCAGTCGGCTTCCAGCATGCCTGCGCGGTGCGAGACGACGGCACGCTCTGGTGCTGGGGCAACTGCGATCAGGGACAGTGCGGCCCGCACATGGGCGGCACGGTCGGCACCCCCGCGCAGGTCACGGGCATCGCGGACGCCACGCGCGTCGTGTGCGGCCGCGCCTTCACGTGCCTGCTCCACGACGGCGGCACCGTGAGCTGCTTCGGTCAGAACGACCACGGACAGCTCGGCGGCGGGACCATGGGCGGCACCTCGATCGTGCCGGTGAGCGTGACGACGCTCGACTCGGTCATGGCCATCGCCGCGGCGAGCGGCGGCACGCATGCCTGCGCACTGCGCACGAGCGGCCTCGTGGCGTGCTGGGGCGGCAACGCGAGCGGACAGCTCGGCGACGGGACCCGCACCGATCGCTCGGCGCCCGTGATGGTCCCGATGCCGACCGACGTGACGGCCATCGCCGCCGGCGGTCTCTCCGACGACGGCGCTGGCCACACGTGCGCGATCGACGGATCCGGACGCGTGTGGTGCTGGGGCGACGGCGCGCTCGGCCAGGTCGGCGCGGGGGACTTCCTCTCCTACGACTCGCCGATCCTGATCACCGGCGCGCTCTGACCGGCGGACGCCCTCGAGCCCGAGCGCCGTCCCGCTCGCGAGCGTCGCGTCGGGGCACGCATCGGCCGTGTCGTCACGGCGCACAGCGAGCGCGGTAGGCGCTCGCGAGGCCCTCGATTCCCGGCGCGCCGTCGGGGTGCTCGGCGAGGTAGCGCTGCACGTGAGGCGCGCGCTCGGACGCCGGCAGCGCGGCGAGCACGGCGTCGAACTCGAAGCGGAACCGCCGCGGCGTGATCGCGAGCGCGTGCTGGAGCTCGACCTCGGTCACGTAGGCGACCGACTCGCGGGCCAGCGCGCGCTCGATCCCGGCCTCGCAGCGCGCTCCTCGCGCCCCTTCGGGCACGGCCTCGAGCGGGAGGCCATCGCGCAGGTGCACGAGCAAGTGGCCCATGCGTGCCGCGGCCTCGCCCTCGTCGAGGTCCCGCGCGAGCACGAGCGCACCGTCGGTCGTGACGACCGACGCGCTCTCGGGAGCCGCGAAGCAGACCTCGCGGACGCGGTCCCGCGCCGCGGCGAGCAGCGCCCCGCCCTCCTCCACGCTGGCCAGGCGCGCCTCGATCGCGGCGCGTCGGGCGCTGTCGACGGAGGTGCCGGGCGCGCACGCCGCAGGCGCCGAGGCCGGCGCGCCACATGCAACGAGGGCGAGCGCCACCGCCAGCCCGGTCGCGCGCGCCGAGTGTTCCTCAAGCGGCATCGAGGAACGCCGCCGCGGGCTCGAACACGTCGCGCGCGAGGTTCTGCCCGATCGCGAGGTCGCCATGCCCGTAGTCGTGATCGTGCGTGCCCGCCGCGAGCACGATCATCTCCTTGTCGACGCCGCTCTCGCTGGCGCCCCAGGCGTCGAACGCCGCACGCACGGCCGCGGGCGGTGCGATGCGATCCCCCGCGCCGGCGAAGAAGCGCACCGGGGCGCGGACGTGTGAGAGCCCCTCGAGCACCGGCGCTCCCTCGAAGCGCACGACGCCGCCGTGGGCGAGGAAGCCGGCGAAGTCGGCCATCAGCGGCTGCGCGATGTCGCGCACGGTCATGAGGGCCGCCGGTGTCACGCCGCGCGCGACGTTGCGCCGATTGTAGACGAGGCTGTGGACGGGCGTGTGCACCCACTCCGACACGAACGCGACGAGGCGAGCACCGACGCGGAGCGGCGCGCCGGGGACGAGCCAGCGGGGCACGCGCGCGATCGCTCCGAGCACGCGCAAGGGTGGGATCATCTTCCCCGGCGAGCCGAGGATCACCACGCGCCGCACGGCGCTCGCCTCGATCGTCCGCCCGAGCGCGGCGTAGAGGAGCATGCCGCCCATCGAGAAGCCCACGTAGTCGATCTCGCTCGCACCGGTGCGGCGGCGGACCTCCTCGACGCCCATCGGCACGTCGTGCCGCACCATCGCGTCGAAGCGCACGCGCCGCACGTGACGGAACGAAGGGCGCTCGATCCCGCTGCGCAACGTGAGCAGCCAGACGTCCCGCCCCCGCGCGCGCAGCGTGCGCGCCAGCGAGAGCGTCTCCAGCATGTCGTTGTTCCGGTGGTCGATCGCGATGCCGTGGACG
This sequence comes from Sandaracinaceae bacterium, assembly GCA_044223665.1. GTDB lineage: Bacteria > Myxococcota_A > Polyangia > Polyangiales > Sandaracinaceae > JBBSAT01. The sequence continues at coordinate 5,422 of JBGALT010000070.1, read as the reverse complement.
CAGAGCACCGGTGGCAAGGCGGAGGCTCCGTCGCCCGGGAGGCGCCGCACCTCGATCGCGGCTCCGTCCGGCGTGGCCAGTCGCTCCACGAGCGCGTAGGGAACGTCGATGCCGTAGCGGCGCAGCGAGGAGCGGTAGTGGAGCGCGATCGCGAGCGCCAGCACGAGGGCCGCGATGGCGACGACGACGAGCGCCAGCGTCATTTCTCGCGCTCGCGCTGCCGATAGCGCGCGATCTGCGTCGGCGACGGGTTCACGCGAACCGCGCCCGTGGCTCCGTCGACGAAGAGCGTGTCGCCGGCGCGCGCCCACGCGAACAGGCCCCCGACGTCACCGACGACGGGCAGCCCGTCGGCCTGGGCGAGCGCGACGGCGGCCGCGCTCGGAGGCACCTTGTTGGCGACGGCGATGGCGACCGCGCGCTGCGCGACGGCGGCGACGACGATGGTCGCCGAGAGCCGCTCGGGCAGCAGCAGCACCGCGCTCCCGCCCGGAACGCGCGCGCCGACCGCACGCGCCGCGACGAGCAAGCAGAAGTCCTCGACCTCCTCCGCGCGCCCGGCCAGCCACGCGCCCGGATCGGAGCCGCGCCGGTAGAGGGCCTGCGCGTACTCGCGCGCGACCTTGCGGACACCGAGGGGGAGGTTCGTGGCCGACGCCGCGTCGCCGAGCGACTCGAGCAGGCGGCCGTCCTCTTCGAGCAGAACGAGGCCCGCGAGCTCGTGCTGGACTGCAGGCGGCAAGAGCGAGACGAGGCGCTTGCGCACCTTGGAGAGGTCCCGAACGAGCGACGCGTGCGCGTCGAGGATGCGCGCCCGACGGCGCTCGCCGATCGCGGAGCCCGTCGCGTCGGCCTCGTCGCCCAGCTCGGCGCGCTCGAGCGCGGCGAGGCCTTCGAAGGTCGGCAGCGTCTCGAGCCGGCCGAGCGCATCCCCGCGCGAGAGCGGCGTTCCGGTGAGCAGCGCGACGCGTGCCGCCTCGGCTTCCACGTCGGAGCGTCGATCGCGCGCGCGCTCGAGCGCGTAGGCGAAGGACGTCGCGAGCGCCGTCGCGAGCACGACCTCCCCGTCGTCGAACTCGCCATCCTTGCGCTGCAGCACGAGCACGCCTTCGGCGCGACGCCCGACGAGCACGGGGATGGCCAAGAAGACCGGGAAGTTCTCCTCGCCGAGGCCAGGAAAGTGCTTGTAGTGAGCGTCCTCGCCCGCCATGCGCATGCTGGCCGGACGCAGCGTCTCGGCGACGTGACCGGTGATGCCCTCGCCGACGCGCAGGCGCACCTTCGAGACGGCGCCGGCCGGGAACCCGACGTTGGCGACCATGCGCAGCTCTTCGCCGTCGCCGCCGCGCTCGCGCAGATAGAACGACACGATCTCGGCGGGCATCGCGATGCTCACGTCGGCCGAGAGCGCGGCGAGCACCTCGGGAAGCGGGCGCGGGCGCGAGGCCTCGTCGATCAGGCGCAGCACCACGTCGACGCGCGCATCGCCCCGCTCGTCCATCGCCAGACCCGGCGACGGGATCCCAGCCGCGGTGTCGTGGAAGCGTGCGGTCTCGTCGGCCATCGCGCGCCCGCGCATTTAGTACGCGCGCTCCGGGGCGGCCAGTGTGGCCGAAGGGTGTTCGGCGAAGCGGCCGCGCGCGCCGCGCATGGCATCGTTGCTCCATGTTCGCGCGCGACGTGACGCGAGCTCTCGAGGAGCGCGCGCTTCCGGATCTCGTCTCGCTGAAGCGGGCCGCGGGGCGACCGCTGGATCTGGCGGACCTCGCGCACCTCGAGCGGCTGCTACCGAGGTCTCGCCCGTGAGCGACGCGCCGCGCGGCTACACCTACTGGGTCAGCGACGAGCAGATCGCCGCCTATCGCTCCTTGCCGATCGACCGGCGGGTTCGCTGGCTCGAGGAGACCGCGCGGCTCACGTGGTCGCTCGCGTCCCCCGAGGTCCGCGCGCGCTGGGCCGCGTTGCGGGCGGGCCGCTCGATCGAGGCGCCGGCCGAGACCGAGACCGAGACCGAGACCGCTCCCGCGACCGATCTCTCGCGACCCACGCCACGCTGAAGGGGCTTCGCCGCTCGCCCGTGCGGCCGCACCGTTTTCGTCTCAGCCGCTCTCGAGGTGCTCGTGCAAGACACCCGCGAGCCATGCGCGGAAGCGCGCGCTCGTCGCGCTCGCGCGCTCGGGATCGGCCTCACCGCGGAAGAGCGGCCCCGCGATCGCGTCTCCGAAGACCGCCATCCCGGCGAGCAACACGGTGAAGTAGGTGTCCTCGTAGTCGGGCGAGCGGCCCTTCGCCTTCCACTTCGCGCGGCGCAGCTCGTGGGTCGCGTTCGCGATCGCCTCGAACCCCGCGCCCTCCTCTCGACGCGGCACGTGCCCCGAGAGCGAGAGCCACGCCATCACGCGCGCGTGCCCCCCGGGCCCCAGCGTCCGGGCCACGCGCTCGAGCATGCCCGTCACGGTGTCGTCGTCGTGCGCGACGCCGACCGCCATCTCGGTCAGCAGATCGCGCTCGAGCGCGGCGATGCGGCGGGCGATCACCGCCTCCACGAGCGACTCGCGGCTGCCGAAGTGATGGAGCACGGTCGGATGCGAGATGCCCACCTCGCGCGCCACGTCCTGGAGCCGGATGCCTGCCGGCCCGACCTCCCGCAGACGCGCCTCGGCGGCATCGAGGATCGCCGCTCTCGCATCGTCGGCCTTGCGGCGGGTCCGGGCTTTCGCGGGCTTCTTCGCCTTTCGCATCGATCGGAGCATGTCACGGCTCGCATTTCATCGACAGCTCTGTCAGTAGTGCTACTTACAAGACTGTCGATAACAGGAGAGCCGCGATGCACGAGGAACAAGCCGCCTTTCGCCTCGATCCCAAGCGTGCCCTGAGGGCCATGGTCGCGCTGACGCAGAACCCCGACGACACCTCGCAGGTCTTCACCATCATCGAGTCGCTCTCCGGCCACGCGCCCCAGCGCCTGATCGACGGATTCCGCGCGAGCGCGAGCGGCCGGCGTCTGCTGGCCGATCGCCCCGACATCGTGCCGCTCCTGGCCGATCGCGCGCGCTTGCGCGCGATGCCGGAGGGCTCGCTCGCGCACGCCTACCTCGCGTTCGTCGAGAGCGAGGAGATCACCGCCGACGGCCTGGTCGCCGCGAGCGAAGCCGGTGAGATCGGGCTGCGCGAGAAGGGCTCGGAGCTCGACTACATCAGCAAGCGCATGCGCGACACGCACGACCTCTGGCACGCGATCAGCGGCTACAAGGGAGATCTGATCGGCGAGGCGTCGCTGCTCGGATTCTCGCTCGCGCAGACGCACAACCCCGGCATCGCCATGATCGTGGTCACGGGGATCTTCCGCATCCGCCAGCTCGACGCGGTGGGGCTCATCGCAGGCGGCATCAAGCGTGGGCTCGCGGCGGCGTGGTTTCCGGCCGTCGAGTGGGAGGATCTGCTGCCGCTCCCGCTCGAGGCCGTCCGCTCGCGCCTCGGCATCGAGGCCGCGCCCGCCTACGAGCCGCTGCGCACGAGCGCGCTGCGCGCCGAAGGGATGGAAGGGATCCTCGAGCCGATCGCGGCCTGCGCGATCAGCACGTTGGCGTGACCTCGTGCGTGTGCGCTAGTCCGAGAGTCGAGGTCACGGTGACCGTTCCGCCGTCCGCAAGTGTCTGCATCTGCTCGGCCGAGAACGACACCGAGTGCGTGTGGTCTGCACTGCCCTGGATGTTGTAGGTCCGGTCGCGTGGCGACGCGAGATCCGAAGCGAGGATCGTCAGCACGTGGCCGTGGTTGCCGCCGATCATGGTCGTGCAGTGGAAGCTCGACGCATCAGGCGATGCCGGGTTACTGCTCGGGCCGCACGCCGGAATCAGCGTCAGCAGTCCGATCGAACCTAGAACGAAATCTCTCCGTGAGTTCATGACACCCCTCTCCACCTGCACAAGCAGGAGCTACCAGGCAACCGGCAACCGATCGAACACTAGTTCGCGAGTGTGGAGAGTTATCGCTCCAGACACACCTGAGAGATCCGCTTCGTCGAAGCGGAACGTGGGAGCGCGCGAGTCGTCGGGACCCGAGAGGGGCACGCCGTCGATAGTCTCTATGTCGTTCGCAAAGGTGACTTCGATGACGCCATCCAGCAAACCCGCGCAGCTGAGCTCGATCCGCTGAACCGCGGATTGAGTTGAGGGGAACAGACTACAGTCCGCGTCGAAACCGTTCATCCGTACGCGTAGCGAGCCCTCATTTACAACTACTCGCTCCGAGCTCAACAGCTCCATCCGCACACGTCCGCTGTCGTCGACTTGGGTTCGAACACGAGTGATCATCGGATGAGAATCCGGGCGGAACCGGGCCTGGAACGTGCCCCTCTCGGTTCGATGAAGGAGCACCTCATCAATCATGTTTGCATCGGCGCGAAACTCAATCGCGTACCAACCGGGCCCGAGAGGCCGCTCCGGTACGAACACAAAACGATGCTCGGTTTCGCCGCGCTCCGGATGGGCGTTCGGCACATACTCGCAGTGCGACCGCATCGGCTCGCCATTGGTGAGATCTATTAGTTGGACCCGTTCGATCCAAGCGACGCGCTCCTCTTCCGACAAGACCCCACGCGGATCAGAGACCGAGATCTCTGGATAGGTAGACAAGATGCCCGTGGAGAGATCCGGCGGTGACACACGAACGGCTTGCTCCGGTCCAGGTCGCAGATCCCGACGGTCGTCGCGGGCCGTGCCGATTAGCGGCACATCCACAAGGAGTTCCTCCGCATTCGGCGCGGCACTCGAATGGCCCAGCTCAGCCCGCACGCCCTCCGGCCGATCGGCGGTACCGCAGCTGATAGCGAGAAACATGACACAAAGACCAAGCGCCCTCACTGCGACGTCCCAGCCGGATCGCTCGTGAAGAGTTCGGGCGACTCGGATTGTGGGACGATGCTCCCATCAACCGCGGGGTTCCACTGAAGCTCGATCCGGTCCGTCCGATTCATCCGATCCCGCAGCGGTACACCGGTCGTGCCACGCAAGCCGGAATCGAGTTGTAGCGTCATGAGACGGTCGAGGGTGTCGACGCTGCAATCGAGCCGCGCCGAGCCCTGAGTTCGCAGTAACTCGTCAGCGCCCGCTTGGGCGACGCAAGGCACCGCGATGCCGTCGGCCGCCAGATGCACAATCTCGTCGAGACGCGTGCCTTCGCGCAACACCAGCGACTCGGACGAACCGAGGACGAGCTCGGCCGGCAGTTCGGCCGACCGAGCCAAACTAGCGTAGAGAATCGGACGGGAGCCGGCGTAGAAGCGACGAATCTCCTCTCCAACCTCCCTGCCGGGCTGCGGCCCCGTAGCAGACGTGCTGTAGCGAGCGGCAGTCTCCTCAACGTTCAGAATCACAGCGTACCACCGAGACTCAAGTGGCCTATCGGGGACGAACTCGAT
>JBGALT010000069.1:0-37752 GCA_044223665.1 Sandaracinaceae bacterium | reverse complement strand
GTGGTCCTCGATGGCGAGCTGATGCCCTGGTCGGCCAAGGCCCAGGAGCTCGTCGAGCGACAGTACGCGGCGGTGGGCGCGGCGAGCGAGCAGACGCTCGGCGACCTGCGCGCGGTGCTCGCCGCCGCGCGCGCGAGCGGGCGCGCCGTGCCCGCGCTCGAGGCACGGGTCGAGGAGCGCGCGCGTGCCTCGCGCGCGTTCGTCGAGGCCTATCGCCGCTACGGGTGGCCCGTCACCTCGGCGGACGATCTGCGCCTCGCGCTCTTCCACGTGCTCGCGGTCGAGGGGCGCGTGATGGCGACCGAGCCGCACGACGTGCACCTCGGGCTCGTGGAGCGGATGCAGGCGAGCGACCGGTCCGGGCTGCTCCACCCGACGCGGACGATCCGCGTGCGCCCGGGGGAGGCGAGCTCGGAGGCCGACGGCGCGGCCTGGTGGCAAGCGCTCGTGAGCGCGGGCGGGGAGGGCATGGTGGTCAAGCCGCTCGCCAACGCCGTGCGTGGCCCGAAGGGATGGGTGCAGCCGGCGCTCAAGGTGCGCGGGCCGAGCTACCTGCGCCTGATCTACGGGCCCGAGTACGACCATCCCGAGAACCTCGCGCGCCTCCGGCGGCGCGCCGTGGGCAAGAAGCGCGCGCTCGCGAGCCGCGAGTGGGCGCTCGGCATCGAGGGCCTACGCCGCTTCGTCGCGCGCGAGCCGTTGCGCCGCGTCCACGAGTGTGCGCTCGCCGTGCTGGCGCTGGAGAGCGATCCCGTCGATCCGCGTCTGTGAGGGCGCGGGAAGGCGGGCCCTCTTCCACGATATGCTCTCCCGCGTGCTGCGAGAGAGGCGCTGGCTCGACGCTCCGGAGCTCGACGCGTGGAGCTCGGGCGTCGAGCTACGTACGCCGTTCTTGCGATTCTGCGTGCAGAGCTCGCGCAACGTGTCGACCGACTGGGGCGTCGTCGAGCGCGCCGTCCCCTTCGTCCATCGCATGTCGCGCCCCGGGCTCTCGCTCGTGCTCGCGGGCCGTGGGCGCTTCGACGAGCACGGGCGGCACCACGAGGTGCACGCGGGCGACCTCGCGCTGAGCGATCAGCGTCAGCTCGGCACCGAGGCCTACGCCGGTCCGACGTCGCGACTGCTCGCGCTCGAGTGGGATCCGCGCGTGATGGGCGCCGGTCGCGACGGGTCGGTGGGGATCGATCGCGTCGACGCGCGCACCCTCGTGGGGCTCGCAGACTGCGCGAGCCGGCTCGAGCAGGCGCCGACCGATGCGCACGCCCACGCGGCGGCGATCGAGATCGTCCAGCGCCTGCGCGCGCTCGGGCTGCCGCTCGCCAAGATCGATGCTGGCGTGCTCCAGCGGGCGAGCGACGCGGGCGAGCAGCGCCTCGCCGACGCGCTCGGGCAGAGCTTGTCGCGCCTCCGCGAGCACCCGGATCTCGAGGACGTGAGCGGCGAGCTCGGCTGGAGCACGCGCCTCGTGAACCGGCGTGTGGGCGACATGGTCGCGCGCTACGGCATCCCCTGGGACGGATGGCGCGCGATCCTCCGGAGCTTCCGGCTCACGAGCGCGCTGCGCCTGCTCTCGGTGCCGGGCGCGACCACGGAGGGCGTCGCCACGCTCACCGGCTTCCGCTCACCCTCGGCGCTGTGCCACGCATTCGACAAGGCGGGGCTCCCCTCGCCCGGCGCGTTCGTGCGCGCGGCGAGAGTCGACGTCCTGGCGGGCTGGGCGGCGTTCGCGGCGGCGCCTGCGCCGGCGCCTTCCGGCGTCGTCGCCCCGGCGGCCTGACATCCAATTGCTCTTTTCGGAACGGCTCTCGACGCTCGGCGCCGAGATGCCAGGGTCTCCGCATGGAAGACGCGAACGTTCTCGAGATGCGGAGTCGGGTGCGGCGCCACATGTTGACCAGCTTCTTCGGCGCGATCGGTGCGCTCGTGCTGGCGGTGCTCATCGGTGGCGTCCTGCACGCCGTTGGCGGCGATGCGCCCTGGGTCGAGCGCGCGAGCCCCCTCGCGGCCGTCGGGATGATCCTGCTCATCCCGGTGGTCGGCTGGATCTCGACCTTCCGCAACCTCCGCTGCCCGAGCTGCAACGGGCTCGTGGCCTGCAGGTGAGCGCGAAGTACTCGGCGTTCGGCGCGCTCGCGAGCAACCAGTGCCGCTACTGCGGCGTCGCGATCTTCGCGCCAAACGCGACGCGGCGCTTCGTCATGGTCGCCGGACTCATCGCGATCGGCGTCGGCATGGCCGCAGCGATCTTCGGCGCGATGATGTCGACGAGCCGGATGCATCACGCTCCGGCTCCGTCGAGCGCCGCGCCCTGATCTACTACGTCCCAGAATCGTCGCGTTTCGCGACGATTGGACGAAGCTGGATAGCGAGCCGCGCGCCGCGCGCTGACCGAGCTGCGGCAGCCTTCGATCGCCACCACGTGCTTCCGAGACAGCGCGCCGCGCTGCGGCGCCGATGTCGTTGGGCGGCGGGCTGCGCCCGCGCTGTGGGCGATCGACGCCGTCGGCGGTGGCCGCCGCCGCCGACGAAGAGCGCTTGCCGAGCCGCGCGTCAGGGCAGCTGTTCGTTGACGAGCGAGGGGTTGGTCGTGAGGCCCACGGTCGCCGAGGGAAGCTCGCCGGCGTGGAACGCGCCGACGTAGATCTGGTGCACGCCCGCCGGGAAATCGGCTTGCACCGCCGGGTTCGGATAGCCGCCGCCGTCGTCGTTGCAGAGCACCCGCCCGTCCGAGAGCCGCACCGCGAGCGTCGTGTCCGAGCTCGAGCGGACCAACACGCGTAGACCGGTGATCGGTGTGGTGGTCGTCAGCGTCACGTTCGGGATCATCCCGACGTTGCCCGCGCAGAAGACGTCGGGCGTCGCCAGCGTCGAGGCCGGAACGGCGCCGCCGGCCACGGTCGCGACCGTCGTCGGGTCGGGAAGGAAGCCCGCTCCGATCGCCACGCCCTGCGTTCCGGGGACGGGGGCGGGCGCCACCACGGCCGGCGCGACGGGGAGCGCCGGAGCCGGCGCAGCGGGATCGGCGCTCGGGAGGTAGCAGCAACCGCTCGCGGCCGCGGAGGTGGCGAGGGAAGCGCCGACGAGGAGCGTCGAGAGCGAGCGGTTCGAGAGCGAGAGCATGAGAGGGTCCTTTCGTGGAGTTGTGGGGCCCCACGAAGTACGGGATCGCCGCGCTCGGCTCACGTCAAACGACCTCAAACGATCGCGGCGAGCTCGCGCGAGCTCCTCGCGCTTCAATGGCTCGCGCCGGTCGGCGGCACCACGGACCACACGGCGAGCGCGCGCCGCAGCACGCGCGGCGGCGGGTCGAGCGTCAGCGTGGACACCTGCGCATCGAGCGACTCGGGAAGGAAGTAGACGAACGCCTCGCGCGGTGCCGGCGTGCGCTCCGCCATCTCGCCGTCGCGCCCGAAGAGCGCGTCGCCCCACGCGGAGAGGAACACGGCCACCTCCTGATCGGTGAGACCGAGGGCTCGCGCCGAGCGCCGGAGGCCGGCGCGTCCGGCGGCCGTGCTGCTCGGCGCCACGATCTCCTCGGCCATCGGCGTCTCGACGAGATCCTCGGCGCCCGCTTGCGCGCCGAAGTCGCTCCCGACGATGACGCTCTGGTGCGGAGCCGGCGGCGGTGCCGTCAGCGTCTCGCAGCGCATCACCTCGCTGCGAATCCGAACGAGGACGCCTGGGATCTCGACGTCGCTCTCGTTCGTCACCGAGATCTCGTCCGTCGTGCTGCCCGCCACGCGCTCGAAGCGAAGCGGCGGCGTGAAGCGCGTCACGCGCCCTCGATAGAACAGCAGTCCCTCGCTCGCGCCGCCGACCGTGACGCACGCGGCCTCCTGCGTCCGCACGGCGGCGAGGCCCGTCGACTCGCAGCTCTCACCCGCCGGCAACGCCGCGCAGGGCGCGTCGCTCGCGCTCGGCAGGGGCCCGGGCTGGCACGCGGCGGTGGGATCGACGTGTACGTCGTTCCACGTCACCGACTCGCCGAGAGGCACGAGCGGCCACGCCTCCGCGATCGTCCCCCCCGGGATCGACGCGACGACCGAGCGCAGCGTGATCGGGGCGCTCGCGTGGAAGTAGAGGACCGGCTTCTCCACCGCCATCGGCACGAACGTGATGGGTGGGGCCACCGCGCCGAGCGTGAGCACGTCGCCCGTCCCGCCGCGCAAGAGCCCCCACTCGTGCACCTCGTAGTCGGCGCTCCCTGCCGGGATCGCCGCGGGCGTCGTCGTGGCGACGGGCGTCGTCCGCGGAGGCTCTTCGGCCGTAGGCGCGCCGCACGCGCAACCGAGAGCGGTCATCGCGACGAAGGACAGACGAACGGGCACGCGAGGCGCAGAGCGACGAAGCATGGTCCCCTTTCGACGTACGAGGATCGCTCGCGATCCTACCCTCGGCCGTCACTCGCCGGCGACGAGGCGATCCACGTCGCGGAGCAGATCGTCCAGGCCGTCTCCGGTCGTCCGGTACAGGCCCCGGCAGCCGCCGCTCGCATCGAAGAGCATCACGTTCGAGCCGTGCAGCACGTCGTAGCCGCCCTCGGGCAGCTCGTGCCTCGTCGGCTCGGGCATCAGAAAGCCCCGCTGGATCGTCGCCCGTACCGTGTCGGGGCTGCCGGTGAGGAAGTGCCAGCGCGCGGTGTCGTGGCGGAAGCGCCCGGCGAACTCGTGCATCCGCGCCGGCGTGTCGGCCTCGGGGTCGACGCTGATCGAGACGAGCTGCACGCGCTCGCCGTGGTGCGCCGTGCGCTCCTCGATGTTCGCGAGCTGCGAGGCCAGCGTGGGGCAGATCGTCGTGCACGTGGTGTAGAGGAAGCTGGCGATCCAGACGTGCCCCGTGAGCTCGCTCGACGCGAAGGGCTGCCCGTCGTCGCCCGTCAGCTCGAACTGCGGCACGTGAAAGAGCACGCGCATCGGCTCCTGGCTCTCGCCACACGAGACGAGGGCGAGCACGGCACCGGCGAGCATCGCCCCCCAGAGCGCGATCGCGGCGGGGGCGCCTCGCGCCATGGTCAGGCCGTCGCCAGGTCGATCGCGAGCGCGCCGAAGAGGAGCGGCAGGTACACGATCGACGCGATGAACACGGCGCGCGCCCAGCGGTTGTCGACCACGCTCGCGCGCAGGCCCGAGACGCAGAGCGCGGCGAAGAGCACGCCACCCACGCCCATCGCCCAGAGGTAGACGTTGCCCGCGATGCCGAGCGGCACGAGCATCAGGCTCACCGGGACGAGCGCGCCCGCGTACGCGATCGCGTGCACCTTCGTGACCGCGTTGCCTCGGACGCTCGGCAACACCTTGATGCCCGCCTTCGCGTACTCGTTCTGACGGAACATCGAGATCGCGAGGAAGTGCGGCAGCTGCCAGAGGAAGAGGATCCCGAAGAGCACCAGGCCCGGGATCTCGAGGTGGCCGGTCGCCGCCGTCCAGCCCATGAGCGGGGGCATCGCGCCGGGGATCGAGCCGACGAGGAGCGCCTTCGGTGAGCGCTGCTTCATCGGCGTGTAGATCAACACGTACGAGACGAGCGCGACCGCGGCGAGGAAGCCGGTGATCGGGTTCACCATCAGCGTGAGCAGCGGGACGCTGATGACGCCGAGCGCGAGCCCGAACCAGAGCGCCGTGCTCGCCGAGATGCGCCCGGCCGGAAGCGGCCGGTTCTTCGTGCGCGCCATGTGCACGTCGAGATCGCGCTCCCACCAGCAGTTGAGCGCGTTGGCGCTGGAGACGACGAGCGCCGTGCCGAGGATCGCCACCAGCGAGGCGACGGGGTCGAGCGAGCCGCTCCTGCCGCGCGCCAGCCAGAGGCCGCCCGCGGTCGTGAGGATCACGAAGAACGTGATCCGCGGCTTGGTCAGCGCGACGAGGTCGCGGACGAGCTGAGCGACCCCGACGGAGGCCGCCTCACGAGAGCCGTTCTGAGCAACCGCGGTGGACATCGGGGGCGCGCGAAGCGGCCAGTTGTTACGCCTCCAGGAAGAAAAGGTCAATCCACCCCGTGCGGTCGGCGGGGGGCGGGCGCGACCGCACGGCGCGCCGGCCCCGCGGAAAACTGCGTGCGTCAGGGGCAGGGCGCCGCGGGCGCTTCGTCGACGAGGCCGTCGAAGTCGTCGTCGAGGCCATCGCAGACCTCGCCGACGTAGAGCGTATCGAGGCGGACCGTGCCGCTCGCCCCGGCTGCCATCGCGGCGCAGACGGGGCAGGTGCCGCCTTGTCCACCGCCCGCATCGATGGTGGCCGAGGGCTCGACCTGTGCGGTCCGCGCGACGATCTCGACGAGCCCGCCCCCGCCGCCCCCGCCGCACTGCCGACACGTGCCACTCGTCTGCGCGCCGGCGGGGCAGTCACTCGCGTCGGGCTGGCCGGGGGCCGCCGCCAGCTCGTCGCCTCCGAGCCCGCCGGTCGCATCGAGATGGGCGGTCGCGCTCACCTGCACGACGTCGCCCACGAGACCGACGGTGCCGCCGGCGCCGCCGCCGCCGGCATCGGTTCCGGTCGCGCATCCCCGGCGTCCGTGCGCCGTGATCGTCCCGTCGATCTGGATCGCGCCCGTCGCGGCCGGCGTGAGGGCGACGAGCACGACGTGCCCGCCACCCGCGCCGCCGACCGCGGGGGAGGCCCCGAAGCCATCTCCGTCGCGGCAACCCTTGTCACCCCCGGAGGCGCCGGGCTCCGGCGTGTAGATCGAGCCGACCCAGGGCTGCCCGCCGACGCTGGGCAAGCCGTCGCCATCGGTGCAGCTGGCCGTGCTCGTGCAGAGCGTTCCGCCAGCGTTGAGCGAGCTCACGCAGTCTTCCTCGAAGTCCATCGGGAAGGAGCACGTCGCGACGCACGGGTGCGTGCCGCGTCCGCCCGCTCCCATGTGCGCCCCGCCACCTCCACCGTCGCGAACCGCGCAGCCTCCGACGCCGCCCGCCGTCGCGGTCGGACCGGCGCCGTTGGCGCATCGCGCCGTCGAATAGCCCGCGCCACGCGCGTCGATGCTGGACGTCGCATCGATCCAGATCGAGTCGGCGATCAAGATCAGGTTGCCACTGCCCGCCGGATCGGCCGACGTGAAGGGCGGGACCGTGATCCTGCCGGCGTGGACGACGCGCACCAGGCCATACCGATGGGTTCCCCCCAGCGCGATCGTCGTGCCATCGACGATCAGGTCTGCACGGCCCGCGTCCGGTGAGGTCGCGTCGGCACCGGCGTCGCGCGACGTGCTCGCGTCGATCCCGGCGTCCATCGGGACCGCGCACGTCTCGTCCACACGACCGTCGCAGTCGTCGTCCGCGCGGTTGCACCTCTCGGATGCGCCCGTGTGGACGAGCGGATCACCGTCGTCGCAGTCGGTGCCGGCGCCGCCGGGGCAGCTTCCGTCCGCTTCGCCGTCCGCGTCGTCGTCTTCCCAGTCGTTGACCCCGATGGCGAAGTCGGCCTGGCCGTCGCAGTCGTCGTCGCGCGCATTGCAGAGCTCGGTTGCGATCGGGCTGCGCGTCGGGTCGAGGTCGTCGCAATCACTCGAGAGGAGCGAGTAGCCGAGGATCGGCGCGACGGACGACACCATGCCTCCGAGCGCCGTGCCGAAGCCGTCGCGATCGGAGTCGTAGTACCAGGTCGCGGGCGGGGCCGACTCGTCGACGATCCGGTCGCAGTCGTTGTCGACGCCGTCGGTGATCTCGACCTGGGCGCCGTGGACGAAGCGATTGGTGTCGTCGCAGTCGTCGTCGATGTTCGAGTACCCGGCGACGCCGGCGCAAGCCATCGCCGGAGCGAGCGGGTCGCCGTGCAGGTCGCGATCGACGTCACGGAACGAGCCGATCGAGACCTCCTCGTCGACGGTTCCATCGCAGTCGTTGTCGAGGCGGTCGCAGACCTCGGGCACGACCGGGTTGGTTCCGCGGCGTGCGTCGTCGCAGTCCTCCCCACACTGCATGGTGCCGTCCGTGCCGACGTTGCAGCAGCGCGCGTCCACGAAGCGATCGCGATCGACGTCGCGGTCGCCGAACGTGCTCGGGTCGCAGTCGTCGTCGTGGCCCGCGGCGTCGCACGTCTCGGGGTTGCCGGGGAAGGCGCCGGGGTCGGCGTCGTTGCAGTCGTCCCCGCCGCACGCGGTCGCGAGGTGACCGTCGCCATCCGCGTCCGTGGTGCACGAGGCGCACGTGTCGCCGATCTCGTCGCACGCTCCGCCGCACGGAGGGGCTCCTGGGCTGCAACGAGCGGTCGTGGGATCACAGCGTTCGGTGCCGTCGCAGTAGAGGCCGTCGTCGCATTCCTGGTCCCGGGCGCAGGGCACTGCGCCGGCGTCGCGGCCGGCGTCCGCGCCCGCCGCAGGCTCTCCGCACGCGGCCAGCAAGAGCGCGATGGAGAGGAGTCGGGCCCGGCGGATCCGAGGGGCCATGGCTGGCGGAACCACTGCTTCGCTTGGAGCCACGTGACGAAGGGCCTTTCCGCCGGAGACCAAGCGCTCGTTCCGTTCTGCCCTCGTAGCGCGGTCCATCGGGGGAGCGAATCCAGTCGAGGAACGACGCTAGTCGAGGAACACCGCTAGTGGAGGAACACCGCCGCCACGAGGGCGAGGGTCCCGACCACGGCCAGCAGCGCGCCGACGCCGAGCACGATCAGGGCGGCGCGGGAGGAGAACATCCCGTCGACCGGGGGAGGGGCGACCGGCGCAGCCGTCGCGGGCGGTGGCTGGTAGGTCTGCGGCTGCACGGACATCTGCGCTGCGGCCGGCTGTGCGTAGGCGGCCACCGGCTGGGCCGGCGCTTGGACGATCGGGGCCTGCTGCGGCGGCGGGCTCGAGGGCATCGCCGGCGGCGGGGGCTGCGAGAGCGGTCGCGCGATCGAGTCGCGCAGCGCCTGCGCCAGCTCGTTGGCGGACTGGTAGCGATCCTGCGGGCGCTTGGCGAGCGCCTTGTCGATGACCGCCTCGAGCGACGGCGGGAACTGCCGGCCCGGCGCCCGCTTGCTCATGGGCATGGGCGGCTCTTTGATGTGCTTCTGGATGAACTCCATCGGCTGCGCGGCGTCGAACGGGAGCTTGCCGGTCAAGAGCTCGTACATGATGACGCCCAGCGAGTAGATGTCGCTGCGGCCGTCGAGCTTCTCGCCCCGGGCCTGCTCGGGCGACATGAACTCGGGCGTGCCGAACACCATGCCCTCCTGCGTGAGGATGAGCGAGCCGGGGCGCATCTCGCGCTCGGTGACCTTGGCGAGGCCGAAGTCGAGGACCTTCGGGTAGTCGGCGATGCCGCCGAGGTTGGTGAGGAAGATGTTCTCGGGCTTCAGATCGCGATGCACGATGCCCTGGGCATGCGCTTCGGCGAGCGCGCCGCAGACCTGCCCCATCACGGCCACCGCGCGGTCGGGCGGCATCGGCCCTTCCGAGCGCACGGTCTGCGCGAGGTTCTTGCCCGCCAGGTACTCCATCACGAAGTAGCAGGCGCCGTCCTCGAGCTGTCCGTAGAGGTAGACCTTCGCGGTGTTCGGATGCTGCAGGTGGCTCATCGCGCGCGCCTCGCGGCGGAAGCGCGAGACGAGATCGGGGCGCGAGAGGTAGCGCGGGTGCAGGATCTTCACCGCCACGAAGCGGCGCATGTCGGGCTGCTCGGCCTTGTAGACCGAGCCCATTCCGCCCGACCCGATCTTCTCGAGGATGCGGAACTGATTCGCGATCTCTCGCCCGACGTAGGGATCGGCCGCCACGGGCGCGAGAATACCAACAAGCCCCGCAATTGAAAGCGAAGCCCGACGTGCGACTGGATTCGCCACGCCGATTCGCGTAGGGCACGTCCGTGGGTGATGGGCGAAGGCATCCGTTCGCCGGAGCGCCGCGGCTGACGCGGGAAGAGGCGCGCGCTGCGACCGGGCTGGCGCGCGCGGGGGCGGGGCTCGACCGGGAGGCCGCGCTGGCCGACGTCAGCGCGCTGTTGGGCGCCCGGGTGACGGTGCGCACGCTCGCCCTGACGATCGAGGACGCCGCCGTGGAGGCCGAGCGATCGGGCGCGAGCGTCGGTCTGGTCCTGGCGGCGCTCGAGGCGCGGGCGCTCGTGACCCTCGCGCCGGCGATCGCCCGCGTCGTCGCCGATCGCGCGGTCGGGGGGACCGGGGCCGAGGTCGCCCGCGGCCCCGCTCCCCTCTCGCGCGGCGAGGCTGGCTTGGTCGGCTACGTGCTCGGCCGAGGGCTCGCTCGTGCCGGGGCGCCCTGGTCGCTGCTCGATGCGGGGCACGCGCGCGACGTGCTCTCGGGGTGGTCGCCGTCTCGCCTCGCGCGCGTCTCGCTCGAGCTGCGGGTGGGTGAGGCGCTCGGGCACGGCGCGCTCCTGATCCCGCTCGCCGCCGCGTCGACGCTCGCCGCGCCGCGCGTCTGCATCGATCCGAGCCTTCCCGTTCGCGCCTCGCTGCGCGTGGGACGAGCCCTGCTCTCGTCCCGCGCGTGCGCCGCCCTCGCGCCCGGCGACGTGATCGTCCCCGACGAGCTCTCGCTCGACCCGCGGATCGCTCGCTCCGGGCGAGCCGAGCTCGTGATCGCGCGCTCGGCCCGCCGCTACGAGCTCACGCTCGCCGATGGCGCCTGGCGCGTCGTCCGCGCTCTCGGATCTCCGGCGCCGCGCGCGCCCTCCCGCCCTCGCCGTAGAAAGGACGCCCCGATGCAGCCGAGTGACACCGACACCCGAGAGAGCCTCTCCGACGTCGAGATCGAGCTCTCGATCGAGCTCGCACGCCTCGAGATGCCGGTGGCCGAGGTGGCCGCGCTCGCGCCTGGCGTCGTCGTGACGACCGGCCGGTTGGTCGGCGAGCGTGTCGCGATCCGCGCCGGCGATCGCGTGATCGCGTGGGGCGAGGTCGTCGACGTCGAGGGCGAGGTCGGCGTGCGCGTCACCGAGATCCCGACACGGTGATTGACCCGGAGCGGCGTTCCCTGCGACACCTTCGCATCGTGCGCGCAGCGTCGTCGTGGTGCTCGATCGCTCTCGGCGTGCTCGTGCTGCTCGCGCACGCGCCGGTCGCGCGCGCCGATCGCCCCGATCTGACCCAGGGCCGCGGCCTCGTCTGGGGCGCGAGCGCGACGGTGCCGATCCTGCTGGGTGACGTGCGCTACGTGGAGAACGGCGCGCCCGCGAGCGTCGTCGCGCCGGGCTTCGGGGTCGACGCGCACATCGGCTGGGAATTCGAGGGCGGCTTTCGCGCCGAGATCGTCGCCGACGTCGACGGGCACGCCGTGAGCGATCAGGTCCCGCTGGCGCGCTACCGCTTCGGCGCCCAGGCGCGGCTCACGCTCGACGTGGGCTCGGACTTCTATCCGCTCTTCGCGGTGGGCGTCGCCTGCGCGCTCTTCAACCGCAACACCTCCCTCGGCGCCACGATCGACGTGCGCGGCCTGGTCGGCGGCGGCTGGTGGGCCGCGCCGTGGCTCGCCATCGAGCTCTCCGTGGCCGCGGACGTGGCCTTCCCCGGCTGGGCCTTCACCGACACGACCGCGATGCTCACGCCGATGATCGGTGTCGACATCGCCTTCTGAAGGCCGCGCCCACTCCGAGCGATCAGGCCGCGGCGGGCGACGGGCGCGGTGGCGGCGGCGTGGGGCCTGGCACGCCGCGCAGCGCGAGCCACGTGCCCAGCGCGCAGGTCGCGATCGCGAGCAGCTGGTAGTAGCTCAGCCCACCGAACGGGTGCGGCACGTCGCGCACCTGCTCGAGCAGGAAGCGGACGACCCCGTAGAACGCGAGGTAGATCGCGAAGTGCCGTCTCGGCAGCCAGCGTCGGTGCGCGAGGGCGACGAGCACGACCGCCGCCGCGCCGTGGAAGCACGACTCCACCCACGAGGCCGGAAAGCGCGGCTCGCCGTGCAGGGCGAGGGAGAGCACGGCGAGCGGCGAGCGCGCGTCGATGCGGACGCCCGGACAGCAGCCCGTGATCACGCAGCCGAGCCGCCCGAACGTCATCGCGACGGCGAGCGGCGCGGCGAAGCGGTCGCCGGTCGGCGTGCGATGGCCGACGATCTTCTTCGCGATCTCGACCGCCGCGGTCCCACCGAGCAGGCCGCCCAGCACGGTGCGGCCGCCCAGGCGCGCGATTCCGTCCGGGGTCGGCGGCGCGAAGCCCAAGAGGTCCGCAGGCGCCTCGAACAGGTAGGCGCCCAACACTCCGCCGACGAGCGCCGCGATGCGCACGGTGCGGGCCACGCTCTCGGGGATGCCGTCGTCCTTCGGGAGAGCGCGCGCGAGCAGCGCCGCCGCCATCAGGCCCAGCGCGACGCAGGCCGCGTACGCGGCGCTCATGGCGTGGAGGCGCGCTGCTGCCCGTGCCGCGCGCGCAGGGGCACGAGCGTCTCCTGCTCGAGCGCATCGCGATAGAGGACGTTGTAGGTGTCGAAGGGCATCACGCGACGCCCGTCCGGATGCGGGATGTGCACGCACGCCTTGCGCACGCTGCGCAGGTCCATGGTGTGGCGGTCGAGGAACTGCATCACGATCACCCGGAACACGCGGTCGTATCCGAGCGACGGCATCCCCTGCACCTGCGGCAGGCAGCAGAGCAAGGTCTGTAGCGACTCGCTCGCGCTCTCCGGTCCGTGGGCGGTGCTGAACGCACGGAACAGCTCGCTCGCGACCTCGCGCTGGAACGCCTTGTCGCCTTCGTAGACGATCGTGTTCTTGCCGGCCGAGAGCAAGAGCGCGGGGCTCACGAAGCGCGTGAGCGGCACGAGCGTTCCGTCGTCCTGCTTGAGCGCGTAGGCCATCGCGAGGCTGTCGGGATGGCAGGGCACGGGGAGCACGTCCTCCGGCGCGAAGACCGGGAATTGCTCGTAGATCTTCCGTCGCACCTCGGAGACGGTCAGCCGGTGCAGCTGCGCGTCGGGGGCGTCCTCGGCCGGATTGCGCCCGGCGTCCTGCACGGGCTGCAGCGTCACGCCGCGCACCGAGCGCCGGCTGGCGGCGAAGCGGAGGATGTCGCCGATCTCGTCGTCGTTCAGGCCGCGCCGCAGCGTGACGACGAGCGTCGTCGAGAGGTCGAGGCGATCGAGCGTCTCGAGCGCGGCCATCCGCACGCTCCGCAGGTCGGCCCCGCGCAGCTCCTCGAGCACCTGCCGCCGGAGCGAGTCGAATTGCAGGTACACCTCGAAGCGCGGCGCATAGCGCGCGAGCCGCTCGGCGAAGCCCGGGTCCTTCGCGATGCGAACGCCGTTCGTGTTCAGCATCAGGTGCCGGATCGGGCGCCGTCGGCAGGCGTCGAGGATCGCGAAGAAGTCCGGGTGGGTCGTCGGCTCGCCGCCCGAGATCTGGACGACGTCGGGCTCCCCTTCGTTCTTCACGATGCGATCGAGCATCCGCTCGATCGTCTCGAGCGAGCGATGGGTCGTGCGCTCGGGCCCGCTGGACGCGTAGCAGGTCGGGCAGCGCAGGTTGCAGTGATCGGTGACCTCGAGCACCGACACGCATCCGTGCTGCTCGTGGTCCGGGCAGATGCCGCAGTCGTAAGGGCAGCCGTGAACGACGCCCGTGTTGGCGTGGTCGACCTGCTCGGGGGGCTTGAGGAAGACCTCGCGCGTCAGCTTGAACCAGGCGACGTCGTCCGAGATCAGCACGCGCTCGAGGCCGTGGTCGGGGCAGCGCTTCTGGAGATAGACCCGGCCGTCCTCGATGATCTCCTTGGCGTCCACCACGCGCAGGCAGCGACCGCAGAGCGCGCGCGTCGCGCCGTAGAACAGATAGGGCCGCGTCTTTCGCTCCACGCGCGGACGCTACCACGCGGCTCCGGCGGCCGGCTGCGCTCCGGGCGGTGCCTGATCGAGCGCGCACCCCGATCACACCCGGCGGCCGGCGCGCATCGCGATGGGGTAGAGTGCCCGCGATGTCCGACACGGTGCAGACGGTGCTGATGGCCTTCGCGATGGTGCTCTGTCCGATGATCGTCGGCGGCGGCGCCGTCGCGGGAGCGATGTCGATCTACCGGCACGAGCGCGCGTCTGATCAGCGCTCGGTCGGCAACGCCATCGCCATCGTCCTCCTGTCGATCGTGGGCACGATCTTGCTCCTCGCGGCGCTCGCGCTCGGTGCGTGCTGGGGGATGGTCGCCATGGGCGGCGGCCTGCACGGTCTCTGACCGGGTCGCCCGGAGAACGACGGGGGGCGCGCCTCAGGCCTTGAGCTTGCGCAGCGTCGTGTCGAGGTAGCTGAGCGCCAGGCGGCGCTGCTCGGGCTGATCGAACGACGTGCACTCGACGTGGGTGCGCGCCCGCTCGAGCGCCGCGATCGCATCGCCGAGATCGATGGCGTCGGGGAGCGCCGCGAGATCCGCCTCGAGGCCGCGCTGCACGTCGGGCAGCGCCGCGAGCGCCGTGACCGCGCGATGGAGCGAGCGCATCGCCTCGACCTTCTTGGCGATGCCGCTCCGGATCGCCGGGTCGCAGACGAAGTGGCGCAGCGGGCCCTTCGCACCGTCGAGGCCCTCGCCGGTGAGCACGTACTCGCCGCAGCGATCGCAGAGGCCCAGGCTCGGGCGCGCAGCCGGCGGTGGCGGCGGACGAACGTCCGACACCGTGCTGCCCTTCCGGAAGAAGCCGCTGTTCGTCACGTCGTGCTTCCCTCGCGAACCGAGTCGGCTCTCCGTCGAATCGTACGTCCACCGGCGCGCGCCGCTTCCGTCCGACTCTCCTTCGAAGCTGCTCTTTTCCTTCAAGGTAGCGGACCCGCGGCCCTCACGCTCCCTTGGGTCGAGGAGAGCGTGACTTCGGCGATCTTTCGGGTTGCACGTAGGCGGCGAGCTCGGTGGCGAGGTGGTCGGCGACGTGGCGCACGCGCTCCACGCGACGGAGGTCCTCGTGCATCACGACCCACGCATCGAGCGCGAACTGGATCGACGGAAGGACGCGCACGAGCGGAACCGGCGCGCGAGAGAGCGGCACCTGGCAGATGCCGATGCCGAGACCCGCGCGCACGGCGGCCAGCGCCGCGACGTCGTCGTCGGTGCGCAGCGCGAAGTCGCGCGCGGTGAGCGGAATGCCCGCGGCGGCCAGCCCCTCGAGCGCGGAGCGCGAGCGATCGGGACCGATGACCGCGTGCGCCGCCAGGTCGGCCGTCCTCTTCGGCGCGGGGTGCGCATCGAGGTAGCCCGCGGTCGCGAAGAGGCCGATCTCGATCGTGCCGGCGAGGCGACGAATCAGGCTCTTCTGCGCGGGCGCCACCATGCGCACCGCGACGTCGGCCTCGCGGCGGAGCAGGTCCTGGTTGCGATCGTCGAGCGCGAGCTCGATCTGGATGTCGGGCTCGCGGCGCCGCAGGTGCGCGAAGACCACCGGGAGGACCTCGATGCCGATCACGCGGCTCGCGGTGACGCGCACCGTGCCCCGTCGATCGCTCGTCGGTGCCGAGGCGGTGCGGACCAGGGCGCGCGCGCTCGCGGCGATCGCCTCGGCGTGGGGGAGCGCGGCCTGCGCGAGCTCGGTGGGGGACAGACCGTTCGGTGCGCGGGTGAAGAGCGTGCCGCCCAGCGCGTCCTCGAGCGCCTCGATCTGGCGCCGCACCGTGGGCTGCGCGACGCGGAGCGCGCGCGAGGCGCCCGAGAGGCTGCCGGTCTGCATCACGGCGAGGAAGGCCCCGAAGAGGTCCCACGACGGCTCGGTCGGCGTGCTCATCAAGAAATGATGAGCCGATGAACGCATTCGTACAATGTTCGTGAGCGAGGCCGTGGGCCAGGATCGCTTCGTGGGTCGGCGCTGCCGGCCCGAAAAGGAGCTCCGCCATGACCACGATGCCCTCGCTCACGTCCCTCCCCTCGTTCGCCCGCGCGAGCGCGCCCGCCGACGCCCTCCCGTTTCCCGGCGGCGCCACCGGGGCGCCGCGCGTCTTGCTGCGCCTCGAGGGCGCGCTCGTCCTCGTGCTCGCCACGCTCGCCTATGCGCACCTCGGCCTCGCAGGCTGGGGCCTCTTCGCCGCCTGCTTCTTCACCCCCGACCTCGCCTTCCTCGGCTACCTCGCCGGGCCCCGCCTCGGCGCGATCGCCTACAACACGACGCACGCCACGCTCGGCTACGCCGGGCTCGCGGCCCTCGGCACCGTCCTCGGCGCGCCCACGCTGATCGCGCTCGCCCTGATCGGCGTCGCGCACGTGGGCTTCGATCGCATGCTGGGCTACGGCCTGAAGTACGGCAGCGCGTTCGGGCACACCCACCTCGGCGTCGTCGGCCGCGGCCACTGAAGCGGCCGCCGCCCTCGTCCCCGCGTCAGGGCGCCTCGAAGCGGACGAGCGCGAAGGGGTGGCGCACGCCGAGCGCCATCGTCACTTCATCGGGATCAGCTCGTCGGGATCAGCTTGCCCGGGTTGAGCACGCCCTTCGGATCCATCTCGCGCTTCATCGCCGCGAGCAGCTGCATGCCGACGCTGCCCTTCTCGGCCGGGAGCCAGTGGGCATGATCGACGCCGACGCCGTGGTGGTGGCTGATCGTTCCCGCGTTCTCGCTGATGGCCTTCGACGCGGCTTCCTTCGCGTTGCGCCACTGCGCGATCGCGCGATCGGGGGACGGAGCGCTGGTGTCGCGCTCGAAGAGGTAGGTGAAGTAGAGCGAGCAGCCGTCGAGGTAGCTGTGCGAGACGTGCGTCATCACGATCGCGCGACGGTTCTCCTTCGCGAGCGCGCCGACGAGCGCCTCGCGCACGGCGCGCGCCAGGCGCGGAACGTTGGCCCACTCGGTGCTGGTCTCGAGCGTGTCGATGCCGAGGCCGTGGTCGAGCATCGGGTCGCGCAGCAAGGGCATCTCGAAGCGCCGCTTCCACCAGGACTTGCCCGGGCTGCCGCCCACGAAGAGGCCGCCTTCCTTGGTCGCGATGGCGCGGGCGCGCGCCAAGCGATGGGCGACGTCTTTCTCGTCGCCCTCGATCGCGAGCATGAGCACGCACTTGTCCTCGTAGCCGATCACGCCGAGGCCCTTCTCGGCCAGGGCCTGCACGCGGGAGGGCTCGATCACGTGGCGGAAGGCGCCGAAGAAGTGCGTCTCGTCGCGATCGGAGAGGCGCATCATCGCGGCCCCCACCTCTTCTTGGACCATGCGTCGCACGGCGCGCACGCCGTCCTCGAGCTCCTTGTACAGGAACGCGACGATGGTGCGCTTCTCGGCCACGCGATGCAGCTTGAACGTCGCCTCGGTGACGATGCCGAGCGTGCCCTCCGAGCCGCAGACGACCTGGTTGAGGCTCGGGCCGGCGGCCGACGCCGGGAAGGGCTTGGTGACGAGCACGCCGCGCGGCGTCGCGACGCGCGCCGCGACGAGCCACTTGTCGGCGGTGCCGTAGCGGTTGCTCATCTGGCCGGCGCCGCGCGCGGCGATCCATCCCCCGAGCGTCGAGTACTCGAACGACTGCGGGAAGTGGCCGAGCGTGAAGCCGGTCCGACCGAGCTCGTCCTCGAGCGCGGGCCCGTAGATGCCGGCCTGCGCGCGCGCGGTGTGCGAGGTCCCGTCGACCTCGAGCAGGCGCGCCATACGCGTCGTGTCCAGCGTCACGACCGCGCGGCCGTCCGGTGCGCTCGCCTCGACGCCGCCGACCACGCTCGAGCCACCGCCGAAGGGAACGATCGCGAAGCCGTGCTCTTCGGCCACGCGCAGCACGGCGAGCACCTCGGCCTCCGACTCCGGATAGACGACGGCGTCGGGCGCCCACTTCGTGAGGTCGCCCGCGCGCAGGCGGATCATGTCGTAGTAGCTGCGGCCGAGAGCGTGGAGCGCGCGCTCGAACGCGTCGGTCCGCGTGCGATCCGTCGCCGTCGCCGTCCGGAGCGCGCTCTGCGCGGCCGCGCTCAGCCGGATCGCCGGCAGCCGCACCTCGGAGAGCGGCACCGAGGGCGTCTCGGGCAGCGCGCGCAGGCCGAGCGCCTCGGCCACGAACTTCCAGAGCGCGGCGTCGCGACCGTGCGTCTCGAAGCGGGCGTCCTTGGTTCCCCAACCATTCCAGCGCAGCTCGTCGCGGCGGTAACGCATGGCCGCTGGTTAGCACGTCCCTCCGCAAAGAGTGCTCGCCCCGGAGGACCCGTCGATCGGACCTCAGCCCGGGTCGTGGCGGCGGCGGGCGACCTTCGGCACGCGGATCCTCGGGGTGCCTGCGCGCACTTTCAGGGTCACGACGACCTTCGAGAACGGGACGCCCACCGGGCAGGCGCGCTCGAGGCGTGCGAGGTCGCCCTTCTCGAGGTGCACGAGCCAGCCGGCGGTCGCGTCCAGATCCTCGATCGAGCGACCGAACGCGAGCGGCAGCTCGCTCGGCCCACGCAGCTCGGTGCGCACGACCTTGCCGTACGCGTCGAACGCCGCATCACACGCGCCGCACGCGACGCACTTGCCCAGCGCCCGGAGCGCCTCACGCTCCTCCGACCGCAGCGGCACCGGCCCCGACAATCCGGGCAGGACCACCGGCGTGGCGCGACCGAGCCGGCGGAGCACGTAGCTCCGGGCGGTGGCCCAAAGGAGCCAGAGGCGCGTCAGGAAAGACACTTCCGAGGACCCTGCCTCCGGAGCGCGCCTTGACGCAACCCCCGTGCGCCGCATAGTGGCGATGCGCTCATCAGAGTGACAACGGTCAGGGCCGCCCGCTGGTCTCGTATCGCGGCCTTGGAGACACAATCACATGATCATGGTTCCCACGGGCTCGAAGGCTGTCGACGCGTCGCGTAGCGACACCCGGATCCTGATCGAGCGCTACTCCGAGGCGAACGTCCCGACGGAGTACGGGACCTTCCGCGTCGTCGTGTACCGCGAGCATCGCGGATCGAACGTGTTCGACGAGCACGTGGCCATGGTCATGGGTGACGTGCGCGGCCAGGGCGTCCTCGTCCGTGTCCACAGCGAGTGCCTCACGGGCGAGGTCATGCACTCGCTGAAGTGCGACTGCCGCGAGCAGCTCGACCGCGGGATGCGCGCCGTCGCCGCCGAGAAGCGCGGCGTCGTGATGTACCTGCGCCAGGAAGGGCGCGGCATCGGGCTCGGCGAGAAGATCCGCGCCTACGCGCTGCAGGAGCGCGGCGCCGACACGGTGGATGCCAACCGCATGCTCGGCCTGCCCGACGACGCGCGCCGCTACCACGTCGCCGCGTTCATGTGCCGCGACCTCGGCATCGAGTCGATGCAGCTGCTCACCAACAACCCCGACAAGGTGCGCAAGCTCCGCGCCGAAGGGATTCCAGTGCACCAGCGCGTGCCGGTGTACATCGAGCCGAACCCGCACAACGTCGACTACCTGCTCACCAAGAGCCGCCGGATGGAGCACCAGCTCGACATCGAGGGCGCCGAGCAGAACGAGGACGTCATCCACGCGGCCGTCGGTCCCGACGGGAAGGCGGAGTAGCCGCGCCGACGCCGAGCCGATTCGTCGGCGACGCGCCGCCGTCCCTTTGCCGATCAGTTCGAGTTGCGCCAGCGCTCGCGGTCGTGTGCCTCGCGCAGCTGCATCGCGGGCTCTTGCGAGAGGAGCTTCCATCGCTCCTCGAGCGTCGTCGCCTCGAGCAAAGCTTGGCGCTTCTGGGGGTCGCGGACGAGCGCGTCGGCCACCAGATCGAGCACGCGCCCGCTGCTGCCGGTCGCGCGCGGCGGAGGCATGGGCGCCGTCGACGGATGCGGGAGGCGCTCGAGCAGCGTGCGCATCCGATCGGCGAGCACGCGCCACGCCGCGTCGTCCTGGCCTTCGTCCGCGATCGTCTCGGCGCGCGCACGTCGGAAGGGCGGCACGAAGGGCAGCTCGTGGAGGCGCACGCGCTGGGTGCCTTCGAGGATGAGATCGAAGGTCCCGTCGGCGTTGCCGCGGTGCGAGACGATGCGGCCGGCGCCGGCGATCGCGTGGATCTTCGGCTGGCCCTCGTAGTCCTTCTCGAAGCCGGGCACCAGGTGCGCGATCGCCATCGCGCGGGGGCCCTTCTCGAGGCAGTGCCGCATCATCGCGCGATAGCGGGGCTCGAACAGATGCAGGCCCAGCGACACGCCCGGGAAGAGCACGGCGTTGGGCAGCGGGAAGACCGGGAGCTCGGCGAGCTCGTCCTCGGTGAGAGGCGGCGTCTCGGGAGCGATCACGTCGGCACCTCGCGGCCGGAGCCGGCGAGCGTCGCGAGCAGCTCCGCGCGCAAGCTTCCGTCGGCGATCGCCGCGCCGGCGAAGGCCGTCGTCACCGCGCGGGCACCGTGGCGACGATCGCCGCGCGCCGTCATGCATGCCGGCGAGAGATCGACGACGACCCCGGCGGCTCTCGCGCCGAGGTGCTGGTCCAGCGCGTCCGCCACGTTCTGCGCGAGGTCTTCCTGGAGGGCGAGGCGCCGCGCGTAGCAGTCGACCAGACGCGCCACGGCGCCGAGCCCCACGACGCCGTCACCCGGCCAGTAGCCCACGTGCGTCACGCCGCTCGCCGGCAGCAGGTGGTGGGGGCACATCGTCGTCGTCGCGACGTTCGCCACGAGCACCAGGCCGGGCGCGCGCGAGCTCGCGCGATCGGCGAGGATCTCTTCGGGGTCGAGGTCGTAGCCCGCGAGCAGATCGTTGGCGTACGCCTCGGCCACGCGCGCGCCGGTCCCGGACAGCTCCGGATCGCCCTCGGGCGCGCCCACCGCGGCCAGGAAGTCCTCGATCGCCCGCGCGGCCCGGGCGAGATCGACCTTCCGCGATCGGGGCATGCTCACTTCCCCCAGAGCAGACGCATCGCGCGCGGGAGATCCTCGCGCTCCATCACGTCGCAGCCGCCGCACTGCTTGCTGAACGTCCCCTGGTGCTCGCAGCTCGAGCACTCGCGCACGACGGCCACCATCGACGAGAGCTCGTCGCGCAGGCGACGCAGCACCACGATCTTCCGCTGCAGCTCGCCCACGCGCGCCTCGAGCGTGGCGGTCATCCGCTCGCTCGCCTCGATGGCCGAGCCGCAGCGACCCTTGAGCGCGAACAGATCCTTGATGTCCTGGATCGACAGGCCCGCTTCGCGCAGGTCCATGATCAGCTGCAGCTTCTCGCGCTGCGCCGGGTCGTACATCCGGTGGCCGCCCTCGCTTCGTGTCGAGGGCTCGACGAGGCCGGTCTCTTCGTAGAAGCGCACCGTGCGGAGCGTGGTCTCGCAGGCGCGCGCGAGATCGCCCGTCGAGAGAAACTCGGCCGAGAGAGCGCAAGGCGGCTTGTTCGCACAACCTTCCGACTTCTCGAGCTTCTCGAGGTTCTCGAGGAGGCTCGGTGTGGCGGTCTCGCCGCTCGTGGGAGCGATGTCCTCGTCCCCGCTGGTCTTCGTCATCGTCGCCACGAGCCCCGTCACCGCCGAGTTTTACATAGGAACCAGGTTGGGATCCTGTCAAGGCGTGGGCAGACGCAACGCGCGCTCGGGGCGACCGACATCCGGACAGGTCGATCCCCGTGGCGGTCCGCTTGCCGTCGCCCGGATGCGTCCGATACGCTCGGAGGCGTCGAGATGAGTGATCCCGTCCAGAGAAAAGGTCCCGGAGGCGTCGAAGGTACGGCCGAGGGCGCGACCCCCGCCGGCGCGGGCGCGGCATTCCGCGCCGCCGGCAAAGACGCGACGGGCGAGCTCGCGGGGGCCCAGGGCGGCGAGATCGCGGCGATCGCGCGGGAAATCCGTGCCGGTACGCTCGATCCCGCGGCGGCGGTCGAGCGCCTCGTGCAGCGCGCTCTCGAGAGCAAGACGGCGGCGGGGCTGGCCCCGGCCCAGAAGGCACGGCTTGCCGAGGTCTTGCGGGCCCAGCTCGCCCAGGACCCGACCCTGCAGGCCCTCCAGCGCGATCTCGCGGGCTGACGTCTCTCGCCTCCGCTCTCTCGCCTACCCTCGGGCGGGGCCCGGCCCGGATGATCATACTTGCGCCCACCCAGGGCTCGTGACAGAACGGCGGCCCTTTCGTTCGAAGGTGGCCTCTTGAGCACGTCCAGCAATCAGAACGCTCCGACCCCCGCCGCGCCCGCTCCGTCCGGCGCTGGCCCGCAGTCCACGACCGCCGTCAACGGCGATGCCATCCAGTGCAAGCCGGTCGAGGTCATCGTCGGCGACAAGGGCGTCGAGCGCGCCATCAAGCACCTCAAGCGCAAGATGGCCGCCGAGGGCGTCCTTCGCGAGCTGAAGCGCCGCCGCCACTACATGAAGCCGTCGGTCAAGCGCCGGAAGAAGGAGTCGGAGGCCGCCCGCCGCCGCCGCAAGCGCGAGAAGCAGCAGCTCATGGTGAAGTGAGCCGAGCGCTCACGCACCTGCACTCCCAGAGCGAGCCGAGCCCCGTTGCGATCACGCAGCGGGGCTTTCTTCGTTCTCGGGGCTTTCTTCGTTCTCGGGGCTTTCTTCGTTCTCGGGGCTTTCTTCGTTCTCGGGGCTTTCTTCGTTTCTCGGACCTTTCGTCGTTTCTCGGGCCTCTCGTCGCTTCTCGGGTCGGAGAACGGTCGGCGCGATCGTTCGGCACTGCTTTCCGCCCCGTGGCCCGCCTCGTAAGATGCCCCGCGATGCGCGCATCGCCTCGCTCTCCCCGTCGCTTTCTCCTCACGCTCCTCGCGAGCCTCGCGCTGCTCGGGCTGCTCTGTGCGTGCGGCGTGATCCCGAGCCCATTCGAGCGGCCACCGCCGACGCCGATGCCCGTGGCGCCTCCGCCGCCGACGCCCGTCGCGATGCCGATCCCGATTCCGACGATGCTCCCGGGGCTGCCGTCGGGCCTTCCCACCGGGCTACCTTCGGGGCTGCCGATCCCGACCACGTTGCCGGGCCTGCCGAGCGGGCTGCCCACGAGCTTGCCCTCGCCGGGCGACTCGCTCCTCAGCCACGATCCCCCGCCCGACTACGCGACGCTCACGCCAGCGCCGCCCGGTAGCACCGACCGGAACGGGTCGATGACGATGGCCTTCTTGCGCACCGAGGTGACCTCGGTGATCGAAGAAGTACGCACGCACCTTCCGCCCGCGCATCGCGCGCGCGTGGAGCACGTGCCCTTCCACGTGGTCGACGATCCGCTCGAGCCCAACGCCGCCGCCGGCTGCGCGCCGGCCTCGCGCGCCGCGATGATCATGATCACGACGCCGATGCTCGTGCTCTGTGCCGCCACGGCCGAGGCGCGCGCCTACGACGAGCTGGCCGGCACGAGCACCTACGAGACCTACGCGAGCTCGATCATGAACATGATCCGCGGAGGCACCATTCGCGGCATCGCGCCCGGTCAGATCACGGGGCCGCTCGCGACCGATCCGCGCAAGCTCGCGCGGCAGCGGCAGCTCTTCGACGAGGAGGTCGCCTTCATCCTCGGTCACGAGATGGCGCACCACTACCGTGGGCACACCGGCTGCGCGCCGGGCGGGGATGCGAGCGCCGCGCAGGCCGAGGCTCTGCAGCGCGAGCTCGCCGACACCGCGCCGCCGCTCGAGCAGCCGTTCGAGGTCGAGGCGGACATGTGGGGCGTGACGAGCGTGCTCGAGGCCGGCCACGAGCGCGCCGGGGGCCACTGGTCGGACGAGGGCGCGCTGCTCTCGCTCGACACGTTCCGCCACCTCGGCGAGACCACGACCGACGCGCTTCCCCTGGTGTTCCTCTCCACGCATCCGCCCTCGATCGTGCGCGCGCCGATCGTCGAGCAGGTCGCGCGATCGTGGACGCCCGGCCGCGCCCCGCTGCCCGAGCCGACGGTCGACGGACAAGGAATCGCGATCGACCTCGGCGGAGGGGCCCCCATCCACATTCCCCTCCCGGGTCGCTGAAGGGGTCGGGCTGAATCGGCTCGGCAGCGAGAAGACGCCGCTGATCTACTACGTCCCAGAATCGTCGCGTGGCGCGACGATTGGACGAGGCTGGAGAACAAGCCGCGCAGGGGGCGCTCCCGAGCTGCGGCAGCCCTCGATCGCCACGGCATGGTTCCGAGACAGCGCGCCGCGCTGCGGCGCCGATGTCGTTGGGCTGCGGGCGACGCCCGCGCTGTGGAATGCAGGAACGCAGGAACGGAATTCGGCCCATTCTTAGGTCGATTCCCACGCTCCCGCCTTCCTCAGCGGAGGCTCTCGGCTCGGCCGCATCGCCGATCGAGGAGTCCTCGAGTCGTGGGCGGGGCCGCAGCGGCTTCGTGGCTCGACGCAGCGTCGCGCCCTCGCGTCGGGCTCGCGCCCGCTTCTCTCCCTCGCGTCGGGCTCTGGCTCACTCGCAGAAGAGCGCCGCGTGACCGTTGGACCGGCATCTCAGCCCGGCCATGCACTGCGCATCGACCGAGCACGGCTGGCCCCGGCCGCCGACGCAGCGCGCGCTACCGGGGTCGCACACGCCCTGCTCGCAGACGACGTTCGGCGGCGCGCAAGGCTGGCCGTTTCGGACCGCCTGCGCGCACACGCCGGGGAGCCCGTGGCACTGAAGCGCCGGCTCGCAGTCGCTCGTCGACCCGCAGGGCTCGCCGGCGCCGTGGTAGCGGCACGTCGATCCGTCGCAGACGCCTGCCGTGCAGACGAGCCCCGCCGATCCACACGCCTCGCCGATCGACACGGTGCGGCTGCAGATCCCCGGGCTGCGCAGCCAGCCGCCCGAGCAGAAGAGGCCCGTCTCGCAGTCCTGGGCGGCGCCGCAGGGGCCCTCGCCGAGCACGCCCGGAGCACACGTTCGGCTCGACACGTGGCACACCGATCCGAAGCACGGCGCGCCGTCCGGATCGCACGAGGCACCGCGGAGCGGCCGCCCGACGCAGACGCCTGCGATGCAGCGCGAGACGTCGTGCGGACAGTCCGAGTCGCTCTCGCACGCGCAGCCGAGGTGGCCGACGGGAGCGCAGTGACCGTCGACGCACCTGCCGGAGTTGCACCGGCCGCAGCAGCCGCCGATCTCGCCTTCGGCCGGAGCGCATCGTGCGCGCTCGCACGCGAGCCCGGGTGCGCATCGGAGCGACGCGTCGCAGGCGGCGTCGAGGGCGAGCCCCAGCGCGCAGGCGCCGTCGGTGCAGAGAAGGTCGAGATCACAGTCGTCGTCGCTCGCGCAGGGCGTGCCTGGCGTCGCGAGCGCGCGACAGAGACCCCCATCGCACACGAGCCCTGGAGCGCACGGATTGGAGAGCGGCGACGGGTAGCACGCCTCGCCAGCGCTCGACATCCGGCACGTGTCCGAAACGCATCCCGCCCAGCACGTCGCGCCGCACGGGCCGCCGAGGCCCTGGGCGATCGCCAGGCAGCTCAGCGCGACTTGCTCGGCGGTATTCGGCCCGGGCGCCGTGATGAGCGCGCGCAAGCAATCACGCCCCGCCTCGGCATCGTACGCTCCGGAGCCGGCCGCCGTGTACTCGGCGGCGAAGCCGGGAAGGCAGAACGACTGCGCGAGCCACCCCAGCGTCCCCTCTCCGCGGAGCGCGCGGTCGCACACGAGCCTGCTCGCGGCCTCGAGGAACTCGTCGCGCGTGAGCACGGCCGACGGATCGACCTGCGCGGGCAGATCACAAGCGCGCGTGGCCGGCACCTGCGGCTCGCAGGTGGGCGCCGGTGGGGGCGCAGGGGTAGGGGCGCACGCGCCCATACCCATCGCGCTCGCACCCACCGCGCCGAGCGAGAGCAGCGTGCGTCGCATGCAGCGAGCGAGAGCACCGTGCGTGCCGACCGATCCTGCGCGGCATTCCGCGCTGCGACACGCTCAGGCACAACCCGCCGGGCCATCCGGCAACAGGTGGGCGCCTTCGGCTCCGGGTACCGCTTTCTCTCTCGCGCCCGAGCGAC
The DNA here is from genome assembly GCA_044223665.1 of Sandaracinaceae bacterium. Taxonomy (GTDB): domain Bacteria; phylum Myxococcota_A; class Polyangia; order Polyangiales; family Sandaracinaceae; genus JBBSAT01. The sequence goes on along the minus strand of JBGALT010000069.1, from coordinate 12,095 downwards.
GCGAGGTCGATCCCGACCGTGACGCGCGGAATGCCGGCGCGGGCGCGGGTCACGGGAGGCAGGCGTCGAGAGCGGTGCCGCCCGTCGAGGTGAGCGTCGTGCACGACAGGCCCGCGTAGCAGTCGCTCGGCTGCGCGCAGCGCGCGACGCAGAAGAACGTCGTCGTGCGATCGTGGGCGAGCGCGATGCAGGCGCCGTCGTCGGGGCAGTCGTCGTCGGTGGCGCATCCGCTCGTGCAGAACGGACCGCCGGCGCTCGTGCCGTCGTCGCGCGTGTAGACGATCTCGGTGCACGCGCCCATCGCGCAGCCGGTGTCTCCGCCGCAGCGCGCGTACGGGGGCGCGCTCGCGCAGCCCGCGAGGCCGAGGACGAGCACGAGAAGGGGGACGGGCACCGATCGCATCGCGTGGACTCTACGATCGTCGAGGGATGAGTGACGAATCGAAACGCGCGCGCCGCGCTCGTCCGGGCCTTGCGTGCCAGGCCGCGGGCGAGCACGCCCCTCCAATGTGCGCGGGCGGGCCGGGCGTCCTATCCTCGCCGTCTCGCATGCTCGCCCGTCGCTCGTCCGCGTTGCTCTTCGTCCTCTTCTCTCTGCTCACCGCGTGCGGTGGGACGGGAGGTGGCGACTCCACGATGCCGCTCGCGCGGCGCACCGTCGACGACGACAGCTACGGCGAGGTGCGGCGCCTCTATCTCGTGCTCGCGCCCGACGATCCGATCCGGGCCGAGGTTCGCGAGCGTCTCGTGGCGCACCTCGCGCGCCGCTCGGACGCGCTCGTGGCCGCCGAGGACTACGACGGCGTCGTCGTGCAGCTCGGCGAGATGACGTCGCTGCTCGCGCCGCCCGATCTCGCGCCGGGTGGCTCGGTGCCCGAGGCGGTTCGCCCGCTCGCGCGCTTCCTGGTCGATGCCGGCTCGCGGCGTGGGGACGAGGCGCGCGTGCTGGCCGGGCTCCTCTTGCTGATCCGGATCGCAGGCGACGACGCCGAGCTCCGCGCCGAGTACGAGCGCGTCGCCACGTGGGGCCACGATGCACGCCTCGGCGCACCGGGCACGCCGCCTCCCGCGTTCGAGCACCTCTTCGACGGTGCGGTCGGGATCCTCGACGTGTGGGAAGAGCACGCCCGCTTGTGCCCGGCGCCGGAGGTGCTCGAGCGCATGAGCAACCTGCTCGTCGAGGTCGCGACCGCCTTCCAAGGCGGCACGATCAGCGAGGGCTTCGCGCCGCGTCTGTCGCCGATCTCGTCCGACGAGCTCCGCTTCGTCGACGCGTTGCTCGAGCGCACGCCGCTCGAGGTGGCGGCGGTGTGGCTCGCGCAGGGCGATCTCGAGGGCGCGCGCGCGCACCTCCGTGCGATGGACGACCGCACCGGCGTCGAGGCCAGCGTCCGCCGCGTGATCGAGACCGCGATGCAGGACGACGAAGAAGGCGCGACCGCGCTCTTCGAGCTCGCGCGCGCCTACCACGACGTGCACGCACCGACCTCGCAGGCGCTCTGCCGGCTCGGCGTGCGGACGCACCCGGCCGACGCGCGCTTCCCGCTCTGCCTCGCGCGTCTCACCAGCGCGAGCGGCGAGATCGGCGAAGGGACCGCCTGGTATCGCGAGGCCGTCCGGCTCGCCCCCGATCAGCGCAGCGTGTACGACGAGGCGCTGACGCACCTGGCGCAGTCGCTCGAGGTGGTGGCCATCGACGAGTCGTCGAGCACGGTCGGTCAGATGCGCCAGATCGGGCGCGACGCCGAGGCCATCCTGGCCGAGCGCACCCGTCGCTGGCCTGGCGATCCGGCCGACGTGACCCTCGCCCAGATTCGCTACGCAATCGGCCGCGCGGAGATGATGACCGGCAACCTCGTCGAGGCGCGCGCCTCGTTCGAGTCGAGCCTCGCCGACACGCCTTCGCGCGGCGCCCTCGAGGGCCTGGCCTCGCTCTCCATTCACACCGGCGACGCCGACGGCGCGCTCGACTACCTGCAGCAGGCGATGGACCGGCTCACGCAGCAAGGCCGCGACGGGCAGCTCGAGCGTGCGGCGCTGCTCGAGGCCGAGGGAGAGGCCCACCGCATCGCGGGGCGGCAGGATCAGGCGCAGGCCGCGTACCGCCAGTCGCTCGAGCTCTACCGGTCCCTCGTCGAGACCGACGACGAGATGGAGGCTGCGCTCGTGCACGTCCGTCTCGGCACGCTGGTGCGGCGCCTGGGCGAGCGTGCGGCGTCCGACCGCGAGTACCGCCTCGCGATGGACGCGGCGCCGGAGTCGCACGAGCCCTACGTCGAGATCCTGGCGCACCTCGTGGTGGACGCGCCCGACCACGGCCTGGCCGACGCCACGTTCCGCGCCGCGCGCATGGGCTCGCACCTCGAGGACGCGTGGAAGGTCTATTTCGCCCTCTGGGTGCAGCTCATCGCCTGGCTCGACGGCCATGCGACCAGCGACGACGCCGAGGAGCTCTTGCGTGAGCAGGCCGCCCACGACGGCTGGCACGCGCAGCTCGCCGCGCTGGGGGCCGGGACGACGACCTACGAGCAGGCGCTCGCCGCGGCGAGCACGCCGGGCCAGCGCTGCGAAGCGCACTTCTACGCGGGCGCGCGCGCGCTCGCGCTCGGCGACACGGCGCGAGCCCGCACCGCGTTCCAGGCCTCGCTCGAGACGCACATGGTCGGCTACCTCGAGTACACGATGGCCGAGGAGCTGCTCCGCACGCTCTGACGGCGTTTGCGCGCCGGCGAATACGCATCGCGCGGGCGCTCTTCGCGCGGCGAGACGCCTCTCCCTTGGTGTACGCTCGCGCCGTGGGCGGGCTCGTCTGCATCATCTCCGTGTTCTTCGTCGTGATGTTCGTCATCGCGAGCGCTGGTGGGCGTGGCGGTGGCGCCGGGCTCTTCGGAGGCGGGGCGTACGCGCTCGAGCAGAACGGGACACCGGCGCGCGGGATCATGCTCGCCGTGTCCGTGACCGGGATGCGCTCGCGCAACGGCATGGTGCGCTACGAGGTGCGCAGCGCGCGCGTGGACGTGGAGCCGCTCGGTGGGCAGCCGTACGTGGTGAACACGCAGCTCTACATCCCGAGCTCGCTCCTGCGCGACGTGCTCCCCGGCTCCACGATGGAGCTCCGCGTCTCCGCGAAGGACCCGTCGATGATGCTCGTCGTCGGCCCCGACGTCGGATACGCGCAGGGATCGGTCAGGACCTCGTGAACGGGAGGCTAGGTTGAGCAAGGTAGTGCAGTGCGACAGCTGTGGCGCCGTCATGAGGCCGACCGCCGACGGTCGCGTCTTCGTGTGCGAGTTCTGCCGTTCCCACAAGCAGGTCGGCATCGACGGAGCGCAGCTCGCGCACGGGCTCCGGCTGGACACGAGCAACGTGCACCAGTTCCTGCACGACCTGTCGGTCGCGCTGCACCACGCGATGCCCGACAAGACGCGGGTCCTGCACGAGGGCGGCTCGCTCTCGCTCTTCGAGCTCAACCTCGATCCACACGTGTTCCTGGCGATGCGGCAGCCGACCGGCGTCTACGTCGCGCAGTACAAGAAGCTCGTCCGCGGCGTCGCGCTGAAGACCAAGACGCTGTCGATCGACGTCTGGGTGAAGGACCTCACCCACTCGATCGCCGAGCACGCGAACCACAACGCGCACGTGGCCGGCGTTCTCGCGCGGCTCAAGGGAGGCTGATCGATGGAGCAGGCACACAAGCGCAGGGAGCTGCACGACCTGCCCGAGCACGCGCGCGAGCGCTTGCACGAGATGCGTGCGCACCACTTCTTCACGAGCGACCTCTCGGTGAGCGAGTTCCTGCTCGTGAAGGAGGCGGGCTTCCAGCCCCTCGGCCTGGTGATGGGCTCGAGCATCTTCAACATCGGCCTGCAGCAGATCCGCGCGCACGTGAACGAGGAGCTCGTCACGATGACGCAAGCGCTCTACAGCGCGCGCGAGCTCGCGATGGTGCGCATGGAGGAGGAGGCCCACGAGCTCGGGGCCGACGGCATCGTCGCGGTGCGCCTGACGCTGAACGTGCACGCGTGGGGCGCGAACGTGATCGAGTTCATGGCCATCGGCACGGCGGTCAAGAGCGACCGGCCCGGCTTCCGCGGCCCCGAGAACCGACCGTTCACGAGCGACCTCTCGGGCCAGGACTTCTGGACGCTGCTGGAAGCCGGTTACCGCCCGCTCGGCTTCGTCATGGGCAACTGCGTCTACAACGTGGGCCAGGGCCAGACGAGCCAGGCGCCGACCGAGAGCCGCGAGCTGGTCGGCCCGACGCAGGCCCTCTACGACGCGCGCGAGCTGGCGATGGAGCGCATGCAGGTCGAGGCGGAAGCGCTCGGCGCGCAGGGGATCGTCGGCGTCGTGATCGACGAGAACAACCACACCTGGGGCCCGACCGTGCTCGAGTTCAGCGCCGTCGGCACGGCCGTGATCCCTATCCGCGACGATCACCACATCGAGCGACCGGCCCTCATCCTCAGCGTCGGAGACTGAGCGTGTCGGTCATCCGCCAGCGTCCGCCGATCGACGTCCGGGAGAGCCTGCGCCGCGTGGCCGCCGGAGGGATCCCGCTGCGAGCCGAGGAGCGCCTCGAGGAGGAGCGGGGCGATCACGCGCGGCTGTTCACGAGCGACCTCTCGGTGCCCGAGTACCTGCTCGCGCGCGATGCCCACTGCCATCCGATCTCGCAGGTGATGGGCAGCTCCATCTTCCACGTCGGACAGATCCCCGACTACAAGGGCAAGACGAGCGAGATCACCGTCATCAGCGAGGGGCATCGCGAGTCGCGCCGCCGCGCGCTCGCGCGCCTGTTCCAGGAGGCGCGCTTGGTCGGCGCCGACGCGGTCATCGGCGTGCACCTGCGCGATCGCATGATCACGATGGGCGCGCGCGGCAAGGGCGGCGACGACGGCGGCGAGATCCTCGAGTTCACGGTCGTCGGCACCGCGGTGCGCGCGCCCTGGATCGCGCATCGGCCGAACGAGCCGGTGATCACCGACCTCTCGGGCCAAGAGCTCTGGGCGCTCGCGCAGGAGGGCTTCGAGCCGCGCGGCTTCCTCTTCGAGTTCTGTCGCTACCACGTCTGGCACGTCACCGGCGGCGTCGGCAACGGCACCCTCGAGCTCGACCAGGCGAGCAACGCCGTGGAGAAAGCGCGCTCGATCGCGTCGGCCGGCATCATCCGGCAGGCCCAGGAGTGCGGCGCCGAGTTCGTCATCGGCAGCGACCTCACCGTGAAGGTGAAGGAAGTCCCGTGTGGCTACGGCGGCTGCCAGCTCGACGACCTCGACGTGGACGTGAGCTGGTTCGGCACCGGCGTGCGACGGATGCCGCAGCGGGCGGACCAGCGCGCCCACGGCGTGCCGCCGCTGATCCTGTCGATGATGCCGCTCGGCCGGCGTCACGACGACGTGATCGACGCCGAAGACGACGAGACCGACATCGAGATCGCCGCCGAGGAGGCCGAAGAGATGGCCCTCGAGCGCGACGAGGACGCGGGGGAGGGCTGAGCCACGTGAGCGATCACCGCCAGCACCCCAAGGACCTCCCCGTCCACGCCATCGAGCGTCTCACCGACGCGCGCGAGAAGCACTTCTTCACGAGCGACCTCAGCGTCAACGAGTTCCTTCTCGTGCGCGAGGCCGGCTTCGAGCCGGTCGGCATGGTGATGGGCACGTCGATCTACCAGGTGTCCACACAGCTGCCGTCGCTTCGCTCGGGCGAGCCGGGGCGCGAGCTCGTGGACACGACGCGCGCGCTCTACCACGCGCGCGAGCTCGCGATGAACCGCATGGAGGAAGAGGCCGACGAGCTCGACGCCGACGGCATCATCGGCGTGCGCCTCACCGTGAACCTCGCGCTCGATCCCAAGCGTCTCGAGTTCCAGCAGTACCGGGCTTGGTCGAAGTGGTCCAAGAAGCTCGGCTTCCGGCGGCCGCCCACGCGTGTCGGCCTCTCGTGGGGCCAGATCCCACCGGCGGGCTGGTGGGACGGCTGGCGGCAGGTCGCCGACGAGCAGTGGCAGCAGTACGGGCGCCGCATGGCCTGGGCGCAGCTGCCGCTCGCGCCGTGGCAGCAGCCGCAGAGCCGCGCGAGCTACTCCTTCGGATCGAACACGGCCGAGTTCATCGCGATCGGCACGGCGGTGCGTCATCGGACGCGGCCCGGCACGTTCAGGAACCGCGCGAACAAGCCCTTCCAGTCCGATCTCTCGGGACAGGACTTCTGGATGCTCATCCGCTGCGGCTTCCGGCCCATCGGGTTCGTGATGGGCAACTGCGTCTACTACGTCCCACCGAACCTGCTGCGCGCGAGCCCGACCCGGAGCTACGAGCTGCCGGAGTACACGCACGCGCTCTACGACGCGCGCGAGCTGGCGATCGAGCGCCTGCAGGACGAGGCCGAGGCGCTCGGGGCCACCGGGATCGTGGGCGTGACGGTGGCCGAGCGCGAGCACGCGTGGCGCACCAACCCGTGGAACGTCGGCAACGCCGCGCTCGACACCGGCGAGGTGATCGAGCTCTTCGTCATCGGCACGGCCGTCGTCCCCGGCGAGCCGGCGGAGCTGCCGGCGCCCTTCCTCGTGCTCTCGGCGAACCCGCCGGCGGTGAAGAAGAAGGAAGGCGAAGAATGACGACGCCCGCCCTCAGCGAGCTCGGCGTCACCGAGTTCCTCGCGCTCGCCCGCATCGGCTTCCTGCCGCGAGGCCTCGTGATCGGCTCGAGCGTGTTCGCCGCCGGCTCGCAGTACGACTGGACCGTCCAGACGGCCGAGATCCAGAACCTCAGCCACGCGATGCGACAGGCGCGCCACCTCGCCATCCAGCGGATGCGCAAGCAGGCGCAGCAGCTCGGTGCCGAGGGCGTCGTCGACGTGCGGCTCGAGGTCGAGCACCACGTGTGGCGCGGCGCGCGGCAGGTGGCCAAGTGCGTCGCGGTCGGCACGGCCGTGAGCTTCGATCCGCGGCACGCACCGCAGGCCATCCAGGGCTCGCCGAGCTTGCGCCTCGCCAACGGGCAGCCCTTCGACAGCGACCTCTCGGGCGGCGAGTTCGTCACGCTGCTCACGGCGGGCTACCGGCCGATCACGGTCGCGATGGGCAACTGCGTGTATGGCCTCGACCCGCGCACGCTGCGCGAGTTCCGCGACAAGGACATGGAGATCGGCCCGTTCACGAAGGCCTTCTTCGACGCGCGCGAGCTGGCGATGGAGCGCCTCCAGCAGGACCTGTTCCGCCACTGGCCGATGGGCTCGCCCGACGCGCCGGTCGGCATCGTGGGGATGACCGTCGACGAGGCGACCTACGGCGGCTCCGGCGCCTCCGGGCCACCGATCGTCGAGTTCACCGCGCTCGGCACCGCGATCGCGCCGCTCCATCCGCAGGATCCGCGCCGCGCGCCCACGCCGCCGCGACCGAAGCTGGTGGTCCCGCTCGATCGCTGAGCGAATCGCGAGCAGAGCGCGGCACGCGGCGGCTCGTCCTCGGCGAGCGCGCCGTGCGATGATCGCGCGTCATGTCGCTGCGCGCCCTCGCTCTCGCGGTCCTCGGCTCGCTCGCGCTCGCGGCGCCGGCGCGTGCCGACACCACCCTCACCTTCGACGGCGAGGTCCCGACGGGGGTCGCGTACTTCTCGATCCCGTTCACGGTGCCGGCAGGCGTGGCCGAGATCGAGGTGCGCCACGACGACCTCTCCAGCACGAACATCCTCGACTGGGGCCTGCTCGATCCGAGCGGCGGCTTCCGTGGCTACGGCGGCGGCAACACCGAGCCGGCGATCGTGAACGGCGCGGCCGCGTCGCGGAGCTATCTGCCCGGGCCGATCACGGCCGGCGAGTGGTCGGTCTACGTGGGCGAAGCGAGAGTGACCGAGCTGCCCGCGCACTACCACGTCGAGGTCGTGCTGCGTGACGCCGTGACGCTGGCGCCTCAGCCCGAGCGCGCGCCGTACGGGCCGAGCGCGGCGCTCTCGAGCGAGGCCCGCTGGTACGCGGGCGACTTCCACGTGCACTCGCGCGAGAGCGGCGACGCGAGCCCCAGCCTCGACGAGATCGCGGCCTTCGCCGAGTCGCGCGGCCTCGATTTCGTGATGATCAGCGACCACAACACGGTCTCGCAGCTCGAGCTCTACGCCGACGTGCAGGCCCGTCATCCGAGCCTTCTCTTCGTTCCCGGCATCGAGGTCACGACCTACCAGGGCCACGCCATGAGCATGGGCGGCACGACCTGGATCGATCACCGGCTCGGCGAGGGCGGCCGCACGATCGAGCAGATCGCCGCCGACGTGCACGACGACGGCGCGCTCTTCTCCATCAACCATCCCGCGCTGATGCTCGGCGATCTCTGCATCGGCTGCGGGTGGCGCGCCGTGCTCGACGGCGGTCAGGTCGATGCGATGGAGGTGCAGACCGGCGCCTATCACGTCACGGGGACGCTCTTCTACGCGCGCGTCGTCGAGAGCTGGGAAGACTTCCTCCTCGCGGGCCACCACGTGGTCGCCGTCGGCGGCAGCGACGATCACTCGGCCGGCACCGGCACCGGCAGCTTCGACAGCCCGATCGGATCTCCGACGACCATGGTGTGGGCCTCCGAGCTGAGCGTCTCGGCGGTGCTCGAGGGCGTGCGGCGCGGCCGGACGGTCGTGAAGCTCGAGGGCCCGGAAGATCCGATGGTCGAGCTGAGCTCGCCCGATCTCGACCCCGCCGTCACCGACACCATCCACGCCGACGCCACGATGCTGCACGTGCGCGTCACGGGCGCGCCTTCGGGCGCGACGCTGCGCTTCGTGCGCGATGGGATTCCCCGGCCGGCGATCGACGTGATGGGCACCCCCTGGGAGCACGACGAGCCGGTGGTCGCCGGTGCCGGCGAGAGCTTCTTGCGGGTCGAGCTGCTCGTCGCCGGGCGGCCGCGCGTGGTGACCAATCACGTGTACGTGGTGCCCGTGACGCCGGGCGGCCCGGACGCAGGTCTGCCGAGCGACGCCGGCGCGTGGGACGACGCGTCGGTCGTCGATGCCGCGCTCGATGCCGGTGACGAGGCGCGCACCCCGGCGGGCGGCTGCGGCTGCCGCGCGAGCGGGTCGGGTGGGGGCGCCCTCGCATGGCTCGGCCTCGCCCCGATCGTCTGGCGGGCGCGCCGCGCGGCGAAGCGCCGAGGGCGCTGAAGGAGCGATCAGAGCAAGCGGCCGATCGAGACCCCGACGATCAGCATGACGATCGCCACGATCACGGCGAGCGCGATCCAGGGCGCGAGCGCGCGGATCAGGGAGGCGCGGCTCGAGGCCGGACGCTCGGGCGGGCGGGCGAACGTCTCCGTGGGCTCGGCCGTGCGCGCCGGGCGCGCGATCGCGGCCGTCACGACCGCGCCGCCACCGAGGCTCGGTGCTGCGCCCGGGGTCGGATCGAGGAGCCCCTCGGCGAGCACCGTCGGCGTCGCGCGGATCTCCGAGGCCGAGGGCGCGGGGCGCGGCGGCGCCGCCGGCCTCACGGGCGGCCCGGCGCCCTCGACCATCGCGGGCGGCGGGCTCGCGAGCGTCATCCGCTCGCTCTCGTCGTTGCGCGGCCGGATCACCGTCGGCTGATCGGGGATCGCATCGCTCTTGCTGCGGGCACGGGCGCGCTCGAGCGCGTCGGAGGCCGCATCGTTGATCTCGACGGGCGCCGCCGGCGTGTCGCTCGGTCGCGAGGGCGGTCCGCTCGGGCGTGGCGGCAGCTCGCTCGGGCGCAGGTCGATCATCGAGCCGCGCTCGCGCCACGCGACGTCGAAGGCATCGCCGCCCGGATCGAAGCGAAGCCCCTGGGCGAAGGGCTCGAGCGCCTCGGCCATCTCGCGCACGGTCGCGAAGCGGGCCTTCGGGCTCGCGCTCATCGCGCGCATCACGACATCGCAGAGCGCGGTCGGCAGATCGGGGCGGAGCTCGTCGATCGCCACCGGTCGCTCGTCGACCACCTTCGCGAAGAGCGCCGAGAGCGACTCGGCGTCGAAAGGCACCCGGTGTCCCAGCGCCTCGTACAGCATCACGCCGATCGAGTAGACGTCGGCCCGCGGATCGACGCTCCGGCTGTCGGCGATCTGCTCGGGCGCCATGTAGTAGGGGCTTCCGATGAACACGCCGGCGGCCGTGAGCTCGCCGCCGTCGCTCGTCGTGCGCTTGAGCTTGCTGATGCCGAAGTCGAGGACCTTCGCGCCGCCCGGCCGACCGCTGGCGGGAGGGCAGAGGAACACGTTCTCCGGCTTGAGGTCGCGGTGCACGATCCCGAGCTCGTGCGCGGCGGCGACGCCGCGCATCAGCGTCACGAAGATGCGCGCGATGGCCGGGACGCCGAGGTCGTGGCGGGCGAGCGCGGCGGAGAGCAGCTCGCCTTCGAGACGCTCCATGACGAGGTAGTAGGTGCCGCGGTCGCGGCCGGCGTCGAGGATCTCGACCACGTTGGGGTGCTTGACCGACGCAGCCGCCCGCGCCTCGCGCAAGAAGCGGTGGGCGTTCGTCACGTCGATCGCGACGTGCGGGTGCATCCACTTGATGGCGACCGGCCGCCCCGTGTACTCGTGCAGCGCGGCGTAGACGACGCCGGCCGCGCCGGTTCCGAGCACGCTCTGCACCGCGTAGCGATGGTCGATGCGATCGCCCGCTACGGGCTGGGTCGCGAGCGAGTCGCTCTCGCGAGCGGCGGCGGTCACGCGGCCAGCCTATCACGCGGCCCGACCAGCCACGGGCGGCCGCGTGCTCCTCGGCGAACGGCGGTCAATCGAAGCGGTAGCCGATGCGCAGCGCCCCACCGAAGACGACGGCGCCGCTGCCGTTCGTCATCACGCCCAGCTCGGGGAGGGCGAGCTCGAAGTAGAGGTGGTCGATCGGGTTCCAGCTCATCACCGCGCCGGCGCGCACGAGGAACCCCACGTCGCGCGGCCCTTGGAACGCGATCGAGAGCCCGAGCTCGACGATGGCGCCGATGTGGATCCGCTCGACGAACGGGGTGAACTGGTAGGTCGCGCCGAGGACGAGGTCGAGCCCGGCGCCGAGACCGAAGAAGACGTCGGCGCCGCCGCGCAGCTCGAAGCCGCCCGTGCCGTCGATGACGCGACCCACGCGGGCCTGCACGAGGCCGAGCGCGCCGCCGTCGGGGACGTGCGGGTTGTGGGCGCCGTACTGGAAGGCGCCGCCGCCCTCGCCGCCGAGCTGGATCATCCACGCGCCGTCGGCGCCGTAGAGGGGACGCTGCTCCCACGCGTGGGCTGCCGCTTCCGCTGCCTCGCGCGCGGCCTGCTCTTCGCGCTGGCGCTGCTCGTCGGCGAGGCGCTGGGCCTCGGCTTCTTCGGCCCGGCGCTGCGCTTCGGCGGCGGCCGCAGCGTCGGCCTCGGCCTGGTGCTGGCGATCGAGCTCGGCCTGACGGGCGGCCGCCTCGGCGGCCTCGCGGCGCGCGCGCTCGGCGTCGGTCTCTTCGGCCGACAGGCGAAGTGCGTCGTCCCCGAGGCCCTCCGCGCGGATCATGCTGCCGAGCACGTCGCGCAGGCGAGCGTCCTCGTCGTCGTAGAGCACGTCGATGAAGAGCTCCTCGATGCGGTCGGCGTCGAGGCTGAAGACCCAGACGTGCAGGTGGTAGTGGCCCGGGCTCGGCTCGATGTCGGCGAGCACGACGTACACGGCGTTGCTCGCGCGGGCCGAGGCCTCGAACTCGGTGCTCGTGGTGGGGCGCGTGCCGCTTCCGTCGACGATCGTGTGGCCGAGCCCGGTGATCGTCTGGCGGAGGTGCGTCTGGGCGACCGTGAGCGTGGAGCCCGTGGCCGTGCCGCCGACGGGATAGAGCTCGACCACGTCGGCCTGCGCTCGGGCCGCCGTGAGCCACGCGAAGCATGCGAACGTGAACGCAGCGAGCGCCGATCGAGAACGAGCCTTCACGGGTCCACCCACCTTCGCAGCCATCGAGCCAGGATGTAGCGCAATCAGCAACGAGCGCGCCAACTCCGGGTGTGATCGCTGGCGGTGCTCAGCGGCGACGCGCCGCGATCCCGGCCTTGATGCCGCGTCCGAGCAAGCTCGGACGCTCGCCACCTCACCCTGCGGTCGGTGCTCACGGCCCCAAGGCCGCTCCGCTCCGGCCTCGGG
>JBGALT010000312.1:0-4633 GCA_044223665.1 Sandaracinaceae bacterium | reverse complement strand
GCGGGACGAACCAGCGCCGGCCGACGTGCTCGGTGACCCACCAGAGAAAGGAGTTGAGCGGCCCGAGATCCGGAGCGCCCATCGGCGGCAGATGGCGCGTGGGCCACACGGGCACCGGCTGCACCGCCACGATCGGGATGCGGCGCGCGATGGCGAGCGAGGCGGCCGGATGGTGCAGCAAGTGCACGACCACGACGTCGCAGCCGTCGATCGTGCGCTCCGCGTCCTCCCACATCGCGTCGATGGCGGGGTCGAGCAGGTGCGAGAGCACGGTCTGCACCTGCTTCAGCGGATGCCCCTTTCCGGCGAGCGCCTCGTCGGACTCGTTCTGCGTCGCGCGCGCCTGCGCGATGGCCTCGGTCGCGACCGCGCGCGCCTCGACGCCGACCGAGCGCGCGAGCGGCGCGTAGTCGCGACCGTCGACGGCGACGAAGCCCAGCGAGACGTCGTGCCCCGCGCGCACGAGGCCGTGCGCGAGCGCGATGAAGGGCCGCACGTCGCCCTCGCTGCCCCAGGTGTAGACGCCGACCTTCACGTCGCGAGCATCGCACGGCGGGCGGAGCCACGACGCGTGCGCCGTGTCGTCGAGCGCGATCGTCCTGCCGCGGGTCGGGCGGACGAGGCGAGCGCCGCCGTGATCGGGTGCCGGGAATGTCCGCGGTCGAGCGGCCGTCGAGGAAGCGTGCGCTCGCTTCGCGCCCTCGTCGCCACCCTCCTCGTGCTCGCCCCTTCGGCGGCGCGCGCGGACTGGCCGACGTCGGCGAGCAGTGGTCAGGGCGTGGTGTCGTAGAAGACGATCGTGCCCTGCACCGGGCGGGCGCCGAACGAGGTGTACGTGCCGACGGCGAGCAAGCTCGCGTCGCCCGCGAGGCTCTCGGCGAACGCGTCGGTGAGCGAGCTGCGCACGCGCTCGCTCCACGCGCCGCCGCTGCTGCGGTCGAAGAGGTAGATGCGGCGCGGCGCGAAGCCGGAGCCACCGATCGCGGCGAGCACGCTGCCGTCGGAGCTGAAGGTGAGCGCGCGGCCGAACGAGTCGTTGGCCGCCGTGTCGCTCGCCTTCACGTACGCGGACTGCACCCACGTGCCGCCCGAGCGGCGGAAGACGTAGACGGCGCCCGCGCCGCTCGCGGCGTTCGAGCTCTGGTTGCCGCCGATGCCCGTCGCGGCCGAGCTCTCGGACGGTGCCGTGACGGCGATCGTGCTGCCGTCGCGGGAGAGCGCGACCGTGGTGCCGAAGGCGTCGAACGCCTCCGTGTTCGACGCCTTGAGATAGGCCGTCTGGGTCCAGGTGTCGGGGGCGGTCTCGGTGAGCACGTACGCGGCACCGGAGCTGGTCGCGGTCGTGGAGGTCCAGTCTCCGTCGACGCCCGTCGCGGCGCTCCGCTCTTGTGGCGCGCCGACGACGAGGGTGTGCGCGTCGGCGGACATGCCGATCGAGAGACCGAAGCGGAAGCCGACGCCCGGTGTGGTGTGCTCCGGGCCCAGCGTCGCGCGCAGCGTCAGCAGGTGCGTGGCGTCGCCCCGGTAGACGAGGACGTGACCGTACGAGGTGGCGGTGCGGCCGACCGCGAGCGTGTAGCCGTCGGAAGAGAAGGCGAGCGAGGCGGCGTAGTTGTCGAACGCGTCTCCGTCGGTGAGGACCTGCGTCGGGGCCCACGTGGTGTCGGTGCGCTGGTAGAGACGGACGTAGCGCGTGGTGCCGGTCGGAGCCTGCGCGACGGCGAGCCGGGCGCCGTCGGCCGAGAGCGCGACGATGCGACCGAACGACTCGTGGTCGGTGACGCCGATGCCGAGCGTCTGCTCGAGGACCCAGGCGGTGGGCGTGGCCCGGAAGATCGCGACGGTGCCGGCATCGAGACGGCCGCCGTAGTCGGTGTAGGGCATGCCGACCGCGACCCGCGTTCCGTCTGCCGCGACGGAGATGCTCGTGACCGCTTCCAGGCCGGTGACGGTGGAGAGGACGGGCAGGCCGCTGGGCGGCACGTACGCGTCGGGCGCCACGTACGCATCCGGCGCCACGTATGCATCCGGCGCCACGTACGCATCGGGCGCCACGTACGCATCCGGCGCCACGTACGCATCCGGCGCGACGTAGGCGTCCATCCCCACGTACGCGTCCGGCGCCACGTGCGCATCCGGCGCCGCGTACGCATCCGGCGCCGCCGACGCGTCCATGTCCACGGAGGCGTCGCTCCCCACGGACGCGTCCTCGCTCCCCTGCGCATCGGCCACCGCGCCGGCGTCCGTCACCGCGCCCGCGTCGCCCGGCGTGCTCGCATCGTCCGCCGCAGCGTCCATCCCGCTCGCGGCGTCCGGCATCGACGCGGCGTCGGCGTCCACGCGCGCGTCGCTCGAGCGCCCGGCATCGCCCCCATCCGTCGCGACCCGCGCGTCCGCCCCGCCCGCGTCGAGCGCGCCCACGTCGACGGGAACGATGAGCCCATCACAGCCGGCACCCGCCGCTCCGAGGCCCAGCCACAGCACGACCCAGACGAGCTTCGAGCGACGCATGCGGGGCGAGGATGCCCCGGCCTCGCGCCCTGGGCTCGTCAAAGCGCATCAAACGTCGCCGCACCACCTTCGGACCATCGCGCGCGGATGGCACGCAAGCTGCTCGCGCGGGGTGCATGCAACGGCTCGACGCGTTCTGTGCCATCGCGCTGCTCTCGGCGGTGGCCTCGGGCTGCGCGCTCGCGCACGAGCGCCCGCGCGATTGGATCGACGCTTCGGTCGCTCGGAGCGATGCGAGCATCGTCGGGCCATGCACGGCGTTCTGGGATGCGCTCGCCACGTGTCCCGCCGACCCCGCGAGCGCGCTCGGCCGCGGCTGCAGCGCCGAGGGCGCCCAGTGCGGGACCGCCTGCTGCGAGCCCGGGCCCGCGATGGAGTGTCGCGGCGGCGTCTGGATCGCCGCGGCGACGCCGGACTGCTCCGGCGTGCGATGCCCCGCCTCGACGCT
This sequence comes from Sandaracinaceae bacterium, assembly GCA_044223665.1. Taxonomy (GTDB): domain Bacteria; phylum Myxococcota_A; class Polyangia; order Polyangiales; family Sandaracinaceae; genus JBBSAT01. The sequence goes on along the minus strand of JBGALT010000312.1, from coordinate 1,674 downwards.
CTGTGGCGCCGGGCTCTGCGCGCCCGATCGCGTCTGCGTGCGACGCGCGTCGTTCTCGTTCGAGAGCGACGAGTGCGTCCGCCCGCCGGCGCCGATCGACGCGTGCGACGCCGTCCCGAGCGGCGCGCTGCAAACCAACCCGATGGGCTGCATGGCGACCTGCACGTGCGAAGAGACGCGCGAGGGGCTCGCCATCGTGATCGACGCCTGTCCCTGCTGCGACTGACGCGCTCGGAACGCGGGTCGCGACTGACGCGCCCGGAGCGCGGGTCGTGACGCGTCGAGCGCGGGCACGGCTTCCGCGCGCGACCGCGCTCGTGCACTCTCGGCCCTCGGCCGTCTCGGCCGTTCGTATGCGCTCGCCCGTCGCACTCCAGGCGGTGGCCCTGATCGGCCTCGGAACGTGGCTGCTCTGGGTCGGCGCGCACCACGAGCCCTGGATCGACGAGGCGCAGGCCTGGCTCCTCGCGCGCGACTGCTCGCTCTCCGAGCTGCTCTCCGTGCGCCTGCGCTACGAGGGCTCGCCCGGGCTCTGGCACCTCGTGCTCTGGGCGCTCGTCCGGGCGGGCATGCCGTACGACGCGCTCTTCGTGATCTCGACGGCATGCGCGCTCGGCGGCGCCGCGATCGTCCTCGTCCGCGCGCCCTTCCCGCTCGCACTGCGCCTGCTCGTCGTCTCGAGCTACTTCTTCGGCTACCAGTACTCCGTCGTCGCGCGCAGCTACGCGCTCGACCTCGTGCTCGTCCCCGCGCTCGCGGCGCTCTACGCGCAGCGTCGTGAGCGGCCGCTCGGCTACGGTGCGCTCGTCGCGCTGCTGGCGAACGCGAACGCGCACAGCTTCGTGCTGGCCGCGGTGCTCGGCGCCGAGCTCGTGTGGGCCGTGCATCGCGCCGGGCGCTGGCGGCTGGCGTGGCCCGGCGTCGCGCTCGCGCTCGCCGCGGGTGTGGTCGCGGTGCTCGTCGCGCGGCCGGCTCCCGACGTGTCCTTCCTCGCCAACGGGACGCGGGCCGATCCCTTCGTCGCCGGCATCACGTTCGTGCAGCACGCGCTGCTCGAGCGGCTCGCGCCCTGGCTGGGAGACGAAGCGGCGCTGGGGGGCGCGCCGGTCGCGGCGATCGCCTCGCTGCTCTGCGTGATGCCCACGTTCGTGCTCGCGCGGCGCGCCGGCGTGCTGCCCCTCGCCGCGAGCGCCGTGCTCGGCCTGATCGTCTTCTCGTCGCTGCTCTACGCCAACGCGTGGCACGCCGGGATCCTCACGCTCACGTGGATCTTCGTTCTGTGGATCGCCTGGCCGAAGGTGAGCGAGTGGCCCGAGCTCGGGCGCATCGTGCTGGTCTGTAGCGGGGCGCTGCTCGCGCTCGCCACGATCGAGACGGGGCTCTCCGGATGGCGCGAGGTCCAGACGGCCTACGACGGTGCTCCGGCCGCGGCGCGCGCGATCGCGGCGATCCGACGCGAGCGCCCGGGCGCGGTGATCGCCGGCGCCGGGTTCAAGGCGATGGCCGTCCAGCCGTACTTCGAGGGCAACCTGTTCGCGAACTACGCGGACGGCGCGCCGAGCGCCTCGTACGTGAGCTGGGCGCGCGACGCGCCGTGGCGACCCGGCGCGACGCTCGAGGTCGCGCGCGCCGCGCTCGCGACGCGCCCCGACGTGCTGCTCGTCTCGACCTTTC
>JBGALT010000001.1:0-188974 GCA_044223665.1 Sandaracinaceae bacterium | reverse complement strand
GCGCCACGCCGCGCGGATACGTGTACGACGCGATCGTCGAGGCGCGCGACACCCCCGCCACCCATTCGGTCGTCGACGCCGCGCGCGCGCTCGGCAACGGCTCGGGCGTCACGGCCCCCGACACCGTTCCGCTCTGCCTCTGGATCCTCGCGCACCGCGCGACGCGCTTCGACGAGGCGCTGTGGACCACCGTGACCGCCCTCGGCGATCGCGACACCACCTGCGCGATCGTCGGCGGTGTCGCCGCGTGCGCGCTCGGGATCGAGGCCATCCCGCCCGAGTGGCGCGCCGCTCGCGAGCCCCTCGCGTACTTGCCCGAGGCCGGGCCGTGACGAACGAGGTCGTGGTCCTCGCCACGCGGCTCGAGCTCGGGCTCGCGGAGCGGAGTGAGCTCTCCGACTTCGTCGATCGGCGGATCGTCGAGGGTGCGCGCGTGGAAGCGGAGCTGCTCGAGCTCGCGACGCCGCTCGAGCTCGCGATCGACGACGTCTCCTCGCGGCTCGAGCGGCTCAGCGGGGAGACGCCCGCGCGCGCCGCAGCGATGCGCGTGCTCGTCGTCACCAAGCTCTTCGACGAGGGCCGGCTCACGCTCGATCGTGCGGTCGGCTACCTGTCCGTGCGTGTCGCGCCGCGCCTGCCGAAGCCGCTCGACGGGACGTGCGGCGCGCTCGACGACATCCTCGCGCTCGCGCTGAGCGGCACCTACGGGACGCGCGAGATGGTCGCCCAGGCGATGCGCGCGCTCGCCGACGACTGCGCGTTCTTCCTCGCGTCCTGACGCTACGAGAGGCGCCGGTCGGCCACGATCTCGTAGGCCGGCTCGCCCGGCTGCTTCACGCGGCGGCCCGTGTAGAGGGCGAGGCGATCGAGGTGCAGCACGCCGTCGCCACGGGTCGTGGCTGCCCATCGCACGGCCGCCTCGCGCTCGGTCGGCGTCGCCTTCGCGTGCAAGCGCGCGATCGTGACGTGCGGCAGCGGCGCGCGCGTCTCCTCGGCCATGCCCGCCGCCGGCAGCGCGAGCTGCTGCACCGAGCGCATCGCCTCCACGAGCGCGGGACCGCCGTCGAGCAGCACCGAGAGCGCCGTCCAGCGGCCCTCGGGCCCGAGCGGAGACACCGCGCCGAGGCGCGCGTCCATCGGCGCGAGCGCGAAGCTCCGCACGGCGTCGAACGCGGCGAGCGCGCGCTCGAGACCCACTCCGCCGAAGAACGCGAGCGTCACGTGGACGTCCGCCGCGTGCAGCGGGCGCACGCGCGCCGGCAGCGCCTCGACGAGCCTCGTGCGCCAGGGCCCGTCGACGACCACCAGCGCCAGGAACGAGCTCGGAGCACCACCCGCCACGCGCGTAGGGTACGTGAGCACGCGCGCGCGAGGGCTCCCTTCGAGCAGCTATGCTGCGCGCCGATGCGTCGGCTCCGGCTCTCTCTCCTCTTCCTTCTCGCCCTCCTCTCGCTCACCGGCTGCGGCCGCCAGACCTGCGCCGGCTCGCGCGATCCGAGCTGCCGCACCGCGAGCCCCTGCGCTGCGCTCACGTACACCTGCAGCGGCGGCACGAGCGCCGTGCACGTGCTCGCCTCGGGCGATGCGATCCCGGTCGGCCCCGACGTGCTCGCCTCGCCCGGCGACGTCGTGCTCGAGAACGACCAGATCCGCGTCGTCATCGACGCCATCGATCACCCGCACTACGTCGCCCCGACGGGCGGCAACGTGCTCGACCTCGTCTCGCAGGACGGCCTCGAGGACTCGCTCACGCACCTCTTCCACGGCGTCGGCCTCTTGCCCGGCGACACCATCGCCTACGACACGCTCTTCCTCGACGACGGCGAGGGATACGCGGCCGTCGAGGTGCGCGGCGCGCTCGCGGGCCACCCCGATGCCGTCGTCGCGACGCGCTACGAGGTCCGCCCCTGCGAGCCCGGCCTGCGCATCCGCACCGAGATCGTGAACGAGGGCGCCGACGCGCAGACCTGGGCGCTCGTCGACGCGTGGTACTGGAGCGGGCGCGAGGCGCTGCCCTTCGCGCCCGGCGTCGGGGCCGGCTTCGAGCAAGGGGGCTTTCTCAGCCCGCTCGCCTCCAGCTGGATCGCCCAGCCGTACTTCGCCGCCGGCTCCCACGCCGCCCAGGTCGCGTACGGCGAGGTCGCCTGCAACGTGCCGCTCTACGGCTTCCACTCGGAGCAGCTGAGCGCCGTCGGGCCCGCGCCGCGCGTCGTCCCGCCGCGCGACGCCGAGGTCTTCGAGCGCTTCGTGGTCGCCCAGCCGACGAGCGCGATCGCGGGCCCGGTCGACGAGCTGCTCGAGGCGCGCCGCCAGCTCTACGGCGAGGCCTACACCACGCTCCATGGAACCGTCACCGCGCCGGCCGGGACGGCTCTCGGTCGCGAGGCGAGGGCGACTCTGCTCGTCGAGCAGGGCACGGCCGCGCAGCCGCGCGCCGCGCGGACACCCGTCACCCAGGTCACCCCCGACGCGAGTGGACGCTGGTCGGCGCGGGCTCCCACGGGCCATCCCTACGTGATCGTCGCGGAGGCCTTCGGGCGCGAGGCGGCGCACGCCGAGATCGTGGCGACGGGCGAGAGCGTGGATGCGGGGATGCTCGCGATCGATGGGGGCGCGCACGTCGTGCTCCACGTCACGGTCGACGGGGCGAGCGACTACGCGCAGGTCTTCGTGACCCCGGCCGACGACTCGACCGCGGCCGACGTCGAGGCGCGCCTCTTCGGCGGCTTCGCGACCTGCGCGCCGCTGCTGGGAGCGAGCACCGGAGGATCGCCGGCCTGCGATCGCGTGCTCGTGCACGATGACGTCGAGGTGGAGCTTCCGCCGGGTCGGTACTCGTTCTTCGCGACGGCCGGGCCGTTCGCGTCGGTCGCGCGCGGGGAGGCGAGCTTGGCGATCGGCGACACGACGACGGTCTCGCTCGCGCTGGTCACGATGCCCGTCGTGCCGGCCTCGGTGCTCTCGGGCGACTTCCACGTGCACGGCGCCGCCAGCTTCGACTCCACGATCCCCGACATGGATCGCGTCGAGGCCTTCCTCGCCGCGCGGGTCGACGTGCTCGCGACCACCGACCACGACGTCGTCCACGACTACGCCGCCGCGCGTGCGCTCTTGCACGCGGACGATCGCCTCCGCGTGATGGTCGGCCTCGAGGCCACCGGGCACATCCTCTTCGACCTCGTCCCCGGCGCGGAGCTGCCGCAGGTCATCGGCCACTGGAACGTCTGGCCGCTGCCCATCGATCCCGAGGGCACGTATCGCGGCGCGCCCTGGGACGAGCTGGTCGAGCCGGGGCCGCTCATGGATCGTTTCGTGGAAGCCGGCTGGCCCGCGCAAACGGGCATCGTGCAGCTCAACCATCCGTGGGCGCCGGCGCAGGTCGGCCGCGATCTCGGATTCCCGCGGGCCGTCGGGGTGGATGCGCGCGTGCCGCTTCCCCGCACCGATCGCTCGGGCTGGGATGGAACCGGTCCCGGTCTCGTGCTGCGCACCGTACCGGGCTCGCACTTCGGCAACGCCGACTACCAGACGCAGGAGGTGATGAACGGCACCGAGAACGAGGACCTGCTGCCGTACCGCGCGTACTGGTTCTATCTCTTGAGCCAGGGGATCGTGCGTGCCGGCACGGCGAACAGCGACTCGCACTCGCTCGTCGACAACGTCCTCGGGACGCCGCGGACGCTCGTCTGGTCGGACGAGACGGTGGCCGACTTCGACGAGGTCGCCTTCGACGCGGCGATGCGCGCGGGCCACATGGTGGGCACCAACGGCCCGGTGATCGTCGCATCGATCGACGGGACCGCGCCGAGCACGTCGCCGCTCGTGCCGGCGAGCGATGCGCAGCTCTCGATCCGCGTGGTGGCCGCGCCCTGGGTGCCGGTGAGCGAAGTGCGCATCGTCGTGAATGGTCAGATCGCGCGCACGCTGGCGGCGGAGCTGACGCAGCCAGCCGACCCCTTCGGGACGGCGCCCGCGGTGCGCTTCGACGGGGCCATCGCGCTGAGCGAGCTCGGCTTGATGCCGGGACGCGACGCCTGGATCGTCGTCGAGGCGGGCGAAGGGCTGCCGCCGGCCGCCGATCTCGACTGCGATGGGATCCCCGACACGGGCGATGGCGACGGGAACGGCGTCGCCGACTGGCGCGACGTGGATCGCAACGACGACGACGTGGTCGACGCGCGCGACATCGCAGGGATCGTCATGGTGCCGGGCTGCGATCGCGACGCGACGATCGGGCCGATGCCCCGCACGCCGCGGGGCCCGCGCGACGGAGCCCGCTACGCGTTCGCCGTCGTGACGCCGGGCGCCTACGCGTACTCGTTCACGAACCCCTTCCTGCTCGACTGGGGCGCCGACGGATTCGACGCGCCGGGGATCGGAGGTGCGCCGTGACCCGCACGACGTGGGGCGCCCTCCTCGCCGTGTGGCTGCTCGCGCCGATGGCGCAGGCGCAAGAGGCGAGCGAGAGCCCGAGCCCGCCGGCGGTCGCGAGCGACACGAGCGCGGCGAGCGAGGCCGAGCCTGCGACCACGAGCGAGGCCAGCGCCGATCGCGCGACCGAGGGCGAGGTCGAGCCGGAAGTGGAGCACGACGTCGGCGGAGTCGATGTCGACGCCGAGAGCGAGGTCGAGCCCGAGGCCGAGAGCGAGGTCGCCCCGGCGCCGCCCACCGCGTGCCCGCGGACCTCGCGCCAGCTCGGCCCGAGCAGCGCGCCGCTCCTCGACGGCATGCTCGGCGTGCCGCGGCGTGCCTGCTTCCGCACCGAGGTCGCGCTCGCGGGCGACGCCTACCTCATCGCCGAGCCCGCCAACTTCTACGGGAACATCCGCGTCGGGGGCCGCCTCGCGGGAAGCGTGAACATCGACGACCTCGTCGAGATCTGGGGCACCTTCGAGGCGCTCCGCTACCAGAGCCTGATCTCCGCCGTGAGCTCCAGCTATCTGGGCACCGGCTACCTGACGCTCGGCAGCTCGGCCCGCCTCGCGGCGGACACCGAGCGACGCTGGGTGCTGTGGGGGCGCGTCGTGCTGCCGACGACCAGCGGGCTCGATCGGAACAGCCAGCCGCTCGCGCTCGAGCTGGGGACCACGGGCGAGTGGAACGCGCACCCGAACCTGCGGCTGCACGCCGCCCTCTCGGTGCTCGGCTCGATCGGGGTCTCGGGCATCGCGCCGGTGCTGCCGCGCGGCGGCGTGCGCGCGATGGGCGGCGCGGACTGGATCCCCTACGAGTGGCTCTCGTTCCAGCTCGAGGTGCAGACGGGCTTCGGCTACCGCGACGGCCTCGACTTCGTGGCGCTCTCGGGTGGCGCGCGCCTCGGTCTCGGCGATCGCATCGGCATCGACCTGAGCGTTCTCTGGCCCTTCCTCGGCGCCGAGCGCGCCCTCGCCGCCGCGCAGGTGGGTGTGTCCGGTCGCTTCGACGACCCGTGATCACGACGCGCGCACTGCCACGCCCGAGCCCAGTCGCTCGTCGAGCGCACGAACGCACCGCGCGACGGCCTCGGGCGCGTCGAGCATCACGTAGGTCCGTGCGCCAGGGACGAAGCGCGCCCGCGCGCCGGGCACTCTCGCGGCGAGGCGCTCGGCGAGGCTGCGCCGGAAGAAGGGGTCGGCCTCGCCCCAGACGAGCTCGATCGGCACCGGCCGCTCGGCGAGCTGCGCGGCCGCGCCGATCGTCAGCGCGGGGTCGACGCCCCGCATGAACTTCGCGAGGTCGGCGCGCACGCCCGGCTCGCGCGCGCCCGGCAGCGCCCAACGCCGCACGTCCGCGCTCGTCAGGCCGCGCGCGAGGCCGCCCCACGCCGTCGGCGTCAGGCCGAGCACCGGCATGGCGGCGAGCGCGCGCAGCATCGCCGCCGCGAGCCACGGCCTCGTGCTCACGGTCTTCAAGTACGCGAACGCGCGTGGCGGGAACACCTCGAGCGCATCGCAGTTGGTGAGCACCAGGCCGCGGACCCGCGCGCGGTGTCGGACGGCGACGAGCTGCGAGATCGCGCCGCCCGAGTCGTTCGCCACGATCGTGAGCGGGCCCAGCGCGAGCGCGTCGGCGATCTCGACGACCAGGTCGGCGACGTCGGCGGGCGCGAGCGCGGCATCGGCCCGCATCGGGCGTGTGTGCGAGCCGAGCGGCAACGTCGGCACGTGACAGCGATGGCTGCGCGAAAGATCCCGCACGAGCGGGCCCCACACGTCGCCCGCGACGAGCGCCCCGTGAACGAACAAGAGCACGCTCCCTTCCGGCGGCCCTGCGCTCGTGACCTCGATGGGCCCTCGCGACGTCTCGATCCACCTCGTGTCTCCCTGCGTCGGCGTCATCTCCACCTCCTGCCTCGGCTTGAGGCAGGCGGCCCGGTCCTTCCATGACGTCGGAGGTCAAGCACGCTCAAGATCGGCCGCATTTCGTACGACGGACGGGTCGATGTACTGGGCCGATCACGACGCCGCGCACGCGGTGGCCTACTGGCACGTCGCCGGGCCCCTCTCGCCCTGCCAGTGGGCCGAGCATCTCGCGGACATGAGCCGCGTCGCGACGTGGGCCGAGGGGCCCCGGCCGGCCGTCCTGATGCACGTCGTCGACTTCGCCCCGACCGCGAAGCAGCGCGCCGAGCTCGCGCAGCGCAGCGGTCAGCCGACCTATCGGCCCTACCTCGCGCTCGTCACCTCCAACGCGTTCCTGCGCGGCGCGCTCCAGGCGATCCAGTGGCTCTCGCCGAGACAGGCGTACGAGATTCGCTTCGTCCCGGACGTGTCGACGGGGCTCGCGTGGCTCGAGGCGAGCCGGCGCGAGCCCTTGCCTTGGCTGCGCTCGATGGTCGCCAAGCCGCGCCTGCGTGCCTGATCGGCGGCGTCCCAGCAACGTCGCGAGACGCGACGCGCCGCCGATGTGCTCGGGCATCGGGGCGCGCTTCCGCGAGCGTCAGTCGACGACGGGCGCCGGCGCGTCCGCGCTCTCGGGCCTGAGCTCGACGTGGTCGTCGAAGCAGTCCGCCGACGCGATGCCCGGGACGTCGCCCAACAGCTCGAGGGCGCAGTCGCGCTCGAAGTCGTAGGCGTGCTCGTACTCGCAGACGCAGGCCACGTGCACCTGCACGCGGCCACGGTCGTGCCCGCTCGGCCGCTCGGCGATGGTGCACTCGACGCGGTCCGAGAACGAGGCCTCGGCCGTGCCCACGAGCGCTCCGTTCTCCACGCGCAGCGTCGCGCCGATCTCTTCGTCGGCGAGGACGGCGCTGCCGTACCACCGACCGGCGAAGCGCTCGAGCGCGAACGGTGCGCTCGGCGGCACGGGCGGCGCGAGGTCCAAGGTTCCGGCGCCGAAGTCGCCCGTCAGATGTCCGTTCGGCTGCAAGGTCAGCGTCGTGACGCCCTCCGCGCTCACGACTTCTTCGTCCTGGACCGATCGGCAGACCCAGTGAGCCCGGATCGTGCTCGCGGTGCGCGAGCCCGCGACCTCGGTGTAGTCGCACTCCACCTGGAGCGCGTACGAGTCGAGTGACGCGGTCCATCCTCGCTCGCCCTCGTGCGCGACCAGACGCGTGTGCGCCTCGTCCGACGACATCGCCCCGAACGTACCGACCCACGGAGAGTGCGCTTCGGCTCCGGAGGGCGCCGCGGTGTCGCCCGCCGGCGCTGCGCTCGTCGCGGCCCCGTTCGTCGTCGACGTGCTCGGCGAGGCGGCGCCGCAGGCTCCCGCGACGAGCGCGGCGAGCAAGCACGCCATCCGCCTCGAGGAGATGCGTCGTCCGCCCATCACCGCGGAGGGTCGGTTCGGGGGAGGGCGCTGTCAACCATCGCCCGACGGCGCGCGACTTCCACGGCGCCGACGCGACGCTCGATCGCGTGGGTCTCGGCTCGCCTCGATCGACGGGATCGGCGTGCGTCAGCGCGGGGCCGGCGCGAAGCGACGAAGGAACGCCTCGACGCGCGTGCGGCTATGACCCTCGCCCAGCTCGAGCAGCCCCGTGTCCTGGGTGAAGACCGGGTGCCCGCTCTCGTCGAGCACGACGAGCACCGGCACGCCGTGCGACGTCGGGTGCCCCAGCTCCTCGTCGAGCGCGCGGTTCGCTCGCGAGTCCACGTGCACGAAGCGGAAGCTCTGCTGCACGATCGGGGCGAGCACCGCGTCGTGCGTCAGCGAATAGTCGAGGCGCCGGCACCAGATGCACCAGTTGCCGCCGAACATCACGACGACGGTGCGGTGATCGCCGCGGCTCTGCCGCACCGCGCGCGCGACGGGCCCGTGCCCGTCCTCGCCTTCGTGGTAGGGGCGCGGCGTCTCTCCGCGCTCGGCAGGGACGTCCCCCGTCTGCGCGGCCGTGGTGGCGACGAGCGCCGTCAGCGCGATGGCGAGCGAAGCGAGCGCGAGGCGGGCGGGCACGCGGGGAGTGTGGCACGCGCCCGGAGGCTCGCCACGCGCCTGGTCCACCGTCGCGACGGCCGTGGTCGCCACCCGACGAGCGCGCTTCAGCCGTCGGCCAGCGCGGCCAGCGCGGCGCTCATCTCTTCGGCCGACTGGAACCGCTCCTCGGGCGCCTTCGCGAGCGCCTTGTCGACGAGCGCGTCGAGCGCGGGCGCGACGTCGCTCCGGATCGTCGACAGACGCGGTGCCGGCTCTCCGACCACGGCCATGATCACGCGCACGCCGTTGCCGGTGAAGGGGAGTCGTCCGGTCAGCATCTGGAAGAGCAGCACACCCACCGTGTAGAGGTCGGCGCGCGCGTCGACGGCGTGCTTGGGCTTCATCTGCTCGGGCGCGAGGTAGGCCGGCGTCCCGACGAACTTCCCGCTCGCCGTGAGGCGCTGGTGGTCGGCGAGGTCCTTGCCGATCCCGAAGTCGAGCAGCTTGGGGATCGGCGCGTGACGCGGCCCGGTCAGCATGACGTTGGCCGGCTTCAGATCGCGGTGCACGAACGCGCGCCCGTGGACCTCGATGAGCGCGTCGAGCACGTGCCGCAGGATCGGGATCGCCGCCGCCGCGGTCATCGGACCGACCTGGTCCAGACGCTGCTGCAGCGTCTCGCCGACGAGGCGCTCCATCGCGATCGCGGCCGGGCCCGACTCGAGCCACCCGAGCTCGTAGACGCGCACGACGTTGGGGTGGTCGATCGCCGCGAGGAAGCGAGCCTCGCGGGCGAAGCGGGCACGCAGGACCGGGTCGTCCGTGGCGCCGCCCGCCACCTTCAGCGCGACCTCGCGCCCCATCGGCTCCTGGGTGGCCCCGTAGACGGTGCTGTAGGCGCCGCGGCCGATCACCGGTCCCACGCGGTATTTCCCGGCCACGAGCGTTCCTTCGGGGACGCGCTTTCCGCGGCTCGGATCCTCGTGCAGCGGTGCACCGGCCGGATCGCGGAGCGTCCAGAGCGGGGCGGTCTGGCCGGAGGGGGAGTCGACCACGTCCGCATCGTACGCCAACGCCCAAGGCGCCCGGGGCGCTTTTGGTTCATCCTGTCGAGGTGACCCGGACGGTGGCGATGCGGCGGCACGAGGGCCGGGCGGAAGCTCCCCGCCGGGAGGCCTCTCTCGCGCTCGTGCCGATGGGCGTCGCGTGGCGCGTCGTGGCCGGCGTCGCGCTCGGGGCGTGCTGGACGCTCGGTGTGCTCCAGCCGCTGCTCGTGGCGATCGAGAGCGACTTCCCCCGCGGCGTGCTGATCGCGGCCACGGGAGCGCGGCGATGGCACGCCCGCGCTGCTCTTCCTTCGTCGACACTCGATGCGACGATCCGCTGGAACGACGAGCACGTGACGCTGCTCGCCGGCGGGCGGGTGCTCACGGCGCTCGCGTGGCGCGACGCGGTCGTCCACACGCGCGTGGGTCGTGGGCCGGGGCACGCGACGCTGCTCCAGATCTCCGATCGCGCCGGCCGCCGCATCACCGTGGTCACCGGCGCGCTGCGCGGATGTGGCTGGGTCGAGGGCAAGCGCTGGCTCGAGGGCCCTGCGTTCGAGCGGCTGCGCGAGGCCGCTCGTCGTCACGCGCTGGGAACGACTCCGCACTGCGTGCGCGAGCGAGCGACGCCGCCCGACGCGTGGGCGGTGGTGGCCTCGCTGGGCGTGCTCGCGGCGCTCGCGTGGGCGCCACACGCGCCCAGCACGCTCGCGCTCGCGGTGGCTCTGACGTGCGCGGCGCTGGTCCTCGTGGCGCTGGCCCGACTGCGCGGCGCGTTCGCGCGTCCCGCCCCGCGCGAGATGCTGGTGATCGACGCCGAGGAGCGCGGTCGCCTGCGCGCGCGGCGCCTCGACGGCTCGCGCGTGCTCCTCGACGTGGCGACGGCCGCGCATCCCGATGCGCTCCTGACGCAGCGGCGAGGCCTGCTCGCGGCGGTCGTCGTCGCTCCCGACGCCAAGGGAGCCACGTACCGATCGGTGGAGGCGCCGCTCGCGGCCACGTACCTCGAGACCCGCGACGACCGCGTGCTCCGCTTCGAGCGCGTTCGCGGCGCGCTCGTGGACCTCGTCGGCTACGGGACGCTGCTCGCGACGGCGCTCGCCGCGGCGCTCGTCACGGTCTGATCCTCGCTGGTCAGCCGTTCGGGTGCTTGGCGAGGAGGTCGCCGACGACTGCGAGCACCTTCTCGTAGCTCTTGCGGTTCGTCGCGAGCAGGCCCTTGCGGTTCTGCACGTCGGCGCCCGTGTACTCGATCGAGCGACCCGTCAGGTCGACGAACGCGCCGCCCGCGCCGCGCAGGATCGCGTCGGGCGCGCAGGCGTCCCAGGCGTGCGTCTTGTCCGAGAAATGAACGTAGAGGTCGGCCGCGCGCTCGCCGATCAAGCCGACCTTGAGGCCGACCGAGCCGCAGGGGACCTCGCTCGTGATGCCGAGCGCGCTCTTCAGCTCGTCGGTCGCCTCCGGGCGGTGCGAGCGCGAGACGACGAGCTTGAGCTTCGACGGGTCGGCGATGTCGCTGACCTTCAGCTGGTAGGTCTTGTCGCCGAGCTCGTAGAACGCGCCGTCGCCGACGACCGCCCGGTAGAGCTTGCCGGTGGTCGGCTGGTAGACGACGCCGAGCCGGGCCTCGCCATCGACCGCGAGCCCGATCATCACCGAGAACTCGCCGTTCTTCGCGATGAACTCCTTGGTTCCGTCGAGCGGGTCGACGTACCAGCAGCGCGCCGCGCCGCTCGACGACCCCTCGCCGGCTCCCTCTTCGGCGACGATGGCGTCGCTGGGGAACGCGTCGTGGAGGCGCCCGACGAGGAACGTGTTGACCCGCGTGTCGGCCTCGGTGACGGGGTCGTTCTCCGCCTTCGTGCGGACCGCGAAATCGGTCGTGTAGATCTCGCGGAGGATCTCTCCCGCTTCGCGCGCGAGCTTGACCGCCTCGACGAGCTCCCGATCCAACATCGGGCGGACCGTACCGCGGGCGGGGCCCGTGGCGCCAGCCCCATCCGCTTCCGGCTCCGATCGCGGCGGTGCTCGGAGGCGATGCGCCGCGCTCCCACCCTCGCTTTCCCGGCTGCGGCCGGGCGCCCTGCCTGCGGGCGATCTCGCCCGGGCTCCGCCGCGCAGCGCGTCGAGCCCGCTACGTCGAGGCGGGGCTCGCGCGGCGCCGCTTCCACGCGCGCCAGACGAACGGCGCAATCAGGATCAGGCCGCAGCAAGGCAGCGGGTAGCAGCAGAACGGGACGAAGCCGACCGCCACGCGGGCGTCGTCGATCGGGCTGGAGGTCGGCAGGCCTCGGGAACCGTCGGCGAGCGCGTCCACCACCTCGACGTTGCCGCTGTGGTGCTCGTACTCGCTCCGCAACAGGCGCAGCACCACGCGATCCCCCTCGACGTGGGCCGCGTAGACGTCGGTCACCCCGGCGACCCGGAGCGCGCCGACGTCGTCGGTCGCGACCTCGTCGCTGCGCGGTCCGGCGAACGCGCTCATCCATGCGTCGAGCTCCTCGCCTTCCATCTCGGGGAGCGTCGCGAGCTCCTCGCTCGTCAGCGCCCAGATGCGGGGCCGCGACCACGCGCGCCCGAGACCGACCGCGCGGCCGGGGCTGGCGACCACGCGCATGCGCCCCGGGCGTCCCCCGCTCCAGTCCACCGGGTACGCGACGAGCACGTGCGCCGCGTCGTCCGACTCGATCTCGATCGCGCGATGGAAGGGGCTGCCCGCGGCGATCGGCGGCACGTCGGCGAGCGCGACGGCGGGGACGACGAGCGCGAGCAGCGCCGCCGCGAGGGCAGCCGCGCTCCCCTGGAGCGAGGACGACCGGAGCACCCGCATCCGCACGGCGCGACGGTAACGCAGAACGCGCCGGGGCTCGACCTCGTGCGCGGCGCGCCCTCCGCTTCCGAGGCGCGGACGCGGTGCCCGTTCGCGGCGGGGCGGTCTCCTCTGCGCGCCGCGTCGAGACCTCGCTCCGGCCCCGCCGTGGCCCCCAGCCTGCCGGGCGCCCGCGGATTCGTGTCCGCCCGCGAGGCCGGTGGATGAACTACGCTCGAGCTCCTGGAGCATCTCTCTGCAAAGCTCGCCGAGCTCCGCCGCTCGGGAAAGACGTGCTTCGGATGGGAGAAGCACCGCTTCGAGCTGGCGCCCCCCTCCAGCGAGCGAGAGATCGCCGCGATCGAGAAGCGCCACGCGCTCACGCTCCCCGCCGACTTCCGCCAGTTCTTGCGCACGGTCGGTTCCGCCGGCGCGGGGCCCTTCTTCGGCCTCTTGCCCAGAAAAGAGTGGCGCATCGGCGTGCGAGCCAAGAAGCGGGGCCCCGTCACGCTCACGCTCGTCGATCAGGGCTGCAACCACTGGGGCCTGCTCGTCCTCGACGGCCCGACGCGCGGGCGCGTCGCGTACCTCACCGACGGCGGCGACCTCACCTATCCCGACAACCCGAGCTTCGTGTCCTGGTACGAGCGGTGGCTCGACGAGACGCTCTGGGGGTACGACTACGTGTGGTTCGGCACTGGAATGTCGGGCCGCGAGACCGACTTCCTCGATGCGATGAAGAGCCCCGACGGCGCGCGGCGCACCGAGGGCACGAGCGCCCTCGGCCACTTGCCTTCGCTTTCGCCCGAGGCGCGCGCAGCGCTCGTGCGAGCCCTCGTGGATGCGGAGCCCGAGGTACGCGCGGCGGCGGTGGACGTGCTTCGCGCGCGCGACGCGGCGACGCTCGCGCCTCACCTGCCGGCCCTCACCCGCGACGTCGATCGGCGCGTCGTCCTGAGCGCGTTGCGGGCGCTCCCCGGCACCGAGCACCGAGGGCTGGCCGCAGCGCACGTCGCGTCCCCCGACGTCGAGATCGCGCGCCGAGCGATTCACGTCGGAGCACTTCCCGAGCGCGAGCTCGTCGCCCAACTGGACGGCCCCGCGTGGGAGAGCGCGACGACGGCGCTGCGCACGCGCGGCGATGGCGCGGCCACCGAGCGCCTCGTCGGCATGCTGGAGGACGAGGGCTTCGAGCGTCGCCGCGCCGCGATCGTGTGCCTGCGCATGCGCAAAGAAGCCTCCGCGGCCCCCGCGCTGCGGGCGCGCTTCGGTCGTGAGCCGGACCTCGAGCTGCGCATGCAGATCGTCGAGGCCCTCGGCGCGGCAGGCGACCTGGAAGCACTGCTCGCGTTCGCGCGGCACGACGAGCCTCGCATCCGCTTCCGCACCGCGTACGCGCTCGGCGAGCACCTCGATCCACGCGCGATCGCCGCGCTCGAGGAGCTCGGCCGGGACCAGACGAGGCCGAGCGCCACCGCGTTCACGATCGGAGAGCAGGCCCAGAGGGCGCTCGCGAAGCTCCGCGCGCGCGCGTGATCTCGCGGCCCCAGCCCGCGCCGCGCGGTCGCGGTTCCCGCCCCCGCCCGGATCTCGACGCGATCAGAGCACGCGCAGGCGTGCCTTCTGGCGCTGCTCGGGCGAGGGCTGCTCGGTCGCGCTACGGCGGCCGCGGCGCGCCTTCAGGCGGTCGAGGAGCGCCGGGTCCGGCTCCTCGCCGAGCACCTCGCGCACCACCTCGAGCGGGTCGTCGAAGACGGGTGCGAGCTCTCGCTCGTCGTAGGTCTTCGCCATCGAGTACATGCCGGCGCAGATCGAGTCGAAGCGGCACGCGTCGCACGCGTCCGACTTGCCGTGCAGGAACTCGAGCTGGTGCACGAAGCCCTTCTGGTCGAGGAAGCGGATGCAGCGCTGCTCCTCCTTCACGATCTTGCGCGTCTCGGTGGATGCCCACGCGAAGCGGCGCATGAAGCAGAGCGGCACGCGCTCGGCGCGGAAGGTGCGCCCCGTCTTGTGCAGGTACTCCATCGCGAGCTCGAGCGAGACCTGGAACTCGTAGTGGGTCGGGATGCAGTCGGGGTTCTCTTCCGACCGGTTGCCGTCCGGATCCATGTGGTTCCAGACGAAGTGGCGCACGTGCGGGAAGCGGTCGGTGATCCACACGACGTTCTCGTGCAGGTGCTCGGCGTTGTAGACGTTGATCACCGTGTTGATGTCGCTCGTGATGCCCATCTCGGGCACGAGCGCGAGCGTCTTCACGAGGTGATCCCAGGCGCCGTCGTACTGCGTGATGAAGTCGTGGACCTCGGGCCGGTAGCTGTGGAGCGAGACGTGGATGTGCGTCAGGCCCGCGTCGACCGCCCGCCGGAAGAACTTGCGATCCGACAGGCGCTGCCCGTTGGTGATCATCCGGCTGAAGAGGCCCTTCTCGCGCGCGTGGCGCAGCGCCGGGAGAAGGAGCGGCGAGAGCGAGGGCTCGCCGCCCGTGAGGATCACGCCGTCGTAGCCGAGCTCGACGAGGCGATCGATCTCTTCCCGCACGCCGGCCTCGTCGAGCTCCACGCCAGTCGGCGGGTTCGAGCAGAAGCGGCAGTTCTGCAGGCATCCACGGGTGAGCTGGAGGTAGCCGAGGTTCGCCACGTCAGCCCTCGCTCGCAGCGCGCTGCTTGAGGACCTCGCGCTTGGCCTTGCGCAGGATCTGCTCCTCGGCGATGAGCGCCAGCGGATCGGGCCGGACGCCGTCGGGCATCGCGTGGCCCGGCAGGCTCGGCGCGACGGGCTCCACGGGGCGCGCCGTCGCCAGACGCGGCAGTGGCTCGGGGAACAGACGGAGCAGGCTGGCCTGGGCCGCGTCGGCTTCGGGGCCGCTCTGGAGCGGCGTGAGGAGGCGCAGGCCCTGGTCGCGCACCGCGTTGATGTGCAGTCCCTCGCAGCGATCGCGCACGACGCAGTCGGCGCAGCGCACGCTCTTGCCCTTGTAGTGCCGGAGCACGTGGTGTCGTGCGAGGCCCCGATGCTCGGGCCGGCCCGTCTCCGGGTCGAAGACCGACGCGTCGAGGATCGCGCGGTCGTGCACGAGCTCGGCGCCCGGTGCGAGACAGGGCGGCAGCCCGGAGACGCGCAGGCGATGGGGCGCGAGCGAGGCGAAGAACGCGCGCGGATCGCGCACGTCGCCCTCGACGGCCTCCGCCATGTGCTCGTGGGTGGGCCAGATCAGACGCGCGCGCGCCCCGAGCCGGGCGAGGTCGGCGGCGTGCGCCCGGATCGCTTCCTCGGTGCTCCGGCTCACCTCGACGTCGAGCTCCACGCGCGCGGGGAGCGGCGCGGCGAGCCACGCGGCGAGCTGCGCCGCGCTCTCGACGACGATCACGCGCGGGTAGGCGACCTCGCCGAGCGGTGTCGCGTCGCTCGTCCGGACGTAGAAGCCCGTCCCGTCGCCGCGATCACGGGCGTCGAGCTCCGCGAGCCTCGCCACCTCGACGCCCAAGAGCTGCGCGCCGAAGGGCAGCGGAAGCGTGCGCTCGTAGTCGCCGTCCCCGACCTCGTAGATCTCGTAGGCGGCCGCGCGTTGCTTCTCGATCACGCGGTCCATCGTCGTGCAGAGCGGCTCGATGAAGCAGTGCACGCAGCGCTCGGGCTGGCGGCAGTCGAGCGGCGTGCTGGCGTCGAGATAGCGGCGCACCTGGAAGCGCCGTCCGTTGATCTCGTCCAGCATCTTGTGCGGATCCTGGATGAGGTCCTCGAGGCCCTCGAGGTAGCTGACCGGAAAGCGATTGGTCCAGATGACGAAGCTCGGGTGCCGGTTCAGCGAGAAGACCTTGTGCAGCATCGGCAGGTGCTCGCGCGGGTCGTAGAAGAGCTCGTCTCGGTGATCGAAGGCGGCGGCCTGCGGGATCACGTGGAGCAGGTCGTACTCGGTCACGCCGAGCGAGAAGCCGAGCTCGATGATCTTGTCGAGCGAGCCGACGTTCTGCTTGTTGATGCAGACGTCGATGCTGGTGATGACCTTGCCGCTCCGGACGCTGCGCGCGATCGCCTTCACGATGTTCCGGAACGCGCCCGGATGCTGCGTCATGTGATCGTGCAGCGCCTCGTCGTGCCCGTGCAGCGAGAACGTGATCTCGTCGAGGCCGGCGGCGACCGCTTCGTCGAAGAAGGCCTTGTCGGCGTAGCGCCAGCCGTTCGTCACGGTCTGTACGCGGCCGTAGCCGAGCTCGCGCGCCCGCCGCACCACGTCGTGGAAGCGTGGATGGAGCGCGGCCTCGCCCCCCGAGAGGATCACCTTCCACGCGTCGAGGTCACGGCGCCCCTTGGCCAGCTCGGCCTCGATCTCCTCGAACGGCAGGAACACGTTCCGTGGCGTGTCGGAGTCGAGGCAGAAGAGACAGCGGCTGTTGCACGCGGTGACCAGGCGCACCCAGTGCTTCGATCGGTTCGCGACCGCTTCCCGGGCCAACATCGCTTCGGCGGAGAGCGCGCGCACGACGGTCGATGTTACCACGGCGAGCGCCGCTCGCGGCTCGCGCGCCGTCGCGGCCTCCGTGACCGACCGTCCGACGAGGCTGGCGCGGGATGCCCCAGCCCCGGCTCTGCCCGGCGCTCGGTCGATCAGCGCCCGCGCTCGTCGGTGCGCCGCGCGTGCTCGAGCAAGGCGCCCTGGATCGACGCCGTCTGGCCGGTGGTCTCCGGTGTCGCGGTCGTGACCGCGAAGCGCCCCTCGCGCACGTCGAGCGTGAAGAGGAGGCGATCGAAGAGGGCCTCCGGGCTTCCCTGCGAGACGGCCGTCCCGACCAGATCGACGCGGGTGACGGTCCCGTGGGCCACGTGGATCGCCGCCTCGAGCGCGCCGCTGCGGAGCGAGAGCACCCCGCTCCGGCGCTCGGCCTCGAGGAACGAGAGCAGGCTCGACACCGAGACCTGCGAGAGATCCCCGCGGAGCGCGGTTCCGTCGGCGCGCTCGGCGCGCGCCCGCTCGAGCACGCGCGACAGGCGCGCGGCGAGCGCGTCCGGATCGAAGGGCTTGCCGATGTAGTCGTCGACCCCGAGCTGGTAGCCCCGCAGCCGATCGGCGTCGTCCCCGAGCGTGGTGAGGAACACGATCGGCACCTCGCGCGTCGTCGCCCGCTCGCGGAGGATGCGCAGGAGCTGCCAGCCGTCCATGAGGGGCATGTTCACGTCGCAGAGGACGAGATCGGGCGTCTCGCGGACCGCCGCGCCGAGCGCGGTGAGGCCGTTCTCCACCGAGCTCACGCGATGGCCTGCTTCGCGCAGCGCGAGCTCGATCTGGGCGCGGTAGGTCGCGCTGTCTTCCACGACGAGGACGTGCACCGCGCGGTGCTCCTTCGCCGCCTGCCCGCTCGGGCTCGCGAAGTACGCCGCGATGCGCTCGCCGAGCGCGCTCGCATCGCTCACGAAGGAGACGCCGAGCCCCGGTTGGCGTCCGAGCTGCTTGGCGCGTGCCTCGTCGAGGACGGAGACGACGCGCCCGCGCACGATCGCCGGCTCGCCGCCGTCGGGCAGCTCGAGGGCGAGCTCGAGCTCGGCATCGAGCGGCAGCACCTCGGGCGTCGCGACGAACATCCCACCGCGGCTGATGTCCGTGGTGTAGCGGGCGAGCAGATCGTCGGCCGAGCGGAAGCGGACGCGGATGCGAACCGTCGTGCGGTCCGCCGAGCGCCGCTCACCTCCCCCTGCTGCGCCGCCGCCGTCCGTCATTCGCTCGAGCGATCGGATGTTGCCACGAACCACGCGCGGGCTCTCCACATTCGCGCCACGCGTGCGTGTCGAAGTCGATCGCGCGGGCCCGTGCGCGCGCCTACGTCGTCCACCCGCGGGGATGACCCGGGCACGTAGGCTGGCCGCAGTCGCATGGGTCGAACGCCCCGTAGGGCTCTTCGTCGAGGACCGGCGCGCGGGTGGTCACGCCGTCGACGAACGCGGCCGGCGCCGCCGAGGCCGCGGGCGCTTCGTCGACGGCGAGCTCGGGCGTGCGGGGCAGCACGCGCGCGAGCGCTGCACGGTAGGGCGAGGGCGACGCGGCGCGCGCGAAGCGCGCGAGAGCCGAGAGCGAGCCCGACCCCGCGAGCCGCACGAAGGGCTCGCCCGGCAGCGCATCGAACGCACCGGCCCAGCGCGGCGCATCCTCGTGCGAGCGCAGCACGACGAAGATCTGGCCTTCGATCTTCGCGATGCGCCGCAGTCGCTCGAGCAACGCCAGCGTGGCGGCGACGTGCTCCGGCTCGAAGACGGCCGCCAGCGCGCGTGCGATCCCCTGCAGCTCGAAGACCTGGGCGTCGGCCAGCGCCGCCAGAGGCGAGAGATCTCCGGCGAGCTCGACCTCGGGGCCCGGCAGCCGCGCGGCCTCTCGAAGGAGCGCCGGCGCGCTCGGATGATCGAGGCCGCCCGAGATGCGCAGCGTCGCGGCGCCCTCCTGGGCTGCGCGCACGAGGCGAGCGCGGAGCACGCGCGTCGTCGTGCTCGGCGGCGCGAGCGAGACCCGCAGCACGGACGGCACCGGCTCGGGACGATCGATCAGCGGATCGCCGCCGACGCTTCCGCGGCGGGCCACCGCGCGGATGTCGCGCAGGCGCGTCGTCGGTGCACGGCCGGCGCGCGGCGCGACCGACGTCGGCGGACCCTCGCTGGGCGCCGGGTCGCTCGGCCGTGTCTCGCGCGCCCTCTCCGAGAGCAGCTCGGCCGCGCCGAAGCGCGCGACGTACTCCTCCGCCGCGCCGTCGCAGTGGGGCGCCCCCGGGCAGCTCGGGCAGCGCACGCCGAGCGCCACGTCGTAGGCGCGCGCGACCGCCTGCCACTCGCTCGTGCCCACGAAGCGCCGCTCGCGGTCGGCCGCGGGGCGGACCTGCGCCTCGAGGCGCGGGGCGACGCACCGCGGAAAGCCGTGGACCCAGAGCGCGAGGCGCGCGCGCAGGGCCGCGGCCTGCGCGTGCTCGAGCGGGTCCTCGAGCAGCGCCATGCGCGGCGCGAGCATGACGGCGTCGCGTGCGGCCGGGCCGCGGTGTGCGAGGCGCACCAAGTGCACGCTCGAAGCGCGAACGTGCTCCGCGAGCGCCACGAGCTCCGCGACGTGCGGCGCCGTGGACCGCGTGAGCGTCGCCTCGATCTCCGTCGTCATCCCGAGCTCGCTCGCCGCGCGCAGCGTGCGCATCGCGGTGCGGGCCGCGCCGGGGGCCCCGACCAGCCAGTCGTGGGCATCGGCCCGCGCGGAGTGCAGGACGATCCGCAGCTTGCCCAGGCCCGCGCGCCGAAGGCTCGCGAGCACCCCGGCGCCCGCGAGCGCGAGCCCGTCGGTCCGCAGCGTCGCGCCGGGGAAGGCCGAGAGGAGCTCCGGCAGGTCGGCGCGCAGCGTGGGCTCGCCACCGACCAATGCGATCGGAGCGTCGCCCGCCGCGGCTCGCGTCAGCGCTTCGAGGCTCGGATCGGGCGCGTCGATCTCCGGCTCGTCGAGCCGAGGCGCTCCGCGGCCGCGCGTGGTGACGTGAAGCGAGATCTCGCGCACGACGCGGACCCTATCGCGCCCGGGGCTCGCGAGCGAGACGAAGCGGGCCCTCGGCCGCACGAGCACGAGAAGTACCACGGCCGTTCGTGCTCGACCCCGACGGGCACGACATCGAGGCCGTCATCCACGACTGATCGCGCCCGGCGCGAGCGCCGTCGCGACGCTCGCGGCACGCGGGGGAGGCGGCGAGACGAAGCGCACGTCTCGACGGCATCGCGCGGGATCCTGCGCGCTACGATGGGCCCGTGATGCTCCCGACCGGGCTGCTCGCGCTTCCTGCGGCGAAAGACGCGCGCCTGCGCGATCTCGTGCGCAAGATGCGCCTCTTGGTGCTGCGCGATCTGCTCGCGCGCCACGGTGATGCGCTCTCCGAGCCGGTGCGGCGCGCGCTGCCGCGCGTGCAGCGGATGCTGATCGGCGCTGCCCGCGCACACCCGACCGAGACGCTCGACGCGATCGGGAGCGAGGATGCGCTGCCGCCGCTGCTCACGATGATGACGGGCGTGCGTCCGGCCGACCCGATGCTGCGCCTGGCGATTCCGGCGCTGCTCGCGGCGCTCGCGGCCAAGCGCGGTGTGATCGAAGAGAGCGTGCTGTGGGACGTTCCCTTCGAGGCGATCGCGCTCCCGGGGCGCGGGCTCGTCCGCTCCGATCCCCGGCTCGAGCGCGCACCTGGCGCAGCACGACGCGAACCCACTCGCGATGCAGGAGGAGCATCCCGACAAGAAGGGCAACGCCATCGACCTCGGCGGCCGCACGCCGGACGAGTGGGCGCGCGCCCTCGGCGAGGCGCTCGAGGTCGTGCGCGCCGCCCTGCCCGTGCTCCACGACGAGCTGGCGCTCTCGCTGCGACGCATCGTCCCCGTGGGCTACGAGCCCGAGCGCCACCTCTCCGCGTCGTACCGGGAGGCGCCCGGGCTGGTGTACATGACCTTGCACCCGAGCGTCCTCACGCTCGCGGAAGCGATCGTCCACGAGACGCAGCACGGCAAGCTCAACGTGCTGTCGTACTTCGATCCGGTGCTCGTCAACGGGCGGACCACCTGGACGGCGTCGCCGGTGCGCCCCGACCTGCGGCCGCTCTCGGGGGTCCTCCTGGCGGTCCACGCGTTCGTTCCGGTCGCCGGCTTCCACCAGCGGCTGGTCGAGATCGATCACCCGATCAGCCGCACCCCGGAGTTCAAGACGCGCCGCGAGCAGGTGCTCTCGGGCAACGCGCGCGGCCTCTCGCTGGTCCACGAGCTCGGGCAGCCGACGGCGATCGGGCGCGAAGCGATCGCCGCCCTGGACGCGCTCCACGAGGTCACTCGCTCGGCGCTCGCCAGCGCCGCGCTCGACGTCGACGCGTTGCCTCCCGGCTGAGAAATCGGCGGCGCTCCCGTCCGGGTCCTCCGGGGCGAGCACTCGTTGTTGTTGAGTGAGGATCGGCTCGCCCCTGCGGCCCCTTCCGTCCGCGGGCTGCGCCCGCTCCCGTCCGGGTCCTCCGGGGTGAGCACTCGTTGCTTTACTCCGCCGCGTCGCGCTCCGGGGTCTCGGGGACCGACGCGAGGCGGCGCTCGGCCCGCGCGAAGGGACCGACCGCATCGACGAGTGGCGTCACGGCGCCGAGGCCGAAGCGCGGCATGTTCACGTAGACGTTCTCGTAGCTACCGGGCGCGATCCGATACGTCTCGTGCCAGATGCCGACGTCGCCGCTCGTGCCGACCGCCTGGTAGAACGCCTTCCAAGCCGGCATGTGCGAGCGGCCCTTGGCCGACGCGAAGGACATGAGGTCCTCGGTCGAGCGCCAGTACGACATCATCAGCGTCGTCCGGCCGAAGAACTGCTCGGCCCCGAGGAACCCGAGCTCCGGCTCGGCCATCAGCTCGCCGATCATCTTGGGCATCGCGGCCGCGACGGGGAGCCAGAGCCAGGGCTTCCACCACGCGTTGATGCGCATGCCGATGAGGAAGACGACGAATCCTTCGTCGCGTCGTGCAGTGACGCGCCGCTTCTCGAGCTGCGAGGCCATGGGGTTCTCCTTGGTGTGTGTGAACGGTGTTAACTGCGAGCGCGAAAAATTGCCCGATCGGACGCAGAATTCAGGGGGCGAGCCCCGCGAGCAGGACCTCGAGCGAGGCGTGGAACACGTCCCGGAAGGCCGCGTCGTCCCCGACCTCCGTCAGCTGTCCCGCGATGCGCAGGGAGGTGAGCCCGTGGACGTGACTCCAGATGGAGACGGCGACGAGCTCGGGGTCGCCCGGACCAAACGCGCCCGCCGCCATGCACTCCCGAACGCGGTCGACCAGGAACTGGAACGACGTGCTCGACTTCGACGACGCCGCGGGGCCGGGCGCTCCCACCTCCGACATGAAGATCACCCTATAGTCATGAGGCCTTTCCAGGCCGAAACGGAGGTACTGCTCCCCCGCCGCGCGGATGCGCGCCATCGGGTCGCGGGCCCTCAGCGACTCCATCAGGTAGCCGCCGAAGACGCGGAAGCCCTCCTCGCAGAGCGCGTCCAAGAGCGCCTGCTTGCTCTCGAAGTGGCGATAGACGGCGGCCGCCGTGACGCCCGCACGTCGCGCGACCTCACGCAGCGAGAAATGGTGCGCGCCGACGTCGAGATAGTGATCGCGCGCCGCGACCAGCAGGCGCGACTTCGTGCTCTCTTCCTCGCCGCGCATCGTGTTAACAGTGTTAACACCGGTCGAGCTCCTCGTCCAGCGCGATCGACATCGTCCGCGGAGAGCAGTAGATCGGTCTTGGGGTGGAGAGCGACGAACAGAAGATCCACGAGCGCCTCGCCGTCGGTGAGGTGGAGGTCCTGCGCCTGGTCGCCGCGGCGGCGCCGCTGCCGAAGATCCTCGATGCGCTGGTGTGGCTGATCGAGACCAGCTCGGACGGGACGCTCGGCTCGGTCTTCCTGGTCGATGCGCAGGGTCGTCTCCGCACCGGGGCGGCGCCAGGGCTGCCCGCCGAGTACGCCCGCGCGATCGACGGCCAGCCCATCGGGCCCGTGGCGGGCTCGTGCGGCACCGCGGCCTACCGGCGCGAGCCGGTGATCGCCGAGGACATCGCCACCGATCCGCTCTGGGAGCCGTACCGCGCGCTCGCGCTCGCCCACGGGCTCCGGGCGTGCTGGTCGGTTCCGGTGCTCGGCGAAGGCGACGCCGTGCTCGGCACGTTCGCGCTCTACGATCGGCAGCCGCGGCGCCCGACACCCTCGCAGCTCGCGCTCGCCCAGCACGCTGCGGTGATCGCGAGCCTCGCCATCCAGCGGGATCGCAAGGACCAGGCGCTCGTGCAGGCGGAGGCCCGCGCGCGGCTGATCATCGACTCGGCCATCGACGCCCACGTGATGATCGACGTTCACGGCGTCGTCCGCTCGTGGTGTCCGCGCGCCGAGGCCATGTTCGGCTTTCCCGCCGAGCGCGCGCTCGGGCGCAAGCTCGCCGAGCTCATCGTCCCGCCGGCGTTCCGCGCCGCCCACTCGGCCGGCCTCGCGCGCTTCACGCTCACCGGCGAGTCGGCGATGGTCGGGCGGCGCGTCGAGGTCCAGGCCCAGCACCAGCGCGGCTACCTCGTGCCGGTCGAGCTGGCGGTCACGAAGATCGTCGTCGACGACGAAGTGCTCTTCAGCGCGTTCGTGTCCGACCTGAGCGCCCGCCGCGCGGCCGAGACGGCGCTCCGAGAGAACGACGCGCTGCTCGGCGCGGTCTACGAGAACGTGGGAGACATGCTCTTCCACCTCGCCATCGAGGACGGCGCGCCGCGCGTCTATCGCTTCACCGCGGCCAATCCCGCGTTCTACAAGGGCACCGGGCTCGACGCGTCGCAGGTGATCGGCCAGCGCGTCGACGAGGTCATCCCCGAGCCGGCGCTCTCGGCGGTGCTCGCGGAGTACGAGAACGCCGTCGTGTCGGGGCAGCCCCGACGCTGGATGCAGGTCACCACCTTCCCCAGCGGAGAGCGCTCGGGCGAGGTCACGGTCACGCCGGTGCTCGACGCCGAGGGCCGACCCATCGCGCTCGTCGGATCGATCCACGACATGACGGAGCACGTCCGCATGGAGCGCGAGCTGCGCAACATGCAGCGCGCCGAGATCGTCGGGCGTCTGAGCGCCGGCGTCGCGCACGACTTCAACAACATCTTGAGCGTCGTCCTGCTGGGCGCCGAGATGCTCGAGGGCCGGCGCGGCACGCCCGAGGGCGTCGATGCGCTCCGCGAGATCCTCGAGGCAGGCCGCGCGGGAACCCGGCTCACGCGGCAGTTCCTGGCGCTCAGCCGCAAGCAGCGCGTCGAGCCGACGAGCCTCGACCCCACGCTCGCGGTCCGCGACCTCGCGCCGATGCTGAAGCGCCTGCTCCGCGACGAGATCACGCTCGAGCTCGATCTCGACGAGGACGTCGGCGCCGTCCGCGTCGACCCGGTGCAGCTCGAGCAGTCGCTCATCAACCTCGTCGTCAACGCGCGCGACGCGATCCCCGGCAGCGGGACGATCACGATCCGCACCGGGCGGGTCGAGCTCGACGAGCGCGCGGTCGCGGAGCTGCCGCCCCTCGAGCCGGGCTCGCACGTCACGCTCACGGTCGTCGACACCGGCGTCGGCATGAGCGACGAGGTCCGGGAGCAGGCCTTCGAGCCGTTCTACACGACGAAGGCGCCGGGGAAGGGGACCGGGCTCGGGCTGGCGACCGTCGACGGCTTCGTGAAGCAAGCGGGTGGCGCGGTCCGGCTCGAGAGCGCCGAGGGCGTGGGGACGATCTTCACGTTGATCCTGCCGCCGAGCGAGAGCCCGGGCGCCGGCGTCGCGCGGGCGGTGCAGCGGCGGCCCGCCATCACGGAGCTCGACACGATCGGTCGCGTCCTCGTCGTCGAGGACGATCCGGCGCTCCGCCGGATGCTGACGCGGGTGCTCGAGCAGCTCCAGTACGAGGTCGAGTCCGCGGGCAGCGCCGAGGAAGCGCGGACGATCCTGCGCAAGGTCGAGCGCCCGGATCTGCTGGTCACCGACACCGTGATGCCCGGCGCGAGCGGCATCGAGCTGGCGCGCGAGCTGCTCGGCGCCGACCGCGCCATGCGCGTCCTCTTCATCTCGGGATACCCGTCGGGCGATGCGGCCAAGGGCGCGAGCAGGGCGAGCCCGCGCGCGGGCGATCCTCGGATCGGGTACCTCGACAAGCCCTTCTCCATCGGCGAGCTGACCGACGCGATCACCGATCTCGCCAACGCTGCGATCGATCCGCGCTGACGGGCCCTTTCCGCACGGCCCGCCAGCCGCTCGCATCCCCCGCGTGCTACGAATAGGCGTGGCCCAGGACGGGAATCGGACGATCCAGATCGACGCGCTCACGGACGACGTGCAGCTCGTGTCGGCCGCGGACGATGCCGAGGCGGAGCGCCCTTCGAGCGCGTTGCCGCCCCCGCTCCCGCCACGTCGGCCCTCCGAGCCGTCGCGGGTGCGCGCGCTCGGCCTGCTCGTCGTCGCGGCCGTGCTCGGGACGGTGTTCGCGCTCGCGCTCGTTCACTACGTCTTCCCCGCCGAGACACCGGCGCCCGATGTGCCGGCGCCCGATGTGCCGTCGCCGACGGCGGCGCCCGTGCGCCAGGTGCAGATCGACGAGGCCGTGGTGATCCGCTCCGGCTCGGGCGCCGAGGCGACGCCTCCCGCCACCGCGGAGTGATCGGCTCGCCCGCTCCGGCCCCTTCCGTCCGCGGGCGGGCCCGCTCCCGTCCGGGTCCTCCGGGGCGAGCACGCTTTGCCGAGGAGGTGATCCCTCCATCTCCGCGCGGGCGCTTGCGTCCGCGCGGGAACCGCTCCTCTCCGGATCAGCGCGCGTGCGCGAGCACCATCTCGAAGGCGGCGCGCACGAGGTCGAGCGGCGGGATCTCGTGGTCGCCGTGGAAGGAGAACATGCGCGTCGTGACCCCGTGCTCGCGCGCCCAGGCCTCGGCGCTGGCGATGCCGCGCTGGCGCGACGCGTCGTCGACGTCGCCCATGAGGAATGCGACGCGCACGTGGCGCGTGGCCAGCGAGCGCACCGCATCGCCGTGGCCTCGCGCCGACGAGCGACTGCCCATCACCACCGCGCCGCGGAAGAGGGTGGGCTCGCGCGCCACCAGGCCCCACGAGATGTCGCCGCCGAGCGAGAAGCCGAAGGCGTAGACGCGATCGCGGTCGGCGGGCTGCGTGGCGAAGGCCGTCTCGAGGTCGGCGCGCACGCGCGCGGCGGTCCAGTCGAGGTAGCGCGCGAACGCGGGCGAGTACTCGCTGCGCTGCGGCGCGCCCGGCGTGATCATGAGCACGTAGGTCTCGAGCGGGATGGCGCTCTGGATCTCGTCGACGGTCCACTGCGCCGGGTAGCCCGTCGGCGGGAAGGCGACGAGCAGCGGGTAGCGCTGACCGGGCGCGGGGTGCCCGACGACCACGAGGCGCGAGGGCTGATCGAAGAACGCCGGCCGCTCCTGCGCGCCGGCGGGCGCAGCGGAGACCGCGCCCGCCACGAGCGCGACGACGCAGAGGGCGAGCGCACCGACGGGGAGGCGCATCCCTCAAGCCTACGTCGTGTCGAGCCACGCGCATCCACCCGCGCGACCCGACCGGCGCTCAAGGTCGGAAGGGCGAGGAGACGCCGTTCGTCGTGTAGCGCAGCATGGTGACGCCGTGGATCGTTCCGTCCACGAACGTCCCTGCCGTGATGAACGGACCGTCGCCTTGATAGCTCGCGATGTTGGGCGTGAAGACGCACGTCTCGCCGGACTCGCAGAGGACGTTGTCGTTGCCGACGAGGTCTCCCTCCAGCTCGCGCGCGAGGTGCAGGAACGTCACGTGGCAGAGCGAGTACGTGCGCGCGCCCGATGGCGGCAGGATGGTGGCCTGAGAGAAGGTCGCCATGCACGCCGCGTCGTCCGCGAGGAAGCCGTGCGGACCGCCGATCGCTACGTCCCAGGTGACGACGTCGTCGCCCGTCGGCACCGGCATGCTGCGCGCGCAGACGAATTCGTCGGCCATGCCGATGAGCGTGTAGTCGTAGATCTGACAGCCTCGCGTTCCCACCGCGGTGGCGTCGCAGGGCCCCTGCGCGAGGCAGTTGGGCGTCGCGCTGCCTTCGGCGCCCCAGGCGCGATACGGGCCGGCGAAGCCGAACCAGTCGGTGACGCTCGCGAACTCGCGGACGCCGTTGACGTCGCTCGTGTTCGCCGGCTCGTCGAAGGGCGGGACGCGCGTCGGGAAGAAGCCGCCGCCGCCGCTCAGGGGCAGGTACGACGCATCGCTGTTGGTGTCGAGCTCGCACGAGTAGGGTGCGACCGACTGCGACCGCAGGCCGTCGGCGCCAGGCGTCGCGGTCGTCGCGCGCGAGCCGGCGCAGTCTCCCGAGCGGAAGCCGTTCGGCATCGGGAAGTAGCAGCTCTGCGCGCCCCACCACATCGTCGGCGGGGCGTTGCCGGTCTGGCCGGTGCCGAAGCGGCCGTGGAACGAGATCCACGGGAAGCCGCCGGCCGGGCGCGTCCCGAAGAAGTAGCCGAACCACACGTTCGCGTAGCTCACGACGTCCCACACGTCCTCGTCGACACCGGGGGTCGACCCCGACATCCCGAAGCCGGCTTGGCTGTTCTGCGTCGACATGACGCCGAGCACGACGGACGGGTCGAAGCTGCCGGTGAGCTGGATCCCGTCGCCGCGGTTGTGGGCGGTCGTCACGTGCAGCATCGCGTTGGCGCCTTGCTGGATGACACCGTTCTGCTCGTTGTGCACCGTCGTGAGGTCGGCGAGCACGTTGGCCCCGCCGCCCGCGCCCACGCCGACTCGGCCGGAGAACGCGAGCACGCCCTCCACGACGTGGCGACCTCCTTGCACCGAGAGGCCGGTCGCGCACCGCGCGGCGCGCAAGTCGCGCACGCGATCGCCGAAGCTGAAGAAGTCGATGCTGAGCAGGATGTCGTTCACGGTCCCGACGCCGTCGGCGACGCAGGTTCCCTCGAGATGCTCGACGCGCGTCGCCATCGTGTACGTCAGGAGCAGGTGGCTGGCCGAGAAGTGCACGTGTCGGATCACGCTCTGCACCAGACGCAGGGTGGACCCGCCCCCGACGATGTCGCCCTCGATCCAGGCGCCGAAGACCGACGCGCTCCCGGGCGTCCGCACGAGGCCCATCGAGCTTCCGGTGGGCGGCCCCAGGTGCTGGCCGGGCTGCACGACGAGGCCGATCCGGTCGGCGCTCAGCACGTAGTCGGCGGTCGGGCTCGCGCGCACGACGAAGATCGTCCCCGCCGTGGCAGCCGAGCCGATGATGCCGCCGTCGTCGTCGGCCGCGATCGGATTGGCCCACCAGCGCTCCGCTGGCGTGGTGAAGAGGCCCGTGCCGCCGTCGGTGACGCTGACGGTGTTCTCGCGCCACGCGAGCGTGGTGAAGTCGATGAGCGTCGCGAGGCGCACGTCCTCGTGCAGGTGGGTCGAGACCATCACCGCCTGGCCGGCCTGTACGACGCAGGCCCAGTCGAAGGCGCCGAGGTCGTCCGTCGCGGCCAGGCCCGCACAGCTCGTGTGCCCGGGGACGTCGACGGCGCGCATCTCGCCACCATGGATGCAGTGGTTGTGGAGCTGGGCGGCGCTCGCCATCGCGCTCGTGCACACCGTGCCGGTCGCCGCCAGACCCGTCGGGCCGTCGTTGACGACGTAGTCGTTCCAGAGCGGCGCGCTCGCGTAGAAGGGGCGCACGGCGGCGGTCGTCGCCACGCGGTGCACGACGACGTAGAAGCTGAACGTCGACGTCGTGAAGCTCGCGCGGGTCGCGTCGAGCGACGGGCTCGCCACCAGGTCCCAGGCCGTGTCGCTGGGCGAGTCGAGGTGCAGGACGGCGTCGGCGCCGCCGGCGTGCTGGATCTGGATCGTCGCCGGCGTCGCGAACGTGGTGCCGTGCGGCGTGAAGGCCCAGAAGAGAGAGACGGCCGTGTACTCCGGCGGGAGCGCGAGCGGTGCGGCGACGGCGGCCACGCCGATCGCGACGTCGGTCGAGAGCGCGCCCGCGGGGATCGTGACCTCGGCCTCGCCCGCCGACACCGAGCCGCCTGCGGGGCCGATCGTCGACGACATCGACGCGTCGGGCACCGTCGATGCGTCGGGCGTCGCGCCGCCGTCCGACGTGCCGCCGTCCGGCTCGGTGCTCCCATCCGGCACGCTGCCGCCGTCGGGTGCCGCACTGCCATCCATCCGCGGGCCGGAGTCGGGTGCCCACGCGTCGACGGCCCCGCCAACGTCGGCAGGGCTCGCTACGGGGGCGGGGCAGCCAGCGAGGGTGGGAAGCAGGAGGAGGGAGGCCCGAAACGCGCGCGCACGGAAGCTCATGCTTCCGGTTGAGAGGTGTGCCCACGAATCGATCACTCGAATCGAACGGAGGCGCGCGATCGTGGTGCCTCGCTCGTTCTCGAGCCCGGGTGCCGACACCGCCTCGCCCGGGGACGGTCGACCCCCGGCTCGGGAGGCCGCTGGCCACTCGGGCCGCCAGTCGCATCACCGACCCCCGAATTCGCCTGAGAACATGGGTAGCATCGGTGCGCAGGATGTAGGCACGCGCGTTGCGACGAACGGGGCATGACCCAGCACGAAGTCGCTCGCCTCGCCCTCGTCGCGCTCTGGCCGTCGGTCCTCGCCCTGGCCGGATGTGCCCAGGAGCCCTCCACGGCGCCCGAGGACTTCGGCACCGGCGAGGAGTTCGTGGAGGACGGCGAGATCGTGCCCGAGGGGAAGGCCGACGACTTCCTGAGCGCGACCGCGCGCGAGTTCGTCATCTCCGGGACCGACACCGTGACCCTCGAGCCCAGCTACGCGAGCCGCCCCGCGTCGGCACGCCTCGCGCGGGCCCGCGAGCTGGTCGGCCTGCGCCAGACGGCGCTCGCCTGGTTCCTCAACCAGTACCTCGTCGACAAGGAAGAGGAAGAGTCGAACCACGCGTACGGCGGGTTCGGCGCGATGGCGAAGGCCGGCGACTACACGTCGGCGAACATCCGCCCCGAGAGCACCGGCTCGCTGACCTACCGCTTCGACTTCGAGCAGCTCGTCGCCGGTCGCACGAACCTGATGACGCTCCTGCCGACCCAGGCCGGCCCGAGCGGTACGCGCACCTTCACGCTCACCGTCGGCCTGCCGACGAACGCCGAGATGGCGGAGCTCGAGACGAACCACGAGTGGTATCGCAACGCGCCCTGGTCGGAGTGGAGCGCCACGGCAGCCCCCGCCGCGCAGCGCCGCGACCTCACCGTGACGATCCGACCGGAGACCGCTTCGCACGACGCGTGGTTCGACTACCAGCGCCTCTTCGCGGACGGCGTGCTCGACATCGACGTCCACTTCGGCTGGGACTACCACGCGGGCTATCACGTGACGCATGCGCGGGCGATGGACGCCTGGCTCCGCCAGCAGGGCTTCCGCGCCCCCGTCTCGCGCTTCGAGGACCTGAGCCGCACGAGCGGCGCGTACACGCGGACGATCCAGGCCAACGGCCGCAGCGTCCGCATCGAGGTCCGCCTCTTCTACGGGCACGCGGGCGGCGACACCGACCCGGACACGGACGCCGGCGGTCGGCAGCTCGAGGCCGACGCGCGCGCCTCGCTCGCGACGCGCGACGTGATCGTCTACTCGGGTCACTCGGGCCCGTTCTACGGCTTCGCGCTCGCGAACTGGCGCCGCACCGAGGAAGGCGATCTGGACGACAGCGAGATGGCCAGCGTCCCGATGGCGAGCGGCCGCTACCAGATCGTCGTCGCCGAGGGCTGCGACACGTATCAGATCGGCGAGGCCTTCTCGCGCAACCCCGCGCATCCCGACCTCCGCGACCTCAACGTGATCACCACCACGAGCTTCTCGAACGCGTCGACGCCGAGCACGGTGCAGGACTTCATCTCGCACCTCATCGAGCGCGACAGCCGCGGCCACCACCGCCCGCGCACCGTGCGCTCGCTCCTGACGCGGCTCGACGGCGAGTCGAGCTACGGCTTCCACACGATGTACGGCATCCACGGCGTCGACCAGAACCCGTCGCTCCACCCCTACGCCGATCGCGAGATGATGGGTGAGGCGTGCAGCGCGAACGCCGACTGCGGCGACCTCGGCAACCTCTGCATCCGTCCGCGCACGGGCGCGCCGCGCGTGTGCTCGGCGGCGTGCACGGACGACAGCGGCTGCCCGAGCGGCATGGCGTGCCGGCAGCTCGCGAGCGCCACGTCGCGGACGATCTACGGCAGCGCCTGCGTCGCGCGCTGATCGACTACGTCCAGAATCGTCGCGTGGCGCGACGATTCGGGGAGGCTGGGGGGCAAGTCGCGCAGCGGGCGCTGCCGAGCTGCGGCAGCACTCGATCGCCAAGGCGCGGCTCCGAGACAGCTCGCCGCGCTGCGGCGCCGGTGTCGTTGGGCTGCGGGCTACGCCCGCGCTGTGCGCCTCCGGGGCAGCGTGCCCGACGGACGACGCGCCCGTCGTCTCTCGGGAGTGCGTCCTCAAGGTCGGTGCGGGATCGTCCGACGATCGAAGAGAGCGACGTGCGTCCGACGCGCGCCGCGAGCGCATGACCCAGCCGAAGTGCCCGCACCTCTCGTCCTGTCCGATGGCGCTCGCCTTTCGGAACCACGGCTCCATGGGGGTGTGGATGGCGCTGTACTGCCACGCCGACTACGGGACCTGCGCGCGTCTGCGCCTGGCCGCCGAGGGCCGCGAGGTGCCGCTCACGCTGATGCCCAACGGCGCGCTGCTGCGCCCGAAGGAGCGCCGAAGCGCATGATCTCCCCGCTCGTCGGCGGTGTGCTCTTGGCGCTCGTGCCCGTCCTGCATCGGGCGCTCCTCGGTCGACCCCTCGGGGTGTCCGGGCGGATCGCGTCGCTCGTCGACCGCGCGAGCGCGCCGCGCACCGCCGAAGCGCCGGAGATGACCGAGACCGAGCTCGCCGCCGCGTTCGAAGCGGCGACGCTGCAGGCCTTCGGTGCCGCTGCCGTCACCGCGCACCCCATGGCGCCCGATCCGACGGCTTCCGCGGTGCCGAGCGTCGTCCTGCCCGAAGCTCGACCGCGCACCCGTGGCCACGTCGCGTTCGTCGTCGGCCTCGCGCTCGGAGGCCTCGCGACGTCGTCGGCGTGCGGGACGCTCGTCGTGTCGCCCACGCTGCGGGGCGCCGTGTTCGGGGCGGAGCTCGGCCAGGGCGTGCTCGCGTGGATGGCGCTCGCGCTCGGTGGGGTGCTCGTCGGGTTCGGCGCTCGGATGGCGGGCGGCTGCACGTCCAGTCACGCGCTCTGCGGCCTCAGTCGCCGCGAGCACGGCAGCATCGCCGCGACGGCGGCCTTCTTCGGCACGGGGATCGTGGTCGCGTGGATCCTCGAGCGGGGCGCTGCGTGAGCCCGCTCCGTGAGGTGCTCTCGAGCGCCCTCGTCGGAGCCGTCTTCGGGGTCGTGCTCTCCGCGGTCGGCTTCACGAGCTGGGACACGCTCCACGGCATGCTCACGCTGCGTGATCCGCGGCTGCTCGTCGCGTTCGGCGTGGCCGTCGTGCTCCTGCTCGTGGCCTGGCCCTTCGTTCTGTCGCGCCACGTCCCGCGGAAGCCGGAGGTCCGCGTGATCCACCGCGGCACGCTCGTGGGCGGGGCGCTCTTCGGCATCGGCTGGGCGATCACCGGCGCTTGCCCGGCGGCGGTCTGGGTGCAGCTCGGCGAGCTGCAGCTGGGCGCGCTCGCGACGCTCGCAGGAATGCTTGCCGGCAGCTGGCTCTACCCGCGCGTGCACGCGCGGTGGTTCCGCTGGTCGAGAGGAAGCTGCGCCGACGAGCAGTGATCGGCTCGCCCGCTCCGGCCCCTTCCGTCCGCGGGCGGGGCCCGCTCCCGTCCGGGTCCTCCGGGGCGAGCACTCTTTGCCGACGAGCAGGTGATCGGCTCGCCCGCTCCGGCCCCTTCCGTCCGCGGGCGGGGCCCGCTCCCGTCCGGGTCCTCCGGGGCGAGCACTCTTTGCCGACGAGCAGTGATCGGCTCGCCCGCTCCGGCCCCTTCCGTCCTGGCCACCTGCTCGCCGGCGCGCGGGGATCCCCAATGCGGCGCCCCTACTCGACGAAGCTGTCCTGGTAGCCGGCGTCCTCGATGCCGAGCGCGGCCGGCGTGACGTCGAAGGGCGCGTAGCAGTCGAGCATCACGGCGAGCTCGTCGGTGCGCGTGCTGCCGATGCTCTTCTCGTAGCTGCCCGGATGCGGCCCGTGCGGGATGCCCGCCGGGTGCAGCGAGATCGAGCCCGGCCCGACGCCGCGGCGCGAGGTGAAGTTGCCGCGCACGTAGAAGAGGATCTCGTCGACGTCGACGCTCGAGTGCGGGTAGGGGCAGGGGATCGCGTCGGGATGGAAGTCGACCAGGCGCGGCACGAACGAGCAGATGAGCGCGCCCTTCGCCGCGAAGGTGCCGTGCCACGTCGGCGGCAGGTGCACCGAGCTGACGCGCGGCTGGAACGCGAGGATCGGGAACGCGAAGGGCCACACGGTTCCGTCCCAGCCGACGACGTCGAGCGGCGAGTGTGGCACGACGAAGTCGTGGAAGTGGTCGCGGCGCTTCACCACGATCTGTCGGATCCCTTCGTCGACGGGCCCGACGAAGCTCGGGTGCACGAAGTCGCGGTGGCAGTAGGGCGCGTCCATGCGCAGCTGGCCCGACTCGTTCCGGAACTGCTTGGGCACGTGCATGCCGCCACGGCACTCGATCACGAGCCAGTGCTGCGTCACGCCGGCGGGCAGCTCGAAGCGGTGGATCAGCGCGCGCGGGAGGAAGACGTAGTCGTCCTTC
The DNA here is from genome assembly GCA_044223665.1 of Sandaracinaceae bacterium. Classification (GTDB taxonomy): domain Bacteria; phylum Myxococcota_A; class Polyangia; order Polyangiales; family Sandaracinaceae; genus JBBSAT01. Next base: position 155,482 of record JBGALT010000001.1, on the reverse strand, counting down.
CGGAAGGGCACGTCCCCGAGCATCGTGCGCAGCGTGCCGCCGCCCTCGTGCACGAAGAAGAGCGTGTCCGCGTCGGCGTCCGAGAAGTAGACGGGGTCGCTGCGATCCGGATGCGCGACCGAGAGGACGATGTCGGGGTTGAAGCAGAGCGGCACGCGCGCGTCGATCGGCGCGCCGCCCTTCTTCTCTCGCGTGCCGGTCTTGAAGTGGCGCTTGGCGAGGCGGTGGCCGGTGTCGTTCGCGTGCGCGTGGGGCGCGCGCCAGCCGTGCTCCAAGTCACGACCGGAGTGCCCGGCTGGCCGGGCCGACACAATTGTGTCGGGTCCGCTCTGCGGACCACTCCGGTCGCGCGCAAACTTCTGCTCGTGGGGGGGATGCGCGTGATACGCGATCGTGTACGCGGCATCGAAGCCGTCGCGCGTGAAGCACTCCTCCCAGCGGAGCGCGCCGTCGGCGCCGACGAGCTTGAGGTGGTGCTTCTTGGGGACGTCTCCGAAGACCAGACGCTCGATCATGATGAGCCCTCACCCAACCCTGGTACGAAAATGAAGGTCGAAGTGTCGAGAATCGCTCGATACCGATCTGGCTGTCGATCACCAGGCCGCGTCGGTCGGGAGCGACCCTTTGCCCGCGGACGCTCCGCGCGAACGACGGCGCTCCGCTCATCGCGTTCAAAGCCTCGCACCCGCCCGCCGCTACCCATGAGGTGGGCTGCTTTTGAAGAACCGCGGCGCCTTCGGCACCTCCACAGCCGAACCGGCTCCGCCGATTCGGCCAAGGCGAGGGCCGAGCCCTCGCGCACCCGGAGTCGTACCGCGCGAAGACGAAGGTGGGGAGCGCGAGGGTCCACCCTCGCATTTCGACGAAGCTGCGCAGCGGCTTCGTCTGTGGCGGAGCCGAAGGCGCGTCGGGTTTTCAACGCAGGTTTCCCCATGGGTAGCGACGGGCGGGTGCGACGCTTCGACCGCAGGAGTGCTCACCCCGGAGGGCCCGGACGGGAGCGGGCGCAGCCCGCGGACGGTAGGGACCGTAGCGAGTGAGCCGTTGATCATCGTTTGAACACATTCCTGTTCGCTCGCATGCGTGGGCAAAGGGGCGCTCCCGCCCGGCGCGGCAGGCGATCACTCGATGGGAGGCCCCATTTTCGTTCAACGCAGATGCGGCGCGGGCGCAGCTCAGCTCTCCCTCGAAGAGGGGGAGGGCTCCGACGCGCCATCACGCTCGGCCTTCGGTCTGCTGCTGGCGCTCGATGCTCTCGAAGAGCGCGCGGAAGTTGCCGCCGCCGAACCCCTCGCTGCCCTTGCGCTGGATGATCTCGTAGAAGAACGGCCCGGCGTCGCGCTCGCGGTAGAGGCCGGCCGAGTCCTTCAGGAAGATCTGGAGCATGTACTCGTGCTCGTGCTCGCCATCGACGAGGATCTCGAGCTTCTGGAGCACGTCGATCGCCTCGTCGATGCGCTTGACGCCGATCTGCTCGAGGCGCGCCGGCAGCATGTCGTAGTAGCTCTTCGGCGTCGGCATGAACTCCACGCCGCGGGCACGGAGCTTCTCCACGCCGCCGAGGATGTCGTCGATCACCAGCGCCGCGTGCTGGATGCCGTCGCCCTTCTGGTCCTCGTAGAAGATGTTGATCTGCGACGACCGGAAGTGCGGGCGGAGCGGCTCGTTGTTCGCGAACTTCGCGTGCGAGACGGGGTCGTGCATGACGATCGAGCGGAGGCCCGAGCCATTCTTCGCGTTCGCGAGAGTGCTCGGCGGAGCCGAGCCGATGTTCGCGTTCGCGAGAGTGCTCGGCGGAGCCGAGCCGATGTTCGCGCCCGACGCCACGTTGCCATTCTTCGTCACGTCGTCGGTGTGGAACGCGATGTCCCAGAAGCGCTCGAAGCCCATCACGTGCTCCATCCAGAGCAGCGCGGGCGCCATCGTCTCGAAGTTGCTCGTGACGTGATCGATGTTGCGGAAGCCGAACCCGTTCTTGCCGCCCTTGGGCGCGGCATGGCGCTCGACGCCCGGATAGAGGCCGCGGTACTTCGTGCGCTCGACGAAGCGGAAGGTCGCGCCGCCGAAGGGCGTCGTGATCGAGAACGTGCGGTAGCGGCCGAGGTCGTCCTCCGCCGTGACCACGTCGGTGATCGGCGTGCCGCCGCGCCCCTCGAGGAGCCGGAAGGCGTGGTCGATGCTCTCGACCTCGAACACCAGCGAGCCCACGCCGTCGGGGTGCTTGGCGAGCCAGCGCGAGGCGCGCGAGTCCTTCGTCCCGGCCTCGGGCGCGCTCACGATCACGCGCGTCTCGCCGGCCTCGAACACCGTCGTCTGCTGTCGCCCCGCCTTCGTGGTCGCGGCGTTGCTCGCGCCGACCTCGGCGAAGTCGAACTTGTCGAGATAGAAGCGCCGGCTCCGCTCGAGATCGTGGACGTAGTAATGGAGGGCTTCGAGGCGCTTGATGCGGAGCGATTCGACCTTCGTGGGCATGGTTTCTCCGTGATGAGAGCGCGCGGCGCGAGGAGCCTCGCGACGAGGCGGAAGGAGGGGTGGGGCTCCGAGCCGGCTCTGCCGGGCGGGGCGGGGCCGCCTATCGGCCCCGAAGAAATCAGTGGAGGGCTTCCAGACGCTTGATGCGGAGCGATTCGACCTTCGTGGGCATGGTTTCTCCGTGATCGTCTTCAGGAATTCGCGTCGGGCTGGCGGTCGGGGTGCGCGGCCGCGACTCCCGGGAGCTCGGCGAGCGCCGCATCGATGCGCGTGAGCGTGGGGAACTTCCCGGCGACGTCGATCTCGAAGCGACGCGCCGAGTAGAGCTGCGGCACCAGGCAGCAGTCGGCGAACGTGGGCCCATCGCCCACGCAGTACTTGCCGGCCGTCTCCTTCACGCGCTCCTCGAAGGCCGAGAGGCCTGCGACGTTGTGGAAGATCGCGTGCTCGCGCCCGGCGCCCTTCTGGACCGCGTCGAGGCGCGCGAGCGGCGACATGTTCTGGTGCGGCTGGATGCCGGCGTTCACCAGCTCGGCGAGCTCGCGCGTGCGCGCGCGAAGGAACGCGTCCTTCGGCAGGAGCGCCGGGGACGGATGCAGCTCCTCGAGCAGCTCGAGGATCGCGATCGACTGCGCGACGATCCGCTTCTGGCCGCCGATCTCCAGCTCGATCGCCGGGATCTGCTCCATCGGGTTGCGCGCGTGGTGCTCGCTCGTCTGCTGCTCCTTCTTCACGAGGTGCACGGGCACGTACTCGTAAGCCAGACCCTTCAGCCCGAGCGCGATGCGCACGCGGTAGCTCGCCGAGCTGCGCCAATAGTTGTAGAGCCGGATCGTCGCCGTCATCGCTGCTCCTGTTCTCCCGTGCGCCCGCGGACAGTCTGCGATCAGCGGCGGCCCTCGACCACGACCTGATCGATCGTGCCGAAGAGATCCCGCCCGTTCGCGTCGGTCATCTGGACTCGCACGCGGTCGCCGAAGCCCAGGAAGGGCGTGATGGGCTTGCCCGACTCCAGCGTCTCGCGCGTGCGTCGCTCGGCGAGGCAGGACACCCCACGCGCCGGATCCTCGTTCGAGACCGTGCCGCTGCCGACGATGGTGCCGGCGCCGAAGCGCCGCGTCTTGGCCACGTGGGCGATCAGCTCGAAGAAGGAGAAGTGCATCTCGGGCCCGGCCTCGGGATCGCCCGCGAGCGTCTCGGCGCCGCCGGCGCGCGTGAGCCACGTGCGGAGCGGAAGGTGCACGCGGCCGTCCCTCCACGCCGCGCCGAGCTCGTCGGGCGTGATCGCGAAGGGCGCGAGGGCCGTGGCGGGCTTGCTCTGGAAGAAGCCGAAACCTTTCTCGAGCTCGGGCGGCACCAGGTTGCGGAGCGTCACGTCGTTCACGAGCGTGATCAATCGGACGTACTTGGCGGCCTGTTCCTTCGTCGTGCCCTGGGGCACGTCGCCCAGGATCACCGCGACCTCCGACTCGAAGTCGCAGCCCCACGACGCGTCGGCGAGCGAGATCGCCTCCCGCGGGCCGAGCAAGTCGGACGAGCCGCCCTGGTACACGAGCGGATCGGTTCTCAGCGTCTTGGGGGGCTCGGCCCCGCGGGCCTTCCGCACCAGCACGATGTGGTTGATGTACGCCGAGCCGTCGACCCACTCGTAGGCGCGGGGGAGCGGCGACGCGAGCTGCGCGACGTCGAGCTTCTCGCCGAGCGAGGCGTCGGCCGCGAGCTTCTCCGAGAGCGCGCGGAGCAGCGGCTCGGAGCGCTCCCAGTCGTCGAGCGCGGCCTGCAGCGTGGCGGCGATGCCCGCAGCGCGCGCGAAGCGAGAACCGTCGGGAGAGACGACGACGAGCATTCCGTCGCGACCGCTGCGCAGGCTGGCGAGCTTCATGGGGGGTCGGAGTCTATGCGCGTGGGCGCGCGAAACGTCAGCCCGTTCTCGTGGACTTCTTGAGAATAGTCACTGTTCTCGGTGTCGTTGCGACGCGGTGCGGCAGCCTCAGCAAGAGTGCTCGCCCCGCAGGGTCCGGACGGGAGCGCGCGCAGCGCGCGTACGGGAGGGGCCGGAGCGGGCGAGCCGATCAGCCTCAGCAAAGAGTGCTCGCCCCGCAGGCACGCCTGCCGTTTCTTTGACGGCCGATCGGGCGCTCGGTTATCCGCGAGGCATGCGTCACTCCGCGATCGTTCAGCCCGCCGCCTACCTCCTCGTCCTCGGAGCGCTCGTCGGTTGCTCGAGCACGCACCAGCCGGTCACCGCCACGAGCGGCGTCTACGATCTCACGATCGCCGGCGAGCACGACGCGTGCAGCCCGGTGCGCTCGACCGGCGCCGCGGGCCTCGCGGGCGTGGTCCAGCAGGGCGCGGTCCTCACCCTGACGGTGCCCGATCTGACGACGAGCTCGCCGATGCTCGTCTCGCTCGAGAGCGATCACGGCTTCACCGACACGCGGATCGACGCGCTCACGGCCTGCAGCGGCGCTTCGCTCGCGCGCACGTACAGCGTCGTCGCGCACGACGCGAACGGCTTCGACGTCGCGTACACCGAGTCGTGGACGGGCATGTCGACCTGTGGCGCTGCGATGCGCTCGATCATGCCGGCCGCTCCGAGCGCCGACTGCACGGCCGATCTCGTGCTGCACTTCCGGCTCGAGACGCCCTGCGCCGCGCCCTGCGAGATCCGCCTCGGCGCCGGCGGCACGGCCGCTTGCCACTGTTGATCGGCTCGCCCGCTCCGGTCCCTCCCGTCCGCGCGCTGCGCGCGCTCCCGTCCGGGCCCTCCGGGGCGAGCACTCCTTGCTGGGGGCTGATCAGCCGAAGTACTGGCAGCAGCCCGTGATGCAGAACTCTCCCGGGGGGCAGTCCGGGTCCGTCGGCAGGCCGCACGGCTGGCGCGTCGAGATGCAGCGCGCCGGCACACCGGAGTCGACCGGCGGCACGTAGGCATCGGGCACGGCGCCGTCCGGGTAGGGCTGGACGTGAGCGTCGACGGGCGTGCCTGCGTCGGGCGTGGGGAAGCAGTCCGCCGGCAGCGTGTCGCGGCCGAAGCAGAGCTCGCAGTGCTCGCAGGTGTTGAGGCAGTCCGCGACCGGCGTGCAGGGGCGGCACGACTGCGGATCGTCGAGCGAGTCGTGCGAGCACGCGGGATGCCCCGCGTCGGGCACGGAGCCGACGAACACGTAGTCGCCCGAGCCCGGGGTCACCTCGCAGCATCCGAAGCAGTCGCACCCGTTCGGCGTGAGCGGGCCGCACGTCGTGTGGCACATCGCGGGCTGCGTCGGCGGGCACGCGTTGGTGTTCATCGCCGTCGCCATGTCGTAGTCGCAGCGCGTAGTGCCGCCGGGGCCGCCCGGGTTCACGTCGGGGCTGAGCATGTCGCAGCGGTAGTCGTAGGTGCAGCCGTCGTTGCCGTCGCCGCCGTCCTGGTCGTAGAAGCAGTCCGCCGAGCAGTTGGTCAGCGAGATCCCGGGGATCATCGGATCGAAGCCGGCCTCGTTGTTGCCGCAGGGCCCGAGGCAGTCGGGATCTTCGGCGTCGATCAGGCCATCGCCGTCGTCGTCGGTGCAGTTTCCGCACTGGTAGAGGTGCGACTGGCACATCGCGGGGTGACAGCCGGGCGGGCCGACGTCGAAACCGTTCCCATCGACTCCCTGCACCGATGTGTCGGTCGGCGGTACGGTCACGTCGGCGCCGTTGCCGTCGATCCCGGGGACGGCCGTGTCGATCGGTGGCGCGTTCACGTCGGCGCCGTTGCCGTCGAGGCCGGTTCCGGCGTCCATCGCCTGCGTGCCGCCATCGCCATTCGCGGTCTCGGTCGAGCACGAGCAACCGGCGGCGAGCACGAGCGCGAGCGCGGACGACACGATGGCGATGCGATCCATGGAGCCTCCTCGTTCGAGCTTAACCCGAAACGCCGAAGCGCCGTGACCAGACGTCGAGCACGAGCAGCGCCCAGAGCGCCTTGGCATGATCACCCCGTCGATCGGCGTGGGCGCGCGCGAACGATGCCGCCACGCGGCGATCGAGCACCGACCAGAGCGGGGAGTCCCGCACCATCGCCTCGATCCGCGGCCCGAGCGGGCCGCGCAGCCATGCGGCGAGCGGCACCGAGAAGCCGTGCTTGCCGCGCTCGAGGATCGCTCGGGGCAGCGCTCGCTCGCTCGCGCGGCGGAGCAGCCACTTGCCGGTGGAGCCGCGCACCTTGTCGCGCGAGGGCACGCGGCGTGCGAGCGCGACGACCTTCTCGTCGAGGAAGGGCGGGCGCGCCTCGAGGCCGTGCGCCATCGATGCGCGGTCGACCTTCGTGAGCACCGAGCCCGGCATGTACGTGCGGAAGTCGAGCGCGCTCGCGCTCGCGATCGGATCGGCGCCGCGCACCGGCTCGGCGAGCGTGGCCGGCGCCCGATAGCGCGCGCCCATCAGATCGCGCAGCGCCGGCAGATCGACGGCGCTCATCCAGCGCAGGTGCCGCGTCGCGACGTCGTCGTCCCAGCGCCCGAGGAAGCGCTTCACCTTCCAGTCGAGCGCCTGGTAGCCGTCGCTCGCCGGGATGCGCTCGAGCAGCGCGCGCGCCCGCTCGCCACGGAAGAGAGGTGTGATCGGCCGCAGCAAGCGCGCGTGCAGCACGTGCGCGCGGTAGGTCGGGTAGCCGCCGAAGAGCTCGTCGGCGCCGTCGCCGCCGAGCGCGACCTTCACGTGCTTGGCCGCGAGGCGGCAGAGCAGGTCCGTCGGCACGATCGAGTGGTCGCCGAGCGGCTCGTCGAGGTGCCCGAGCACGCGATCGACGTGGGCCAGCAGCGTGGGCGCATCGAGCTTCTCCTCCACGTGCTCGAGGCCGAGGTGGGCCGACATGCGGCGCGCGTGCGCGCTCTCGTCGAAGCTCGCGTCCTCGAAGGCGATGCAGAAGGCCTGCAGGCGCGAGCGGCTGCGCTGCGCGGCGAGGGCGGCCACGCACGAGCTGTCGAGGCCGCCCGAGAGGAACACGCCGAGCGGCACGTCGCTCATCAGCTGAGACTGCACCGCGTCGCCGAGCGTGGCCCAGAGCTCTTCGGGGCTCGGCGCCGGCCCGTCCGTCTCCGCCGGCGGCAGGTACGAGCGCCGCTCCCAGCGCCCGCCGACGCGCCCGAGCACGAGCTCTCCGGGCGCGAGCTTCTCGACGCCCTCGATCAGCGTGTGCGGCGGATGCGCGTAGTCGCTGAACAAGTACGACGCGAGGCCCGCATCGGAGATCTTCTTGCCGATCTCCGGCACGGCGAGCATCGCCGAGAGCTCGGAGGCGAACGCGAGCCCGCCGTCCGGGAGCTTCGCCACGTAGAGCGGCTTGATGCCGAAGCGATCGCGCGCGAGCAGCACGGTGCCGTCGCGCTCGTCGAAGGCGCAGAAGGCGAACATGCCGTGGAGCGCCGGCACGATGCGCTCGCCCCACGCGGCGAAGCCGGCGACGATCACCTCGGTGTCGCTCTGCGTCGCGAAGCGCACGCCTTCCTTCTCGAGGCGCGCGCGCGTCTTCACGTGGTCGTAGATCTCGCCGTTGAACGACACGATCGCGCGGTGCGCGACGTCCTCCATCGGCTGCGCGCCGGTCGCCAGGTCGACGATGGAGAGGCGCCGGTGGCCGAGCGTGGCCACCCGACCGTTCGCGCGACGCACTTCGATGCCGTGCCCGTCGGGCCCGCGGTGCGCGATCGCGTCGCACATCGCGCGCACGACGCCCTCGCGCGGCTCGCTCCCGATCAGGCCCGCGATCCCGCACATGGCGTGCGCGTCACTCGCCCTGGCGCGGCAGCGCGCGCACGGCCGGGAAGCCGATGCGCCGCGCGATGGGATAGGGCGCGCGGTTCTGCGACTCGAAGTACGTGCGCACGATGAGCTCGGCCAAGAGGCCCAGGCCCAGCGACTGCACGCCGAGCAGCCCGCTGATGAGCGCGATGTTGAAGAGCGGGTTGCGGTGCACCCACACGCCGTCGGCGATCTTCTCGTAGAGCACGAGCGCCGAGAGCATGACGCCCAGGCCCATCATCGCCGCGCCGGCGCCGCCGAACACGTAGATGGGCTTGGTCGCGTAGCGTCGCAGGAACCACACCGTCAGGAGATCGAGCAGCACCTTCACCGTGCGCGAGAGGCCGTACTTGCTGACGCCGGCGACGCGCGCGCGGTGGCCGACCTCGAGCTCGGTGACGCGCGCGCCCTGGCTCTCGGCGAGCGGCACGAGGAAGCGGTGCATCTCGCCGTAGAGGCGGATCTCGTCGGTGATCTCACGCTCGTAGACCTTCAGCGAGCAGCCGAGGTCGTGGATCTTCGTGCCGGTGACCTTGCGGATGAACCAGTTCGCGATGCGCGAGGGGACCTTGCGCAGGAACATCCCGTCCTTGCGGTCGCGGCGCCAGCCGGTGACCACGTCGAAGCCGTCGTCGAGCTTGGCGATGAGGCGCGGGATGTCGGCCGGGTCGTTCTGCCGATCGGCGTCCATCGTGGCCACGCGCCGGCCGCTCGCGTGGCGGAAGCCGGCGTCGAAGGCCGCGGCCTGCCCGCAGTTGCGTCGGAAGAGCACGACGCGCAGCCAGGGCTTCTCTTTCGCGAGCTTCTCGAGCAGCTCGCGCGAGCCGTCGCGGCTGCCGTCGTCGACCGCCACCACCTCGAACGTGATCTGGGCGGCAGTGAGCGCCTTCTCGATCTCGTCCAGGAGCGGGACGAGGTTGTCCTTCTCGTCGTAGATCGGGAGCACGACGGAGACGTCGGGGACCGCCGGCTCGCGCGTGGCGCTCGCGTCCTTCGTCTCCGCTCTCTGCTCGGCGGCGCTCATGAGCGTCCTATCGTTGCAGGTGCGGGCGGATCTCGCCAATCCGCGGTCACGGGCAGGTGCGCTCGTAGATCACGATCGAGGGGCCGATCCGCGCGGCCTCCGGCGTGCTCGGCGACCAGGGCCGGCTGAAGCCCCAGAGCGGCGAGTAGAAATGGTCCTGGTCGTCCCACATCGCGTCGCAGTCGACGCCCTCGGGCTCGAAGCGCGCCGCCTCGCGGTAGCAGGAGGCGGGCGGATCGTAGGCGGCGAAGCGCGCGACCGGCTGGCCGCAGGGTAGCCACGGCTGCGCGACCATCATCCAGTGCGCGGTCGCCGAGGGCGCGTTGTGGAGCAGGCCCCAGTACACGATGTCGGCCGCGAACGGGTGCCAGCTCGCCGGGCGATCGGTGATGAGACGGCTGCTGTCGCTCGCGCCCTGCAGGCGCAGCGCGGGCGGCGCGCCGAAGCTCGGAGGCAAGAGCTCCTCGCAGCGGTCGGCCACGCGATCGTGCACGGCGAGCGGACGCGAGTACCCGCCGACCACGTCGATCGGCTCGTCGTGGGCGTGCGCGCGCATCCAGGCGACGGCGCGCTCGCGCGTATCGGGCCGTGCGAACGCGGCCGTCATCTCGATCGAGCGCCACGTCGGCTCGGCCGCGAGCACGAGCACGAGCGCCGAGAAGGCGCCCACGCGCCAGCGCGCGTCGGCGTCGCTGCGCACGACCGTCTTCTCCCGCCGCCGCGCGAGCCAGCGGAACGCGATCACGAGCAGGATCGCCGCGCCGACGCAGGCCGTCGGGTGCGCGGGCATCGAGTAGCGCGCGAAGTAGAGCGTCGTGCGGCCGACCACGACGACCCAGAAGAAGATCGTCCAGAAGCCGACGAGGAAGGTCGCCGGCGCACGGCGGCGCCAGCCGATCGCGATGCAAGCGAGGGCGCCGAGCCCTGCGATCACGGTCAGCGGCCAACCGAGCCCGAAGGGGAACGACGCGCGTGCGTGCCGGGTGATGCCGTACTCGATCGGCACGTCGGTGTAGATGGAGAAGGCCCGCGGCGCGTTGGGGTCGTAGCGGAGCGCGACGCTGGTGACGCCGTTGGTGAAGTCGCTCGAGTGCGAGAGGAACGTGGGGTTGGTCGCGAGGAACGCGATCAGGAAGCCGGCGATCCCGAGCACCAAGGCGCCCACGTTCCGTGGCGCGGCGCCGTGACGCGCGATGCGCACGCCGAGCGCGATCACCGGGACGATGCCGAAGGGCAAGCCCGCCCACTTGGAGCCGATGCCGAGGCCGAGCGCGATGCCGCAGGTGAAGAAGTCGATCAGCCACCCGCGCTCGAGCCCGCGCGCGGCCGCCACGAACATCCACACCATGAAGAAGACGAGCGGCTGGTCGGAGACCGCGAAGTGCGCGTCTCGCGAGCTCAGGACGTCGACCGCGTAGAAGAGCCCGCTCGCGAGCGCGATCGCGTGCCGCTCGCTCGGCCCCATGCGCCGCGGCGCGGCGAGCCAGCCGAGGCGCATCACGAGCGCCACGGTCCCGACCGAGAAGCTCGCGGCCAGGATCCGCAGCGGCACGAGCAGCCGATCGGGGGCGAGCACGAAGACGCAGCCGAGCGAGAGATCCTCGCCGTAGCGCCAGGCCCACCAGGCCCGCAGGCCCCGCTGCACCCAGTGGTGGGCCCGGAACCAGAGCTCGGGCCAGCCGCCCTCGGCCACGTGGGGGTTGTCGTCGCCGAACAGGCGCATCCCGATCTGGGCGAAGATCTCCTCGTCCGGGCGGGCCCACGGGGCGCTCTGGCCGAATTCCAGCCCCACGTAGCGCAGTGCGGCGGCCAGCAGGATCACGGCGCCGTAGGCCAGCGGCAGGCGATGCCTGCCGAGGAAGCCTCCGAGGGCACGTAGGGCACCGGCCATGAGCGGCGGGCCCTAGCATGCAGGCCCGCCGCCCGGAAGCCTCGTCCCTTCCAGCGGTTCTTGATCGCCAGAACCCCGGGTGGGTAGTATCCGGGCGGCTTCCCGTCCGGGGAGACGTCTGCGCGCGTGATCCCGCGGGATCGCGCCACGAGGATTCATGCGATTTTTCCGACGCTTCAACCCCGTCCGCTCCCTCGCGCTGTTCATGTTGGCGTCCCTGGCGCTCGGGGCGTGTGCCATCACCGAGGGCGACATCGAGACCTGGAAGGGCACCGTTCGCGGTCCGGGCCGGATCGTCGCGGTGCTCAGCTCGCCGCGCTACCACGACGAGCTGCGCATCCGCGCCGGGCTCGCGCTGGTCGAGATGGACCGCCAGGACGTCGACGGCGTGACCGAGCTGCAGACGGTCGTGCGCGGCCTGCCGGAGGCGGATCGCACGCGGATCGTCGACGGGATGGCGCCGGGCCTGCTCGGGCTCATGCGCGGAGAAGGCGCCGCCGCGACCGCGACGCCGCCGGGGCCGAACGACCCGCCGCCCGCCATGCAGGTGCGCGCCAAGGACGCGGCCTTCCTCCTTCTCCAGTACGCCAGCGCGCCGGTGCGCCAGCAGATGACCGACGCCGTCGTCGGCTGGTTCACGGTCGACTTCAACGGCCGCAACCTCTCCGGCAACTTCAGCGCGGAGCAGGTCGTTCGGCAGCTGGGCGCCGCCGCGTGCGGTCAGCTCGTGGACGCGATGACCTCGCACCTGCCCCAGGCCGCCCTCGTGCAGATCGCGCTGCTCATCTCCCAGCTCGCCGACGACGCGACCAAGGCGCGCGCGGCCGAGCGCATCGTGACGATCGAGCGCGAGATGGAGGGCCCCGAGTTCGGCACCTGGCTGCACGACCGCATCGCCAACCAGGCCACGGCCTCGGGCCGCACGATGACCGACGCGCAGCTCGGCACCGCGACCGAGCTGAACCGCGAGCAGTTCATCACCACCGGCGCGCTGCCCGCGATGCACAACCTCGGCGATCAGACGGCCGTGCAGGGGCGCCTCATGGAGATCGTGCAGCAGGGGACGCCGACCCCGCCGACGACGGCGGCCGCCCTCGAGACGCGGCGCGTGACGGCCCTTCAGGCCCTCGAAGGCCACACGCCGGCGAGCGCGACGTCCACGCTGCTCGCGCTCGGTCTGAGCGATGCGACGCCGCCGCGCGTGCGTGACTACGCGTTCGACCGCGTCGCCGACTCGCACGACCGCACGGTCATCCCGCAGCTCTGGCCGCTCGCGACGCAGGTCAACGCCGAGAACGACCACGCCATCTGGCGTGTGCGCTGGCGCGTCGGCACGCTGCTCCTCACGCTCGGCGGTGCCGACGTGGTGCAGGAGTGGTTCACGCGCCTGCCGGTCGGCGAGCACATCCGCTACGCGCGCGAGGAGCTGCACGGCTATGCCGAGCGCCTCGCCCAGATCCGCCCCGAGCCGACCGCCGTCGTGCGCGGGCAGCTGGCCTCCCCCGACTGGGCCCACCAGACGATCGCGCTCTACTACTTCGAACGGGCGGGGACCGAGGCCGACCTCCCGGCCCTCTCGGCGATGACGACGTCGACGCTCGCGACCCACGGTGACCACTGGGATGCGCACGCCACCATCGGCAACGTCGCGACCGACGCCATCGCGGCGATCCGCGAGCGCGCGGCGACCGCGTCGACGGCGACCGCGCCTGCGGCCCCGAGCGCACCGCCCGCGTCGGGCACCGCCCCCGCCCCCGCGCCTGCGCCGGCGCACTGAGCGCGCGCGGGCCCTTCGACTTCGATCCCTTCCCGAGGAGAGAGAGCGTCCATGAACGACCAGAACAAGAAGACGCTGCGACAGTTCCAGTGCCGCGACTACCTCTGGGAGATCTTCGAGCAGATGAGCCAGGAGCTCGAGTGCTCCGTCGACTATCTCGTCAACGAGGCCATGCGGCAGTACGCGCGATCGCGGAACTACGGCGGCCGCGCCGAGCCGACGGGACAGGTGGCCGCGGGCCCGGCGCCGGCCGCGCCTCAGGCCCCGCGTCCTTCCTCGCCCGGCGCCGCGCCGGCGCCGCAGGCCGCGCCTGCCGCCGCCGCCCCGGCGCGCGCGCGCGTTCCGAGCCAGCCTTTCATCCCGTCGGCACCGCCGCCCGGCCCGCCGGTGCGACCCTCGGCGCCCCAGGGGGCGGGCTACCCGGCGCCGCCCGCGTACGGCGCGCCGCCGCCGAGCAATCCCGGCTATCCCGCGCCGCCGCCGTCTCGCTCGTCGTCGGGCGGCTTCGCGGCCCCGCCCCCTTCGCAAGGCGGCTACCCGGCCCCGCCGTCCTACGGCGCCGGACAACAGGGCGGCTATCCCAACGCCGGCTACGGTCAGGCTCCGGCGAGCAACCCCGGCTACCCGGCGCCGCCGCGGCCGAGCTCGTATCCGCCTCCGCCCACGCAGCGCCCTCCGGCGCCGGGTGGTCAGCCTCCGCCGCTGCGCCCCTCGATGCCGCAGCAAGCGGCCGCGCCGATGGAGGCCGCGATGGGCGGCATGCCCACGCTCTTCGTCATCTTCAACGGGCAGAAGTACCCGGTGCAGAAAGAGGAGTTCATCATCGGCCGCGGCAACAAGACGGCCGACCTCCCCATCAAGGACGGCAACATCTCCCGCCGTCACGCCGCGATCATCTTCCAGAACGGCGGCTTCTACATGAAGGACCTCGGCAGCACGAACGGTGTCGAGTTCCAGGGCCGGCGCGTCGACACCAAGCGGATCGAGGAGGGCGACGTCTACCAGCTCTGCGACTACGAGCTGCGCTGCACGTACCGCTGATGCGGCGCGAGACTCCGCGCGTGCCGGGTGAGCTTCCGATCGGGGCGCGAGCGTGACCTCCGACTCCCAGCGCCCGCCGCGGCGCGAGCGTCCCTCGAGCGCGGTGCTCGTGCCGCGCCGGCAGATCACGGCGCCGCCGCCGGATCCCGCGCTCGCCGCTGCGATCGCTGCCGGCGCCAAGAACGCGGTCGAGAAGTGTCTCGGCATCCGCGCCGGGGAGAACGTCGTCGTCGTCACGCACCGCGGCGAGGTGGCGTCGATCGCCGCGGCGCTGCTCGAGGCGGCGACCGCGATCGGCGCCGATGCGCAGGCGTTCGTCGTCGGCCCCAACGAGGCGTACGACGCGCACTACGTCGAGGCGCTCTTCGCGCACGTCGAGCGGGCCGATGCCTCGTTGCTCGTCTCCGCGATCGAAGGCGGCCTACCGGTCGATCTGCGCCGCCGCATCGTCGAGACCGGCAAGACCAAGCGGCGCCACGGCCACCTCATCGGCGTCACCGCCGCGATGATGGGCCAGGCCATGCGCGCCGACTACGACGAGGTCGAGCGCGTCTCGCAGTGGCTCGCGGGCAAGCTCCTCCCGACCAAGCCCATCACCGTCACCGCGCCGGGTGGGACCGACCTCCAGATCACGATGAGCCCGAGCACGAAGGTCGTGGTCGCCAGTGGGCTCTTGCACGGCCCCGGCTGGACGAACCTGCCGGGCGGCGAGGTCTTCGGCGTTCCGTCGAGCGTCGAGGGCGCGCTCGTGCCCGACGGAGGCCTCTGGCTCCCCGAAGGCACCGAGCTACCGCACGCGCTCCGCATGAAGATCTTCTTCGAGAAGGGCGAGGTCGCGCGGCTCGAGGGGGCGAGCGAGCCGTGCGCGCGGCTCGAAGCGGCGCTCCAGGCTTCGACGCGCGGGCGTCGCGCCGGTCAGGTCGGCTTCGGGACGAACACCGGCGTGCTCGCCCCGATCGGTGCGCTGCTCCAGGATCTGAAGCTCCCCGGCTGCCACCTGACGCTCGGCCACACGTGCCCCGAGGTGACCGGCGCGAGCTGGGACTCGGACGTCGAGATCCCCATGCTCGTGCGCCGCACGACGGTCACGATCGGTGCCGAGACCGTCGTCCAGGCCGGCAAGCTGGTCGACGTGAAGTCGAGCGGCTGATCGACTACGTCCCAGATCGTCGCGCGACGCGACGAATGGGACGATGCTGGTTGGCGACCCGCGGTAGCAAGCCGAGCGGCCGCCTCGGGGCTCGGCCGGCCGATCGACTGGCCACCCCCTCCCATCGGAATCCCCGAAAAGGTAGGACTACGTGGGTCACTCTCGGTGGCATGCGCACTGCATTGCACACCGGGCATGACGAGCTCCACGCGTTTCTCGGCAGTCGCGTTCCTCGCGGTTGCCCTCGCCACTGGCTGTACGCAGGCCCCCGCGGGCGACAAGTCGGGTGACCTCGAGGCCCAGATCCTCGGCGCCGACCTCGCCGACCAGGACATCCCGGCCGACTCGTACACGCGCCGCGTCGCCATCCAGGGCGAGATCGCGTTCGGCGAGACGCTCGAGGGTCACTACGCGAGCGGCGGCTACGCCGGCTGGCTCTTCACGGCGAGCGCCGGTGCGCGCGTGACGCTCGACGCGCACGCGATCGACGGCTCGGACACGGTCATCGCGCTCTACGGCCCGGCGACGCGATCGAGCTGGTCGGGCGCGCGCCCGATCGCCGTGAACGACGACTATCGCGGCTCGACGGACTCGCACCTCGACGTGCGCGTCTCGCGCGCCGGCACCTACCTCGTGATCGTGCGCGAGTACTGGGACGAGGGCGGTAACTTCGACCTCACGCTCGCGTGCTCGGGCGCCGAGTGCCGCGCCGAGTGCGGCACGAACGACCGCTGCCCCACGGGCTCGGAGTGCCACCGCGTGGTCTGCATCCGCGCGCCCTGCCCCTCGTACTGCGCGCCGGTGCTCCCGGTGCACGCGGGCGACGCCTGCGACGAGGCGCTCTGCGGCCCGCCGCTCCGCATCGCGACGCGGATGTGCGACGACGGCTCGATCGGCGGCTGGACGGGCCACTGCCTGCGCAACCCGGACCTCACGACCTGCAGCTGGGAGATCCGCGAGTGCCCGGCGCCGATGGGCTGCCCCCTCGTTCGCTTCGCCTGCAGCGCGGGCACGCACTGGGACGACACGCCGGGCGTCTGCGCCTGCGTTCCCGACGTGATCGCGTGCGGCGGCCGCGCGGGCAACACCTGCCCCGAGGGTCAGTTCTGCTCGATCCCGACCTCGCAGATCTGCGGCTGGGCCGACGGTCAGGGCACCTGCGCGGTGCGTCCCCAGGTGTGCACGGCGCTCTACCAGCCGGTCTGCGGCTGCGACAACGTGACGTACTCGAACGCGTGCCACGCGGCGGGCGCGGGCGTCTCGGTGCAGCACACCGGCGAGTGCACCTGATCCGCGCGCGGCTCTCCCGGGCTCTCCCGGGCGAGCGCGCGTCGCAGATCGCGTGATCGCGAGGGCTCGGATGCATCGGCATCCGGGCCTTCGTCGTTTCGGGGCACACTCTCTCCATGCGCCGATGGCGAGGGCTCAAGTCACTCGTGCACGAGGCGATCGATCGCACGGTCGATCTCGTCGGGGAGGGCCACGAGTCGACCGCGCGCAACGTGATGCGCGTCACCGATCACATCGAGCCGGTGCGCGTCCCGGCCCGCGCCGTCGACGCGATCCGTCGGTTGAGCACCCGTGGCGTGCTCGGCTCGATCAAGCTCGTCAACCGCGCCGTCGAGGCCGTCACGGATGCGGGGCTCGACCTCGTCGAGGCGCGCGCGAGAGAGCAGAGCACGCCGGGGCTCGTCCCGGCGATGCCGATGCGCTCGGACGTGCTGCGGACGGCCGAGTGGATCGGCGACGCGGGCCTCGGCCTGGTGAACGCGGCGATCGGCGATCACCTCCAGGCCCGCGACAACGGTCTCGACCTCGGCATGGTGCTGCGCGCCGGCGACGCCTACCTCGCGCGGGTCGATGCCGAGACGGTGAAGGCGGCGATTCCCTCGCCGAGCCGGCGCGTCGTGCTCTTCGTGCACGGCCTGGGGACGACCGAGTGGTCGTGGGTGCTCGAGGCGCACGCCTACCACGGCGATCCCACCGCGAGCTTCGGCTCACTCCTCGCGCGCGATCTCGGGGTCACCCCGATCTGGCTCCGCTACAACACGGGCTGCCACGTCTCCACGAACGGGCGCGCCCTCTCGGAGCTGCTCGAGCGCTTCGTCGTCGCCTATCCGATCCCGATCGAGGAGCTCGTGCTCGTCGGCCACAGCATGGGCGGCCTCGTCGTGCGCAGCGCGTGCCACTACGGCGCCGAGGCCGGCGCGAGCTGGGTGAAGAAGGTGCGGCGTGTGATCTCGCTCGGCTCCCCGCATCGGGGCGCGCCGCTCGCCAAGCTCGGGGCGGTGCTCACGACGGTGCTCGGCGCGATCGATCTGCCGGCCACGCTCGTCACTTCGCGCGTGCTCGAGGGCCGAAGTGCCGGCATCAAGGACCTACGGCACGGCTGGCTCGTGGACGAGGACTGGATCGGGCGCGACCTCGACGCGCTCGACGCGGGCCCCGGCCGCGAGATCCCGCTCTTGCCGACCGTCACGTACTCGTTCGTGTCGGCGACGGTGACGCGCGATCCCGAGCACCCGCTGGGGCGCATGATCGGGGATCTCCTCGTACGCGTGCCGAGCAGCACGCCGCACGACGCGGTCCTCGAGGAGCACTCGTTCCCGATCGAGACCGAGCGCTTCGGTGGGGTGATGCACCATCAGCTGCAGAACCACCCGGCGATCTACGACGTCGTCCGCCGCGCGCTCACGCCCGGCGAGAAGTCGTCGGCCGGCCTGCTACCCTGAAGAGAATGCTGGTGAAGCTCCCCGGGTGGGCCGCGCAAGAGGACGAGTCGCTGGGGAGCGACGCGGCACGTTGGGCGCGCATGACCCCCGAGGAGCGCTGGCGTGAGGTGGAGGACTGCGCGCTGGATGCGATGTGGGCCGTTCGTGCGAGCCCGTTTCCGGAGCGCGTGCTCGCGTACGAA
This sequence comes from Sandaracinaceae bacterium, assembly GCA_044223665.1. GTDB lineage: Bacteria > Myxococcota_A > Polyangia > Polyangiales > Sandaracinaceae > JBBSAT01. The sequence goes on along the minus strand of JBGALT010000001.1, from coordinate 137,447 downwards.
GATCCGCTGCCCGAGAGCACGCTCGTGGCCCTCGGGCGGCTTCGCGCCGATCGGAAGCGATGAGCGAGCATCGACGCACCGCGGCCGCGGCGGGGCGAGCGATCGCCGATGCCCTCGCGGCGCGTCGCGTTCCTCACGCGCTCGGCGGCGCGCTGGCGCTGGGTGTGGCGGGCGTTCCTCGGGGTACGCGGGACGTCGACGTGAACGTCTTCTGCGAGCTCGACGGCTTGTCCAGGGTCTTCGAGGCGCTCGAGAGCGTGGGCGTGCGCGTGGATCGAGGTGCCGCGACCGCGCGCGCCGCGCGCGATGGCATGTTCGTCGGGGATTGGGACGGCATGCGCATCGACGTGTTCGTCCCGAGCATCCCCTTCTCCGACGAGGCCGCGCGGACGAAGGTCTCGATCACGGTGGATGGCTGGACGGGCGCCTTCCTCTCGGCCGAGGCCATTGCCGTGTTCAAGCTGTTGTTCTTCCGGCCCAAGGACGTCGGCGATCTCGGCCAGCTCGTCGCGGTGCGGGGCCCGGATCTCGATTGCCAATACGTGCGGCGGTGGATCGTCGAGATGATGGGAGAGGACGACGAGCGCGTGCGCCGATGGGACGAGATCGTGGCGCGCTACGGGACCCTGCGCTGATCCACGCGGCTCACTCGACCGCGAGGATCGACGCGAGGTACTCGGGCTCGTCGTAGCAGAAGTGGGACGTGGCGAATCCGGGCTCGGCCATGCGCTCGCCGAGCGGGCGCGCCGAGCCGGAGTCCATGAGGCAGCCCTCGCCATCGCCGACGTCGTGGAACGCCGTCGGATCGCCGTTCGGCTGGGCCAGCCCGAGGCTGTGGCCGAGCTCGTGTGCCGTCGTCTCGCCGACGAGGCTCGAGAGCGCTCGGATCGCGCGCGCCACGACGGCCACGCGCGCCGGCTCTCCGTTCCCCATCGCTTCCTCGTAGGTCGCGGGCTCGGCGCGCACCGGATCGAAGACCTCGTCGAAGAGCGGCTCGGGGGGCGGGGCGCCGATGGGGCGCTGGCTCGCCAGCTCGGGGTGCGAGGACCACCAGAGCATCGACTCGACGAACACGCCGCCGTAGCCCGGGAAGCCGTCCATCTGCGTCTCGGCGTTCGCGCCGCCGATGTGATCGAACAAGCGCAGGTTGCCCACGTCCTTGCCAGCCGAGTTGTCGTAGCCGAACAGGCCCGAGCCGTTCGGATCGGGACCGCCGATCTCGACGACCGCGAACGCCGACGGGGCGTGGTCGGTCACGGCGCTCGTGCGCACGTCGACCGCGTAGCCCTCGTAGATCGACTCGATGCGCGCCTCGATCGCCGCCTTGACCTGCGGCTCGGCGGCGCCGAGCCCCAGATGCGTGAGGCTGCCGTACCAGCCGGGGAGAAAGCGCAGCTCGACGATCTGATGGATCGGGCCGAGCGCGAGCGAGAACGGAACCGGCGCGCCCACGAGCTCGGCGGTGCCCCGGATCGCGACCGGCGTCGCGGTCCCGACGAGCACGCCGCGCTGCGCCCCGAAGAGCGACGCCACCACGGCGCCGCCCGTCACCCGCGGCTCGATCACGAGCCCCAGCTCGGCGCCGCTGGTCCAGGTCGGCACCAGCTCCATGTCGAAAGCGCCCGCCGTGCCGCCGTCCGGAGTGAACATCGCGGCGACGCGCAGGATCGTCGTCTCGTCGCTGCGTCCGGGCCGGCCGAGGAAGCCGGCGCCACGAACGGTCACGATGCGGCCGACCGATGCGCTCGTCGGATCGAGCGCGAACAGCTCGGGCGCCGCGAAGTCGAGCGAGACGTCGACCGGTGGCGTGCTGTCGCGCGTCCCGTCGCGCCGCTCGGCCTCGAGCGTCATCGTCCCGACGAGCGTTCCTTCGCGCAGCGTGGGCCCCCCGAGCTCGGTTCCGAGCACCATGACCGCACGATCGCGGCCGGACAGGTCGGCGAGCTCGGCCGGGAGCAGCACGTCGATCGCGATGCCGCTCCCGCCCGCAGGCGTGAAGGTGCCCACGACGTGGGCCTCCCTGGGCGCCTCGGTCGCCGGGGTGACGCCCGCGCCGTGCACCACCACGACGTCCTCGAAGTGCACGACGCCGCTCGGGCCGGCGTCGAGCGCGAGCGCGAGATCGCCGCCGATCTCGAACGTCGTCTCGAAGGGGCTGCTGTTCGTCTCGTCGCCGCGGACGACGAGCGTCACCGCGTGGGCTCCCACGCCGAGCTCGGAGACGAGCGCGTTGCTCGCGAGGAACGGTCGCGCGGCGCTCGTCCCGCGGAGGGCCGTCGCCTCGGGGAGGATCCACTCGCGCTCGCCCGCGCGCACGACCAGCTCCGCGACGGGGCCCACGCGGTCGAGCCCGAGCCCTCGCACCGAAATCTCGGTGCCGACGACCATCGGCCGGACGGCGTCGTAGCCGCCGATGCGCGGCGCCGGTGCCATCGGCGCGCGCGGAGCCCCGCCCGGGGCGCACGAGGCGAGGAGCAGCGTCGTGGCGAACAGGAGCGCGCTCGGGCCGCGCGTCACGGCAGGCACACGCGACGGCTGGCGCCGCTCACGCCCGTGACCGAGCGACACGTGATGCCGGCGTGGCAGCGGGTCGTGTCGGTGGTGCAGTCGAGGGCGCAGACCTGGGTGCCGCCGGCGGCCGCGACGCAGAAGGTCCCCGTCTCGCAGTCGGCGTCGCTCGCGCAGCCGGCGCGCGCGCAGTATCCGCCGGGCCAGTCGAGGCAGGCGCGCTGTCCACCGCAGTCGGCGAAGCTCGTGCAGGTCGCGCCGTTGGCGGCCGTCCCGCGCGTCGCGCAGGCCCGACCCTCGGGGAACCACTTGCAGGCCTCGCTCGATCGGCAGTCGCCGTTCACGGTGCAGCTCGCACTGCAGGTGCTGGCGCTCGATCCCGGGCCCGCGTCGGGGCAGAGATGCGCGGCCGGGCAGCTCGAGACCGCGGTGCAGCTCCCGCTTCGGCAGGCGCCGGCATCGCAGACCTGGCCGCTCGGGCACGAGAGGTCGGAGGTGCACGTCGCGAGCGGCGTGAGCATCACCATGCCGAGGTAGTCGTTCGACGCCGTGTCGTCGATCGAGAAGACGTGGAGCGCGTAGGTCCCGGCCGACGTGAGCATCGTGTCGATGTGCTCGGTGTCTCCCGTCCCGAGGCTGGAAGCCACCGTGGTGCCCGCGGGCGAGACGAGCTCGAGGTCCACGTCGGCGCGCCCCGCGTCGAAGACGAGATCGATCACCACGCGCGAGGCCGACGCGATCGGGAGCGCGATCCAGTCCTCGTCCATCGGACAGAGCGTCCCGTCGAAGTCGGTGCCCGTGAAGCTGCGCGCCGTGGCGCGCGTGTCGTCGGGCTCGCCCGGGTCGTCGACGCAGCACGCGCCGGCGTCGCGGGTCACGTCCAGCGTGTACCGGTTCTCGGAGCCGCCGTAGCCGTGCACCCGTGCGTAGAGCGCCGAGGCGTCGCGCGCGCAATAGGTGACCGTCTCCGTGCCTCCGACGCCGGCGCTCGAGCCCAGGATGGTGCTCGCCATGTCGCGGACCTCGAGGTCGAGGTCGCCCGCCATCGCGTCGAACGCGAGCGTGACGGTGACGCGGTCCATCGCCACGCCCGCGAAGCGCAGCCAGTCGTCGTCGTTCGCGCAGATCTGACCGGTCGCGTGCGCGGCCGTGCCCGAGAAGGAGAGCATCGTCGCGTCGCCGAGCGAGTCGTCGGGCTCGCTCGTGTCGTCGAGGCAGCCGCTGCCGCCGTTGCAGGCCGCCATCACGTCGCCGCAAGCGCGCGTGCTCGATCCTTCGGTCGTCGTGACCGCGACGCAGGCACCCAGGCTGCACAGATCGCTCGGCCCGCAGAGATCCAGGCAGCGTGCGCCGCCCGCGGCGGGCACGCAGAGGCCGCTCGCGCACTCGACCGAAGCGCTGCACGGGCCGCACGCCATCGTGGTGCCGCCGCCGGCGCCGCCCACGGCGAAGAACGAGACGACCGGCAGCAGATCCGTGCGGTGGTCGCAGGAGGCGCCCGTCGCGTCGTCGTTGTCGGTCACGCTCGCGGTGAAGAAGACCTCGCGCATCTCGCCTTCGGCGAGGCCGAGCGAGCCGACGTGCGCGCGGTAACGCGTGCCGTCCGGGACGAAGGTGATCTGCTGGTAGCCCGTGACGTCGGGCATCGTGGGATCGACGGGCCGCTCGGTCGTCCAGTAGAGCAGCGGCGCGTCGCGCAGCCCGCGATCGTCGCTGGCCTCGATGACGACGTCGTATCCGGCGCCGCTCGTCACCAGCTCGCCCGAGAGCGGCGACACGAGCGAGATCGTCGGCGCGAGACCGGGGCAGCCGCTCGAAGTGCCGGTGCGCAGGACGATCACGAAGTCGTGGGGAACCGGTGGGTGGTCGAGGTCGTCGGCCTCGAGCTCGATCGTCCAGCGCGCGGAGGCGGCGATCTGATCGGGCGTCGGGCACCACTCGAAGTCGGCGCTCTTCGGGCCGGTCGCCGTCAGCGTCGCGCCCGTGGGCAGCGGCGTGCGCTCGTGCACGTCGACGCTCGTGCTGTCGTCGTCGCGCAGCTCGACGTGGAAGCGCGCGCAGGGGTCGCGCTGCAGGTCGAAGGTGGCGCCCGCGCCGGGCTCGAGGAAGACGGGCGCTGCGTCGGCCGCCGGCGTGACCTCGACCAGCATGTCCGCCCGGTCGTACTCGGCCCCTCCGGGCGCGGCGATCACGAACGTGATCGTGTGCGTGCCGACGTGGCTCGAGAGCGGGGTGAAGCGGAACTCGCCGCCGGCCGGCGAGCCACCGATGGTCGCGACGCTGTCGAGCGCGGTCAGGGTCGACGCCTCGAAGCGGTAGGCGATCGCGCTGCCGCTCGGGTTGTCGACGTCCAGGGCGACCCGGAGCGTCTCGTTGACGGCCACGGTCTGGCGGCCGAGCGGCAAGAGGTGCGGCCCTGCGCCGGAGGGGCCACAGGACGAGAGCACGAGCAGCGCCAGCGTGAGGGGGAGCGAAGCGAAGCGGGTCACGGCCTCGATTCTCGCACGCCTCACGCCGCTGGGGTCGCGGCTCCCCCGGAGACCGCCGGCACCGGCGCCTGCGCTAGCCACTCGGCACTGGCCATCCGGGGTTTCACGGGAGATCATGGGGGTCCTCGTCCACCAGGAGGTCGGCATCGCATGTGCGTGAGGCAGGGCATGGGCCATCGGTACCTTCGTACCTTCACCGTTCTCTCCATCGTCACCAGCCTCGCCGGATGCGCGCAGCAACCGGGCGCGGAGGACATCCTCACCTACGAGGACGCCCCGCTCTCGCCGCTCGCCTCGCTCCAGGACGGTGTGCCCGACCCGGCGACCCTGCCCGAGGAGGGCAAGGCCGACGAGGTGCTGCCGCCGCGCCTGGACCTGTTCGACATCCAGACGGACGTCCGTAACCAGGGCCGTCGCGGCACGTGCACCATCTTCGCGACCACCGCGCTGATGGAGTCGCTCTACATGGCCGAGGGCTCGATCCCGCGCCCCGACTTCTCCGAGCAGTTCCTCCAGTGGTCGGTGAAGAACGAAGTCGACGCGTTCACCGACACGGCCGGCAGCAACCCGCAGCGCAACCTCGAGGCGATCAGCCAGTACGGCATCGTCGAGGAGAGCGTCTGGCCGTACGAGAGCTCGCAGTGGGGCGCCACGCAGGATCCGATGTGCGCCGGCAGCGAAGAAGGCCTCCCGACCCGCTGCTACACGAACGGCGAGCCGCCGGCCTCGGCGCTCGCGGCGATGCGCTTCCGCCTCCCCGCCGGCCGCTACCTCAGCCCGCGCCGCCGCTCGATCATGAGCTACCTCGCGCAGAACCACCTGCCCGTCGTCGCGAGCGGCACCTTCTTCTACCAGGCGTGGAACCACGGCGGCTCGATGCTCCCGGTCTCGAGCGATTACATGCGCCGCGGCATCGTGCTCTACCCGAACGCTGCCGATCAGACCGACAGCCGCATGCGCCCCGCGGGCCACGGCATCCTGCTCATCGGCTTCGACCAGGAGATGCGCGTGCAGCGCATCGACGAGCGCGGCCAGTTGATGGTCGATGCGATGGGCCAGCCGGTCTACGAGACGGGCTTCTTCCTCTTCAAGAACAGCTGGGGCAACTCCCGCTTCGGCATCGACAACGGCACGGGTCACCCCGGCTTCGGCTGGATCTCGATGCGCTACGTCGAGGAGTTCTTCTCGACGTACGTCAGCGGCCGTCCGGTCGCCGTCCGCCGCAGCGAGATCTGCAACAACGGTGCGGACGACGACGGCGACCGCCAGAGCGACTGCGCCGACAGTGACTGCAGCGCCGATCGCGCCTGCATGGACATGCCCTCGTCGACGACCGACATGGCGAGCCCCGGGGTCGCGATCCCCGACAATTCCACGACCGGCGCGTCGAGCACGATCACGGTCGCGGGCGCGGGCTCGATCAGCTCGGTCGCGGTGACGGTCGACGTCCAGCACAGCTACCGCGGTGACCTCCGCGTCGAGCTCGTCCACGCGGGACGCACCGTCACGCTGCTCGACCGCCAGGGCGCGGGCGAGGACGACATCCGCCAGACCTTCAGCGTCGCCGACTGGAACGGCGCCGAGGCGATGGGCGACTGGACGCTGCGCGTGGTCGACACGGCCCGCGCCGACACCGGCACGCTGCGCAGCTGGTCGATCCAGATCACGCGCTGCACCGGCAGCTGCGGCGGCGTCGACACGACGCACCACTATGCGAGCACGACGCAGGTCGCGATCCCGGACGCCACGCCGGCCGGTGCGAGCAGCGACATCGTCGTCACCGACGCGGGCTCGATCCGCACGGCGACGGTCACGGTCGACCTGACGCACTCGTTCATCGGCGACCTCACGATCCGCGTCTCGCGCGTGGGCGGCCGCGAGTTCGTGCTCCTCAACCAGCAGCTCCTCGACGGCACGAGCCTGCACCGCACGTTCGACGTGGCGGGCTTCACCGGCGAGATGGCGCCCGGCACGTATCGCCTGACCGTGGTCGACGGCGCGGCGCGCGACACCGGCACGCTCGACGGCTGGTCGCTCGATCTGACGACCCGCTGATCGACGGGCTGTCAGAAGAACGGATAGAGGAAGGTACCGAGCGGACCGAGGGTGCCTACCGCGAGCACGGCGCCCGCGAAGAGGACGACCGCGACGAGCGGGACCAGCCACAGGTTACGGCGTCGGACGAGCCAGACGGCGATCTCTCGCAGCGTGAACCACACGCCGGGATTCTACGACATCCGTCGGTACGAATCGTCGGGCTCCCTCTCTACCGTTCTCCACGAGGCAGGCTGGTCCTCGTTGGAGCTCCACCTCCGGCCGCGCAGGAGCGCCAGCGGAATCACGACCAGGACGAAGAGGGCGTTCGTCACGACGCGGGCCTCGAGCGCCGCGAGTCGACGCCCCGATCGATCGAGCGCACGCGCCAGGCGTCTGCCGAGCTCGGGACGAACGGCGGACGCGAGGGAGAGCGCGAGCAGGCCGCTCGCGAGGATCCCCGCGACGTAGGCGTGCCCGCGTGCGGCGAGCGCGACGCAGAGCAACGTCGCGAGCCCGGACGTGGCCACGAGCGCTGCACGCGAGGGCGCCTCCGGCTCGGGTGGTGGCGCGACGGGCGCCTCCGGCGTCGTGGTCGGGCGCTCCACGAGGTAGGGCCCGATCGCGAGCGCATCGATCCCGGTGCGAGCCAAGGTGTCGAGCGCATCCTCCGCCGTGTCGACGATCGGCTGCCCGCGCACGTTGAAGCTCGTGTTGAGCAGGGCCGGGCACCCCGTGCGCCGCTCGAACGCTTCGAGGATCGCCCGGAGAAGACCGTCGTCGGTCGCAGGAACGGTCTGCGGACGCGCGGTGTGGTCCACGTGCGTGATGGCGGGAAGGCCGTCGCCGATCACCGGTACGACGAACGTCATGAACCGCGCGTCACCTTCGAGCGCGAAGTGCTCGGCGGCGCGCTCTTCGAGCACGGCGGGCGCGAATGGACGAAACGGCTCGCGGAACTTCACGCTCGCGTTCACGCGAGCCTTCGTCTCGGCCGAGCGCGGATCGGCGAGGATCGAGCGCCGGCCGAGCGCTCTCGGCCCGAACTCGGCGCGCCCGTCGACCACCGCCACGACCGCGCCCCCGGCGAGCATCGCGGCGACCCGATCGGCGAGCTCCGCCTTCGGCAGCGGCATGGCTCCGGCGATCCCGTGCGCGAGCAGTGCGGCCTGGATCTCCTCGTCGGAGCAAGCGTGACCGAGCGCAGCCGTGGTCATCGGATCGGCGCGCTCGCGACCGAGGTGGTGATGCCAGGCGATCCAGGCAGCCCCGAGCGCGGCGCCGGCGTCGCTCGAGGCCGGCTGCACCCAGACGCGCCGGAAGGGCCCCTTCGCCCGAACGTGGCCATTGGCGACCGCGTTCAGGGCGACGCCGCCGGCCAGACACAGCGCGTCGGCTCCGGTCCGCGCGTGTGCGTGACGTGCCTGCGCCATGACGATCTCCTCGAGCACCACCTGGATCGAGGCCGCCACGTCGGCGTGGAAGGGCTCGATCTCGCTCTCGGGCTCTCGTGGCTCTCGCCCGAACGCGCTGCCGAAGCGCGCGTTGATCATGTCGTCGCCCGCGAGGAAGTCGAAGGCACCCAGACGCAACCGATACGCTCCGTCTTCCGTGGGCAGGACGAGCTCTCGCACGCGGTCGACGTACCGAGGCCGACCGTAAGGAGCCAGGCCCATGACCTTGTACTCGCCGTCGTTGACCTCGAAGCCGAGGTAGCGCGTGAAGGCCGAGTAGAGCAGGCCGAGCGAGTGCGGAAAGCGGATCTCCCGCAAGAGCTCCACGCGCGTCCCGTCTCCGACGGCGATCGTGCTCGTCGCCCACTCGCCGACGCCGTCGTTCACGAGGATCGCGGCACGCGGGAAGGGAGACCCGAAGAAGGCGCTCGCGGCGTGGCTCTCGTGGTGGGACGGGAACACGATGGGCGCCGCGACGCCGAGGCCGCGTAGGGTGTCGCGGATCCGTAGCCGTTCGGAGATCCATCGCGGGATGGACTCCGCGAATCGCGCGCGGCCAGCCGGCGCGAGCTCGAGCGTCGTCTCGAGCACGCGCTCGAGCTTCCGTAGCGGCTTCTCGTGGAACGCCACCAGGTCGACGTCACCCGGGCGCGCGCCTGCGGCGGCGAGGCAGCCGGCGATGGCGCGGGTCGGAAAGCGCGCATCGTGCTTGCGGCGCGTGCACCGTTCCTCGTGGATCGCCGCGACGAGACGACCGTCGCGGAGAACGCACGCCGCCGCGTCGTGATAGAGGCCGGAGATGCCGAGGATCAGCATCACGCGCCACTACAACGCGTCGGCGATCGCGTGCGCAAGCCTCGCGTGCCCCTCGGGTGTCGGATGGCAGCCATCGACGGTGGAGCCATCGACCTCGCGGTATCGGACGAGCGCGTATCCGCCCGAGGTCGCGACACGGGTCATCGCCGCGCCGTACTCGTCGCGGGCGCACACGTCGAGGATGATCATGGTCCCGCGTGCCTCGCGCGCTCTCGTGCCGAGCGCACGCAGCAGCGCCTCGAAGCGCACCGCGTCCACGCGCGGCGTCGTGCCGCCCTCGCGCCACTGCGCCAGTGCGGCATCGGTCTGCGCGGGGAAGAGGAGATCCTGGGTGGCGATCAACAGACGCGAGCGGCTCAACGGGTACGCCGCCCGTCCCAGCCACGACGCCCGGCGCGCGAGGACGATCTCGTCGGAGAGCGGCGTCATGTGCCCGTCGTTCGCGCCGAACCCGACCACGACGGTGTCATCCCTACCGAGCGCGACGTCGTCGAGGGCGAGCGTGCCCTGCGCGATGCTGTAGCCCGGCACGCCGAGGTTGACGATCTCGCGATCAGGTCGCTCCACACCGAGAGCGGCCGGCCACGGCTCGTCGTCGTCCACGCCCCACCCGAACGTGCACGAGTCGCCCAGCGCCACCACGCGGGCCGCGCCGGGCGTCGTGGCTTCTCTCGTGCGCGCGCGGCGGCCGTCTCGGTCCGTGTGGACGCTCCACGCCCGCGACGGACCGAGGGAGAGCTCGGATGCGTCGATCGCGAGGTTCGGTCGTACGCGCCAGATGCGCTCGCGATCGCGCTCGAAGACGTCGTACGCGCGCGAGCAGCTCATCGGCATCCGTGCTCTGCTCGATCGCCACGAACCCGTCGGCGCCCATGAGGTCGAAGAGCTCGCCGCGGGCGCCCTCGTGCGACGGGAGGACGACGCGTGCGACGGCCTCGAGGCAGAGCAAGAGGGCCGAGGCCAGGAGCACGATCCGAAACGTCTCGAGCGCGGCGGCGCGAATCCGTTGGCGTCGCATCAGTGCTCGACGACCACGAGCACGACCCGCACGTGCCCCGTCTCTTGCAGCCAGCCGAGCAGCGCGACTGCGGGCGTCATGGGGTCGTCGCCTTCGAGCCTCACGCCGGGCACGGCGCGGATGCGCGGGCCCAAGAAGCAAGGATAGCTGGGCACCGTCGGCTCGGTGATGTCGAGATGCACGCTGGGCGTGCACAGCTCGGTCCAGCCCGGGGTCGTGCCCCAGAGATCGACCCAGGGCCCGATCCCTTCCTGCAGGACGCGCTCGAGCGCGAACGCCGGGCCTTCGGAGCGTCGCAGCTCCGCCATGCGCTCGGTGGGAACGATGTCCGTCAGCACGATGCGACCGCCGGGACGGAGCACGCGTCGCGCTTCGCACAGGAAGCCCGCGCGCGAGTCGAAGTGGAACGCGGCCTCGACGGAGAGCACGCGGTCGACCGAGCCGTTCGCGAACGGAAGGCGTCCGGCGCGACCCTCGTGGAAGCTCGCTTCGGGCACCGCCTCGCGCGCGACCCGCAGCTGGGCAGCATCGGGGCTCAGCCCGTGGAGCACGAGATCGTTCCGTCGGCCCGCGGCGCGCAGCGTGCCGCCGATGCCGCAACCGACGTCGAGCAGCACCTGTCCGTCTCGGAGATCGGCGTGGTCGAGCACGAGCGCGTCGAGGCGGGCCTGGGCCGCCGCGAGATCCGTGTCCGCCGCCCCTGGCCAATAGCCCAGGTGCAAGGACAGCTCGTCGGGCCGTCGGCGCTCGAGGAGCGGTGTGGCGTATCGAGCCATGACGTAGCTTAGTACCGCTCCCCCCGATTTCGTACCTGCCTCGGCGCCGGGGTCGGGTCGTGGGTGAGTGACGGACCTCTTGGCACATGGTGCGAGGATCGCCTCGCGTCGTTGGTCGCGCTGGATCGATCGAGTATGATGGATCCTCGTGCGCGTCGCGATCCTCTGCATGAATCCGTGGGATGCCGGCGGCGACTATCAGCCGTTCAGCTTCGCGGCGTATCGCATCGCGGCCGCCGTCGTCGCCTCGGGGCGCGCGAGCGAGGTGCGCGTCATCGATGGATGCAACTGGACTCTGCAGCGCTGGATCGACGAGCTGGAGGCGTTCGATCCGGACGTCGTGGGCGCGTCGACCTACGTGTGGTCGCTTCCCACCTTCCTCGAGCTCGCATCGCGCCTGAAGCGCAATCGACCCGAGCGAACCGTCGTCTTCGGCGGCCCGTCCGCTCGTCCTGCGATGCTCGCCCTGGAGCCGCACCGCCACGCCACCCAATGCGTGGATGCGCTGGTGATCGGCCCGGGCGAGGAAGCGATCGTCGAGATCCTCGACGCACGGAAGAACGGCACGCCACTCGCGAGCCTCGCGGGGCTGGCCCTCCCGAGCGAAGGTGGCTTCACCGAGACGGCACCGCGCCCGAGCACCCGCGACATGAACTCGCTGCCGTCCCCTTATCAGCTCGGTCTCACGCCGCGCGGGGTGACCGGCCAGCTCGAGACGTTCCGCGGCTGCCCCATGTCGTGCACGTTCTGCCAGTGGGGGCAGCTCGACAGTCGCACCATCGTGACGTCGCACGAGTACCTGGTCGCCGAGCTGCGCGCGATGCGGGAGCGCGAGGCGCCGGGCGTGGCCCTGGTGGACGCGGGTCTCAACCTCAACACGCGCGCGTTCCGCGCCCTCGCTTCGGCGGAGGCCGAGGTCGGCCTGCTCGCGGCGACCTCGTTCGACTGCGAGATCTACCCGACGCTCCTCACCGACGAGCAAGTCGAGTTCCTCGGTGCGACCCACGCGAAGGTCGGCATCGGGATGCAGTCCGAAGATCCCCAGCTCCTGCGATCGCTGCAGCGACCGTTCAAGATGGCGCGCTTCGACTCCGCGGTGTATCGGATCGCTCGCGTCGCGAAGGCGGCCGTGGAGATCATCGTCGGCCTTCCCGGTGACACGCCGGAGGGCTTCCGTCGCACGTTCGAGCGTGCGAGCGCGCTCCCCGTGACCATCCGCGTCTATCACTGTCTGGTGCTGCCGGACGCGCTCCTCACGCGCGCGGCGAGTGACAGCAACATGGTGTTCGACCCCGTGACGCTCGAGATGCGCAGCTGCAAGGGATGGTCCGAGCACGATCTCCGCAGCACTCTCGATTGGCTCTCGAACGAAGCGGCGCGGCGTGGCGGCGTGCACACGCGCGTCTATCCGAGGCCGGCGACGGCGGACGACGAGCGTGTCGTCTTCGGCCGACCCGTCGGAAGCTCGCTGTGGATCTTCCCGAACGAGCCGGTCGAGCGCTGGCACAACAGCGGGCGGCGTGGCCCGCCCCCCGCGGGGCTCGTCGCGCCGGCATGACCTTCTTCCCCACGATCGAGATCGAGGCAGGGGATCGTCGTCACGCGGATGCGCTCGCGAGTCTCTACGCAGGCGAGGTGCGCGGTGTGCGGGTGCGTGGCGCCCTCGACCCGGCGACGGCCGGCGAGATCGTCGCGCGGATGGAGCAGGGCGGCGCGCGATCGGACTGGCCTTGCGTGAGCCTCGGGAGCCAGTTCACGGCGTTCTCCTATGGCCTCGGGCTCGACATGGCCGAGGGAGGCCTCGAGAGGTACCTCGCGTCGGTCGCGAGCTTCGAGGCGGCGAACGCGAGCGTGCTCTCCGGTCTCGGGTGGCGCGAGCGCGCGGCCGAGATCATCGGCTCGCTGAGCACGATCGCCGTCGAGACCCCTCGCTCCCCGAACGGCCGGCCGTACCTGTCGATGAACCTGCGGCGGCTGCCCCCCGGCGGGCGCATTCCTCCGCATCACGAGATCGAGCAGCTCTCGCGCCCCCAGTACACCGAGCTGGCAGCGCGGCTCGATGCGCGCACGGTGGTCAGCACGCTCCTGATCCTGCAGCCGCCGACGAGCGGCGGGGAGCTCGTGGTCCACGACTTCGGCTGGCACGAGCGCAGCGAGGACCTGATGTACCGCGGGCGCGCGCGCCTCGAGCCCGTGCTCGCGACCCGCGCCTCCGTGCGCTTCGCCCTCGAGGCGGGCGACCTGCTCGTCTTCGATGCGGGCCGCTTCGCGCACGAGATCGCGCCGGTGGGCGGCGAGCGCGATCGATGGACGGCGGGCAGCTTCATGGCGCGGTCGTCCGACGGATCGCGCTGGTTTCGCTGGACCTGAGATGTCCCCGGGCCGCGCCCCGCTCCCCTCGACCACGTGACCGATGCGGTCAATCGTCGACGAGGGACGCCGCCGTCGGCGCGTCCTCGCGTGCGTCGGGAGGCAATGGCCCGAAGAGGTGCTCGTAGAGGGACCGCATGTGCTTGCGCAACAGACGGTGCGTTCGGCGCACGTCGCGCAGCACGGTCGGCGCGTAGAACTCACGGTCGTACATCAGCTGGAAGGCCGTCCGCGCGAGGGGAGGGACGTCCTCGAAGCGCTCCACCTCGTCGACGTGCCCGAGCGCCAGCGTCTCCTCGGTGCGTGCCTCGGGCTCGTCACCGAAGATGCGCCCGGTGGGACCGATGACCAGCACGCGCGCGTCCGGCTGGTTCATTCGCTCGCCGATGCAGTACGTCGCGCGGTCGATCTCCGAGAGGATCGCGCGGCGGAGATCTTCGTGGAGGTGGGCCGGCCGCCCCTGGCGCCAGTGCTCCCAGAGGGCGCGCATCTTGTGGAGCTCGCCGTCGAGGGTCAGCAGGCTCTGCTCGTCCCAGGGCATCCCCACGACCGGCGAGATGACGAGGTGGACGAGCCCGAGCTTGACCAGGAAGACGGCGTTGCGCGCCAGCTCCGAGACGGTCGCCGGGGTCACGACCATGTTCACCGCCACGCGCGCGCGAGCGTCTCGGAGCATCGTGAGGCCCGCCACCGTCTGCTCGTAGGCGAGGCCCGCATCCGCGTGTCCGCCTCCCAGGAGATAGCGGTACTTCGTGTGGCTCTCGCGGCGGCCGTCGATGCTGACCCGCACGTTGAACCCACCCTCGGCGAGGAACCGCGCCCGCTCCGGCGTGAGCTTGGTGCCGTTGGTGCAGATGTTGCGCGAGATGCGTCGATCCCCGGAGAGCGCGCGAAGGCGCGCCTCGAGGCCCTCGACGGCGTCCCAGACCAGCGTGGGCTCGCCGCCGTGGAAGTTGACGTCGAGATCGGCCGGTGCCGTGCGATCGAGCAGGAGCGCGATGCGATCGAGAACCCGCGCGTCGATCGCGACCGGTCGCTTCGCCGTCGTGCAGTAACGACAGCGCATGTTGCACTCGTCGGTGAGGATCACCGAGATCTGGTAGCGCGCGCTCATCGCCGCATCCCCGCGCTCGCATCGGCGAAGGTGGGACGGAGCAGCGCGCGCTCGTCGCCGTGCACCTGCACGTAGCGCTCGTGCAGGCCGTCGCATCCGCGCCCGAAGTGAGCACAACGATCTCGATGGACGCACCCGAACGCGAAGTTGCGGCCCATCCGGTCCTGGAACTCGTCTCGGATCAGCAGCTGGGGCTGGTGGTTGTCGAGGCGCTCGGCGAAACGACCGAGCAGACAGCGCGGGAACCACTTGAGCTCGACGCTCGCCCCGGCCGCGTCGGCGACCTCGAGCGCCTCGAGCAAGCGGGGAACGGCCTTTCCGATCGGTGCCAGCTCTTCGGTCTGGCCGACGTCGCCGACCTCGACGAAGTTCCAGAACTGCAGCTCGCGCACGCCGCGGTCGACGATGAAGCGGGCGATGTCGGGGAGGCTCTCGGCGTTCGACGCGCACACGACGGTGTTGGTGATGACGCGCGCGCCGAGGGCGATCGCGTTGTCGAGGCCTGCCTGCATCTGCGCGAAGCTCGCCGGTGCCCGCGTGATGTGGGCGTCGAGCGCGGGGGTGTGCGCGTGGACCGACACGAAGTACTCGCGGATGCCCGCCGCCATCAGGCGCTCCAGATGGTCGCGATGGCGCAGCGCGCGCCCGTTGGTTTGGATGCGCACGACCTCGAACGCCCCGCGCGAGGTGGCCGCGCGCGCTTGCTCTTCGAGCGAAGGCAAGAGCGTGACCTCGGCCCCGGTGAGCGTGAGCCGGCGAAAGCGCTTCTCGGCGGCATTGACGCGGAAGACCTCCTCCAGGATCTCCGCGTCGGCGTCGGGGAGACCCTCGTCGATCTCGGTCTCGATGATGCAGAAGCGGCAACGGCTGTTGCAACGGAACGTGAGCCCGACCACCAACGTGTCTTCCCCGTCGACGCCGTGACGCTCGATCATCTCGACCGAGCTCGTCATGCCGGACACGCGCGGGAGCCGCAGCTTCATGACCGGAGTATGCCATCGCTCCGGCTGCGGTCGCCCGACAGACGGGCCATACTCCGTGCGGTGAGCGCCCAACGCGACACGTTGGCGAGCCTCGGCGACGTCTTCGCCGATCGGGCAGGTGTCGTGGCGTTCCACGACGCCATGGTGGACCCCTCGGACGCGTACGAGCTCGGCGTCGCGCTCGCGACGGGCCCGTCGGGAACCTCGATGCTCGTTTCCTACAACCCGCGCCACCGCGCCGCGGCGCCGCGGCTGCGCACGTTGCGTGCTCTCGAGCACGCCGGCTTCGACACCCGGGTCGTACGGGCCGTCTTCGAGCGCGTCCCGACCGAGCGTGCGAGCACGGTCATCGGGCTCGAGTGGTCGCTCGGTGCGCGCGGCGCGACGCTCTATCTCGAGGAGGTCTCTCGTTTCCACGATCCGGTCGCGATCGCCGGCGTGGAGCGGGATCTCGCGAAGCTCGTGGGCGTGCCCGCGCCCGCGCCGTCCGGGGAGCCGGGCAGCCCGTACATCTGGGCTCTCGATCTCGCCCGAGGCGCGGCGCGCCCGACCGCGCTCAAGATCTACCGCCAGACCGAGGACACGAGCGCGGTGCTCGCTTCGGCTCGGTCGTTCGTGGGCGGAGGGCTCGACGCGCGCTGCGAGAGCGCCTGGACGGGTGGCGCCGTGGGCTCCGGCTGGATCCTCCAGCGGCGCTTCGATCGCGAGGGTCGTCCTCGCCTGAAGGTCTACAAGACCTACCCGTACGAGCGCGCCCAGGACGACGCTGCCGATGCCGAGGCCGCACGATGGCGCCGCCGAGCGTGCGCTCGAGCGCGTCCAGGGTCGGGCCACGAGCTGCGGCGTCTCCTTCGCGCCGGGGTGCGCCGAGCCGCAGAGCGTGACCGCCTACTGGCGTCTCGAGCGCGATCAGCTCCAGGTGTAGAGCGTCGCGCGATCGCTCGAGCAGGCCGCAAAGCCGCCGATCGTCACGCGCGAAGTCTCGCCCACGACCGCCGTCACGCGGTGGTTGAACCGACCGCCATCGAAGAAGAGGAGGTCCCCCAGACCGGGTCGCCACACGCTCTCGCCGTAGCTCGCGAGCAGCGCGTGGACGCGCTCTTCCGGGAGCCCCTCGATCGACGGAGGCTTCGTCGGACGGTGGTAGACGATCAGATCTCCGCCGCGGTCGGCGGGTGCGAGGGGCACGTAGAAGCTCAGGTGCCTGGCCGGATCGACGAGCGTGCGCAGGTGGCGCATCGCTTCCCACTCCCACTGCTCGGAGTGCACCGCGATCGACTCGCCCGGCGGCAGCGAGCGCACCGTGACCGGCGCGTAGGGAACACCGGTGGCGTGCACCGGCCGCGCCGCGCCGAGGGGCTGCGCGGCGTCGGCGAGGGCGCGGTGGATCGCCTCGACGGCCCCCGTCTCGGCGAGCGCGGCCTCGAGCGCCTGCTTGGCGGCGAAGTAGTCGGAGAGATCGGGCGCCGAGAGCAGCAAGAGGGCGCCGAAGACGTCGCCGGGGAACCGCGGTGAGCGCCGCGCGGGGACCTTGGCCGCCGCGGCCGCGGCCGCGTACGCGACGTCGGGCGTGAGCGCGCCTTCGAGGAGGAAGCCGTCGATCGCGCCCTCGAGCAATCGGGGCACGAGCGAGGCCCGCGGGGCGCCCGCCGGCACGCGCTCGAGGATCGGCGCACGGGCATCAGAAGTAGCCATAGAGCCCTACCTTTTGGATCTCGGCACGCGTGAGATCGCCCGCGGGCGCCGCGAAATCGTAGCCCACGTCCCACCGCAGGTGCGCGAAGTCGTGGGCGTGGGCGCGCAGCATGTCCGTCATCGCGCCCGGCATGTCGTGCTCGAGCCGCGGCAGCGCCTGCGCGAGGCGCACGCGCGAGAAATAGAGCGCATCCGTCTGCGCCTTCTGCGCGAAGCAGATCGTGAAGCAGTCGAGCATGTTCGGATCGAGCAAGGCCTCGCGCGCGCTCGCCTCTCCCGCGCGCCACGAGCCGCGGAGGCGCTCGCGCACCAGCGAGAGGTCGGACTTGGCCGAGTAGAAGTAGTAGAGGTTCTCGCGGCGCAGCTCTCCGCGCGTCGCGAGGTAGGAGACTCCGTCGTAGCCTTCGTGGTCGCGCTTGCCCGCGACGTAGACCCGGAACCCCGGCGCGCGGCGATCCCGGATCACGTCCGGGTCGATCTCGAGGCTGCACATCAGGTACGGCAATCTCTCGTCGACGCCCCCGTCGATCGCGATGAAGGGGCGCAGGATCTCCTTGAGGCGCGTGACGGACTTCGGGCTGCCGGGCGCGTTGCGGCAGTGGTTGTAGAAGTAGAGCTCGATGCCCGGATGCCCTCCCGGGAGCGTCTTGACGCCCCACACGGTCTCGTCGCTTCCGAGGGCGGAGCGGAGCGCCGCGATCGGCTCCTCGAGTCGCTCGAGCCACCCGTGCGCGCGGAGGAAGAACCGGAGCGCGCTGAGCGAGTGGAGGCGCCCCTCCCGCGAGGCGGCGGGCTCGTACTCCTCGAGCACGTAGTCCTTGAGCCGGCCGGAAGGAGGCTGGGCGACACGGTCTCGCGCGTCGATGAGCCCGACGCTCACGGCAGGAGCCCGGCCTCGGCGACCGCTCGCCGCCAACGACGCCGGAGCGCGACGACGGGGGCGTCGAGCCGACCGAGGGCCTCGTGTGCGCGGTCCCCGGCGCTCCCCTGACCGACGAGCGCGACGTAGTCCTCGACCTCGGTGAGGGAACGGGAGCTCAGCGAGCCGAGCGTCACCCTGCCGGCCAGCACTTCCTCGCCGAGCCTCGCCGTCTCGGTCGGCGCGAAGGGCATGCGAATCGGCGCATCGAGGCGGTAGCTCGCAGCGTCGGGCACGTCGGCGGGGACGAGCGTGACGACGAAGCTCGCGCAGCGGCCGTCGTCGATGGGAACGCGCCAGACGAGGTGGTTGCGCCAGCCCACGCGCTCGGAGACCGGCGTCTGGAACTCGAGCAAGTTCGGGAGCGAGAAGCGAACGGGCGCCAGGGGCCGTCCGCCGACGGTCGCTTCGACGGTCATCCCGTCCGGGTGCTCGACCGTCGTGAGCGCCAGCTCGCCTCGCATGATCGCGCCGACGCCCGAGAGCGCGTGCGCGGACTCGAGATGCCAGAAGTCGCAGCTGTTCTCGAGACGCTGGAAGAACGTGCACGGCCACGCGTCGACCGGGAGCACCCTCAACACGCCGGGGAGCTCGTACTCGGGATGGCGTGGGAGCGGTGGCGCGTCGCCGTCGCCGAGCCACGCGAACACGAGGCCGAGGTACTCCTGCACCGGGTAGCTGCGTGCGTGGCACCGAGCGTGGATACCCGTCTCGTCGCCCGGTCGCGCCACGCACGTTCCGGACGGCGCGAAGCGCCAGCCGTGGTGGTGGCAGCGCAGGTCGTCTCCGTCGACCATCCCGACCGAGAGCATCGTCGCGCGATGCGGACAACGGTCGGCCAGCAGCGCCGCGCGACCGCTCTGGCCCCGATAGAGCGTGAAGTGCTGGGCCAGGATCTCGATGCGGACGGGCACGCCGCTCACCACGTCGCAAGAGCGGCTGACCGGCTGCCACGCGCTGCGCAGGAGGCGTCCTCCTGGGGTTCCCGGGCCCACGTGCTCCCACGGGGACGTCGCGCTCTGCTCGGGGGTGCTCGTCATGGCGCGCCTGCGCCCTTCGATTGTCGGTGCGGGATGCACGCCACGCAAGCGTTTCGGGCGGCGCGCGGCGCTCGTGCGCGTCGCTCCTGCCTCAGCGATCGCGCTCGCAGGCCAGGGTGATCCCATCGGACCAGTCGTCGTAGTGGCGGTGGCCGTCGCTCACGGCCGTCACCACCAGGCGGAGCGAGCGCGCGCCGTCGTCGAAGACGAGGAGCGTGCCGTCGACCACGCCGCCGTTCGTGAGCTCGGCGCGGAAGCGCTCGCGCAGGCAGCCGTCCTCGCCCGCTGCGGGCTCGCGCTCGACGCGATGGCCGCCCGTCTCGAGCGGCGTCGTCACCGAGCGATCGAAGCTCGCGAGCGCCTCGTGGTCGGCGTGATCCACGCGCGAGAGGTCGATCATCACGCTCGTCGCGTGGTCCGGCGTCTCGAACGCCCAGATCTGGTGCGCGTCGGTCCAGCCCGGGGCGGCGGCGGCGCGCATCTCGTCCTCGATCGCCGACGACGCGGCGAGGTCGAGATCGGGCGCGCGCGGCAGCCGGAAGCCGAGCGAGGGATGCTCGCTGCCTTCTTCGTCGCCGTCGTGGAACGCGCGTAGGCCGACGCGGTCCGAGGCCGAGAGCACGAGGGTCGGGCGAGCCGGCACGCGCCCGCCCGCCCACACGAGGAAAGCGAACGCAGCGACCGCCGCGAGCCCGAAGAGCACGAAGCCAAAGGGCCGGCGCCCGCCACGCACGAGCAGCGCGCCGGCCACGACCACGACGCCGACGAGGCCGCCGAGCGAGACGCCCATCCGAGAGACGCCCGCGCCGAGCGAGCCGCCGATCTCGGTGGCCAGCGAGAGGCCCGCGAGCGCGACGAGGAGGCCGGCGGTGACGCCGACGACGATGGCAGGGAAGGCGCGGCGGAAATTCATCGACGAGAGGATTCCGGCGGCTGGATTCGAACCAGCATTCGCGGATCCAAAGTCCGCTGTCCTGCCCTTGGACGACGCCGGAGAGCGGCCCCGCATGTAGCGTGGTCTTCGTTCCGCTTCAAACGCTTCGCGTGGCGAGGATCGCGGCCGCGTCGGACAGCACGCGGGCCTTGAGCTCGGTCTCGGCCAGCTCGCGCGCGGGATCGCTGGCCTCGACGATGCCGCCGCCGGCGAAGTAGGTGACCAGGTCGCGGTCGATCTGGGCGGTGCGGATGGCGACGGCGAGCGAGAGCGATCCGTCGCGCCCGAGCGCGCCCGCGGCGCCGGTGTAGAAGCCGCGCGCCTCGCGCTCGAGCGCCTCGATGTGCTCGATCGCGGCGAGCTTGGGCGCGCCGGTCACGCTGCCGGGAGGGAAGGTGGCCTCGAGCAGCGCCGAGAGCGTCACGTCCGTCCGCGCGGTCGCCTCGACGACGGAGAGGAGGTGCGAGAGGCGGGCGTAGGGCTCGACGCGCATCGCCTCGCGCACGACGACGCTGCCGGCGGTCGCGACGCGGCCGAGGTCGTTGCGCATCAGATCCACGATCATCGCGTGCTCGGCGCGCTCCTTCTCGTCGGCGAGGAGGTCGGCCTCCACGCGCGCGTCCTCACCCTCCGTGCGCGGCCGCGTGCCCTTGATCGGGCGCGTCTCGAGGCGACGCGTCGCCGAGTCGAAGGCGAGAAAGCGCTCCATCGTCCGCATCACGAGCGCTCGCTCCTGCCCGGGCGGCCCCTCGAGATGGAGCCCGAGGGGCACCGGGCTCGCACGGCGCATCGCGAGCGCGAGGGCCAGCGGCTCGCCGTCGAGGTGGGCGCGGAGCGCGCGCGCGAGGTTCACCTGGTAGAGATCGCCCCGCGTGATGGCCTCGAGCGCGCGCTCGATCGCCTCCAGGTGCGGCGCGCCGGGCTCGGCGGTGATCGGGCCGAGCGAGGCGTCCGGGAGGGGCGCGGGCTGGAGCGCCGCGGCGAGCCGATCGAGCGTCGGCTCGTCCTCGCCCACGAGGAAGGCCTCGCCGCGCGCATGATCGATCGCCAGCGTCGCGGCGTGCGCCATCAGCCAGGCGCCGCTCGCGCGATCGCGCGCCAGCCGCTCCGGCGCGCGCAGGCCGATCGGCATCGACCAGGCGAGATCGTACGAGAGGGCGAGCGTCGCGGCCGGCGCCGTGCAGGCGAGCGCGGGCTCCGAGGCGGAGGCCGTGCGCGGGAGGGCGTCGAGCGCGGCGGCGATCTCGTCCCATTCTCGGTAGGCGCGCGTCGTACCGACACCGACGTAGCTGCGCGTGCCGAGTGGCGACGAGCCATCCCCGTCCAGCCAGGCGATCGAGGGCCAGGTGCGCGCACGCGCGAGCCCCGCGACCAGCGAGGGCAACGCATCCACGTCGATCGCGATCGGCCGGAACGCCACGGCGCGCCTTTACTGCCCACGCCCCGCGCAGTAAAGCGCGCGCGTGCTTCGCTCCGCCCGCGCGCTCTGTCCACTCCTCGTCCCGCTCGCGGCGCTCGGCGCCGGCTGCACGTCGACGACGCGTCCCGACTTCGTGGTGCACGTGGTGAGCCCCAGCGGGGCGAACCCCTTCCTCGATCCGGACTTCTGCGCGAACGGCGCGCTCCACGTCGACGTGCAGCAGGCCGACGACGACGTCCTCACCTCGAACGCGACCATCACCGGCGGGACGATCGACGACCTCGCCGTATCGATCCCGACGTACGGCGCGCTCACGCGCATCCACGTGCGG
Source organism: Sandaracinaceae bacterium (assembly GCA_044223665.1). Lineage (GTDB taxonomy): Bacteria > Myxococcota_A > Polyangia > Polyangiales > Sandaracinaceae > JBBSAT01. The sequence goes on along the minus strand of JBGALT010000001.1, from coordinate 115,546 downwards.
GCCGACTGCACGGGCGGCAGCGTCTCCGGTGTGCTCGGCGCGACGCCGCGCTTCGTGCCGATCGGCTACGCGAGCGTCGACGTGGTGGTCGGCGCGCCCGGCACCTGCGTCGAGCTCAGCGCGCCGACGCTCGCGCCGGCCCGCGTGGCGCCCGCGCTCGTCGCGTTGGGGGCAAACGTGCTCGTCTTCGGCGGGCGCAGCTCGAGCGGCTCGCCGCAGCAGCGCATCCAGGTGATCGACCCGGTGCAGCTCACGTCGACGGCGGCGGGCGTCGGCGGCGCGTTCGACCCGCTCACGGTGGGGATCGGCGTCGGCGGCGCCATCGTGCTCGACGCGACGCGCGTCGCGTTCGTCTCCGACACGCTCGACGGGATCTACGAGACCTCGCAGAGCGCGACCGGCGACCGGCTCTCCACGCTCGCGGTCCACACCGGCGCGGGCGATGCGTCGGCCGTCGTAGACCTCGACGGCAGCGGCATGGCGGTCGTCGGCGGCTTCGACGGCACGGCAGCCGTGGACACGATCACCTGGGTTCCGTCGAACGGCAGCCAGCCGACCCCCGGGCGCCTCGTCCACCCTCGCCGTCGCCCCTCGGCCGTGCTGATCGCCGGCGGGCGCCTGCTCGTCGTCGGCGGCCAGGCGGCGGGCGAGCCGCTCTTCGAGATCGTGACGCCGATGGGCAGCTCCTCGGCCACGTTCGGCCCGACCGACGCGCGCTACGCCCCGCTCGTCGCGACCGACCGCACCCGCATGCACGCCTTCGTCGCGCTCGGCACGGCCGATCCCGACGGCACGGGCGCGATCCTCGACACCACGCTCGAGGTCGGCGCGTGCACGACGGACGGCTGCACGGCCCAGCCGGGCGAGACCTGGCCCTCCACGCTCCGGCGCGGCTTCGCCGCCGTCGCGCACGACGTCGGCGCGAGCGGCTACGAGACGCTCGTCTTCGGCGGCGTCGACGCTTCGGGCATGCCCTCGCAGGCGGCCGACCGCATCGAGATCGCGCAGGACGGCATGGCGAGCGTCACGAGCTTCGGCCGCCTCGCGGTCGCGCGCGATCGGCCGGGCGCCGTCGAGATCGCCAGCGGCGTCGTCCTCGTCGCTGGCGGCGCCGATGCCGCGGGCAACGCCCTCGGCGGCATCGAGATCTGCTTTCCGACCGAGCTCGCGCCGATCGACGCCGATTGATCTTCAGACCCGTGCCACGTCGACGTGGAGATCGGCCGCCGCAGCGAGGAGCGCGACGTCCTTCGGATCGGACGTCAGGATCGTGTCGCCGTCGCGCGCCAAGAGCACCAGCGCCGCGTCGACCACGTCGCGTGTCTTCGTGATCGCGAGCAGGACGCCCGCGCGTCGCCCCAGATCTTCGTCGAGCGGATGCACGTCGAGGGCGGAGAGGAGCCTCGCGAGGGACGCCTGTTTGGCGCTCCCTCGCCACACCTGCCCGACGATCCCCCCGTGCGTCCGCGGGAGGCGACGAGCGAGGAGCTCTCGCTTCAACAGCGCGCTGGTCTCGCGGTGCCCGCGATCGACCGCGACCAGTGCGCCGGCGTCGAGCACGAGGGTCATCCGCGACGCTTTCGTCGGCCGAGCGCGGCGCGACCGCGGACCGCAACGGCCCTTGCCCGAACGGCACGGGTGGCTTGCTCGATCTCGGACGTCGTGATCTCCCCGTGCTCGGCCTCGAACGCGTGGACGAAGTCGGAGAGCGCCTCGAGACGGCGATCGTGATCGAGCTTCAGCCGCAGCGCTTCGGTCACCCACTGACTGAGGTTCTTCGCCTGGTGCTCGGACGACGCGCTCGCCGCCCGCAAGAGCGCGGCGTCCACGGACGCGGACAGTCGACCCTTGCTGCTCATACGACGAGCGTAGGAGCCTGCCACGATCGTGGCAAGGCTTTCAGAGCCCGAGCTTGCGGCCGATCCAGTCGATCGCGCGCTTCACGTTCTCGTCTTCCTCGGCGATGGCCGAGACGCGGCGGTGCGCGTTCATGACCGTCGTGTGGTCCTTGCCGCCGAAGCGCATGCCGATGTCGGGGTAGCTCAGCTTGAGCTTCTCGCGCGCGACGAACATCGCGACCATGCGCGGCAGCGCGACCGCGCGGTGCCGGCGCTCGCTCCGCAGCTCGCGCAGGCCGATGCCGAAGTACTCGGCGGCGGCGCGCTGCACGTCCTCCACGCTCACCTGGCGGTCGCCCGCGAGCGCGCGCTTCTCGGCCCCGAGCATCGCCTGCGCGAGCGCCAGATCCACGGGGCGCTTCTCGAGCTCGGCGCGCACGACGAGACGCAGCAGCGTCCCTTCGAGCTCGCGCACGTTGCTCTGCACCATCTGCGCGACGAAGAGCGCGACCTCGGGGGCGAGCGCGATGTTCTCCTGGACCGCCTTCTTCTGGAGGATCGCGATGCGCGTGTCGAGCTCGGGCGCCTGGATGTCGGCGACGAGGCCCCACTGGAAGCGCGAGATCAGGCGCTCCTGCATCTCCACGATCTGCTGCGGGCTGATGTCGGACGTCACGACGATCTGCTTGTCGGCGTGATAGAGCGCGTTGAACGTGTGGAAGAACTCTTCCTGCGTCTGCTCGCGGCCGGCGAGGAACTGGATGTCGTCGATGACGAGCACGTCGCAGCTCACGCGGTAGCGGGTGCGGAACTCGTCGATGCGCTTGTTCTGCAGCGCCCAGATGAACTCGTTCGTGAAGCGCTCGGCGCTCAGGAAGAGGATCCGCGCGTCGGGCTTGTCCTGGCGGATGCGGTGACCGACGGCGTTGACGAGATGCGTCTTGCCGAGGCCCACCTTCGAGTAGATGAAGAGCGGGTTGTACTTCTTACCGGGGCTCGTGGCGGCGGCGAGCGCGGCCGCGTGCGCGAGCTGGTTCGAGGTGCCGACGACGAAGTTGTCGAACTCGTAGCGCGGGTTCAGGCCGTAGGGGCCGTCGTCGCGGATGCCGTGCATGCGCGGCGGCTCGACCTCGATCGGGCTCGGGGCGCGCGGCCCGTCGCGCTCGCTCGCCAGAGGCGGGCTCTGCGGTGCCGGATCCTCGCTCGACGAAGGCGAGGGTGCCCCGAACGGGAGCTCCATCGCGCGAGGGCTGACGCGTGCGCGCAGCGGGCGCACCGACGCGCGACGCGGCGCGCTCGCTCCGGTCAGCGTACGGCTGGCCGCGGGAGGCGGGCGCGAAGGACGCTCGTCAGGGGCTGCGACGCTGCCCGGGCTCGTCATCGTGTCGAGCGACCACTCGACGCTCATCGCGGCGTCGCCCGAAGCGAGTCGGAGCGCGTCGACGATGTCGGCCATGTACGAGCGGGTGATCCAGTCGATGAAGAAGCGGCTCGGAGCACGCAGGCGCACGATCGAGCCGTCGATCGCATCGAGCGCGAGCGGCGCGAGCCACGCTTCGTACGTGTGCTCCGACACCTTGTTCCGCAGGTGAGAGAGCGCAGATTCCCACAGCGTCGTCATCCCCGAAAACCTCGCCGAATCGCGCAGATAGGCCCATGCTCCACAAGCTGTCCACAGCTCGTGTCGCTCCCTCGATCGTTCTCTGGTCCTCACGCGCTGACCAGTCCTCACGCGCTGACCACGGCATCTTGCGGGTCGCCCACCGCTTCGAGCCCATCCATCGGGCCGTCGTGGTGAGGCTCGGAGCGGCGCGTCGCGCTCGCATCCGAGGTGCGTCGTGAAAGGAAGGCGACGCTAGCAAAGTGCTGCGCACCCGTCTACGGCAGACGAGGATCAAGTTTGTAACCGACCAAGATCGCAGAAGTTTCTTTTCGCCGATCGATGCGCTCGCGCGCGACCACCAGCCCGATCGATTGGCACGAATCTGCAACTCTCGGAGATCACGCGTGATCGACGCGCCGTCGCGCCACGCCGCGCCGCGGCACGGTCGCGCGGGTCGCGACGCGTGTGATCCCGCGGTCCTCGCCGTCGAAGCTCGATCGGAGACCACGCTCGCCGCATCGCGATCGCGCGCGACGCGGGATGAACGGAAGGGGTCGCCGCGGTTTTCTGGCCACGCGTGCAGGACGAGGGTAGAGGTCGGGGCTGTGCCGAGAGCCGGGCGAGGCTCTCGCGGGCATGGGAGCAGTCGATGCGAGATCGCGCTGGCATGGGTCGGGGGTGGGAGCTCGTGCTCGCGCCACTCTTCTGTCTGATCGGGCTCCTCCCGGCGGCTGCGCACGCGCAGGCAGCAGGCCTGGTGCCACCCGCCGAGGACTACGACACGGCGCGCGGCATGGCGATGGGCTCGGGCTCGCGTGCCTCGGCGGCCTCCACGTCGGCCCTCGAGATGAACCCCGCCAACCTCGCGCTCTCGCGCATCTATCACATCGAGACGGCGGTCGGTTACCGGCCGCAGGTCACCAACTTCAGCTTCGGCGGCTCGCTCGTCGACAGCTTCTCCTCGCCCGTCGCGATGGGCGTCTCCTACCGCTACATCCTCGGCAACGGCCACGACGGTCACGCCGGCATGGACGGGCGCATCGGCCTCGCCGTGCCGATCGGCGATGCGTTCTCGATCGGCGTCGCCGGTCGCTACGTGAGCTTCACGCGCGAGGGCCAGTCGCCCGACGACACGCGCGGCCCCTACGCCGAGGGCGTCACCATGGACGCCGGTCTCCGAGTGACGCCGCTGCCCGGCTTCCACATCGCCGCGGTCGGGCAGAACCTGATCGACTTCGGCTCGCCGCTCGTGCCGCGCCTGGTGGGCGGTGGCCTCTCGTACACGATCGACAACATGTTCACCGTCGCCGTCGACGGCATGGCGGACCTGTCCACGTTCCACTACGCGGACGCGTCGCTCCGACCCGAGGCGCTCTTCGGTCTCGGCCTCGAGCTGTTCACGGGCGAAGTCCCGATCCGCGCGGGCTACCAGTACGACACCGGTCGCGGCGTCCACTACGTCACCGCGGGCCTCGGCTACGTGAACGCGAGCTTCGCGATCGAGCTGAGCTACCGGCAGCAGCTCGTGAACCAGGAAGGCAGCTGGCTGATGCTGTCCTTCCGGTACTTCATCCACTGATCTTCAGGGCGCTGGCGCGCTCGAGTACAGCGCGCCCCGCAAGTTCGGGGACAGGTTGACACCGAGCTTGCGGGGCGCTGGACGTGCGGGAGGGAGTCCGAGGAGGGCCCGCGGCCCTTCCTCGGTTCAGGCGGGGAGCTTGATGCGCACGCACAGTGGGCCCTCCCCGCGAGTACCGGTCCCCGCCGTTGTTCGTGGGCAGACCTGCCCACGAACTTGCGGGGAGCGGTACTGAGGGCACCGGCGGAGCCGGCTGTCGCGCACCCCGGCTCCGCCTCGCGTCGCTCGCGCGCGAGCTGGCGTGTGGTGCTCGGTGCCGTCCTCATCGCCGCGACTCATCGCCTCGCGCACCCCCTCGCGACACCGGCGGAGCCGGCTGTCGCTCACCCCGGCTCCGCCACGCCCGCGCGCGGCCACGATGCGCGAGAGCCTCGCCGTCTACTCCGCGGCCGCGACGACCAAGCTCGCGCCGGCCCGCGCATAGAGCGCGGCGCGCGCGGCCTCGACCGTGACGCAGCCCGCCTCGTGGATCTCCATCGCGACGATCTCGACGAGATCCCCGGTGGCGCCCGCGGCGATCGCCACGCTGCGCGCATGGAGCGCCATGTGCCCCTTCTGGATGCCGACCGTCGCCAGCGCGCGGAGCGCCGCGAGGTTCGAGGCGACGCCGGCACAAGCGGCGAGCATGGCCAGCTCGGTCGCCGAGGTGACGCCCGCGATCTCCAGCGCGAGCTGCGCGCCGTCGTGCACGCGCAGGGTGCCGCCGACCGTGCCGAGCGCGAGCGGGAGCTCCATGCGGCCGATGCAGTGCTCGCCCTCGAGGGCCCAGACGCAGAGTGGCCCGTAGCCGCCACTCGCGCCGCGCGTCGCGGCGAACGCGTGCGCGCCGGCCTCGATCGCGCGCCAGTCGTTCCCGGTGGCGATCACCACGGGATCGACGCCGTTCATGATCCCCTTGTTGTGGGTGGCCGCGCGGTACGGATCGAGCTCGGCGAAGCGGGACGCCCGCGCGATGCCGCCCGCGACCTCGTGGCCGTCGAAGCCCTCGGCGGCGAGCGCCTCGAAGGGCACCGACGCGCGCACGCGGACCATGCGGCGGTCGGTGAGGTTCGAGAGGATGCGCAGGCCGACGCGCCCGCCCGTCAGCTCGCGCACGCGCTCGGCCAGCGCTTCGGCGACGGAGTTCACGAGGTTCGCGCCCATCGCGTCGCGACAGTCCACCAGCACGTGGACGACGAGGAATCCGCTCCCCAGCTCGCGCACCTCGACGCCCTGCGCGCCGCCGCCGCGGGCGACGAGGTTCGGCACCGCCAGATCGGCCCGCTCACAGAGCTCGGCCTCGGCCGCCAGCACTGCCGCCTTCGCGCCCGCCGGATCGGCGACCTGATCGAGCTGGATCTGCGCGATCATCAGAGGTGGATCGGCCTCGGCGACGAACCCACCCCCCGCGCGGATCATGCGCGCCGCATTGCTCGCGGCGGCCACCACGCTCGGCTCCTCGACCACCATCGGCACGAGGTGATCGCGCCCGTTCATCTGCACGTTGAGCGCGAGCGCGAAGGGCAGCGCGTAGGTACCGATGACGTTCTCGATCGTCTTGTCGGCGGTGCGCGCCGACATGCCGCCGAGCGCGAGCGCGTCGTCCAGCTCGGCGACGGGCACTCCGAGCGCAGCGGCCGCCACGCGTCGGCGCTCGTCGAGCGGGATCTTGTAGAAGCCGGGGATCCTCGAGGTGACCATGCTTGCTTCCTCGCCGATCAGGAGTCGGCTCGCCCCTTCGAGCCCCCTCCGTCGGCGGGCTGGGCCCGCTCCCGTCCGAGGTCTCCGGGGCGAGAAGTCTCCGCCGAGCCGTCTCGTTCCAGGCGGGCTCCCTCGGCACCGAGCGCGAAGGAGAGGAGGCGGAGCTCGCTCTCGGCGAGCGCGGCTCCGAGCGCCGCGATGTCGAGGTCGGGAGGCGCGAAGAGGATCGCCACGTCACCGCCGCCCGCGCCCGAGGGCTTGGACGCAGCCCCGAAGTCGCGCGCGAGCTCGGCCAGGCGCGCGAGCGCGGGCGTGACGATCGGGGCGTCGGCCTTCTCGCCCAGGGCCCCCATCGCGTCGTGATGAGCGCGCGTGGCGGCGAGGATGGCGGCGGCGTCGTCGGCATCGATCGCTCGGTCGAGCGCCACGGCCGCGTCCGCGATCGCGTCGATCGCCGACGCATGGGCGCGTGCATCGCGCGCCGCGAGGGCGCGCACGCGGTCGACGAGCTCGCTCGTGCGCACCGGAGATCCCGTCCAGACGAGCAGTGCTCGCACCGAGCGCGGCATCGCGCGCGCCGCGATCTGCACGTCGTCGCCCTGGCGGCGATAGCGGAGCATGCCGCCGAAGGACGAGGCCGCGACGTCGGCGCCGCTGCCGTGCGGCGCGACGGCGTGGTGGCCCGCGAGCGCCGCGCGGAAGATCTTCTCGCGCGCGGACGCCGGGTCCACCCCCGCCGAGGCGAAGACGGCGGCCGCGGCGGCGGCGGCTCCTGCCGCCGAGGACCCGAGCCCGAGCTTGCGGTCTCCCTCGCGTAGCGCGCGCGTGTCGATCGTCAGCTCCATCGGGCTCGCGCCGAGCGAACGCTCGGCCTCTCGCTGGGTTAGCAGCACCTCGGGCGGGAGCGTCGACTTCGCGGGCGAGCCGGCGTGTGCAGCGGGCGAGCCGTCGCCCATCGCGCCGAACGGTGTTCGGCCAGGAGCGCTCGCCCCGGAGGACCCGGACGGAAGCGGGCGCAGCCCGCGGACGGTAGGGGCCGGAGTGGGCGAGCCGATCGGTGCGAGCCGGGCGCTCGCCCGTGCATCCACGGCGAGCACCAGCGCGTGCGCGCCCGAGAGGACCGCGTACTCGCCGGCCACCATCACCTTGCCTGGAGCGCTCGCGATCCACATCGTCCGTCCAGGTTGCCACGGATCGGCGGGGGATCGAGGAATGCCGCGCTCGTCCTCCCGCAGGGTCGAACCGTGGCCCGGGGGGTGTCGGACGCCGCGCGCCGTCGTCACTCGCGCTCGGCGCGGGCGTAGCTCTCGTCCCGGTCGCGCCGGATGTCGGCGTAGACGCGCTCGACGGCGGCCGGGCCGTGATCGAGCACGGTGCGGTGATTGGCCTCCGAGATCCGCTCGTGGAGCGAGCGAGCCGTCGGGGCGGCCAGGAGCGCGGCGAGGTCGATCGAGCCCGGGTCCACGTACTTCGTCGAGCCGCCGGTGCTGGCGCGGACCCGCTCGAGCACCGCGAGGCGCGTCAGCTGGATGCTCGGATCGGCGGTGCGTCGGAGGAAAGGCACGAGCGAGCCGGGCGTCGTGACGTCGGCGGGCGCGTCCGGATGGAAGCCCTCCATCGTCATCACGAGGCCGCCGGGCTCGGCCTGGTGGGCGCTGCGCAAGCGCTCGACGAAGCGCGAGAGCGCGGGGCGCTCGACCTTCCAGCGAGGGAACAAGAGGAACGCGACCTCGTTCTGCCCGCGCGCCGCGAGCGTGTGCACGTGCCCGAGCGCCATCTCGAGGGAGGGCTCGGGGTGGAGCTCCACGATCGCGCGCGTCGCTCCGTCCTCGCGCGCCTTGGTCGCGAAAGGACAGAAGACGAACGCCTCGACGATCTCGCGCTGGTAGCGCTCGTGGATGCGGCGCGCCTCGCGCTCGAGCGCGGCGTCGCTCATCGGCGCCCGATCAGGCGAGCGAGCGTGCGCTGGAGCTCGTCCACCGAGATGTCGACGTGCTCGACCACGCGACCGTAGAGCATCGCCGTCGGGACGTTCCGACCGCCGCGCTCCTTCTGGAGCTCGTGGATCTGCCACAGGATCACCCGCTCGACGCGGGTCAGGCCGTCGCGCACGTCCGGCAGCCGCTCGAGGATCGAGCGGTCCCAGCGCGGCTCGTCGTCGTCGCCGTCGCGGCTCACGCGGGGAGCATGCCTCGCGCCGCTCGTGTAGTCTCGCGCCGCGATGAAGCGCGGAAAGCAGCAGGAGCGGCGCGGCCCAGCGCCGTCGACCGGCGCGCGGGGCGCCGAGGACGAGGGCGAGATCGTCTTCGGCCATCGGGCCGCGAGCGCCGTCTGGGCCGTCCGCCCCGAGGACGTGCTCAAGATCGGCTATGCGCGCGAGCGCGCCGCGGACGTCGAGGAGATGCTGCGGGCGGCGTCGGCGCGTCGCATCCCGGTGGGCGAGCTCTCGGAGCTCGAGCTCGAGCGCGCGTCGCGCAGCACACACCACGAGGGGCTCGTCGTCCGCGCCAAGCCGCGGAAGTGGTCCTCGCTCTCGGACCTCGCCAATGCGCTGATCTCGGCCCGAGGGGGCCGCGCTCGTGGCTTCGCCATCGCGCTCGATCGCGTGCGCAACCCCTACAACGTCGGCGCGATCCTCCGGAGCGCGGCGTTCTTCGGGATCGACGCGGCGATCCTCGGCTCGCTCGCGCCGCATCCGGCGCTGGCCCCCGATGCGATCCGGGTCGCCGAGGGCGGCGCCGAGCACCTGCGCCTCGCGCGCACGACCGATCTCGCCGACACGCTCCTACGCCTGCGTGGCCGCGGCCTGCGCGTGATCGGCGCCGAGAGCGATGCGCGCGCGAGCCTCTTCGGCTACGCGTTCGCCGCGCCGACCGTCCTCGTGCTGGGGCACGAGCGCGAAGGGCTCTCGCCAGCCGTCCGTGCCGCCTGCGACGACGTGGTCGCCATCCCGGGCGCCGGCCACGTCGTGTCGCTCAACGTAGGTGTCGCGGCGAGCGTGTGCATCGCGGAGCTCGCCCGAGGGAGAGCGCCCGCCCGCCCAGCGTAGAACGCACCCGAGACCGAGCCAGATCAGGCCCCGGCCAAACTTCTCGGGCCGCGCGTTGTCGGAGCAGGACGATGATCGCCCGCCGTGTCGAACGCCTCGTGACCTTGCTTCTCCTCCTCGTGACCGCCTGCGCGATCCCTCCGGCGCTGCGCGGGCCGGCACCCGTCGCCACCCAGCACGTCGCGGTGGTGGGAGACGAGGCCGACACGCTCGGCGAGGTCGAGACCGAGGCGCACGAGGGTCTCGTCACCGTGACGACCCACGATGGCCGCTCGCTCGTGGTCCACGAAGGCGCGATCGCCGGAGCCGGTCTGGCGCCGGGCACCTGGGTGCTCTTGCGTCGGGACGGGCGGCTCGAGCCGGTGCACGTCGTGCGGGCGCTCGACGACTACCTCGAGGTCGAGCGCGCCGGCACCACCGAGATCGTCGGCGCCGCGGAGGTCGTCGCGCGGCTGCACCACGGCCCGGCCGCGCCCGAGGTGACTGCGCCCGTCGCGCCGGACCAGGTGACCCCGCCCGCGCTGCCGCCCCCGACGCCGCTCGCGCAGATGGCGCTGCTCGAGGCGTCGCCCGCGACGCGCGTGGGCCGGCTCGTGGAGTGCACGGCGGCCGGTGCGCGCCTCGCGCTGCACGATGGCTCGGAGCTCGTCGTGCCGGCCGGGGATCTCCATCCGCTGCGCGTGCGCGCGGGCGATCGCGTGACGGCGCTCTGGAACGACTCTCCCTATCCGGGCGTCGTGCTCGCGACGCGCGACGATCTCGTACGGATCCGCTGGGAGGACGAGAGCGTCCAGTGGGTCGATCTCGACGACGTCCAGAGCATCGAGATCGCGGGCAGCGGCGCACTGCGCGGCTGTCCGACCGGTCATGCGGTGCTCTTCGACGAGGGCGTCCGCACCCGCATCGGACGCGTGATCGCCTGCGAGGAGGCCCGCGCCACCGTGCTCGACGACGCGGGCACGCCGCGCACGGTCGAGCGCGCGACGCTCGCGTCGCTCGTCCTGCGCGTCGGCGACACGGTGCAGGCGCGATGGAACGGCACGGCCTACGACGCGGTCGTCCTCGCGATCGGCGAGCGCGTGCACGTGCGCTGGTACGACGGCAGCGAGAACGACGTCGATCCTGCCGATCTCGTCTCGATCCGCCTGCGCGAGCCACGCACCGGCGAGCCGGTCGCCTGCCCGGCCGCTCCCGCTGGCTGAGCAGCTCAGAACGAGAGGCGCCCGCCGGCGGCCATCGTCCAGTCGGCGATCGTGGGCCAGTAGTCGAAGCTGACGTAGGCGCCGAACGCGAAGTACTGGTAGCCGAGCGCGAGCCGAAGCGCGGCGTCGGCGTCGCGCGCGCCGAGCTGGCGGAAGACGGCGCCGATGCCGACCGAGACGCTCGGGATGATCACCGCGAGCTCCGGCGAAGCGAGCTCGACGAGCACGGTCTCGGCGATGGAGTCGAAGTCGGTCTCGAAGCCGAGGCCCACGATCACCCAGTCCACGATCGAGAGCTCGTAGCCGACCCGCAGCTCGCCGCGCCCACCCTCCTCGGTGACCGGGCCCCAGAAGCCGCCGCCCACGTAGGGGCCGCCGTTCTGCACGATCGGATCCGCCTCGGTCGGCGCCGGGAGCACGAGACCGATCGTGAGGCCCGTCGCCTGCGCGCTCTGCGTCCCGTCGACGGGGCCGGCGCGCGACGTGTCGAGCGTGACCTCGCCGGCGATCTCGAGCGTGTTGCCCTCGAAGAGCGCGGCGTCGGCGTAGCCAGCGCTCCGGTGGAGCGCGGTGCTCTCGCCGAACAGGACGTGGCGGACGCGGTTCGGCAACAGGACCCAGGGCGCGTCGTCCTCGTGCTCCGAGATCGCGAGCCCGCGCGCGGTACGCGCCTCGACCGTGACGGTCGTGCCGGCGGCGAGCGTGAGCGGCGCCTCGAGCGGCACGCCACCCAGCGTGAGATCGAGCTCCACCTCGGGCCTGGGAGGGACGAGCTCGACGTCGCTCACCGCGCGCAACGTCCCGGTCGCAACGACGAGGCAGCTCGCGCTCCGCGCCACCGGATCGTGGGAGCAGTCGATGCTCACGTGCATGCGCTCGAGCACCGCGTTGCCCACGACGAGGAGGCCGGGCCGCGGCGGCTCGACGTAGGGCTCCGGCGTGGCGGCAGCCTGCGCGCGGAGCGGTGTCGCGACGGAGACGAGAAACAGCAGCGAGAGGACGAGGCTTCGGGCGGTCACACCCGAAGAACGGCCTCAGCGGCGCGACCTTACACCCCGCGGCGCGACCGGCAGGCCGGTGCGCCGCGGAGCGACCCCGTTCCGCGGGTCAGAGGTCGAAACGACCGCCCACGTGCAGGTGCAGGCCCCAGTACTTCCCGTCGTCGCCGGTCGGGCCCCACGCGTTGTCGAGGTTCAAGATGAACTCGGCGCCGCCCGTGATGGGGAAGTCGAGCGCCGGATCCGTCTGGACGAAGAAGGTCATCGCGGTCTGGCCCAGGTCGGGGTTGCCGGCCACTCCTGCGCCGCTCGGCTGGGCCCAACCGAGGAACGAGACGCCGACGTCGACCGCTTCGACGATACGCACTGCGCCCGACACGTCGAGCTGCATCATGAGCTCCACGTTGCCTCGGTGCAGCACGAGGCCGCCGCCCAGGTCCGAGTTGGTGGGGATGAGGAGCGGGATCGAGCCGACGGCGCGCACGAGCACCCACGGCACGCCGAGCGTGTACTCGATCTGCGGATAGATGCCGAACGACTGCTCGGCCCAGGCCGGCGCGTTGCGGAAGCTCGTCACCCACGACCCGAGACGGACCGCGGCGCCGCGCCCGTTGCAGCCGGGGCTCGCGCAATACGGATCGGTCGAGGTCGGCAGCGCGAGCCCGCCACCGATCAGGAGACGGTGCTCGGGGCCGATCGGGATGTCCGCGTAGCCTTCGAGCTCGACGTTGCCGAGCTCGGCTTGGTCCGAGCGCACCGACATGCCACCGCCGCGTCCGGTCAACGCGTAGTAGCCGAGCGGCACGTTCAGGCGAAAGACGGCCTCGCCGATGTCGACGTCGGCACCGAAGACGTTCACCCAGACGTCCGTCGTGTAGCTCGCGAAGCCCGCGTCCTGCGATCCCGTGTACACGAACGTGTCCCAGCGCGGCGCGATGCGGATCGATCCGTCCGGAGGCGCCCCGAAGGCGCGCGGCGTCGACGTGTAGGCGCTCGTCCCGTCGGTCGCTTCCTCGGTGACCGTGGGCTCGCTCCATCCCTCTTGCGCGCTCGCGCTCGCCGCGATGCACGAGGTCGACGCCCACACGATGGCTCCGAGGAGCCGGCTCCCCAACCCGGTCTGACGCATGATTCCTCCGCGGCGAACATGGCACGCGGGATCGCGGGAGGCTCGGACTACTCGACGAGCACCAGGAGCGTGCCGCCCTCCACTTGCTCGCCGACCTTCGCGCGCACGTCCTTGGCCACCCCGTCGTGGGGCGCCTTGACCGCATGCTCCATCTTCATCGCTTCCATCACGACGAGCGTCTGGCCCGCCGTGACGTTCTCGCCCGCCGAGACGAGCACCTTGAGGATCTTTCCGGGCATCGGGGCGACGCAGCCGTCCACCGCCGCATCCGCGTCACGGTCCGGGAAGCGCGGGAGCGCGCGCAGCGGAATCGAGCGCCCTTCCAGCCGCACGTAGGCGCGATCGCGATCGACGACGATCCGCGCGTGGGTGATGCGGCCGTCCGAGCCCTCGAGGACGACCTCGCCGGGCCGGGCGCGAGCGACCCGCACGCGATCCATGTGAATGTCGTCGCCGCTCGCCGTGACGACGATCGCCCCGTCCCGCTCGCGGACGAGGCCCACCTCGACCTCGCGATCGCCCTCGGCCCAGCGCGAGCGCTCGGGGGCGAACCGGTTCACGCGCCAGCCGCTCGGGACGTGGGGCGTCACCTTCCGCTCGCGCGTGGCGTCCTCGTGCAATGCAGCCACGATCGCGGCCTTCGCGAGCGAGGACGGGCGCTCCGGCAAGAGCGTGCTCGCCTCGCGCTCGAGGAAGTGCGTGTCCACGTCGCCGCGCACGAAGTCGGGGTGCACCATCACCGCTTCGAGCAGCTCCTGGTTCGTGCGGATCCCCTGCACGCTGAGCGCCGCGAGCGCGCGCCGCATGCGCTGCAAGGCGTCGGTGCGGCTCGCGCCGTGCGTGATGATCTTCGCGATCATCGAGTCGTAGTGCACGGGCACTTCGTCGCCGGCCTCGACGGCCGTCTCGAGGCGCAGCCAGTCCTGCGAGGCGATCTTCGGCTCGAAGGCGAAGTCCACCACGCGACCGCTCTGTGGCAGGTAGCCCTCGCGGGGGTCCTCGGCGCAGAGGCGGCACTCGATCGTCGCGCCGCGCCAGCGCCGGCCGACGTCCTCCTGCGTGAAGCGCAGCTTCTCGCCGCGCGCGACGCGGATCTGCTCCTCGACGAGGTCGAGCCCCTCGATCACGCCCTCGGTGACCGGGTGCTCGACCTGCAGGCGCGTGTTCACCTCGAGGAAGTAGTAGGTGCCGTCCTTGGCGACGACGAGCTCGACCGTGCCCGCGTTGCTGTAGGAGAGCGACTTCGCGAGCTTCACCGCGTCGGCGCCCATCTTCGCCCGCACCTCGGGCGTGAGCATCGGCGAGGGCGCCTCCTCGACGATCTTCTGGTGCCGGCGCTGCACCGAGCACTCGCGCTCGTAGAGGTGCACGACGTTGCCGTGCTCGTCGCCGAGGATCTGGATCTCCACGTGCTTCGGTCGCTCGACGTACTTCTCGACGATCAGCGTGCCGTCGCCGAAGGAGCTCTCGGCCTCGCGGCGCGCGCTCTCGATCGCGTCGTCGAGCTCGTCGCGTGCGCGCACGATCCGCATCCCGCGCCCGCCGCCGCCGGCGCTCGCCTTGAGCAGGAGCGGGTAGCCGATCTCCGCGCAGGCCGCGGCGATCGCGCTCGTCGATTGGTCGGTGCCGGTGTAGCCGGGCACGACGGGCACGCCGGCGGCCTTCGCGGTGAGCTTGGCCTCGCGCTTGAGGCCCATCGCGCGCATCGCGGCGGGCGAAGGCCCGATGAACGTGAGCCCCGCCTCTTGCACGGCCTGCACGAATTCGGGGCGCTCGCTGAGGAAGCCGAAGCCGGGGTGGATCGCGTCGGCGCCCGTGCGCTTGGCGGCGTCGAGGATGCGCTCCATCACGAGGTAGCTCTCGCGGCTCGGGGCCGGGCCGATGCGCACGGCCTCGTCGGCGCGGCGCACGAAGAGCGAGGAGGCGTCGGCGTCGGAGAAGACGGCGACGGTCGCGATGCCCATGCGCTCGCACGTGCGGAAGATGCGCACGGCGATCTCTCCGCGGTTGGCGACCAGGATCTTTCGGATCTCTTTCATGAACGGACCCTCACCCTAGCCCTCTCCCACGGAGTGGGAGAGGGGATCGAGCTCCGCGGCGCACGGCGCGCGGAGACTAGTGTCTGAACACGCCCCACGAGGTCGTTCCCTCGACAGGCTTGGTGTGCGCGATCGAGAGCGACATGCCGACGACCGTGCGCGTGTCGCGCGGGTCGATGATGCCGTCGTCCCAGACGCGCGCGGTGGCGAAGAAGGGGTCGCTCTCGGCGTCGACCTGCGCCTCGATCATCTGCTTCATGCCGCCGAGCTTCATCTCGTCGACGGCCTCGCCCTTCTTGGCGGCGGCCTCGCGCTGGATGATGTCGAGCACGCCGGCGAGCTGCTTGCCGCCCATGACGGCGATGCGGTGGTTGGGCCAGGTGAACAGGAAGTTCGGCTTGTAGGCGCGCCCCGCCATGCCGTAGTTGCCCGCGCCGTAGCTCGCGCCCGTCATGATGGTGATGCTCGGCACGGTGCTGTTCGACACCGCGTTGATCATCTTGGCGCCCGCCTTGATGATGCCTTCTTCTTCGTACTTCTTGCCGACCATGAAGCCGACGATGTTCTGGAGGTAGAGGAGCGGGATGTTGCTCTGGTTGCAGAGCTGGATGAACTGCGCGCCCTTGTTCGCGCACGCCGTGAACAAGATGCCGTTGTTGGCGAGGATGCCCACCGGATAGCCGTGGATCTCGGCCCAGCCGCACACGAGCTCGGGGCCGTAGAGCGGCTTGAACTCGCTGAAGCGGGAGCCGTCGACGATGCGCGCGATCACCTCGCGCTGGTCGAAGGGGATGCGCACGTCGGCGCTCGCGATGCCGAGCAAGTCCTCCTGCGAGTAGAGCGGCTCCTCGACCTGCTTGCGCGCCTTCGGGCCCTGCTTCTTCCAGTTCAGGTGCGAGACGATCTCGCGGCCGAGGCGGATGCAGTCGAGCTCGTCCTCGGCGAGGTAGTCGCTCACGCCCGACACGCGGCTGTGCATCTCGGCGCCGCCGAGCTCTTCGTGCGTCGTCTCCTCGCCGGTCGCCATCTTCACGAGCGGCGGGCCGCCGAGATAGACCTGCGCCTGCTTCTTCACCATCACGACGTAGTCGCTCATGCCCGGCATGTAGGCGCCGCCGGCCGTCGAGCTGCCGAAGACGAGGCAGAGGGTCGGCGCGCGTTGCTCGCTACGCCGCGTGAGATCGCGGAACGCGCGCCCGCCGTGCACGAAGATCTTCGACTGGTTCGGCAGGTCCGCGCCCGCGCTCTCGATGAGCGAGATCGAAGGAAGGCCGTTCTGCTCGGTGAGGTCGGAGAGGCGCCCGCCCTTGATCACGGAGTACTCGCTCATGGCGCCGCCCTTCACGGTCGCCTCGCTCGCCGTGATCATGCACTCGACGCCGCTCACGACGCCGACGCCGCCCACGATGCTCGCACCCGGCGTGTGGCCGGCGATGTTCAGCCCGGCGAGGGGCGCGATCTCGAGGAACCAGCCGCCGGGGTCGATGAGCTTCTCGACGCGCTCGCGCGGCAAGAGCTTGCCGGCCCCGGTGTGGCGCTCGTTGTACTTCGCGCCGCCGCCTTCGCGCGCGGTGCTCAGGTGCTTGTCGAGCTTGTCGAGCGTCTGGAGGTTGCCCTCGCGGTTCTTCGCGAAGAGCTCGCTCTTCGCGTCGAGCCGGGAGCGGATCGCGGGGTACCCGTTCGCCATGTGGGGCAGCCTAGCCCGAACCGGCCCGCGGATGAATGCCGATTCATTCGCGAGCGCGGACGAGCAGAGCGACGAGGCTTCCGGTGATCGAGGCGCCCAGGGTCGACGCGGCCGCGGCGGCCGGGCCGAGGATCGCGAGATCGGCCACGACCACGCGCAGCGTGCGCGCGTGGGACGCCATGTCCACGACCGTGATGGCACCGATCGCGCCCAGGACGAGCGGGAGCCCGCCGAGCGCCAGCAGCACGAGTGTCCGGAGGCCGCCGCGCCAGAGGAGCGTCCAGGCGTGCGCGACGTCGAGCAAGGAGAGCGTCGTCCCGTTCGCCACGACCAGCGCGAACGTGAGCGTCGCGTAGAGGAAGACGGAACAGGCCAGGACCGGAGTCGCGAGCGGCGCGAGCGCGTGCGTCGCGAGCCCGTCGCGCGCTGCGAACGCGAGCCACACGAGCGCGCCTTCGCCGACGAGGAGGCGCGCGCCGGGGCCGAGGTAGTCCGGCAAGAGGCGCGCGGGGAGCGGCTGCGGGGGCCGAGCGCTGGCGGTCGCCGACATCGCGCTCGACGCGAGCTGCAGGACGAGCCCGAGAAACCCCGCCGCGGCGGTCGCTCCGAGCGCGACGCCGAGCGGGCCGAGCGGCTCACCGCTCCGGAGCCCCAGTGCGACGAGCGCGATCGCGAGCGCGCCGAGCAGCGGCGCGAGCGCCGAGGGGAGCGCGAGCGCGCGGCCGAAGGGCGCACGCAAGGCACGCGGCAGCGCCTCGAAGAAGTGCGCAGCGGGCTCGACGCTCGAGAGCCTCTCGGCGCGTCCGCGGCGTGCGGCGGAAGGGGCGCGCTCGGCGAGCGGCGCGGGGGCGACCTTCCGGGCCGGCTCCTTCGAGAACGTCCCCTCGGGAAGCGACTTCGGAACGAGCCAAGCCGCGTCCGGTCGCGGCGCGAGGGCCGGGGGCGGGGAGGGCGGACCCTCGGCGGTGTCGCTCGGCGGAAGCGGATCGGTCGGGAGCGCGGGCTCCGCCATCGACGCGATCGACGCGACCGACTCGATCGGGGCCGGGGCCATCGAGGCCGGCGAGGCGTGCTCCGCGACCGCCGCGGGCTCGATCGGGCTCGCCTCGTCCACGCGCGAGGCTCCGAGCAGCTCGATCGTCGTCGCGTCGGGGCCTCTTGCCTCGGTCGGAACGAGCGGAAGCGCTCGCTGCCTCTTCACGCGCGCGCCGAGATCGCGCAGCTCGTCGAGCAGCCCCGGCACGTCGCTCGCCGCCACCGACCGGAGCACCGGCGAGGGCGCGCGCGCGATCAGCTCCTCGACCTCCTCCGCGCTCTTCACCAGGCGCCGCGCCAGCCCCGTGATCACCTCCGCGCGCGGTCGCGTCGGGTCGACGCCCACGAGCGCGACGTCGAAGCGCTCCTCGTCCATCGCTCAGCGCACCCGGCGGAAGAGGTCCACGACGGCGCCTTCGCGGCCGGCCGCCCGCGCGCGCCCACGCGCCCAGTCGCGAAGCTCCTTGATCTGCTCGGCGTACGTGCGCGAGAGCGGCACCACGTCGCGCCCCGCGTGCCGCAGGTCGCCGTCGGTCGGCTCGCGGCCGATGGCGAAGGCACGGTGGAGCGCGGCCACGACGAGCTGCTCGAGCTCGGCCCCCGAGAGCTCGCGGGTCGCTTCCGCGAGCGCGTCGAGATCGAAGGCCTTCGGATCGCGCCCGCGCTTGCGCAGGTGCAGCGCGAGGATCGCCCGTCGTGCGTCGTGGTCCGGAAGGTCGACGAAGAAGAGATCGTCGAAGCGCCCGCGGCGCAAGAGCTCGGGCGGCAGCCCGGAGACGTCGTTCGCGGTAGCGACCACGAAGACCCCGCTCGTGCGCTCCTGGAGCCACGTGGAGAACGCGCCGAGCAGCCGTGCCGCGCGGCTGTCGGTGCCGCCGCGCGCCCCCGCGAAGCCCTTCTCGATCTCGTCGACCCAGAGCGCGACGGGAGCGAGCATCTCCACCGCCTCGATCGCCCGCCGCATGCCTTCCTCGGCGCTCGGGCCGCCCTCGCTCGCGCCGAGCACGCGCGGAAGGTCGAGACGCACGAGCGGAATGCCGAAGCGCGCGGCGACGCACTTGGCGGCCAGCGACTTGCCGCAGCCCTGCACGCCGAGGAGCAAGACGCCGCGGGGAGGGGAGAGGCCGAAGCGGGCCGCGCTGGGGTCGAGCGTCGTCGCCCGCTCGTCGACCCATTCCTTGAAGCTCTCGAGGCCGCCCAGCGTGTCGAGCGTCTCCGTCGTGCGCACGTGCTCGAGACCGAGATCGTGCGCGAGGAGCGCCCGCTTCTCCTCGGCGACGCGCTCGAGCGCGACGGATCCGATGCCGCCGCTCCGCGCGAGCGCGGCCAGCACCGCGCGGCGCAGCTGCACGCCCGACAGACCGGCGGCGACGAGCACGAGACGATCCACCTCGCGCTCGGAGGCGGTGCTCCCCTTCTCCGCGAGCGCCGCCCGCACGATCTCGCGCCGCTCGGCCGCCTCGGGCAGCGGCAGCACCAGCACGCGGGCGTGGAGGCGCAGGGAGGGTGGCAGCTCGGCGCGCTCGCCGACCAGCACGAGCAGGCGGCGCTCCGCCTCGAGCGCGGGCAGCAGGTCCTTCAGCTTCCGCACGACGCGCGGATCGGCCAGCCAGGGGCCGAAGTCGAGCAGTGCGGCGACGAGCGGCGCGGGCGCGCGCGCGATCGCATCGAGGGCCTCGATCGGATCGCGCGCTTCCTGCGCGACCGGGGAGAGGCCGCGGTGGCACGTCCACGTGAAGAGCGGCGCCTCGAGCTCCGCGGCCGCCGCCGCGCACTGGGCGAGCGCGCGCGTCTCTTCGTCGGTGTCGACCCGAACGATCGCGCTCCCCGAGCGCCCCGCGAGCGCGAGGTCGCTCGCCAGCGAGAGCATGCCGCGGTCGTCGTCGGGCGCGCTCATCGGGCGCTCTCCACGTCGGCGGTCGCGCGCAGGGCCTCTTCGACCGAGGTCGCGCCCAGCGCGACCTTGCGCACCGCGTGCTCGCGCAGCGTGCGCAGGCCGTCCTGCCGCGCGGCGCGATGGAGCGCCTCGGGCGTCGTACCCTCGGCGACGAGCTGGCGGATGCGCGGGCTCGAGCCGAAGAGCTCGAAGATCGCCGACCGCCCGTAGTAGCCGGTGAAGCGGCAGCGCGGGCACCCTGCACCGCGTCGCGCGAGCAGCATGCCGGCGTGCTCGTCGGGGTGGCGCACGCCGAGCGCGGCCAGCTCGTCGGTCGTCAGCACCACGTCCTCGCCGCAGGAAGCACAGACCTTGCGCACCAGGCGCTGGGCGACGACACCGGTCACCGTCGCGGCCACGAGGAAGGGGGGCGCGCCGAGCTCGGTCAGGCGCGCGACCGCGCCGACGGAGTCGTTGGTGTGCAAGGTCGACAGGACCAGGTGGCCGGTGAGCGCCGCCTGGAGCGCGTGGTCGGCCGTCTCGCGATCGCGGATCTCGCCGATCATGAGGACGTCGGGGTCCTGCCGGAGCACGTGGCGCAGCGCCTCCGCGAAGCTCGTGCCGGTCTTCGGGTTCGCGGCGACCTGGGTGATGCCGTCCATCACGACCTCGATCGGGTCCTCGAGCGTCAGCACGTTCAGCTCGCTCGTCGCGATCGCGCGGAGCGCCGAGTAGAGCGTCGTCGTCTTGCCCGAGCCGGTCGGGCCGGTGACGAGCACGAGCCCGCTCGGGCGGGCGAGCCACGACTCGAGCGTGCCCCGCTCGTCGTCGAGGAAGCCGAGCTCCGACAGATCGCGGAGCAGCATCCCCGGATCGAGCACGCGCACGACGAGCTTGTCGCCGAAGGTCGTGGGCAGGGCGCTGATCCGGAGGTCCAGATCGGTCTCGCCGCGGCCGATGCGGATGCGGCCGTCCTGGGGCTTGCGCGACGAGATGTCGAGGCGCGCCATGATCTTGAGGCGGTTGGTGATCGCGCCGTGGAGCGCGCGCGGGATGCGGTAGATGGTGTGCAGGACGCCATCGATGCGCATGCGCACGAGGCTCTCGTCGCGCTGCGGCTCGAGGTGGATGTCGCTCGCGCGCTGGTCGAACGCGTAGTTGAGGACGAAGTCGACCGCCGAGACGATCGGTGCCGCTGCCGGGTCCAGCTCGTTCGTGTTGGCGAGCTGGAAGAACTGCTCGAGGTCTCCCGCACCGCGCCGCCCGAGCGCCTGGGCCTGGGCGTTCTGGATGGAGGCGCGGAAGCCGTAGATCTCGGCGATCGCGCGCTGGATCTCGGTGGGGCCGGCGAGCACGGGCGCCACGTCCCGCCGCACGAGCGATCGCACGTCGTCGAGCAGCTCGTCGTCGAAGGGGTTCGTGACGGCGATCACGAAGCTCGAGGCGCTCGACTCGAGCGGCAAGAGGCCGTGCTTGCGCGCGTAGCCGCGCGAGAACGTCCGCGTGACGAGCGCCGCATCGAGCGTGAGGCGATCGATGTGGCGGTGGGGGATCCCGGCGAGCGCGGCCACCGCGACGACGATGCGGTCCTCGTCGAGGACGTCGGGTCGCTTGCGAGCGTCCGGGAACTGGTAGCTCGCCAGCAGCTCGATCGGCGAGATGTCGGCGCCGCGCAGCCCCAGCTGCTGGCGGGCCGGCGCCTGGGAGAGACGGGCTCGCTGCAGGCGCTCGCGACCGAGCGCGAGCTTGCGCTGGTCCTCCGTGAGCGCCTTGAGCTCGATCATGAGGCCGAGCAGGTGCTCGAAGTCGAACTCGGACCCTCGCCGCGGGCGCTCGATCTGCATCCGTGGCCCACGCTACCACGCGCGTGCGCATGGCCGGGCCGTGCGATGGCTCGCCCCTTCCGTCCCGGGCGTGGCCCGCGCCCGTCCGGATCAGATGCCCGTGAGCGCGAGGCGGTAGGCGCCCTCCGAGAAGAGCTCCCCGTCGACGACCAGGAGCACGTCCTCGCCCGCGGCGACCGTGACGTCGAACGTCTCCATCTCGCCGGCGCCGTTCAGCACGGTGCCGTCCACGCACGCGGCGGCTGCGCAGTCGGAGACGCGATACAGCATGGGATCGAACGCCATTCCGGTCGGCGTGACCACGAACCGGAACGTCCCCGCCGCCGGAGCGTGGAACCGATAGAGGACGTCGTTTCCGTCGGCCGAGGCGGACGGACAGTGGCTGCCGCCCGGCTCGAGATCGTCTCCCGCGCCCACCGTCGTCCCGTCGAGCGTGTCTCCGGGCGCGATCGCGATCGCGCCCGGGCACGAGAGGGGCACATCGAGCGCTGCGTCTCGCGCACCCGCGTCGCCGGGCCCCGCATCGACGCTCGCCCCGTCGAGGGCGGCCGCGTCGGCCATCGCCGCGTCGAGCGCGGCGTCCGCTCCGCCGTCACGGCTGCCGGTGTCGGGGACGGTGCCGGCATCGGGTTCGCTCCCCGCATCGCCCGCGACGTGCCCATCGACCGCGGCGGCGTCGCGACCGGCTTGGCGCGTGCTGCAACCGCTCGCGAGAACGAGCCCCCATCCGACCGTGGCCCAGAGCCCGAGCGCGCACCGAGTCCCCATCATGCGTCGAGGATGATCGGAGGCGCGCGCCGGCTCAAGCCTGCTCGGACGCAGCTCCGTTCCTCGCTTCCTTCGTTCCTGAGCACGAGCTCTCGGCCCGCGCCGCTGCGAAGCCGCACCGTCGCCGTGCTCCGCGATTTCTCGACGGCCCTTCACCGCGCCCACTCGCTCCTGTACGGAGCGCGCGCGCGTGCCATGCTCGCCCCCGAGCATGCCGCGCTCCGCGCTCGCCTTGGTCTCTTGTCTGCTCGCGGCTTGCGGCGCGCCCGCATCGCCGCCGCCGGCCGTCGTTCCGATGCGCAGCTACTACGTCTCGCCGAGCGCGCCCGCGTGCGCCGACGACGACTCCGATCTCGGCGCGGCGCTCGCGGCGCTCCGCTTCGACGACGGAGGCGGGGCGAGCGGGCCGCTCTCGCCCGGGCGCGTCGTGCTCGTCCGCGCGTCGCACGACTGCACGGTGCAGACGAGGCTCCGCGTCCTGCGCCTGAGCGCCAGCCCGACCTTCGCCGAGTCCTGCGTGCCCGACGAGCACGAGGCCTGCGCCTTCGTCCGCGCGTGCTGGGCCGTCGGGGGCCCGGACACGGGCGCGTGCGAGGCGGGCGATCATGCGCGCGCCGCCGAGCTGTTCGCGCTCCTCGTGAGCGACGGGCGCGATCTGCCCGGCGTCCTCGAGCGCGATCCGTCGGCCAGCGTGGAGGCGCCCACCGTCTACGTCGAGACGGGCACGCGCTTCTACGGACAGGGGCATCTCGTCCAGCGCGTCGATGGCGCGTGGCGTGTCGTGCTCTCGTCGCTCGTCTGGCAGGCGTGACCGCGGCGTCCTGAGAGCGTCGATCGAGCGTCGGGGCCGCCGCCGTGGACCCGGCTCCGGCTCACCCGCGCTGCGCGCGGATCGGCTCGCAGCGATAGAGCGCGTGGCAGAGGGCGAGCGCGCGCGGTGAGCGCACGTGCCAGTCGAGCCGGTTCAGCGCGTAGCCGATCGTCAGCTTCTCGACGGGATCGCACCAGCCCAGCGCCCCGCCGAGGCCGGGGTGCCCGAAGGACTCGCGCGTCGGGGAGAAGAGCGTCGTCTGCTCCTTCAGGAAGCCGCGGTTCCATCCGAGAGGCTTCTGCAGGACGCGATCGCGCTCCGACCAACCGTCGCGCTCGTAGAGCGGCGTGAGGGTCCGCTCGGCGAGGTAGCGGCGGCCGGCCACGGTCCCGCCGAGGGCGAACGGCAGATAGGCGCGCGCGATCCCGTCGGCAGTGCCGGTCGCGGCCGCCGAGGCGAAGCCGTAGCGCCAGACCTCGGGGCGGTCGTAGGCAGCGATGCCGCCTTTCGCGGCGGGGTTCGAGAACGCGCGTCGCGGCAGGCCCTCGCGCGACAGCAGGGTCCGGCCGATCCGCGCCTCGGCGAGCGAGACCTCCCGATCGCCCAGCGCTCGTCGGACGAGCGTCCCGAGCGTCCCCTTGATCTGCTCGCGCGGATCGGCGGGCACCAGCCGTGCGATGCGCGCGTCGACCGAGGCGGGCGTGCCGACCGACACGTCGGCCTCCAGCGGGCCGAAGAGCTCGCGGTCGAGGAACGCGCCGAGCGGCTCGCGGGCGATGCGCTCGAAGAGCTCGCGCGCGTAGAGGCCGTACGTCAGCGCGTGGTAGCCCTGATCCGTTCCCGGCTCCCAGAGCGGGCGCTGGCTCTCGAGCGCCGCCGCGACGCGTGGGCGTGCGTCCGCATCGGAGACGTCCGCGAGCGTGAGCGGAGCCTCCAGCGCGCAGAGGCCCGCGCGGTGCGAGAGCAGCTGGCGCACCGTGATTCGGTCCTTGCCGGCCTTCGCGAAGCCGGGCCAGTACGTCGCGACGGTGGCCTGGGGGTCGAGCGCGCCACGGTCGACGAGCAGCGAGAGCGCCATCGACGCCAGGCCCTTGGTCACCGAGAAGAGGAGCACGCGGGTGTCCTCGTTCCAGGCTCGCCCGGTCTCGCGATCGGCGAGGCCGCCCCAGAGGTGCACCACGCGCTCGCCGCGGTGGTACACGCTGAAGGCGGCGCCGATCTCTTCGCGCTCGAGCTGTTCGGCGAACACGCGCGCGACGGGCTCGAAGCCGTCGGCGAAGGAGCCATGGGCGGGGCCGAGAGCAGACTGCATCGCGGCGATCCTAAGGGCCCGGGTACGAACAAGTCGACCCTTTCGACGCCGGGCATCCGCGCGGACGCTGCCGGTCTTTCCTCGAAAGGCTCCCGGTATTCTTCGTCGCTCCGTCAACGCCGGCGCGGCGCCGCGACGCCGATCTGGGCCCACTCGCTCCTACCCGGGCCCTCACGCGACGGAGCGATGCCCGCAGGGCGCGTTTTGCTCGGACCGCCTCGCACGAGCGATGCTCGCGCGCATGGCGAAGATCGAGGCGCGCCGAGTCGTCATCCACCGCGCCGGGGGCTACGAGCGTCTCCGCGTCGAGACCCACATGCTCGCCGCGCTCGGCCCCGACGAGGTCGCGATCGACGTCGCCGCGGCGGGTGTGAACTACGCGGACGTGATCGTGCGCATGGGCCTGTACTCGTCGGCGCGCGAGCTCGTGGGCTGGCCCATCACGCCGGGCTTCGAGGTGGCCGGCACCGTGCGCGCGGTGGGCTCGGCCGTGCAGGATCTCCAGGTCGGCGCCCGGGTCTTCGCCGTCACCCTCTTCGGCGGCTACGCGTCGGCCATCGTCGTGCAGCGCCGGCAAGTGTTCGCGCTGCCGAGCGAGGTCGACTTCGCCGTCGGCGCCGCGCTGCCGGCGGTGTTCCTCACGGCGTGGTTCGCGCTGCACGTGCTGGCTCATCCGCGCCCGGGCGACACGCTGCTCGTGCACTCCGCCGCGGGCGGGGTCGGCACGAGCCTCGTCCAGCTCGGCCGCCGCGCCGGCTGCGTCGTCACGGGCGTCGTCGGCGGCGCGCACAAGGTCGAGCTCGCGCGCTCGCTCGGCTGCGCGCACGTGATCGACAAGTCCCGCGAGGATCTCTGGCGGCGCGTCGAGGCCCTCGCGCCGCGCGGCTTCGATCTCGTGGCCGATGCGAACGGCGTCTCCACGCTGCGCGCGAGCTACGCGCACCTGGCGCGCCCGGGAAAGCTCGTCGTGTACGGCTTCGCCTCCATGCTGCCCAAGACGGGCGGCCGCCCGCGCTGGCTCGAGCTGGCGCGCGACTGGCTCCGCACGCCGCGCTTCGATCCGCTCGACATGACGCAGCGGAGCCGCAGCGTGCTCGCCTTCAACCTCAGCTATCTCTTCGACCGGCTCGATCTGCTCGAAGAGGGCATGGCGCTGCTCGTGGAATGCCAGCGCGAAAGGAGCTTCGTCGCGCCGCCGATCGCGCGCTATCGGCTCGAGGACGTCGCCGCCGCGCACCGCGACCTCGAGTCGGGTCGTACGGTGGGCAAGCTCGTGCTCGAGCCGTGACGGACGTGAGCGCCGCGCTCCCGCCTGGGCTCTCGGGGGCGAGCGCTCGTGGCGCGATCAGAAGTGGAAGTCGACGCCGCCCAGCAAGCTGTAGGCGCCGAAGCCGCCGTCGCGCACGAAGCCGTCGAAGACGAGCGGGCGCAGCCACACGCCGAGCAGGCCATCGAGCAACACGAGCTGGGCCTGGGCCGCGAACTGGAGGTGGAACGCGCCCTCGGCGCGCGAGCCGCCGAGACCGTTCGTGACACCGACGGCGGCTCCGCCCAGCCCGAGCATCGGCGTGACGACGAGCTGCATGTCGCCGCCGTCCCAGACCTCGAGGTCGGCGCCGAAGACGCCGTTGAAGTCGAGCAAGTAGAACCCGCCGTCGCCGAAGGCCTGACCGAGCCCGAGGGCGGCCCAGAGCGCCAGCTCGAGGCCGGAGCCGAGGTCGAAGCCGATGAAGCGGTAGCCGACGTGCTCGGTGAGTCGGAAGGAGATCCCGCCGCTGAAGCCGGCGATGAAGCCCAG
The DNA here is from genome assembly GCA_044223665.1 of Sandaracinaceae bacterium. Taxonomy (GTDB): domain Bacteria; phylum Myxococcota_A; class Polyangia; order Polyangiales; family Sandaracinaceae; genus JBBSAT01. Next base: position 89,238 of record JBGALT010000001.1, on the reverse strand, counting down.
CCCCACGCCGAAGAAGAGAGGACGGGCGGTGAGCGAGCCGCCGCCCGCGCCGTCGGACGCGGCCGTGTCCGTCGTCGCGGTGTCCGAGGTCGTGGTGTCGGTCGTCGCGTCTTGGGCCGAAGCGATCGGCGCGAGCGCGAGCGTGAGCACGAAGAGAGGCGCGGCGAGATGGGGACGGAGGTTCGTCATGGTCATGGAGTACGGCATCGACGGCCCACGTTCCCCTCGATGCACGATTGGGTCAATGAAAGCGCACACATCGTGGGATTTTTCCCACGAGAGACGAGCGATCGACACCTGGCCGCGCATGTGCTTCTAGTCGGCGTGCTCTCGGAGCGGAGTGATCGGCCGGTGGAGGAATCGGTCGCGCAGGCGAGGATCGATCTGCGCGCGCGGACGCGCATCGACCGCGCTCCGGCCCTCTCCGTCGCCGCGCGCCTCGCGATCGCGCCCGACGCGGTCTTCCTCGCGAGCGGGCGCGAGGCCGCGCTGCTCACGCTCTTGCACGTGCTGGCCGACGCCGGCGACGAGCTGCTCGTGCCGTCGCCGATCGATCCCACGCACGCCGAGCTCGCGACGGTCTCGGCGCTGCACCTCGCGTCGTTCGCGCTCGTGCCCGGCGATGCGTGGACGGTGGACGCTCGCGCGCTCTTCGACGCGCCGACCGAGCGCACGCGCGCCGTGGTGATCGGCCGTCCGGCGACGCCCAGCGGGATCGTGGTCGATGTCGAGGCCCTCGAGGTGCTGGCCGAGCTCGGCCTCCCCGTCGTCTGCGACGAGAGCGCGCTCGCCGCGTCGCGCCGCTCGCTCGCGTGCGAGCCCTGGCTCACCAGCGAGCGAGCGCCACTGCTCGTGATCGTCGGAGCCGAAGAGGGGCGAGCGTTCGTCGGCGTTCGAGGACCGGAGGATCTCGCGGGCCCTCTCGCGCGGCGGCTCGGCGGCCTCGAGCCGACCCTCCTGGGCGCGCCACGATCGCCCGTGGACGCCGCGCGCGTCGGGCGAAACGCGGAGGCGATGCGCGCGCTGCTGGACGGGACCCCGTGCGTCGTGCCCGCGATCGAGACGGGCTCCACGGCTTGCATCGGTCTGCGCGGCGCGGCGTCGTCCGTGACGTTCCGGGCACGCCTCTCTGCCGAGGGCGTGCTCGTCGACGCGGTCGAGGGGCTCGTGGATCTCGAGCACGCCTGGATCTCCGTGTCGCTCGATGCCGACGAGCCCTCGTTCGCCGAGGCGATGCGTGGCGTCGCGTCCCTCGCCCGACAGGGGCTGCCTCACGAGCGGATCTCGCCGATCGAGGGGCGCGGACCTCGACGCATCGGCGAGGCCTGAACGGAGTCGGGCGCATGACGCGCCTCGATCGGGTGATCTTCGAGGGCGTGCGATAGGCGAGCGAGCGCGCCGAGGTTCCGCCTCCGCCCCGCTGACCTGACGTCGAGCGCAGGATCGGAGAAGCCGTTCTGCTCGCGGGCGGTACAGTGCGGCATGGCAACCCACGCGAAACGGAAGGGCAGCGAGAGCTCGAGCGCGTTCACGAGCGAAGAGCGCGCTGCGATGCGCGAGCGCGCGAGAGAGACGAGGCGCGCGAGAGCAGGCGACGACGGCGAGGCGATGGTGCGCGCGAAGATCGCGGAGATGTCGGGAGTCGACCGCGCGCTCGCCGAGCGCGTGCACGCGCTCGTCCGCGAGCACGCGCCCCATCTCGAGCCCAAGCTCTGGTACGGAATGCCCGCCTACGCGCGGGACGGAAAGGTCGTCTGCTTCTTCCAGGCGGCCGCCAAGTTCAAGGTCCGCTACGCGACGCTCGGCTTCAGCGACGCCGCGCGCCTCGACGAGGGAGACGTGTGGCCGGTCGCGTTTGCAGTCACCAAGCTCTCGGATGTCGAGCTCGCGCGCCTCGCGGACCTCGTGCGACGAGCCGCCGGCTGAGCTGCGGCGCCACGCTCGGGAGCCGTACGGAGGACGCGGCGGAGGCGACTGCACCGGGAATGTCGCCGCCTTCTACGCGAGCGTGGCCGCCGCGCTCGTCGTGACCGTGCTGCTGCGCGCGCACCAGCGCAGCGACAGGCTGCGTGCCGCGCTCGCGCAGGCCCCGGCGAGCTCGGGCTCGGGCTGGCGCCCGCGTTCTGACCTCGACCGGCGGCGGGCGCGGCCCCTCGGTGGTAAAGCCCGCGTAGATGCGCTCGCTCGGCCTGCTCTCGCTCTCGGTGGCGACCATGCTCCTCGGGCTCGCGCTCGCCTGCGTGCCGCGCACGGGCACGAGCGACACCTCGCTCGTCGGTCGCTTCACGATCCAGGCGACGCTGACGTCGAACTCGTGCGCGCCGGGCTACAACCCGGCCTCGCCCACCACGTTCGGCGCGTCGCTCTACGCCTCGGGCGGCACCGCGACGTGGGTCGCGGCGGGGAACAGCGTCACCGGCACCGCGAACGGCAACGCGATCCACGTCGTCGCGCACAGCGCCTCGAGCCCGTTCACGAACTGCGTGCTCGACCAGACCGAGACGATCGACGCGACCTACACGACGACCCCGAGCGATGCAGGCACGCCCGACGCAGGCGCGCGCTCGGCCACGATCAGCGGGACCGACTCGATCACGATCTCCACGTCCTCGGGCCCGCCGTGCGACGCGCTGTTGCTGTTCAACGGTGGCGTGTACCCGATGCTCCCGTGCACCGCGACGTTCGCGTTCACGGGCGCGACGAACTGATCGCCGGCTCGCCCCGCTCCGGTCCCTCCCGTGCGCGGCTTCGCCTCCGCGGAGCGAGCACTCGTTGCTGTTACTCGTCCGCCGTCAGGTACGTGTAGCTGCCGAGGGCGTCCTCGTAGTGCTTCATGAGCAGCTTCACCTGGTCGAAGGTGATGAGGCCCATGCGGCGGGCGCGCTCGGCTTGCCGGCGCACGCGCTCGATCATCACGCCGGGCTCGTACTCGACGTAGCTCAGCACCTCGCGGATCTCGTCGCCCTTCACGAAGTGGCTGATCTCGTACCCGCCCTCGCCGTCGAGGCGCACGTGCACGGCGTTGGTGTCGCCGAACAGGTTGTGCAGGTCGCCGAGGATCTCCTGGTAGGCGCCGTTCAGGAAGATGCCCATGAAGTAGCGCTCGCCCTCGCGCCACGGGTGCACCGCGAGCACGCGCTTGACGTCCTCGACGTCGATGAAGTGGTCGACCTTGCCGTCGCTGTCGCAGGTGAGATCGGCGAGCGTCGTCCTCACCGTCGGCTCCTCGTCGAGCCGGTGGATCGGGATCAGCGGGAAGAGCTGATCGATCGCCCAGCTGTCGGGGATGCTCTGGAAGACGCTGAAGTTGCCGTAGTAGATCGACGCCATCATCTGCTCGAGCTGGACGACCTCTTCCGGCATCCGCTTGAGCTTCTTGCTCGCGTCCGAGATCTTCTCGCAGCACGCCCAGAAGAGGCGCTCGCTCTGCGCGCGCTCGCGCAGCGTGAGGTAGCCGAACTTGAAGAGCGAGTCGGCTTCTTCCTTGCCCTGCTGCGCGTCGTGGAAGGCCTCCTGCACGTTCTTCGGCTGGATGCCGTTCCAGGTCTCGTAGAGCTGCTTGAGGATCTTGTGCGCGGTGGGCCCCGGCGCCTCCGGCGTGCCGAAGCGCACCTCGTTCTTGCCGACGACCTCGAACACCAGCACCGACTGGTGCGCGGCGATCGCGCGGCCGCTCTCGCTGACGATCGTCGGGTGCGCGATCTCGGCCTTGTTGCAGGCCTCCAGGATCGCCGCGACGATGTCGTAGGCGTACTCCTGGATGTTGTAGTTCTTCGACGCGTGGAAGTCGGTCTTCGATCCGTCGTAGTCGACGGCGAGGCCACCCCCGACGTCGAGGTACTTCATGTTGGCGCCCATCTTCGCCAGCTCGACGTAGATGTTGGCCGCCTCGCGGATCGCCTGCTTCACCGGGATGATCGAGCTGAGCTGGCTGCCCGCGTGGTAGTGGAGCAGCTGCAGGCAGTCGAGCATCTCGTTCTGCTGCAAGCGATCGACCACCTCGACGATCTCGCTCGCCGTCAGGCCGAACTTCGCGCGGTCGCCCGTCGAGTCGGCCCAGCGTCCCATGCCGCGGCTGCCGAGCTTGGCGCGCACGCCGATGCAGGGGCGGATGCCCGTCTTCTTGAACGCGCGGAAGGTGTAGTCGAGCTCCTCGATGCGCTCGAGGACCACGATCACCGTCTTGTCGAAGCGCTGCGCGAGGAGGGCGGTCTCGATGTACTTCTGGTCCTTGTAGCCGTTGCAGATGACGAGGCCCCCGGGCTCCTGCTCGGCCGCGAGCGCGATCAAGAGCTCGGGCTTGCTCCCGGCCTCGAGCCCCAGTCGCCACGGCGCCCCGAACTCCACGACCTCTTCGATGAAGTGCTTCTGCTGGTTCACCTTCACCGGGAACACGCCCCGGTAGACGCCCTTGTACTGGTACTCCTCGATCGCGCGGCTGAAGCACTCGTTGATGCGCTTCACGCGGTCCTTGAGGATGTCCGAGAAGCGGAGCAGCACGGGCAGCTCGAGGCCGCGCGCGTCGAGATCGTTGACGAGCTCGTAGAGGTCGATGGCGTCGGGGCGCTCGGGGTTCGGGACGACCTCCACGTGTCCGGCGGCGTTCACCTGGAAGTAGGGCAGGCCCCACCCCTTGACTTGGTAGAGCTCGGCGCTCCGCTGAACGGTCCAACCAGACCCGTGCTCGTCGTCCATCGAGTATCCTCCGCGCGCGCCGCGCTCGATCCGCAAGAGGATGGAGCGAGAGCGCCGCGTGTGTCTACCGGCCTCCGCGCTCGCCGTCGAGCGACGAATGCGCGATCGCTCGCTCGGGTCTCGTCAGCGCCTCACGCACGTGCCCGGAACGTCCGCGCCGAAGCAGGTCGCGCCGCACGGGCACACCTGGGCGCCCTGGCAGACGTGCCGGAGGTCGCAGTCGTCGTCGCTCCAGCACTGCCCGGTCGGGAGCACGGAGGGCTCGCAGACACCGTGACAGAGGGCGTCGAGCACGCACGTCTCGCTCGCCTCGCAGTCTCTCGCTGCGCGGCAGCAGCCGGCCTGCGGCGTCGCGCAGGCGCCGCAGACGTCGGCGAGCACGCCTTCACGGCGGAGCGCGCCGTCGGAGGTGAGGTAGGGAGCGCCGCTGCAGCCGCCGCACGCGAGGAGCGTCGTGGGCGGCAGGGCGGTGCATCGCCCGACCGCGTCGCCGCACTCGGCGCGACGGCAGTACTCCCTGTCGGCGCAGTCGAGCGAGTCCACGCAGTCCTCCCCGGAGCAGCCGCCGAGGGTCGTCCGCGCGACGCCGGCGGCGGCGGCCGCGCACGGGCTGGCGTACGTCACGCGGTCGCAGCCGCACACGACGGGCCCCGGCTCCGAGCTGCACGTCGGCTCGTCGACGCAGTACCGCAGCGTGCCGCACCCACCGCAGAACTGACCCGCGACGCAGTCCGAGGTGTCGTTGCAGACGCCGCAGCGGCTGCTCGAGGGATCCACATCGACGCCGTGACCCCAGGCCTCGCAGTCGCTCGCGTAGACCGTGCCGTCGCACCCACAGACGTCGCCCGTCGAGCAGACGTCGTTCGGGACACAGTGGAACGCTCCGTCGCACCCGTGCACGCAGTAGCCCAGCGTGCAGCCGGGACAGACCACGGCGGCGTCGCCCACCGACGTCGCGTCGGAGCTCACCGATCCGTCTGGGGCGACCGAGGCGTCGTCGCGTCCGCCGCCAGCGTCGTCGTCGCGCGCGGCGTCGACGCGCGCCGCGTCGAGCCCGCTTCCGCCCGCATCCAGGCCGCCGCCGTCGCGACTCCGCTCGGGCGCGTCGTAGTCGAGCGCGAGGCCGCAGCCGGCCGCGCCGAGCAGCGCGCAGACCATGGCCACGACCGTCGTCCGGAGCCCCATGGAGCTAGCGTGCACGTTCCTCGGTCACGATGCACGCGCTCGCGCGTTGCACGAACGGAGATCGGGTACGATCCCGAGCAGGGGCTGCATGAAACGACACCGCGCGTGGGGATGGCTTTGGCTCGTGCTCTGTGCGGTGAGCGGCTGTGGCGGCGGGCCGGCGCCCTCGGTCGACGGGTCGAGCCCCGACGGCGGGAGCGCGCGCTGCGCCGTCGATCTGGACTGCGACGACGGCCTCTTCTGCAGTGGCGTCGAGCACTGCGCGCCGACCGACCCGTCGGCCGACGCGCGCGGGTGCGTCGGGACGCCCGCCTGCGGCGTCGCCGAGCAGTGCGAGGAGGCGATGCGCCGTTGCGTCCGCGACTGCACCGTGCGCGACGGAGACGGAGACGGCCACGACGTGATCGCCTGCGGCGGGGACGACTGCGACGACACCCTGGCCGCCGTTCATCCAGGCGTGCTCGAGGTCTGCGACGCCGCCGGGCGCGACGAAGACTGCGATCCCGTGACGATCGGCGATCGCGACGCCGACGGCGACGGCTTCATCGACGCCGCGTGCTGCAACGGGACTCTCTGTGGAGACGACTGCCACGACCAGCGCCGCGACGTGCACCCCGGCGCGAGCGAGGTCTGCGACACGCTCGATGGCGACTGCGACGGCTCGGTCGACGAGATGCTCCTGGTCCCGAGCTACGTCGATCGCGACTTCGATCTCCACGGCGTCGCCGGCGCGCCGGTCGAGGTGTGCCCCGGCACGCCGGGCTACTCCACGGTGGGCGACGACTGCGACGACGCCGACTTCACGCGCCACGGCGGCCAGCCCGAGCTCTGCGACCGGGTGGACAACGACTGCGACACGGTCGTCGACGAGACGCCGACGGCGGTCGCCTGGTATCCCGACGACGACGGCGATCTCTTCGGCGCGATCCCGGCCGATCCATCGCGGCTGGTCGTCTCGTGCGAGCTGCAACCGGGCCTCTCGCTGCGGGCCACCGACTGCGACGACTCGCGGGCCGAGGTCCATCCCGGCGCGCGCGAGGAATGCAACGGCCGTGACGACGACTGCAACGGTCGCGCGGACGCGCGCGCGCTGACGGCGGGCGACGGGGAAGACGACGACCTCGATGGTCGCGCCGACGTCGTGTGCGGCGGCGCCGACTGCGACGACGCGCGCGCCGACGTGGGGCGCGGCTCGCCGGAGCTCTGCGACGGAGTCGACAACGACTGCGACGGCACGGCCGACGTCGGCTCGGCGTCGGTGTCCTGGTACGTCGACGCCGACCGTGACGGGTTCGGCGACGAGACCGCGAGCGGGACGGTGAGCGCGTGCGATCCCGTCGCGGCCCACGTGACGCGGGGGGGCGACTGCGACGACGGCTCGGCGGCCGTCCATCCCGACGCGCCGGATCTGTGTGGCGGCGGCGATGCGGACTGTGATGGATCGGTCGACGAGGACGGCGCGCGTCATGCCGTGTTCGTGGATCTCGATCGCGATGGGTACGGCGACGGCGCGGCGGCGGTGGTGTTCGCGTGCAGCGAGACCTCGGGAACGAGCGACGTGCCCGGCGACTGCGACGACACGAGCGCCGCGGTCGGCCCCGAGGCGCTCGAGCAGTGCAACGGCGAGGACGACGACTGCGACGGCACGCTCGACGAGGACGCGATGCGCGACTGGTTCGTCGACGCCGACGGCGACGGCCACGGGGCCATCGGGAGCCTGGCCGTGCGCGACTGCCTGATGCCGCCCGGGCGGGCGCCGATCGCCGACGACTGCGACGACACTGCGGGCGCGCGCTACCCGGGGCACGCCGAGGGCTGCGACGCGGTCGACGAGGACTGCGACGGAACCACCGACGAGGGAGCCGGCGCGAGCTGCGGCGACGGCGTCCATTCCACGGGTGTCTGCACCGCGGGGCGCTGCGCGCTCACGTGCGCGTCCGGGTTCGCGGACTGCGATCTCCAGATCGAGAGCGGTTGCGAGACCGATACGCGCTCGACGCCGACCGCCTGCGGTAGCTGCACGCTCGCCTGCAACCCTGGCGATGGGTGCGGGCACGTCGCGCCGTCCACCTGCGATCGCAGCCCGGCGGTCTCGATCGGTGGCGGCGAGAACTGGAGCGCGCTCGTCCGCGCCAACGGGAACGTCGTGGTGTGGGGGGCGTCGGACGCGACCGGGACCACGACCTACACCTACGACCTCGCGGCGCCGGCGCCAACGACGCTCGGCGACGTGCGCCTGGTGGAGGGCAGCTCGTTCGTGGGGATCGCGCTGACCCGCGGTGGGCTGCTCTACGCGTGGGGCTATGCGGCGAACGGACAGCTCGGGGACGGGAGCACCACGGGCCGCGCGACCCCGCGTCCGGTCCCGATCTCGAACGTGGTCGACGCCGACGTCGGTGTCGCCCACGTGTGCGCGGTGCTCGGTGATGGCAGCGTCTGGTGCTGGGGCGCGAGCACGGCCGGTCAGGTCGGCGACGGAACGACGATGACGCGACCGCGACCGGTCCAGGTCGCCGGCATCGCCGACGCGACGGCCGTGCGCACGTTCGGCCGCACGACGTGCGTGCTCCGCGGAACACCGGGCGCCCGCTACGTCACCTGCTGGGGCGAGAACGCCAACGGCCAGCTCGGCCTCGGCGCCCCGAGCACGACGCCGCAGCTCTCCCCAGGAGCGCCGGTGCTCGGCTTGCCCACCGATCTGATCGAGCTCGCCCGCGCGACGGCGGAGTCCGACGCCGCCTGCGCACGCGCCTCCGACGGTCGCGCCTATTGCTGGGGCTACAACTACGGGGGCGTCGGGCTGGGCATGGGGCCCGCGAGCCCGCAGACGCTCGCCACGGCCACGCCGATCCCGGGCCTGACGGACGTCACGCAGATCGCCCTCGCGCAGTACGGCGGATGCGTGCGGCGGCGCGGCGCGAGCGGAACCGGTGGAGAGGTCTGGTGCTTCGGCTACGAGGTGACACCGTGGATCGACGGCGCGGGCAACAACCCGACGCCGACGCGCGTCGGAGGGTCGCTGAGCGACGCGGTCTGGCTCTACGCCGCCGACGAGCGCTGGTGCGCGGTGCGAAGCGATGGCTCCGCTCTCTGCGCCGGCAGCGACTCGCGCGGTGGGCTCGGCAACGATCTGCCTCTCTCGAGCCAGCTCGCGCCCGCGCCCATCGCCGGAATCCCCTGACGCCCCGCGCGACGCTCACCCGGTGGGGCTCTCGAGCAGCTCGTGCGCGTCGTACGCGCGCGCCAGCTCCTCGAGCGCACCGATCTCGTGGCGCAGATCGTCGCCGGTCTCGGTGTCGCCGATCGTGCGCGGTGGAGCGAAGCGCTCGAGCTCCTGCACGGTCGGGATGACGTCGGCCCCGCGCTCGACGGCCTCGGTCACCGACTCGAAGTGATGGTGCTGCGCCACGCGCGTGCCGCTCGCCTCGAGGATCAGCGTGTAGCCGCGATCGCCATAGGCCTCGGAGAAGGCTCCGTCGATCGTCACGGCGCGACCGGAGCGCTTGAGCGGGGACTCGCCTTTCTCGATCTTCACCGGCACGTGCCCGTTGACGAGCAGCCCCTGCGCGGGATCTCCACCGAGCTCTCGGCAGACCTCGGCGCAGAAGGCGGCGCCGTGGATCTTCGCGAAGTAGGGGTTCTTCGTCTCCGCGTGCGTCGCCGGATCTTCGAGGAAGTACGTCTCGAAGGTCGCCATCTTGTCCTTGCCGAAGCACGGCGATCGCGGCGCGGCCCAGAGGAAATAAAGCCAGTCGGTGTGGGCGGAGCCCGGCTCGCGGAACGCCTCGCGCACCTCGCGCTCGAGCGCCTCGAAGAGGGTGCGGCCGCTCTTCGGAGCCCCGTCGAGCGGCACGGCCAGCGGCGCTCCCGCGTCGTCGACCGGCAGGCAGCCGTGGAAGATCAGCGCGCGATCACGCCGCGCCAGCATCGATCCCTGGCGCTCGACGAAGCGCATGTGCTCCCAGAGGATGCGGCTGCCGAGGAACGATCGCCGCAGCCGATCGAGGCACGCTTGCTCCTCGGGGTGGAGCGCGTAGGGGTCGGCCCAGTCGATCGTCGGAAGCTGCACGTCGAGCAGTGGGTGCGTCCGGCCGTCGATCGTGATGGTGCCCGCCCTCGGGTCGATCCGGTGGAGCAGCCGCCGATCCTCCATGCCCCACTCCGGATGTCGCAGCAGGAGCCGGCCCTCCAGCTTGAGCTGCAGGATGGTCATCGCCTTCTGCATCCGCTGCATCTCGGCGCGGTCGCGCAGGCCCTCGCCCTTCACCCCGAAGCGCGTCGCCGGATCGCCCGCGTACATCGTCCGCGCGAGCCGCTCCACCGGCGCCATCGAGATGCCGTAGCCTTCTTCGAGCTGCGAGAGGCGTCGGTAGCGGATCGAGAGACGGAGCACGGTGGCGATCAGTGCCTCCTGACCGAGGCAGGCGCCCATCCAGCTCGCGTCGTGGTTGCCCCACACGATGGAGACGCGGCGCTGGCGCATCAACACGTCGATGACCCGATCGAGCCGTGGGCCGCGGTCGCCGAGGTCGCCAGCGACGACGAGCTCTTCGACCGAGAGGTCGCGTACGACGTGGGCGAGCGTCCGGAGCAGATCGATCTCGCGCCCGGCCGAGAGCAACGGCTCGATGAGCGCCGCGTGGAACGCCTCGCGCCCGTCCTCGGGCGAGCGGCTCGCCACCAGCTCGCGCAGCACCGCGGCGAAGGCCGGCGGATACGTCTTCTCCACGTGGCGTCGCGAGTGGCGTCGGCTGAGGGCGCGCACCACCTCGACCTCGCGCTCCACCATCCCACGCACCCATCGCGCCCGCGCGTCGGCATCGTCCGGGCGCAGGCGCGCGTAGGTCTCGCGCGGGTAGTAGACGAGGGAGAGCAGCGCGCGAATCTCGTCGGGCGAGAGCCGGCCCTCGAAGAGCTGCTCCACGAGCGAGCGCAACGTGCCGGACGCGTTGTGCACGATGTGCGTGAGCTTCTTGTCCTCGCCGTGCACGTCCGAGACGACGTGCACGGTTCCTTTCGGCAGCCCCAGCACCGCGCGCAGGTGCCCGATCTCGGCGAGCACCGCGTCGGTCGTCGGATAGCGACGCGCCAGGGCGCGGAGCAGCGGCAGGGCCCGGGGAGAGCTCATGGTCGAGAGCATAGCCGCCGGCGGCCGCGGCTCGCCCGTCACCGGATGTCGATCAGCTCCACGTCGAAGACGAGCATGCCCTGGGGCGCGCCGGCCTGGCCTCGGTAGGCGAGCGACTCGGGGATCCAGAGGCGACGCACCTCGCCCACCCGCATGGGCGTCAGGGCCTGGGTCCAGCCGGCGATCACGCCGCTCACCGGGAGCTCGGCGGGCTGCCCGCGCGTGTGGGAGCTGTCGAACATCTGGCCGTCGGTCGTCCAGCCCGTGTAGTGGACGACGACGGTGTCGCTCGTCGTCGGCCGATCGCCGCGGCCCTCCCGGAGGATGCAGAAGCGCAGATCGGCGGCGCCACGCCGTGCCGTCTCGGGCGGACCGGCGACGTCGGCGGGCGCTCGCGTGGGATCGGCGCCGGGATCCCAGCTCGTGCAGGGTGCGTTCGCGCTCGACGCGGTGCTGGAGGTCGCGTCGGCGTCCGCGCTCGCGCCGGGCTCGGACGCGGCGGCGGAGGAGGGTGGGGTGCTCGAGGCGCGTGCGCCTCCGCATCCCGAGAGGCCCACGGCGATCACGAGCACGGCACCGATTCGCATCGGCGCGGGGTAGCCTGCTCCCGCGTCACCGTCGAGCGCGCCCCCGCGCCCGCTCTCGGCCGGGCAGACCGAGCCGCGTTGCCCAGGCGTCGCGCGCGCCGTATAGCCGCGCCCATGCGCGCCTTCTTTTCCGCTCTCGCCGTTCCCGCAGCGGTCGCATCCCTCGCTTCGCTCGCCGGTTGTACGGAAGGTCCTCGCCGCGTGGCCGTCCCCGACACGGGGATGGAGGCGCAGGACGCGGGAACGGACGCGCCGTTCGTGCGCCCCGACACGGGGCCCGGCATCGACGGGGGCGGTCTGGCCGACGTGCTGATCTACGCGCACTCGTCGGGAACGCTGTTCTCGTTCTCCCCGCTGACGAACATGGTCACGCCGATCGGGCGCTTCGTCGACACCGCGACCGACGCCAACGCCGATCCGATGGTCGACCTCGCGGTCGACTCGGGTCAGCACGTGTACACGGCGAGCGCGACCGACCTCTGGACCGTCGACGTCGCGACCGCGCGTGTGACGTCGGTGGGCGCGTTCGACGTGACGAACGGCGAGCAGTTCTTCGCCCTGACCTTCCTCGCCCAGGGCGAGCTCCACGCCGATCGCGAGACCCTCGTCGGCGCGACGAACATGGGCGCGTACTACGAGATCGATCCGGCGACCGCCCAGACGACCTTCCTCGGCCAGTACCCCGATGGCTGGCTCTCGAGCGGCGACCTCGTGTCCGTTCGCGGGCTCGGCACGTACGCGACGATCCGCCAGGACGGCGACACCCACGACACGCTCGCCCAGATCACCTTCGCGACCGACGGCACGAGCCGCATCACGGTGATCGGCCCCGTCGTGCAGGGCGCGACCGAGTACAGCCAGATCTTCGGGCTGGGCTACTGGGGCCGCGACGTCTACGGCTTCACGAACGACGGCGAGCTCGTGCAGATCGACCGCACGACGGGCGCCGGGCACCTCGCCACCACCATGACCGGGACGGGCCAGTTCTGGGGCGCCGGGGTCACGACGCTCGCGCCGGTGGTGTTCTGAACGAGCCGCGCGCCGGCGCGGGATCGGCGATCCACTCGCGGCGTCGGAAGCCCGGCGCCGCGGGCGTACGTCAGGGCCTCGTGAAGCGCAGCGTGTAGGGCGAGCAGCTCTGCGCGGCACCCGAGCGCGTCACGCGGACGTACACCGTCGTCGGCCACGGGACCGAGCGATCCGGCGGCGTGAAGGTGTCCGTGAACTGCCACTGCGTGAGGGACGTGGCGTTCTCGCCGACGGCGCACGTGGAGCCCGTCGTACACGTGCCGGTGAACGCGTCGAAGCGGAACACCCCGCTCGGGTTCGACGAGAACTCGATCGTGGGCGTTCCGCCCGTCCCGTTGAACGTCACGACGTAGTAGTCGACGCCGCCCACGGCGGGGATGACGCCGTTGCGCGTGAGCGTCGCACCGACGGCGACGTTGCCGATCGCGACGGTCGAGCCGTCGCAGGTCGGGGTCGCGGTGTCGTCGCCGCACTCGCAGCCGTTGCCCGGCATGGCGTCCACGTTGTACCAGCTCGTGGTGCACGAGCCGACCTGGCAGGTCCCGGTCGTGCAGGTGCCGCTCGCGTGGTCCGGCATGCACGCCACGCCGCAGCCACCGCAGTGCGTGAGGCTGGTCAGCGGCGTCTCGCAGCCGTTGGGGTCGTTGCTGTCGCAGTTGCCGTAGAGCGAGTTGCAGCTGCCGATCGCGCACGTCCCGGTGCCGCAGGTCGCCGTCGCGTTCGGGCGCGAGCAGCCCGCGCCGCAGCTGCCGCAGTTGGCGACCGTGTTGAGCGGCGTCTCGCAGCCGTTGCCGACGTTGCCGTCGCAGTTGCCCCAGCCCGCCTGGCACGAAGCGATCGCGCACGCGCCGGTCGCGCACGTGCTCGTCGCGTGGGCGAGCGAGCACGCGGTGCCGCAGCCGCCGCAGTTCGTGAGGCTGGTCAGCGCGGTCTCGCAGCCGTTCATCCCCATCCCGTCGCAGTTGCCGTAGAGGGCCGCGCAGCCGGTGAGCGTGCAGGAGCCGGTCATGCACGTCTCCGATCCATTCGGGAGATCGCAGCTCACGTTGCACGCCGCGCAGTTGGCCAGCGAGTTGAGCGGCGTCTCGCATCCGTTCGCGGCGAGGCCGTCGCAGTCGCCGTAGCCCGCGGCGCACATGGCGATCGTGCAGGTGCCGGTGGAGCAGCTGCTGGTCGCGTTCGGGAGGCTACAGGCGGTGCCGCACGCGCCGCAGTTCGTGAGCGTTCGGGTGCTCGTCTCGCAGCCGTTGCCGGCGTTGCCGTCGCAGTCGGCGAAGCCGGAGGCGCAGCTCGAGACCTGGCAGGTTCCGGTCGCACAGGTGGGGGTGCCGCTCGGGACGCTGCACACGGTGCCGCAGGAGCCGCAATCGGTGAGCGTCCGCGTGCTCGTCTCGCAGCCGTTGGTCGTGTTGCCGTCGCAGTTGGCGAAGCCGGTGTTGCACGAGACGATGGCGCACGCGCCCGTCGAGCAGCTCTCGGTCGAGTTCGCGAGCGAGCAGCTGCCGCCGCAGCTGCCGCAGTTCGTCAGCGAGTTGAGCTGGGTCTCGCAGCCGTCGGTCGTGATGCCGTTGCAGTTGCCGTACCCGCTCGAGCACGCGGTGAGCGAGCACGTGCCCGACGCACAGCTCGCCGTGCCGTGCGCGAGGCCGCACGCCGTCCCGCACGAGCCGCAGTCGGTGAGCGAGTTGAGCGCGGTCTCGCACCCGTTGGCCATGTTCCCGTCGCAGTTGCCGTAGCCGGGATCACAGCTGCCCATCGTGCACGTGCCGGCGGCCGAGCAGCTCGCGGCCGCATGGGCGAAGCTACACACGCCGCCGCAGGAGCCGCAGTCGGAGAGCGTGCGGAGCGAGGTCTCGCAGCCGTTGGTGGCGATCGAGTCGCAGTTGCCGTAGCCGGTGTTGCACGTCCCGAGCGAGCACGTGCCGGTCGCGCAGCTCGCCGCGGCGTTCGAGTAGCCGCACGAGATGCCACAACCGCCGCAGCTCGTCAGCGTGTTCAGGGGCGTCTCGCAGCCGTTGGCGGGGTTGCCGTCGCAGTTGCCGTAGCCGCTCGTGCAGGTGCCGAGCGTGCACGTCCCCGAAGAGCAGCTGGCGCCCGCGTTCGCGAAGCCGCACGCGACGCCGCAGCCACCGCAGTCGGTCAGCGTGCGGGTGGACCGCTCGCAGCCGTTGGAGTCGTCGAGGTCGCAGTCGTCGAAGCCGTTCGAGCAGGCGACGATCTCGCACGTGAGGTTGGTGCACGTCTCGCTGGCGTTCGTGAGGTTGCATCCGACCCGGCAGGCGCCGCAGTTGGTCAGCGTGTTCAGGGGCGTCTCGCAGCCGTTCGCGTCGACACCGTCGCAATTGTCGAAGCCGGCCGCGCAGGTGAGGATGTGACAGGTGCCGCTCGCGCAATCCGCCGTCGCGTTGGCACGCGCGCACGGTGTGCCGCAGGCGCCGCACGAGCTCAGCGTGTTCAGCGCCGTCTCGCAGCCGTTGGCGTCGATGCCATCGCAGTTGGAGAAGCCGGGCATGCAGGACGAGATCGCGCACGATCCGCTGGCGCAGGTGGCCGTCGCGTTCGAGCGCCCGCAGGTCACACCGCAGGCGCCGCAGTCGCTGAGCGTGCGGACCGACGTCTCGCAGCCGTTCGCGTCGTTGCCGTCGCAGTCGCCCGTCGTCGCGAGGCACATCCCGATCGAGCACGTGCCGCTGTCGCAGCTGGCGACCGCGCCGGTGCGCGAGCAAGCGGTGTGACAGGCGCCGCAGTCGGTGAGCGTGCGCGTGCTGGTCTCGCATCCGTTCGCGACGAGGCCGTCGCAGTCGGCGAAGCCGGGATTGCACGCGGCGATCGCGCAGGTCCCGGTTCCGCAGTTGCCGGTCGCGTTCGGCGGCGCACACAGCACGCCGCAGCCGCCGCAGCTCGCGTTGGTGTTGGTGCGGGTCTCGCAGCCGTTGCCGGTGTTGCCGTCACAGTTGCCGTAGCCGTCGACGCAGTCGACCAGCGTGCAGGCGCCGGCGGCGCAGGAGGCGGTCGCGTTCGGATAGCCACAGGTCAGGCCGCACGCGCCGCAGTTGCTCAGCGTGCGGATGTTGGTCTCGCAGCCGTTGGCCGAGCTCGCGTCGCAGTCTTCGAAGCCGTTGGCGCAGTTGGTCACCCGGCACGTGCCGGTGCTGCAGCTGCCGGCGCCCGAGCTCGGCGCGCAGACCGTGCCGCACGTGCCGCAGTCGGTGTTGGTGACGAGCGGCGTCTCGCAGCCGTTGATCACGCGACCGTCGCAGTCACCCCAGTTCCGATCGCAGAGCGCGACCGCGCAGGTGCCGGTGTCGCACGTGGCCGAGGCGTTGGGCGGCGAGCAGGTCGCCGTGCACGTGCCGCAGTGTGTCGTGGTGTTCAGCGACGTCTCGCAGCCGTTGGCGTCGTCGCCGTCGCAGTCGCCCCAGCCGGCATCGCAGGTGCCGAGCCCGCACGTCCCGTGGTCGCACGTCGGCGCGGTGGAGTGCGGAAGGACGCAGGGCATGTCGCAGCCGCCGCAGTCGGAGGGCGTCGAGACGTCGCGCTCGCAGCCGTTCGCGTAGTCCGCGTCGCAGTCACCGAATCCGGGCTCGCAAGTGGTCAGCGAGCAGCCGCCACCGGTGCACGCGGTCGTCGCCGCGTGCGCGGGCCGAACGCAGAGCACGGCGGGGTCGCCTTCGTCGACGTTCCCGTCGCAGTCCTCGTCGACTCCGTCGCAGTGCTCGGTCGCGTCCGGATGGATCGCGCCGCCGTTCGCGGCACCGTCGTCGTTGCAGTCGGTGCCGAGGCAGCCGACGCCCGTTCCGTAGAGATCGCCATCGGCGTCGACGCAGCAGCGCTCGCCGACGGGCTGGCACACCGGTGCGGGCGTGCTCGAGTGATTCATCACGCACTGGAACCCGCGCGGGCACGTCGGGTTCTCGAAGTTGCAGATCGCGAAGCAGGCGCGACCACCGGTCACCGGCGCGCAGAACATGTCGTTCTGACAGTCGGAGTCGAGCGTGCAGCTCTCGCACTGCCCGGCGCTTCCGTGGCCGCCGTCGTAGGCCACCGCATCGCGCGCGGCGTCGATGATGGTCGCGTCGCGGCCGTTGGCGTCGGCGTTCGCGTCCCGCCCCTCGCCGGCGTCCATCGTCGCAGCGTCGCGACGCGGCGGGGCGCTCCCGTCGGCGCAACCTGCCACAGCGGTGAGGGTCAACGACGCGCAACCAACCAGCGCGAGGACAATACGCATGCAGCCGCTCCCTCGGTGTCGAGCCGAGAGCCCATTGGAGCACGGATGCGGCGGCCTCTACAACCGCGCTGCCCAGAGAGGGACGCGGAAGTCGGTTCGGCGATAGGGCGAGGGCGGCGGACCGAACGGGCGCTCAGAAACCGACGGGACCACCGCCACAGTAGCCCCCGTAGCAGGCGCCGCCCATCGTGCAGGAGAGATCGGCGCAGCAGGGCCCCAGGTCCATCCCGCAGGGAATGCACTCCCCCGCGCTCACGCCCGCCGGGTCGGGGCCACAGATCGAGCCGGGCCCGCAGGGCTCCACGCAGCTCACCGCGATGCACTGGCCCGTATCCCCCAGCAGCACCTGCCGCTGGCAGAACGATCCATCGGTGCAGCCTTCGTCGCAGCACGGGTGGCCGGCCGTGCCGCAGGCACGACACACCGCGCCGCCCATGTAGTCACAGACGTGGCCGGGCTGGCAGGGCGTGCTGAGCTCCGTGAGCAAGGCGTTGCAGCACGGCTCGCCGTCGCCGCCGCAGGTCGTGCACGCGCGGGAGTTGGGGTCGCACGCGAGCCCAGCGTCACAATCGGGGAACGACATGCAGCACGGCTGCGTCGCGCCCCCGCAGAGCGTGCACGTCCCGCCGGCGCACCGGCCGCCGTCGTAGCAGCTCTCGCCGGCGCAGCAGGCCAAGCCGATGCGTCCGCACTCGGTGCAGCCCTGCGAAGCCTCGTCGCAGACGGGGCAAGGCGCCGGGCCCACGTTGGTGCAGACGCCGGCTCGGCACTCGTCGACGCCGTTGCAGAAGGTGCCGTCGTCGCACCACGTCCCGTCCACGCTCGCGTCGGGCGCGTGGTTGCAGTAGCCGCTCTCGCAGACGTCCTCGGTGCAGGGCACTCCGTCGTCGCACTGGGCGTCCTGACGGCACTGGGCTCCGGCATGGTTGCGGCACCGCCCGCCTCCACAGCGGAAGCCGGCCGGACACTGCGTGTCGTCGCTGCACGCGAAGACGCCGTCTCGCACCGTCGCCGTGCACGCCGCGACGCTCGTCGCGAGGCACGCTGCCCACACGATGGCCCAGCACGTCGCGCGCATCAGAAGTGCCCTCCGATCGCGAGCCCGCCGATACCCAACGCGACGGTGACGCTCGGCTCCTCGGGATCGCTCGTGCCGAGGGCCAGGCCGAGCCCGATGCCTGCGAGCGCGACGCCGACGCCGAGCCCCGCCCAACCGGTGCCGGTCAGGATCGGCGCGCGCGCGGCGGCGTCGCGGACGTCGACCCACGGTGTTCCGTCGTGCGCGCCGTCGATGCTGGCGATGTCGGCCATGCCGACCCCGAGCAAGACGCCACCGCCGATCGCGAGCACGCCACCGCTGATGGCGAGCGCCCAGCCGATCGTTCGTGTGCCCTCGGCGCCCTCGCGCCGTCGTCGGGCCTCGGCCGCGCGGTCACCTCGGCGCGCGCGCGATCGGCGGCGCGCGTCGCCGCGTCGTGCTCGGCGATGCGTCGCCGCAAGCTCTCGAGACGGCCCTCGACGAGCGCACGGTTGCCCGCCTCGGGGAGCTCGGCCAAGTAGCGCTCGAGCGCCTCGAGCGCGACGGTGTCGCTACCGGCGTTCGTCGCCGAGATGCCGATGTTGTAGGGCAGCTCGGCCCGGCCCGAGAGATCGTAGGCGCGCTGGAACAAGCCGAGTGCCTCCTCGAAGTGCCCCTGTCCGTAGGCCGCCTCGCCCTCGGCGAAGAGGGCGCGCGCCTGCTGGTCGGGCGTCGCCCACGTCTCTTGGGCCGATGCGCCCGAAGGCACGAGCGAGGAGCCAGCCAGGAGCACGAAGAGGAGCCCCACCCGAGACACGTTTTGCCTCATCGGGAGAACTGTCTCGCGCAGCTGCACGCGGCGCAAGGAAGTCGTGGCCTCGCGCCCCACATCGGGTGAGCGACGTCGCGCCCGCTGGCCGCGGGCGGGCTATCGTTCCCGGCGGAGGGTGACTTCATGCGTCCTATCGTTCGCCGCCTCGCCGCGCTGGCGTGGGGCTTGGCCCTCGTCTCGTCTGCGGGCTGCGGCTCGCCTCCGCCCGCCGTGGCGACCGACACCGGCACACCGTCCGACGATGCCGCCACCGTCGTGCGCTGTACGCGCGACGAGGAGTGCGACGACCTCCACTTCTGCAACGGCGTCGAGCAGTGCCTGCCCGCGGCCACCGGATCGGACGCGCGTGGCTGCCTCGCGCGCACGACGCCTCGCTGTGCGGCGATGCAGATCTGCGACGAGATCACCGACGAGTGCATCACCGACTGCGGCACCACGCGCGACGCCGATGGCGACGGGCACGAGGCGGCGCGCTGCGGCGGCGACGACTGCGACGACTCGGACGCCCAGCGCTTTCCGGGGAACGAGGAGGTCTGCGACGTCGACGCGCACGACGAGGACTGCAACGAAGACAGCATCGGGACCCGCGACATCGACGGCGACCGCGTGCTCGATGCCGCGTGCTGCAACGTCCGGAGCGACGGCACGATGAACTGCGGCACCGACTGCGACGACTCCCGCGCCAGCGTGAGCCCGGCCGCCGGCGAGATCTGCAACCTGATCGACGACGACTGCGACGGCACGCTCGACGAAGGAGTGCTCGTCGCCGGCTTCCTCGACGCCGACGGCGATCTCTACGGAGACTCGTCGGAGCCCCAGATGGCCTGTCCCGGCACGGCGCGCTTCGTCACCGAGGGTGGTGATTGCGACGACGACCCCAGCGGCACGAACGGCCCGATCGCGCGCTCGCGCAACCCGGGGCAGCCCGAGATCTGCGATCACCTCGACAACGACTGCGACGGCACGGTCGAGGAGAGCACGGGCGCCGTCGTCTGGTACGCCGATCGCGACGGCGACGGGTTCGGCGCGGCGAGCTCGGGCATCGACGTCTCGTGCACTCCTCTTCCCGGCTTCTCGCTGCTCGCGACCGACTGCGACGACACGCTCGTGACGGTCTCGCCGGTCGCCGCCGAGCTGTGCAACGGCCTGGACGACAACTGCAACGGCCTCGCCGACTTCTTGGTCGGAGCGAGCGACACCGAGGACGACGATCGCGACGGAGCGGCCGATCTCCGGTGCCCGGTGACCATGCCGGACTGCGACGACCACGACCCGCTCACCTACCCGAGCGCGCCCGAGCTCTGCGACGGTCGCGACAACGACTGCAACGGCGTCGTCGACACGGCGACGACGAGCGCACTCTGGTACGTCGACCAGGATCACGACCGCTTCGGCGACTCCCAGGCGACCCCCGTGACGTCGTGCGAGCCGCAGACGGGGCGTGTCCCGAACGGCGCCGACTGCGACGACGCGCGCGCCGACGTGCACCCGGGGGCGCGCGATGGCTGCGTGGGGCAGGCAGGGGCCGACGACGACTGCGACCTGCAGGTCGACGAGGACACGGCGGACCTCGCGTTCTTCGTGGACGCCGACGGCGACGGCTACGGGAGCGGCACTCCGGTCCTCGCCTGCACGCTCGTCGCGGGGCGCGTGACCGGCGCGGGCGACTGCGACGATCTCGACCCCACGCGGAGCCCCGGCGCGAGCGAGGCGTGTGATGCGGCGAGCACCAGGGACGTCGACTGCGACGGCCTGGTCGGCTGCGACGACGCCGACTGCGCGAGCGCTGCGGCGTGCGTGGTGAGCTACCGCGTCCGCGTCGTGTCGGGCGATGGACAGACCCCTCAGATCACCCGCGCGACGGCGATGCCCGTGGTGTTCGCCCTCGAGGACGCGACGAGCGGGGCGCCCGTGACGGGCGCGACCCTCGTCCTCTCGGCCGCAGGCGGCGGCGCGGTCGCGGTCGCGGGCGGCACGAGCGATGCCGCTGGCAACGTCACGGCCAACGTCGACGGGAGCGGGCGCGTGACGGCGGTCGTGCGTGGCGGCATCCATGCCGCGCCCTTCACGGTCACCGCGCGCGCACCGCACGCCACACCGGCGACGGCGCATTTCACCAGCGTGCCGGCGGTCAACGGGTGGGCGGTGCCCATCGTCGGCCCCACCCACGGCAGCTCGACGCCGCTGACGGGCCCCGCCTCGGCGGTCCAGTCGGGCGCCACCGGACCCCAGGGCATCGCCGTCGCGAGCGACGGAACGATCTACTGGTCGGACTACTACGCGAGCGCCGTCTTCCGGATCGATCCATCGGGGATCCAGACGCGCTTCGCGGGCAGCTCGACGCCCGGGACGCTCGGCGACGGCGGTCTCGCCATCGCCGCCGGCATCTCCGGTCCGTTCGGTCTCGCCCTCGACGAGCCGGCGCGCCTGCTCTACGTCGCAGCGAGCGATCGCATTCGCGTGATCGATCTGACCACGCAGCGCATCTTCACCTACGCAGGTGGCGGTACCGCTCCGGCGCCCGGCTACGGGGACGAGGGCCCCGCGACGAGCGCGCAGACGCCGGGCGTCGATCAGCTCGCGGTCGGGCCAGGCCACGAGCTCTACTTCTCCACGGCGAACCGCTTGCGGCGCATCGACGCGGCCGGGATCGTGCACGACTTCCTCACGCCCGCAGCGAGCTGCACCTCGGCCACGACGCCGGTCTTCCGCGGCTGCAACGGCACGGCGTGCGGTGTGGCGTGGGACGCGAGCGGGACGCTCTTCGTCGCCGGCAACTTCTGCATCGGCGGCCAGTCGACGGGCGGGATCGTCCGGCGAGAGGCGGACGGGAGCTTCTCCGCGCTCGTCGGCAACTCCACCGGTGCGACGACCGACGCGACGGCAGGCGAGCTCACCTCGCTGATCAGCCCGCTCTCGCTGGCGTTCGACTCGGGAGGTCACCTCTACTACTCGGACAGCGGGCAGCACGCCGTCCGACGCGTGGACACGGCGAGCGGTCGGGTCACGACGGTGCTGGGGCAGCCGGCGAGCGCAGGGACGACGGGCGACTATGGCCCCGGGTCGGCCGCGCGGACCAGTGCGCCGCGCGCGATCGCCTTCGACGCCAGCGGGAACCTCTACGTCACCGAGGCGGGCGGGTACTCGATCCGCATGATCCCAGGGGCGGCCCTCCCGACCACGCACGTCTCGCTCGAGGTCGCGAGCGGCCCCATGCAGACGGTGACGATCGGCAGGACGATCCCCGTCCCGATGGGCGCGACGGTCCGCGACGAGGCAGGAGATCCGATCCGAGGCGTCGCGATCCGCTTCGCGATCGACGAGACGTCGGTCTCGCCTCGCGCAGCCACGATCTCGGCGACGTCGGTCTTCAGCGGGCTGACTGGCGTGGCCACGGTCGGCGGGCGGGCCGGGCTGGTGGAGGGCACGTACCTCTACCGCGCTTCCTTCCGCGACATCCACGGCGCCCACGCATCCGGTAGCCCCGTGACCTTCCGCATCGATGCCACGGCGCCGGCGAACGGCACGATCTTCCCGATTCTCGGCGCCGCGCGCGCGAGCGGCTCGCTGACCGCGGGCCATCCGGTCGACTCGCTCACGCTGGGGATCCACAACGTGGCGACCGGGCCCGACGGTGCCGTCTACCTCGCGGCGTACTACGAGGGCGTCATCTATCGGATCCTCGACGGAGTCGGGTCCATCTTCGCGGGAGGGGGCGCGACCGTCCTGGACGGCGTGCCCGCGACCACCTCGCGGCGGCATCGGTGGTGCGCGTCGTCGACACCGACACCGGCATCGTCGACCGCTTCGCCGGGAACGGGCTCGGAGGTGCGTTCGTCGAGGGCGCGAGCGCGCGGGCGACGCCGCTCGACTCTCCGACGCAAGTGGCGGTCGCGCCCGACGGGGGCGTCTGGTTCGACACCGGCGGACAGAACGGGTGGATCGTGCGCGTGGATCCGACGACCCACGCCGTCGAGGGGATGATCACCGTCGACTCCGTCGGCTCCTGCGCGACCGGTCTGCGCATCCGCCTCCTCAACACGCCGGCAAACGGGCCGCTGATGGCGTTCGCACCCGACGGCACGCTGTACTTCGCCGGCTACGGCTGCTCGCCGACGGTCGGCGGGACGGGAGTCCAGATGATCTTCCGCCGCTCTCCCGCCGGTGTGATCGAGGTCGTCGCCGGCATGAACGCGACGGGCAGCCTCACCGAGGGCGCGCTCGGCCCCGCCACGATCGTGGACGTCCAGTCGCTCGCCTTCGACTCCGTTCTCGGGATCTTGTACGGCGACGGTGCGCACTACCGTGTCCGGGCGATCGACCCGGCGACGCTGGTCGTGCGCACGCTCGTCGGCGACGGGACTTCCGGCACCAGCGGGGACTACGGCCCCGCGTCGGCGGCGCGCGTGCACTCGCCGCGCGGTCTCGCGACCACGGCCGACCACCACCTGATCATCGCAGACCTGAGCGCGTACCTCGTCCGCGAGGTCTGGTGACGTCGCCCCGGCTCCGCGCGATCACCGATCGGCTCGCCCGCTGCGGCCCCTCCCGTCCGCGGGCTTCGCCCGCTTCCGTCCGGGGCCTCGGGGGCGAGCACTCCTTGCTGATCAGAAGCAGATGTTCGCGAAGCACAGCCCGGTGCAGCACTGCGTGTTGTCGACGCACGGTGCGTTCTGCGGAAGGCACGCCGGCATCGTGCAGAGGCCGCCCGTGCAGGTGAGACCGCCACAGCAGCTTCCGGTCGTGCACGTCTGGCCCGTCGTACGACACGCCGCGCACGCGCCGCCGACGCAGACGTTGCCGCTGCAGCACGACGAGGTGCCCGTGCCCGAGCACGTGGCCCCGACGACGCCGCACGTGCTGGCGCTGCAGGTTCCGGCGTTGCAGCGCAGCCCGGCGCAGCAGTCGGCGGTCGTCACGCAGGACGATCCGCTCGCCTGGCACACGCAGCGGTGGCTCGCCGCATCGCAGAGCATGTAGCCGCAGCAGTCGTTGTGGGTCGCGCAGGTCGCGGCCTGCTCGAGGCAACACACCGGGCTGGTCGGTGCGCCGCGGCACGTCGCGCCCGCACAGCACTGAGGGGAGCTCGTGCAAGCAGTCTGGAGCGCGAGGCAGCTCGTCGTGATGCAGCTGCCGCTCATGCACGTCTGGCCGGCCGTGCAGCGGCGACCGCACGCGCCGCAGTTGTTGGGATCGGTGTTGGTGTCGGTGCTGCCGATGCACAGACCGTCGCTCCAGGCGCCGCTCAGGCACGTGCGCGTCATCGTCCCGCAGGTTCCGCACGTCACCTGCATCGTGCTCCCGGTCGTGCACGTCATGCAGCTACCGGTCGCCTCCCACGCGCAGGCAGCGCTGCACGTCCGATCCAGGAACTGTCCGGAGGGGCAGCCCGTGGTCGTCGTCGAGTGCGTGCCTGGCGAGCACTCGCCCTCGCCGCCGCAGGCGCCCGCCGGGACCCAGCTGCAGCTGGTGTCGCAGTGGGCGGTCTGCGTGCCGCAGTTGCCGCAGCTCGTGGAGCCGACGTCGCCCGGCATGCACTCGCCCTCGTTCATGCAGACGCCGTAGGTCCAGTGGCGGCTCGCGTCGCAGAAGCGCTGGACCGTGCCGCAGCGCCCGCAGGGCGCCGACTCGGTGGCGCCCGGCGTCGGGCACGCGTCGTCGGCGCACGTGCCGCTGCCGTCGGGAGCGCAGCTCGCCGTGCAGAGCGCCTCACGGGTCTGTCCGGCCGGACAACCATCGCCCGTGCGGAACGTCGAGCCGGGAGCGCAGAGGCCTTCTCCGGTGCAGCTCCCCGAGCCCTGCCAGTTGCAGGTGGCGTCGCAGGTCTCTTGCTGGGTCCCGCAGTTGCCGCACGTACCGCTGCGGACCGAGCCGGGAACGCAGTCGCCCCCTTCGTTCATGCACGGCCCGTACTGCCAGGTGTGTGTCGCATCGCAGAAGCGCGTGACCGATCCACACATACCGCACGCTGCCGTCTCCGACGCACCTGGCGTCGGGCAAGGCCCGGCGTCGGCCATCGCGGCGTCCGGCACCACCGTCGTGTCGGGCCCGACGAACGCGTCGCGGCCCGTGGTGCCGCCGTCGTCGAGCACTCCCCCATCCATGCCCGCGCCGTCGGGGGGCGCGCCGGTCTCACCGCCACACCCAGCCACCGCCAAGAGGAGGCCAGCCGCCGCCAAGGGGAGGATCGAAGGCACCGAGGCCAAGAAGCGATTCGAGCTCATGAGGATCTCCTACGGAACACGGCGCGCCGCGCCGGAGGCTACGCCCACCGCACGCCGATCTTCCCTCCGACGCTCCCACCGAGGGATCTCGTGGCTCGCCAGTTGTCCCGATCGCGACTTCGGTTCAAGCGCAGCCCGACCGGCTCGCCTGTCGGGCGTGAGCATTCGCGCCCCGCCGTCCGCGCGGCCCGGGTTTTCTGCGCGGAGGGCGGAGCGAGGGCGTCTTCTGGGACGTCGTCGAACAGCGCGGGCGCAGCCCGCCGCCCAACGACATCGGCGCCGCAGCGCGGCGCGCTGTCTCGGAAGCACGTGGTGGCGATCGAAGGCTGCCGCAGCTCGGTCAGCGCGCGGCGCGCGGCTCGCTATCCAGCCTCGTCCAATTCAGAACTCGTCGGCAGAGATGTGGGGATGGGCGTGGTGCTCGCGGTGGCCGCGATCCTCGCTCGCGCCCGCATCCGGCGCGGCCGCGTCGTCGCCTGCGTCCTCGCCCGCGTCGCTGCCCGCATCGATCGCCAGCAGTGCCGCGTCGACGAGGATCGACTCGGGGGGCGCCGCGACGGTCTGGGGACCGGAGCCGAGCGTCATGGTCGTCGGAGGCCCGGGGTCGGTCATCCGATTCCATGCGACGAACGCGAGCGCCGCCGCGCCCCCGACGGCGCCGAGGCCGATGACCGCGAGCGCGATCGGGCCGGCGCGGCTGGTCGGCAGCGACAAGGTTCCCTCGTCGCGCTCGGCGCTCGGTGCAGGAGCCATGGGGCCCGTCGTCACGGCGGAGGCGAGGGCGGCGCTCGGCGCGGTCCGATCCGGCGACGACGCGAGCGCCCCGGGCACGCTCCCGAACGCGGTCTCGGCGTACGCGAGCGTGCTCGCCACCGGGGACGGCGCGGTGGGCGTGCCCACCGCCGATGCCGGCGCCGCCGTCGCGCGCTCTTCGAGCAGCGCACGCTCGAGGTCTTCGTCGAAGCGGGCACCGAAGGGCGCCAGCTCGCGCGCCATCGCCATGGCGCTCGGCGTCCGGATCGCCGGGTCCCTCGCCATCGCCCGCTCGACCGCGCTCACGAGCCCGAAGGGCAGATCGGGTCGGAGCGCGCCGAGGGGCGGCGGCGACGTGGTGAGGAGCGCGACGATGATCTCGCCGTACGACGGAGCGTCGTAGGGGCGCCGGCCGGCGAGCATCTCGTAGAGGACGACGCCGAGCTGGTAGACGTCGATCTGGGGGCCGCCCGCCGACCCACCACCCGCTTGCTCGGGCGCGAGGTAGTACGCCGTGCCGACGTACTGACCGGTGAGCGTCAACGACTCCTTCTCGGACAGACGCGAGATGCCGAAGTCGAGCAGCTTCGTGCCGCGCAGTCGTCCTCGCTCGTCGAGTCGGAGCAGCACGTTCTCCGGCTTGAGGTCGCGATGCACGACGCCTGCCGCGTGCGCCGCGTGAAGCGCGCCGAGGAGCGCGCCCGCGATCGCCATCGCGTCGGCCACGGGCAACGTGCGCTCGCGATCGAGGCGTACCCGCAGGCTCTCGCCGACGATGCGCTCCATCACGAGGTAGTAGCCGTCGTCCATCCAGCGACCGACGTCGAGCACGGACACCACGCTCGGGTGCTGGATGCGCGCGGCGGCCTGTGCTTCGCGCAGGAAGCGCTCGACCACCGTCTGGTTGCGCGCGATCTGCGGGAGCAGCCACTTGAGCGCCACGTCGCGGCGCGTGAGAAGCTGCGTCGCGCCGAGCACCACCGCCATGCCGCCTCGCCCGAGCTCGCAGTCGATGCGGTACTTCCCGTCGACGATGTCGCCGACCTTCGGCAGCGTGCTCACGCAGGGGAGACTACCCGTTCAGGGCCCACGTCAGTAGCAGCTCATCCGCGTCTCGCCGGCGAGTGTGCTGATGGGCAGACACGTGTGGCTCGCCGGGCACTCGCTCGTCGCGTGGCAGGGCAGCTCGCAGAAGAAGGTGGTGTGGTCGGGCGGGTGTGCGACGCAGACCAAGCCCGGCTCGCAGTCGTTCACGTTCTCGCAGGGCTGGTCGAGGCCGATCGGGGTCGTGGGGCGCGGGGAGCACACGCCCTGCGGGTCGAGCGTGATCCACACGCACGTGAGCGGCGCCGGGCAGTCGTTGACGAACGCGTCGCAGGACCGCGCGCAGCGGTTCTGGACCAGCCCGCTCGTGCAGACGAGCCCGGCAGCGCATGCGAGGCCCGTGGCGCAGCAAGGATCGAGCTCGTAGCCGCAGGCCGAGCACACGCCGGCCGAGCAGGCGAGCCCGGGCGCGCACTCGTTGCCGCAGCACGGCTCTCCGCTCGCTCCACAGTACGGATTGGCGCAGCCGGGCCCGAAGCCGAGCGCGAGGGCGACGGCGACGGCGAACGGGAGGGAAGCGCTCCCTCGCGTCCTCTCACCAGCAGTACTTCGCGGTGCTCGGATAGGCATAGTCGAGGCACATCCCGTTGCGGCTGATGCCCATGCACTCCGAATCGACGCGGCATGGCACCCGACAGCGGACGTAGTCCGCGAGCGAGTCGTCACATCCCAGTCCGTCCGCGCAGTCGTTGGGGGTGGTGCAGGGACTGTCGGCCGCGCCCGGACCGTTCGACCAGCACGCGGAAGTCTCGGCGCCACTCCACGCGCAGTGTTGCCCGGCCCCGCAGCTACCCGCGACGAAGGGATCGCAGCTCGGGCGCGTGGGGCTGCACGTGCCGCCGTAGCACGACAGGCCCGTACTACACGCGTCGTTCGCGCAGCAGGCCTGGCCACTTCCGCCGCAGGGACCGACGCCTCCGCTGCGGCACACCTCGAGGACGCACGAGAGCCCGGGCGCGCACTCGCTTCCGCAGCACGCTTCTCCCGCGGCTCCGCAGTACGGGTTGGCGCAGCCGGCGAGGGCCCCGGCGATCCACAGCGCGGGCACCGCTCGCAGCCCGACATCGGCGCAGCGCGCGGCGAGCGCCCGAGGCCACGGCCGGAGCGAGCGGTGCAGCATCACAGCGGCGCTCCGCCGAAGACGAGACCGCCCTCCACCGCCGGGAGATCGGAGGCGACGAAGTGGCCCTGCGCGGCCACGAACATACGATCGTCCAGGAAGGCCAGGCGGAGCTCGAGCAGCACGTCGAGGCCGTGCGCATTCACGCTCCGCACCGGTCGCGTGCCGCTGGCGTCGATCACCTGCGCGTCGCGATACACGAACGCGTACCCGAGGCCCGAGACCAACACGAGCGGCGTTCCGCCGACGTGGATCTGGAGCACGGCATCGGCATCGGCCTCGAGCCACGCGCGCGCCTCGGAGTTGCCGAGCATGGCCGTGTAGCTCGAGCGGTCCGCCTCCGTGAGCGATGCCCAGCGGAAGTCGAGGTTCACGCCGATCCACACCGTCGCGTCGAGGCGGAAGACGAGGTCGGCCATCACGCCGAGGCCGAAGCACCCGGAGAGGCCCCCGTTCGCGCGCGAGTTGCGGGTGCCGCCGCCCACGAAGAGGCCGAGATCGAGCGCGATGCTGCGCACGGGGATCTCGACCTCCTCGTCGGACTGTTCGACGATGGGCATCGCGCGCTCGCCCTGCTCGACGACCGGCACGCTCGACGTCGTGCCCGTCTCGCTCGGCGTCGTGGTGGCCGGATCGGTGTGCGTCGGGGTCGAGAGCGCCGCGCCGGAGCCGTCGTCGACGGGCGTGATGACGACGCTCGGATCGGACGCGGTGGTCGTCGACGTCGTCGTGCCGTCGGCGGGGCCGACCGGCGTGATCGTCGCGCCGCGGACCAACGTTCCGGCGTCGATCGGCAGCGGGACCGGGCCCGAGCCGCCCTCGACCTCGATCGTCGTGTCGACGTGGCGCCCATCGCTCGTCTCGACGACCAAGTGATGCTCTCCCTCGGGGAGGGCCACGGTTGCGTCGGGCTCGGCCGCAACCACCGAGCCGTCGAGCGTGAGGCTCGCGTCGCGGGGGACCGTGTAGATCGCGACGTGGCGGCGGGCGCGTCCGAGGAGCGTCTCGGTCTGCGTGCGCAGCGAGGGTGTGAGCGGGTGTGCCTCGTCGCGCATCGCGAGCGCCTGCGCGAGCACGTGGTAGGCGGCGCGCCAGTCGCCCTGCTCGACGGCGCACATCCCGATGCCGCGTAGCGTGCGCGGGCTGGGAACCAGGGCGTGCGCCTCGACGAACGCCGCGCGGGCCTCGGCCCAACGCTGGTGCTCGAAGGCGTCGACGGCAGCCGCGATGCGCGCGTCGTACGTCTCCGACTGCGCGTGCGCGCGCAGTGGAAACGAGGTCCCCAGGATCGCCGTCGCGCCCCACAGGACGACGGCGATCGCGCAACGTGTCCCTTTCACGCCCGGAGAATATAGAGCCTTCGCGGTCGACTGTCGCGCACGAGGCGGCGGCCCTTCGCGCGCGGGCTCGGCTTCGCCGAGCGGCGGAGCGGTCTTCCGCCCGGATCCGGCTCGAACCGCGGTCCCTCCCGCGCACGACGCTGGCTACTCTCGGCCCGACGAGCGGTTCCGCGCTCGCCCCTTCGCGCGAGCTCGATCATGCGCGCGTCGGCGCGAAGAGTGCGGCGAGCACGTCCTGCGTGATCAGGTTCGTGAGGCGCTCGTCGGTCAGCACGTTCGTGCGCGCGCCGCCGTACGTGCGCGTGATGCGATCGAGGTAGACGAGCTGCTTGGTCACGAGCACCAGATCACGGGGCATCCGCAGGCCGTGCTTCTTCGCGGTGCCGATCATCCCGGGAACGAAGTCCTTGAGATCGAACTCGTCGGGCGTCGTGCCCGCGAAGGCCGCGTGCAAGTCGGCCCCCAGCGCGACGGCGTCGACCGGCGCCTCGTTGCGCGTGGTGCGCATCGCCACCATGGCCGCCGCGACGCGCTCGAAGTCGCGCTGCTGGAACCCGGCGACGAACTCGATCACGCCCCGGCGGTCCATGTGGCCGAGGTCGCCCACGATGCCGAAGTCGAGGAAGCCCACGCGCCCGTCCTCGAGCAGCATGAAGTTCCCGGCGTGGACGTCGCCGTGGAAGAAGCCGCGCAGGATGAGCGGCTGGAACCACGCGCGGATGCCCTGGAGGAGGCGCTCCTCCACGTCGTAGCCGCTCGCGCGCACGGCGGGCACGTCGTCGATGCGCCAGCCGCGGAAGCGCTCCATCGTGAGCACGCGTGCGTGCGTGAGCGCGTCGACCACCTCGGGCGCCGCGGTCACGCGGTTCCCCATCGCGCGCATCACGTCCATGAAGTCGCGCATGCGCTGGGCCTCGAGCCGGAAGTCGAGCTCGCGCTCCAGGTTCGCCTCGAAGTCGTCGACGAACGCGACCACGTTCGAGCCTGCGGCGAGCTCGCTCACCCACTCGGCCGCGCGCGCGATGAGGCGCATGATCGCGATGTCGGCCGCGGCGAGCTCGCCGATCCCGGGCCGCTGCACCTTGACCACGACGTCGGCTCCGTCGTGCAGCTTCGCGGCGTGGACCTGCGCGATGCTCGCAGCGGCGAGTGGCTTCGGGTCGACCTCTGCGAAGGCCACCTCGATCGGCGTGCCGAGGTCCTCGCGTACCACGCGCCGTACTTCGGCCCAGGGCATGGGCGGGACGCGGTCGAGCAGCGCGCGGAGCTCTTCGGAGTAGGCCTTCGGGAAGAGCGCCTCGCCCGAGGCGACGAGCTGGCCGAGCTTCACGTAGATGGGCCCGAGGTGCTCGAAGGCCATGCGCAGCGCCTGCGGCCCGGTGAGCGTCTCGGTGAGCGCGCCCCAGAAGCGGCGCAGGCCGTACCAGGCGAAGATCGAGGCGACGACGAGCGCACGCGCGAGCACCGCGCTCGGCTTCGGTCGCGGCAGCGCGTGCGGGGAGCGCTCGCGCTCGTCCGCTTCGACCTCTTGCTCGCGATCGTCCTCGTTCGGCGCGGCCATCAGGGTCGTGGAGGTCGTCATGGACTTCCTACGCACTGCGTCATGGTTTCATTTCGCAGCCGGAGTCGTCACTCGCATTCGGTTGGGCGCCGCCCGCCGGCGCGGCGAAGTGCGCTTCACGCACGCTGGGCTCGAACCAGCGTCCAGTCGGTTACGTGCCGACCGCTCTACCTCTGAGCTAGTGCGTGCTGCGCGCTTCGCCGCGCCGACCTCTCGTCAGCACGTCTTTCCCGAGAAGATCCCCATCCGGCGCAGCAAGGTGGCCAGGTGCGGGCTGCCCACCGCCACGCCGTGCACGAGCTCGGGCGTCGGCCGGAACCGATCGACCTCCGTTCGCGGTCGGGGCCCGATCCAGCCCGTCCGCACCGGATCGATCCCGACGGCTGCGCAGCTCGCGCGCACGTCCTCGCGCTCGCAGCTCGCCTCGCCCCGCACGACGCTCCATCCCGACGGCAACGCGGCGGCGACGGCGACGTTCGGATCGCCGAGATGCCCGACCGCTCGGTGCCACGCGGCGAGGTCCCCGGCGATCAAGCGCATGACCTTGGGGACGCACATGCGCTCGATCACGTCGCCGGCGCCCATCGCCGAGAGCAGCGCGATCCAGTGGTCGCGCGCCGCGTTGAAGGCGCTCGCCGTCTGGTTCCACGTCGAGCTGTCGTCGCCGCGCTGGACGACCATCCGCGCGCGATCGAAGGGGCGCGCCTCGTAGAGCTCGTCGAGCAGCGTCGCCGCGTCGCGCAAGATCTCGAAGCTCGAGGCGAGCAGGCGCCCGCGCTCGTCGTTCGTGAGGCGCAGCAGCACCTCGGGTGCCGGATGCACGTGCGCGATCGCGAAGAACGACGTCTCCGGGTCGCGGAAGCAGCGCTCGAGCAGCATGTGCGCGATCTCGTCGAAGGCCTTCGCTTGTCCCCCCACGGTGAACGTCGAGCGCAGGCCGAGCCTGGCCGTCATGTAGGCGACCAAGCATGCCGAGCTCTCGCTGCGGACGAGCTCGCCCTTGGCGAGGTAGGGCGCCATGCGCTGCTTGCCGATGCGGGTGAGGCGCGTCTTGCGGATCTCGCGCACCAGCGCCATCAGTCGCAGCTCCATGCGGCGGAGCAAGCGCCAGAGCTTGTCGTAGCGGCGGCGCGAGAGGTGCAGCCCGGCGGCGCGACGCTCGGCGCGATCGAGGCGATCGCGGAGAAAGTCGTTCTCCGTGCGCACCTTGGCGATCTCGGGCGAGACTTGGTCGAGGAACGCCGCGATCCGGTCGGGGGCGTCGGCGTCGAAGCCGTCGATGGTGCGGGCGCTCTCGAAGAGCAGGCGCGCGCGGCCGACCTGGCGGTGCATGCCGACGGCGCGCGCCCAGTCCTGCCGCATCGAGGTGTAGCCGAGCCACGCCTGGCGGAGCGAGCGCGAAGAGGCGCGTGTGAGGAGCGTGTCCTCCCACGGGGTGAGACGGCCCGCGAGGCGCGTGTGGACGAGGTCCGCGACGTCCTCGGGACGGCGGCGCTCGGCGAGCGTCGTGTAGAGCGTGTCGAGTGACATGGCCTCCTCCTTCTCTCGTTCGCTTTCGCTTCGCGCGAGCCTGACGGGACTCGAACCCGCACCGAGGCACGCAGAGCGGGCGTTTGGGAAACGCGCTTCCCTAGCGACCGGGGCTCGCCCTGCCATTCGGTGCATCCGCAACCCTGCCCACACCCCACACCCCGCGCGTCCGTGGGGACGCGCATGCAATCGTGTCTCGCCTCTTACAGACCGGCTTCGACCGTTTTCCGGTGCTCTTCCTCTCGAGCTCCAGGCTCGGCTCGACGTCGGAGCAGGCCCCGTGCCGTGGCCGAGCGCGCGTGGGCGCGACGAATCGCGCGGCGCTCGCCAGGACGGCCCGAACGCGATGGATAAGAAGCGATACGTGCGGATAAGCGTGCGTGCGGTGGGGGTGGCCGTGCTAACGGTCCCGCGTGCAGCGCGCGTGGCCTGCCCTCTTCGTCGTCTGGCTCGTGGCCTGCGATCGCGCGGAGCCCGAGCCGGAGATCGCGCTCGGGCCGGCTCCGATCGCTGCAGCACGCTGCCCGAGGGATGCAGGGTCGGCGATCGGCTCGGCGATGGCTGCCCGGACACCGTACCGCTCGAGGTCGTCTTCGCCCCGGGCGCAGGCGTCCTCGACGAGCCGGGCGAGCGCCTGCTCGAGGGTGTCTCGGCCGACGGCCGCGAGCTCGCGCCCGGCGTCATCCTCCATCTCGTCGCGACGGGTCCGGAGGACGAGCTGGCGCGCGCGCGCCTAGAGACGGTGCGCGCCGGCCTGCAGGCGCGCGGGGTTCCCACCGGGCGTCTCACGACCTACGGCGCCGCGCTGGCAGAGCCTGGGGGGAGCGCGGTCCGCATCGTCGCAGAGGGATGTCGCTCACCCGCACGGTGAAACGAGGGCCAGCCCGAGAAGGGGATCGACGCGCCATGCCCCCGCTGCGTACGCTCGGGCCGACGCATCCGTGCGCCCTTGGAACGTGAGCGCGAAGAAGATCCTCGTCGTCTACTGCCATCCCAACCCGAAGAGCTTCACGCACGCCGTGCTCGAGCGGATCGAGGACGGGCTGCGTGCTTCGGCGGCCGAGGTGCGCGTGCTCGATCTGCACGCCGATCCCTTCGACCCGGTGCTCGTCGTCGACGAGGAGCGCCGCCGACGCGATCTCGACAAGGTGGAGTACACGCGCGCGCACCGGGAGCTGGTCGCGTGGTGCGACGCGATGGTGCTCGTCTATCCGGTGTGGTGGGGCGGATTCCCGGCGATGTTGAAGGGCTGGATCGACCGCGTGTTCGTCTCCGGCCTCACCTACTCGTTCAAGGACCGCCCACGCACGGCAGTGCTGCCCGACGGGCTCGCGCGCGGGAAGGCCGCGCACTTCTTCTACACGCTCGACTCGCCGTGGTGGGTCGCGCTCGTCGATCCTGGCTGGCTCGCCATCCTGTTCACGGTGTTCTGGTACTGCGGCTTCGGTCCCGTGCGCCGCTACTACCTCCCGCGGCTCAAGCTGACGACGCAAGAGGAGCGCGAGCGCTGGCTCGCGCGCGTGCGCGGCTACGCCGAGCGCATCGGTGCGTAGCCGCTCACGCCCGGTGGGGAGCCGGCATCGGTGGCGTCAGAGCGGCAGGACGGCGATCGGCAGGCGCTGGCCGGGCGCGAGGACGACGTCGTAGACACCGACGAGCCGTCCACCCACCGAGATCGACACGTGCGCGGGCGTCATGCCGGCGACGCCGCAGTCGCCCCAGTAGTGCAGCGCCACGTAGTACTCGCCGCGCGGAGGCGTCGGCGTCGACCAGTAGACGTTCTCGATCGTGCCGGTGCCGGGGACACACGCGCCGCGGGCGTCGTGGTCGAGGATGCCGCCGGTGGGGGACTCGCGCCGCGCGTAGTTGATCTCGAACCCCGACGGGTCGGTCACGTACAGGTCGATGTCGGCGCCGGTGTCCCACGAGAGCGTGATCTGCACCGCGCCGCTCTGCCATCCGCAGCCCTCGTCGATGCGGCCGTCGCAGTTGTCGTCGAGACCGTTGCAGGCCTCGGTGGCGCCGGGCGCGCACTGGATCGCGGACGTCGTGACGCCGGCCTGCAGCTGGATCTGGATCGTCGTCTCCTGCGGCGGCGGAGCGGGAGGAGGCGGCGGGGGCGGCGGCGCCTCGGCACCCACCGTGGTCGTCTCGACCGGGACGTCGACGTACACGACGCGCGCGCGTCGCTCGCAGCCGAAGAGGCCGAGCATCGCGATCAGGCCGACGAGCGAAGTGCGAAGAAGGATGCGCATCGGAAAACCAGCCTCCGTGATCTTCTACGCCCGTCTGGTCGCGCTCTTCCTCGCCGGCGCGGCGGCGGAGCTCGGTCGTGCAGAGCTCAGTCGTGCAGTCACCCTCTCAGTCGTGCAGGACCTCGACGGTCGTTCCTTCTTCCGTCACCGCGTCGCTCTCGTCCTCCGGCAGCGCGTCCATCCGCTCGCGGCAGAAGCGCGACCAGTGCTGCATCGACTCCGGCGCGACCGCGTTCAGCGCGCATGCGCGGTAGGCCTGGCGCGCGAGCCGATAGTAGGGCCGGGCCTGGCCCTGGATGACGTGCTCGAAGGCCGCCAGGATCTCCGGCTCGTCCGCCAGATCGGACGGGGCCGGGACGCGCGAGACGATGCGCGCGATGTCCTCGTGCATCAGCCCCACGATCGCGCCGCCCATGATGCGCTGCCGATGGCTCTCTTCCGCGGCGAGATCGAGCTCTTCGCGCGCGGCGTCCACGGCGTGCGTCTTCTGCTCGATCCAGGTCCGAAGGGGGCCGGCGGCCCACGCGCTCAGCACCTGGACGGCGTGATCCGGCGGGATCTCCGGATCGGCGATCTCGAACGAGGCGATCGCGAGCTCGCGGCCTCGCTGCATGTGCGCGGTGAGCTCCGTGTCGGCGACGTCGGGATCGGGCAAGCACTCGATCGAGGGGTCACCGTCGGCGCGACCCGCGTAGATCGCGCCGCTGCGCGCCGCGGGGCCGCAGCCGAGCGTGGTCACCAGCGCGATCCAGGGAAGGGCCCGCATGCCTGACATGCATCGACTATCGCGCATCAGAACGTGAGGGAGAAGCCGATGCCGCCGCCGCCGGCGAAGGGCGCCGCGCCGAGCTGCCATCCGACGCCGAGGCTCGCGTGGGCGGCGGCGGGCGATGCGGGCTCGCACCCGGCGTCGGGATGCACCAGGCGGTAGCGGCGCCACTCGTGGAGGATCCCGTCGGGGTGCACGAGCAGCCGGCCCTGGCCGAGGACCACGCCGCCGGCCGCGAGCACGAACGCGCCCGTCGTTCGCTGGAAGACGGTCGCCAGCAAGCTCGAGACGACGATGACGTAGCCGGCCGAGAGCAGCGACGCGATCGGCCCGCGCACGAACGAGACCGAGTCGGCGCTGCGTCGCAGGAGCTCTTCGGCGCGCACCAGCTTGGCCAGGCGCTCCTCGGGCGTCTGCTCCGGCATCGCGTCGAGCGATCCGCCGGCGCCGACGAGCGGAGGGAACGACGTGAGGAGCGTCACGAAGCCGAGGCCGCCGCTGATCGCGCCGATGATCGCCTCCGTGCGCGGGCCGTCACCGCTCGCGGTGAACGCCAGGACCAGCTCGCCGATCACCAGCGCGCCGTGGATCGCACCGACCGCGGTCACCCAGTGACGCATGGCGGGCTCGTGCTGCTCGATGCGGGCGCGCACGTCGTGCAAGCGCGCCGTCACCTCGGCGTCGTCGAGGCCGAAGTCGGCGCAGCGCGCGAGCTCGGCCTCCGAGGTGTCCTGCGCGAGCGCCGACGGCGTGTGCAGGAACATCGAAACCAAGAGGACCATCAGCAGCCGCAGCGCGCAGGGCACGGCGGCCACGCTACACAGGTTCGCGCGCGAGCGCGACGGTCTCGTGAGGGCTCGGCGGGCTGCATTCCATGGCTCCGTCAACGCGCTGCGTCGTTGCAGAGCGCAAATGGGACGGGTAAGCGAGCGCTGCTCGTCACGACGCCGGCGAGCGAAAGGATGCTCGGTCGTGAACGTCTTCGCCCATCTCACGTCGCTCGAGTACGGAGAGGTCCACTTCGCGCGGGACGCCGCGACCGGCCTGAAGGCCATCGTCGCGATCCACGACACGCGCCTGGGGCCGTCGCTCGGTGGCTGTCGCTTCATCCCGTACCCGCACGAGGAGCTCGCGCTCGTCGACGCGCTCCGGCTCGCGCGCGGCATGACGTACAAGGCGGCGATCTCGAACATCCCGCACGGCGGCGGCAAGAGCGTGATCATGCGCCCCGCAGGAAAGATCGATCGGGAGGGCCTGTTCCGTGCGTTCGGTCGCTTCGTCGACGGCCTGGGCGGTCGCTACATCACGGCCGAGGACAGCGGCACCGCGGTCGAGGACATGGAGACGATCCGCTCGGTCACGCCCCACGTGACGGGCGTGAAGGCCGACCACGGCGGCTCCGGCGATCCCTCGCCGTTCACCGCGTTCGGCGTGCGCCGCGGTCTCGAGGCGGCCGTGCAGCTCTCGATGGGCCGCAAGTCGCTCGACGGCGTGCACGTCTCCGTGCAGGGCGTCGGCCACGTCGGCTACTACCTCTGCAAGGAGCTGCACGCGCTCGGCGCCAAGCTCACCGTGACCGACGTCGACAAGGCGCGCGTCGAGCGCGTGAAGAGCGAATTCGGCGCGGCCGTCGTCGGCAACGACGACATCTTCGCCGTCGAGGCGGACGTCTTCGCGCCGTGCGCGCTCGGCGCGATCCTCGACGATGCGTCGATCCCGCAGCTCAAGGTGAAGGCCGTCGCCGGCGCCGCGAACAACCAGCTCGCCGAGGCGCGCCACGGCGAGATGCTGCTCTCGCGCGGCATCTTCTACGCGCCGGACTACGCCATCAACGCGGGCGGCCTCTACAACGTGGCCGCCGAGCACGAGCTCGCGCGCACCAAGCAGGCCTACGACGCGACGAAGGTCCGCGAGAAGGTCTCGCGCATCTACGACACCATCTACGAGATCGGCGATCGCGCGAAGAAGACCGGCGAGACGACGGCCAAGGTGGCCGACAAGATCGTGGAAGAGCGCCTGGCGAAGGCCGCCCGGTAGCACCCCCAGGATCGCGTAGCATCTGCCCGATGGCAGGCGAAGCGGGGGCCGCGAGACCGGTGCAGTCCGGGTCGCGAGGGCGGCGATGGGTCGGGAGGATCTTCGCGATCCTCCTGGGGCTCGTGCTCGGTCTGGTCGTGGTCGAGCTGGTGTTCCGCGCGAGGGACGACGACGCGTACTCGCACCTGAACTGCTTCGACGCCGACGAAGAGCTCGGCGTGCGCCTCTCGCCGGGATGTCAGACGCGTGTTCGCGTCGTCACCAACCCGCCGGTCTTCGTCCACGTCAACGCCGCCGGGACGCGCGGGCCCGAGCTCGGCGCGGCGGCCGACGACGAGATCGTCGTCGTCGGTGACTCGCAGGTCTTCGGGCTCGGCGTGGAGGACGACGAGACGTTCGCCGCCGTGCTCGGCGAGCTCACGCACCATCCGGTGATCAACGGCGGCGTGCCGACGCACGGTCCGCTGGAGTACACGGCGACCGCGCGTCGTTTCCTCGAAGAGCGCCACGTCCACACCGTCGTGTGGGTCGTGAACATGGCCAACGACTTCTTCGAGCACAGCCGCCCCGATCGCGAGCGCCACGGCGTCTGGGATCACTGGGCCGTGCGTCGCGAGACGATGCCGAGCTCGGTCACCTCGTTTCCCGGCCGCGAGTGGCTCTACCAGCGCTCGCACGCGTTCCTCGCGCTGCGACGCTGGATGCACCAGACGGATGCGACGATCGATGCGGCGCGCGACGTCGGCTTCCCCTCCGAGGGCACGCTGCGCGATCTGGTGCAGGAGGGCGAGGACGCCGAGGCGCGTCACGCCGAGGCAGCGACCGCGCACGCGGCGGCGATCACCGAGCACCAGGCCGAGCTCTCGCGCCTGGCTCGGCAGCGCGTGGGCGCCGACGAGAGCGTCGATCAAGCGCTCCTCGCGCGTGACGATCTCGGCGTCGGCGACGCCCACATCGGAGACGACGTCTACGGCTGGGACGTGCTCTACGTCGCGTCGGGGCACCCGGGCGACATCCTCTCCATCGACGACGGCGGCGAGGACGGGCGATCGGTGGTCGTGACGGCGAGCCTGCTCTCGCAGGCGTTGCGGCTGCGGCGCTCGTGGGTCGCACGCGCCCTTCGGAGCGATCCGGACGGTCAGGTGCGGGCCGCGCTCGAGGCACGCGACAGCGCCGAGCACGCGCTCGATGCCGAGCTCGCGCGTCGGCTCGACGAGGCGCCCGTGCCGAGCGTGCTGGAGCCGCGGCTGCGAGAGATCGTGGATCTGTGCGCCGCGCACGACGCCGAGCTCGTCGTCGTGGGGCTTCCCCTCGACGTGCTCGTCAGCGACGCCGAGTTCGCCAAGTACGGCGCGCGCCCGAGCGACGTCTCGGAGAGCCGCACGCTGCTCGCCGATCTCGTCGCGACGGCGGAGGGCATGGGCGTGCGCGCGATCGACGTCACCGATGCGCTCCGCGCGGCCGAGCCCGGCGCGTTCCTCGACGGCGACCTCCACCTCTCGGCGGCCGGTCACGCAGCGGTCGCCGCGGCGATCCGCGATCGACTGGCGGGGCCGGTGCCGATTCCGAGGCCGGGAGGAGGGCTGCCCGAGGGGCGCACGCCCGTCCCCGAGCCCGACGAGTTCCTGCACGAGACGGAGTCGACCGTGCGCGGCTCGACCGCGGCCGGCTGCGTGACGCACCTCGTGCACGAGTGGATGCGGATCTCGTGTCGCGAGGCGGCGCGCAATCATCCGACGGGCGTCACGGTCGTCTCGGGCGGCCACGGGGAGGCGATGAGCGTGACCACCGAAGAAGCGACGACGCTCACGGCGCCGCTCTTCGCGGGCGAGGACTTCGTGGCCGACTTCCACTACACGGATCGGACGCTGCGCCTCGCGGTGCACTGGCCCGAGGGGGCGGAGGCGCCCGAAGCGAGCTTCGGCGAGCCGCTGCCCGCCGCGCTCCCGACGCGCACGGTGAGCGAGGCCGACGCGCGCCTCTGCGCCTGCCACCGCGAGGCGATCCATCAGCGGACGTGCGCGGACGACGAGTACGGCTATCCGGATCTCGGTGCGTGCACGCCGACCTGCGTCGAGCTCTACGGCCAGGCGATGCCCGAGTGCATGACGCAGTTCGCGACCGACTGCGCGTCGATGCTCCGGTGCGCGCGCGGCGATCTCTCGATGCGCGCCTCCTGTCCCGACGGCAGCGTCTCGTCCCTCGCGGCCGGCACCTGTCACGCGCTCTGCGCGCCCGCGGCGCCGGGCCGCGAAGAGGTTCCGTGTGCGACGGGAACGTGCACGCCGTGGCAAGGCGCGCACGTGTGCGTCCCATGAGCCTGCTCGCGCGCACGGTCGGCCGGATCTCCTGGTCGTTTCCCGCGCGGACGGCGTGGCGCCTGCACCGCTTCGCCCTCGCCGAGCAGGCGAGCATGATCGATCTCGTGCTCGCGGCGCGCGCGACGCCGAGCCCCGCGCGTGCCGCGGCCTATCTCGCTCACGCGGCCGACGAGGCGCGGCACTGCCGCATGTTCACCACCCACGCGCGCGAGTGGGCCGAGCGCGCCGGCATCGAGGCGCCGCCGGCGCCGCACGCCGACGTGGAGCACCTCTATCAGACGCTCGGCGAGGTCGCTTTCCTCGCGCTCGTCTACCGCGGCGAGCGCCACGGCCGACGGGACTTCGAGGCGTATCGCGCGCTCTTCGCGCGCCGGGGCGAGACCAAGACGGCCGCGCTCTTCGAGGCCGTCGTGGCCGACGAGCGTCGCCACGAAGAGAGTGCGCGTGCCTTGCTCGTCGAGGTCGCGGGCGATGAAGGCGCGGCACGACGCGCCCTCGCGCGGGCCGCGCTTCGCGACGCGTTCCGCGCCTGGATGCGTCTCGGTCGCGCGTGGAGCAGCGCGCTCTACGTCGTCACGACGGCGCTGCTCTATCTCGCGTGCGCGCCGCTCGCCCTCGCCGTACGGCTCGCGCGGCCGGCGCCGCGGGGCTTCGTGCGCGCCGGATGAGCGCGACGCTCGGTGTCTCCTGTGGCTACCACGACGCGGCCGCGGCGCTCGTGGTCGACGGCCGGCTCGTCGCGGCCATCCAGGAGGAGCGCCTCTCGCGGGTGAAGAACGATCCTGCGCTCCCCGAGCGCGCGATCGCGGCGTGTCTCGCGATCGGCGGTCTCCAGGGCGCGGCGCTCGATCGCGTCGTCTTCCACGAGAGCCCGTATGCCACCGTCGAGCGCGTGCTCGTCTCCGCCATGCGCACCTTCCCGCGCGGCATGCGGCAGCTCGGGCGTGCGCTCGCGAGCCAGCTCGGCGACAAGGTCTGGGTGCTCGATCGGCTCGCCCGCGTCTGCGGCGTGCCACGCGTGCGCGTCTCGTTCCGCGCGCACCACGAGAGCCATGCTGCGAGCGCGTTCTTCGCGAGCCCGTTCGAGCGCGCCGCCGTGCTCACCGTCGACGGTGTGGGCGAGTCCACCTCGACCGCCCTCTTCGCCGGCGAGGGCCGCACCCTGCGCGCGCTCGAGACCCTCGAGTATCCGCACTCGCTCGGCCTGCTCTGGGCCGCGATCACGGCATGGCTCGGGCTCGAGGTGAACGAGGGCGAGCAGAAGGTGATGGGCCTCTCGGCCTTCGGCGCTCCGCGCTTCGAAGACGAGATGGCCCACGTGATCCGCCTCGAGGGCGACGGCAGCTTCACGCTCGGGCTCGAGCACTTCGCGCACCACGCGGACGTCGCGCGCGCGTACGGGCCTGCGATGGAGGCACGGCTCGGCCCGGCGCGCCCGATCGGACTGCCGTGGGACCTCGCGACGGAGCGGGACCGTCGCTACGCCGACGTGGCGGCCACGCTCCAGGCCGTCACCGAGCGCGCGATGCTGGGGCTCGCGCGGCGGGCGCGGCGCGCGACCGATGCGCCCTGTCTCGCGCTCGCCGGTGGCGTCGCGCTCAACGCCGTCGCGAACGCGCGGATCGCGAGCAGCGCCGGCTTCGAGCGCGTCTTCGTGCAGCCGGCGGCGGGGGATGCCGGCGGGGCGCTCGGGGCGGCCCTGCTCGGATCGCTCGAGGCGGGCGAGGCGCGCATCCCGCCGCTCGAGAGCGCCGCGCTCGGCGTCGCGATCGATCCGGCGCGGGGCCTCGCGGTCGCGCGCGCGCTCGGGCTGTCGGCCACCCGCAGGGACGATCCCGCCGCGGCGATCGCCGCGCGTCTCGGGCGCGGGGAGATCGTGGCGCTCGCGACGGGCCGCTTCGAGTGGGGCCCGCGCGCGCTCGGCCAGCGCTCGCTCCTCGCCGACGCGACCGAGAGCGCGACGCGGGAGAAGATCAACCGCGTGATCAAGCAGCGCGAGCCGTTCCGCCCCTTCGCCCCCTCCGCGCTCGAGGGCTTCGCGGTCGAGGCGTTCGCGCCCGCGCCGCGAGAGCTCACGCGCTTCATGACCAGCGTGACGCGCGTGCAGGCGCCCGGCCTCGATGCCGTGACGCACGCGGACGGCACGGCGCGCCTCCACGTCGTCGACGCGGGGCCGGGCCTGCTCCCGAGCGTGCTCGCCGCGCGCCAGCGCGAAGGGAGCCGACCGGTCGTCCTCAACACGTCGCTCAACGGGCGCGGTGAGCCGATCTGCGGCAGCGCGGAGGATGCGCTCGCCTTCTTCGTCTCGCACGGCGCCGATGCGCTCTACCTCGACGACGTCGAGGTAGAGCGCGCGTAAGATGGGATCGTGAGCCTCAGGACGGTGGCCGAGCTCGTGGGGCACTTCGCGAAGAAGCAGCGCTTCTTCCTCGTCCCTTTCCTGCTCGTGCTCCTGCTCGGAGGCCTGTTGCTCCTCGTGACCAACGGCCTCGCCGTCGTGGCGCCCTTCACGTACACGTTGTTCTGACGTGTCGATCCGACGCGATCGCGTGGCTCGACGGGCGCGGAGCGACGAGCGACGGGCGCGCGACGCGCGCTTCAGCGTCCGCGCCGCTGGGCGAAGAGCCAGTCCCAGGTCGCCGGCTCGTCGTAGATGCGCATCCAGATGCCGTGGCCGCCGTTCGCCAGCTCGGTCAGCGAGAGCCGCTCGTCCGCCCCGACGGTGGTGCCGGGAATCCACACGAGCCGGTCTTCGCGCAGCACGACGGTCGCGTCGGTGCCGAGCGGGTAGCTTCGCAGCGGGTCGACACCGTCGGTCCCGCGGCGCTCGGCGATCGCGGCGATCCAGCGCGACGCCTGCCACGTCGGAACGACGGTGTCGTCCCACGCGTGGAACGCGCGCACCGGCAGCGCCTCGAGCCCTTCCGCGCTGCTCGCTTCCGGGGTCGAGGCCGGGCACACCGGGAGCGCGGCGGCGAGGCGCTCGGCGTGGGCGGCGGCGTAGTGCCACGTCCCGGCGCCGCCCATGCTGAGCCCCGTGAGGTACACGCGGTCGGGATCGACCGGGTAGGCCGCGAGCGCATAGTCGA
Organism: Sandaracinaceae bacterium; assembly: GCA_044223665.1. Lineage (GTDB taxonomy): Bacteria > Myxococcota_A > Polyangia > Polyangiales > Sandaracinaceae > JBBSAT01. The sequence continues at coordinate 46,433 of JBGALT010000001.1, read as the reverse complement.
CGAAGCGATCGAGCGCCTCCGGATCCCACGGGCCCGGCGACTGCGGGGCGAGGAGGATCGCCCCCTCGTCGAGCACGCGCGAGTGGCCGAGACCGAGAGCTGCGAGGGCCGCGTCTCGGAGCGGCGGCAGCCGATGGACGAGCACGCTCGGTTCGGCGCCGTCGCCGCATCCGGCCGACCCGTGGAGCATCACCAAGAGTGGGCGCAGCGCGTCGCGCGGCCCGCGCGGTCGTGCTTCGACGAAGCCGTAGGGTGCGGCCGTGCTGCCCACGGGCCGTGCCACGAGCGCGCGCGAGAGCGCCACGTGCACGAGCGCGCCCAGCGCCAGCACGATCCCCGCGATCGCGGCGCCCCCGCGGTGGGCGCGCCAGGCACGGCGCTCTCGTTCCCCCGGACGGCGCGTCAGCGGATGTGCTTCACGTCGGAGATCTCGCGCCCATCGATCTTGATCGTGCAGCTCCCGTCCGTGAAGGGGCCTTCCCCGAACCCGAGCGTGACGTGCACGTCGACGTTCTTGCCGCTCATGTCGGCCGTGCCGTGCAGCTCACCGAGGCCCACGAACGACCACGCGCGCCGTGCGATCTCGTGACCGTCCCACTCGAGGCTGAAGCCGCGCGTCAGCTCGTTGCGCGACACCGTGATGTTGTGCCCCTCGTACTTCGCTTCCCAGCGCGTCGCCAAGAGTCCCATGCCGCCCTCCGTTCGAGCACAGCCTACCACCGGCGTCGTCCCGGGTTGCGGGCGGCGATGCGGATCTCACACCGACGACACAATACGCTCGAAGCGAGAATCACTCGCTCTCGGGGAGCTCTTCGACCTCGCCGACGTCGATCTGCTGCGTGGGCTCGATCTTCGGCGGCCCTTCCTGGGGGGCCTCCATCGTCTGGGTGATCGCGCGCGCGAGGATGCGCTCCCCGGAGGACTCCTCGTCGAGCAGCGACGCGAGCCACGTGGCGCACTCGGACGCCGTGGCCGGCCGGTTGTCCGGCGTCTTCTCGAGGAAGCTGCTCACGAGCTCCACGATGTCGGCCGGCAGATCGGGGCGCGCCGCGGCGAGCGAGGGCACCTCGCCCTTCAGCTTGCCGAGCAGCTCCGCGATTCCCTTGGCAGCGAAGAGGCGCTCGCCGGTGAGCGCCTCCCACAGCACGACGCCGACGGACCAGAGATCGCTCTGCGCCGTCGGCGGGTTGCCGCGGAGCGCCTCGGGCGCCGAGTAGCCGAGCTTGCCCTTGAGCAGCCCGGGCTGGGTCATGCTCGCGCGGTCCATCGCCCGCGCGACCCCGAAGTCGGCCAGCCGAGCGACGCCCGTCACGTCCAGCATCACGTTTCCGGGCGAGATGTCTCGGTGATAGACGGGGGAGAGCGTGCCCTGGGCGTCGAGCCGCTCGTGCGCGGCCGAGAGCCCGCGCAGCACGTGCTCGCCGATCCGGGCCACCAGGCGCCACGGCGTGGGGCGATCGTCGGCGTAGTGCCAGTCGACGAAGTGCGCGAGGTCGACGCCGTTCACCCACTGGAGCACGAGGTAGTGCTGGCCCGGTCGCACTTCGCCTGCGCCGCGCAGCGCGACGATGTGGCGGTGTCGGAGCGTCGCGGCCACGCGCGCCTCCTCGACGAAGAGCTTCACGAACACCGGGTCGCGCTCGAGCGCGGGGATCAAGCGCTTGATCGCGACGAGCTCGCCATCGCCCGCGCGCGCTTTCCAGACGACGGCCATCCCGCCCTGGCCGACCATGCGCAAGAGCTCGTAGCCATCGATGACGTCACCGACCGCGTCCTGCTTCACGCGGCGAGGCTATCGCACCGGTCGAGATTTCGGGAGTCGCGAACGCGCGCCGGGTGTGATCGCTGGCGGTGCTCAGCGGCGACGCGCCGCGATCCCGGCCTTGATGCTGCGTCCGAGCAAGCTCGGACGCTCGCCACCTCACCCTGCGGTCGGTGCTCACGGCCCCAAGGCCGTTCCGCTCCGTCCTCGGGAAGGCGAGGCCTATAGCCAATTGGCAGGCCCCGCCGCCAGGCGACGCCTGAAGGCCGGTCTCGCGACGCACATGCATGAGGCGTCGACCGTTCTGCGCAGCAGTCTCGTCGCAAGACTTCACCACCGCGTTGGATCACAGCCACGCGCGCCCTGCCGACCCGCCCCGCATCGGGACGTCGTACGATGTCCCACGCTTGCGCGCGTTCGATCGACAGCTCGGCGAAGCGTTCCTCGAGACGGTGCCGCGTGCGCCGGGCGTCTATCGCTTTCTCGATCGCGAAGGCGCCGTCGTCTACGTGGGAAAAGCCGTGAACTTGCGGCGGCGTCTGTCGCAGTACCGGAACGCCAAGCGACTGAAGAAGCACTGGAAGATGCGCGCGATCGTGAAGAGCGCGGCCTCGCTCTCGTTCGAGATCTGCACGAGCGAGCTGGAGGCGGAGCTTCGCGAGGCGGCGCTGATCGGATCGCTCCGGCCGCGCTGGAACGTCGCCGGGGCGTTCTCGTTCATGTACCCCTCCATCGGGCTCGGTCGGGCCCGCGGCGCGAGGCGGTGCTCGCGTACTCGACGGTGCCGAGCGAGCGCTCCGATCTCGCGTGGCACGGCGCGTTCCGCTCGCGAGACATCACCGGCGAGGCCTTCTTCGCGCTCGTGCGGCTCCTCGCGCTCGTCGGGCATCGCGAGGCCCCCGAGCGACGAGCGCGCGGCGCGCGCACCTACGTCTTCACGATCCGGCAGCTTCCCGCTCCGTGGATGGACGAGTGGACCGCGTTTCTCCGTGGCGAGTCGCGCGCGGCTCTCTCGCATCTGGTGCTGGCGTTGCTCGACAAGCCGCGCGCGCGCCGCGGCGCGAGCGAGGTGCAGGCCGACGTCGATGCGCTCGACCGGTTCTTCCGGCACGAGGCGGTGCGGCTGCGAGACGCGTGCCGTTCGACCGGCGAGCACCGGTGGCCCATCCCGCAGGACGAGCGCGACACGCTCTTCATCCGAGCACGCGGGCGAGGGCGCGTACCTCAAGGCCTGCCGGCCAGCGGCCGATGATGGGGATGTGGGCTCCACGACGACCAACCATCCCTGGATCCTCGTCGTCGAGGACGACGACACCCTGCGCCGCATGCTGGGCGTGACGCTCGGCAAGCTCGGCGCGGTCGTCTGCGCGCCCAGCGCGCGTGCGGCCGCCGCAGAGCTCGCCTCGAGACCGCCTCCGTCGGTCGTCGTCACCGACGTGATGATGCCGGGCGAGTCGGGCCTCGATCTGGTCCGCAAGCTCCACACCGAGGCGCGCTTCCGCGGGATCCCGGTGGTGGTGCTGAGCGCCAAGAGCGATCCTCACTCGGTCGTGGACGGGATCAACGCGGGCGCGCGGCACTACGTCACCAAACCGTTCAAGACGAGCGAGCTCGTGGCGAAGATCGAGCGCTTGCTGCTGCACTCGGCGCCCACGATCGCCCCGCCCGCGCCATCGATGGAAGACTCGCTCGAGCTCGAGATCGTGCTCGACGAGCCGGGCTGATCGCGAGCACTTCCATGATAGGATTGCCGCGATGGCGCATCAAAGCGGGGACGTGCTGGGGCGCTACCAGCTGCTCTGCCCGATCGCGGCCGGCGGCATGGCGACGGTCTGGGCCGCCCGGGTCCTCGGTGCCGGCACCTTCCAGAAGCCGGTCGCGCTGAAGCTGATGCTCCCGCACCTCGCGCGGGACGAGCGCTTCGTGAAGATGTTCATGGACGAGGCGATGCTCGCCGCGAACATCCAGAGCCCGCACGTCGTCGGGACTTTCGACCTCGGGCACGACGACGACACGCTCTACATGGCGATGGAGCTCGTGCTCGGCATGACGCTCCGCGATCTGCTGCTCGCGCTCCAAGAGGCGCGAGAGACCGATCCGAGCGTCCGGATCCCGCTCGACGTCGCGCTGGCGCTCCTGCTCTCGATGGCGCGCGGGCTCACCGACGCGCACGAGGCGCGCGGGCCGACCGGTGAGCCGCTCGAGATCATCCACCGCGACGTCTCTCCCCACAACGTGCTCCTGGGGCTCGATGGCCGCGCGCGGCTGTCCGACTTCGGCATCGCCCGCGCCGTGCAGCGCCAGGCGCGCACCGAGACGGGCGAGGTGAAGGGCAAGCTGAGCTACTTCGCGCCCGAGCAGCTGCGGAGCGAAGAGCTCGACCAGCGGGTCGACGTGTTCGCGCTCGGGATCGTGATGTGGGAAGTGCTCGCGGGCCGGCGCCTCTTCGAGGGCGAGAACCCGCTCCAGCTCGCGAACCAGATCGCGACGCAGCCGATTCCCCGCATCGACGAGGTGCGAGCCGACGTTCCGACGGCGGTCGCGGATGCGATCGCGCGTGCCTTGGTGCGCGAGCGCGAGGGGCGCTGGCAGACGGCGCGCGAGCTCGCCGATGCGCTCGGGAAGGCGGCGCCGAGCCCGGCCCCCGAGATGACCATCGCCGCGTTCTTCCGGCAGCACGCGGGGCCCAAGGTCGAGGCCCTCGAGAAGCGCGTTCGAGAGCGCATGGCGCTGCCGATGGACGCCGCGCTCGACAAGTTCCGGAGCGGGCCGTCGACCAAGGTCACGTTCAGTGCCGAGGAGCGGGCCGCCGTCGCGGCGGCGGCCGCCGTGCTCGCCCCGCGAGCGTCGGCGCCCGTGGCCCTCGCCGATCCACCGGTCCGGCCGCACTACGGACGGATCGCGATGGTGACGTTCGTCGTGCTCGCGCTGCTCGGAGGCACGGCGTGGGGCGCGACCGTGGTGCTCGGATCGGATGCGCCGCCGAGCGCGGCGCCCGTCGCGCTCGCGCCGCCGCCGACCGTTCTGGTGCCGCCCGCATCCATCGCGACGCCTCCCGCGCCCACGACGGTCCCCGTCACGACGACGACGGAGCTCGCGGCCCCGCCGGTGTCGGTCGCGGCCGACGATGCGCCGCCCGATCCGAGCGACCGACACGAGGGGCGACGCGGCCATGGTCGCGGCCCGACGCCGCCCACCTCCGCGCCCGAGCCGAGCGTCGTCGCGGCCTCGACGCGGCCCGGTCCGAGCTCCGCGCACGAAGCTCCTCCTCCTCCTCCGCCGCCGCCTTCGACGACCACCCCGACGACCAGCTCGACACCACGCTCGATCGTCGCGGGCCAGGACGAGTTCTGCCGCGCGATGGGAACCTGCCCCTGAGGTCCGGACCCGTCGTGGTAGCGTCTCGCTCGATGTGGCAGCTCCGACGGGCCGGGTGGGCCGTCCTCCCGACGACGTTCCTCTCGTTCGCGCTCTGGGCCTCGACGGCGGCCGCGCAGGCGCCGACGGACTGTCGGGAGCTCGCGGCGCCCGCCGAGGGCGACACCACGAGCGCGCAGCGCACGGCCATCGAGGCGTTCACTCGCGGCAGTCGGGCGACCGAAGAGGAGCGCTGGGACGCCGCCGAGCACTGCTTCGGCATGGCGTTCCGCCTCTCGCACGTCGCCCTCGCTCGCTACAACCAGGCGGTTGCCCTCCGCGCGCTGGGCCGCCCGATCGAGGCGCGGGCCGCCTTCGACGAGGCGATCGCGGCCGGGCTCGACGCCGAGCGCGCGGCCCAGGCGAGCACGATGCGCGCCGAGGTCGCGGCCGACGTCGCCGCGCTCCGGATCGAGGGCCTCGCGCCCGAGGTCGATGCGGAGATCGAGCTCGATGGTGATCCCGTGGTGCGTGACGCGAGCACGGTGACGAACGTCGAGTGCAACCCCGGTCGCCATACGCTCGTCGTGCGCGCGCCCGGATACCAGCCCTTCACGTGGAGCGGCGACGTCGTCGCGGGGACCAGCGCGAGCGTCTCGGTCGCGCTCGCGCCGATCCCCAGCGGCGGCGGCGGAGTCCTCGAGGAGCCCTGGTTCTGGATCGTGGTCGGCGTCGTGGTCGTCGGGGTCTCGATCGGCGTCGGCGTCTGGGCCCAGGATCAGGCGCAGCTGCGTGGCGAAGCGCCGGGTGGGTTCGTGGTGCAGCTGTGAGCGGCCGTCGTCTCCTGCTCCGTGCCTCGCTCGGACTGGCGATGCTCGCGCTGGGGAGCTGCGCGCAGAACGCGTCCTTCGAGCTCGAGATGCAGCTCCCGGTCGCGCCGGTTCCCGGAGCCACGGCGCTGCCCGACGCGTTCGTGCGCGTCGCGCTCGACACCGACGGCCCGGAGAACGACGACGCGACGTTCGACGCGTGGAACGATGGCACCGCCGCCAGCGCTCCCGAGGAGCGCCAGTTCTCGCTCGGCGCCGAGCGCTGCCTCGGACAGGGCCGCACGTTCCCCTGCAACATGCGGATGTCGCTCGTGACGACGCACGTCGACGCCGACGTCATCGTCCAGATTCGCTTCTGCAACGCAGGCCTCGCGCAGTGCGACGAGGGCAGCCACCCTCCCGAGCTCCGCTACCACATCGAGCACCCGTTCTATCGCGGTCAGCGCACGTTCCTGCGGACGGGCCCCCTCGACACCAGCTCGGGCAGCTACTCGTACTATCTGCGCTCGGACTTCCCGGAGCTCTGCGAGCAGCCCACCGCCGTGGATCGCGCCACCCGGGTCATCTGGCGCTGCCGCGTCGAGGGATGCTTCGACTCGACGCGCGGGCAGTACCCTTCGCCCGACTACGGCTGGTGCACCACCGCGACGGGCCCGGCCTTCGTGCCTCCCGATGCGTGCGTCGAGGCGGGCACGCCGGACGCGAGCGCGTCGGTGGTCGGGGTGATCGGCGGGCGGCCTCCCCACCAGTGCGAGCGCGCGGCGAGCTGCGCCGTCGCCCCGACCGCGCGGGGCGGCGCCGCGATGGCCACCGTGCTCGGAGCTTTCGTGATCGTGCTCGCGCGGCGCGGGCGTGAGCGCAGACGGGCCTGAAGCCCGGTCGCTCCGAGCGATGTCTTTCCCGAGCGGCCGCGCTCGCGCGAGATCAGCGCGCGAGGCCGAGCCAGCGGAGGAACGCTCGCCACCAGCGGACCGGAAACGGCGCGCTCGCGGGCGGTGCAGCGGGGGTGATCGCCGCCGCCGGCGCCGCCGCCGGCCCGGGAGCCGTCGGGCTCGGTGCGGCGCGGTCGGGGACGGTGCGCTGCGGCGGGAGAGGATCGAGCGTCGTGGGCTCTTCTTCCTCGCCCTCGGCCGCATCGACGGCCGCCGCGCCCGCCGACGAGGGCGTCGCCGTCTCGCGGATCGAGCGTGACAGCCGATCGACGGCGCTGCCGGCGCGGTCCTGCACGAAGGCGACGATCTCGGCGTTCGAGGCCAGATCGACGTCGGCCTGAGCCGCCGCCCTCCGCAGCGCGCGCGCGAAGAGGTCGGCGCTCCCGTAGCGGTCTTCCGGCCGACGCTGGAGCGCCCTCATCACGGCCGCTCCCACTTCGCGCGGCAGCTCGAGCTGGATGCGCTCGGGGGACTCGATCTCCTGCGAGAGCACCGACTGGTGCAGCTCGAGCAGCGACTTGCCGCGGAACATCTGCAGGCCGGTCAAGAGCTCCCAGCCGAGCACGCCGAGGGAGAAGATGTCCGAGCGTCGGTCGGTGGTGCCGCTGCTCGCCTGCTCGGGCGAGAAATAGCGGACCTTGCCCTTCACCTCGCCCGTGCGCGTCTTGGTGATGCGCGCGACGGCGCGCGCGACGCCGAAGTCGGTGATCCGCACGCGCCCGTCGACCCCGACGAGGATGTTCTGTGGAGAGACGTCGCGATGCACGATCTCGAGCGGCGTGCCGGTCGAGTCGCGCGCTTCGTGCGCGTCGTGCAGGCCGGTGGCTGCCTGGCAGAGCAGCTCGAGCGCGATGGGGAGCGGGAAGGCGCCGGGGCGCGCCCGTCCGAGCTGCGCGACGCTGGCGCCGATCACCAGCTCCATCACGAGGTACGGTAGGCCCGCGTCGGTGCGGCCCAGATCGAGCGTGCTCACGACGTAGGGGCTCGAGATGTGTGCGGCGACGCGCGCCTCGTCGAGGAACATCGCGACGTACTTCTCTTCGTCGACGAGCTCGGGGCGCATCGCCTTGATGGCGACGAGCTTGGCGAAGCCGCTCTCGCCGGCGATCCGGCCTGCGTACACCTCCGCCATGCCGCCGGACGCGATCTTCGTGATCACTTCGTAGCGTCCGAAGCGCGTCGGAATGGCGTCCGGGAACGAGCCCGTCATCAGCGCGCGAGCGTAGCAGCAAGGCCGCGGGGATCGCGAGTTCCGGGCGCCCGGCCGACACCTTTCGAGCCCGGAGCTCGTCCGGCTATGCTGAGCACGATGCGCTTGATGGGAGTCCTCGTGGCCGCTCTCTTCTCGGCGTCGTGCACGAGCAGCGGCTCGCTGCTCGTCCAGCTCGTCTCCGACATGTCCCCGGGACGCGAGATCGACCTCGCCGTGGTCTCGCTCGACGGAATCGATTCCGACGGGAGCCCCACGCCGATTCCCAGGGCGGCCTCGCTGGGTCGGCCGGTGCGGCTCGCGAGCTTCGCCAGCGTCGGAGCCGGGCGCCACACGATCCGCGTGACCCTCCGCTTGGGCGATCGGGAGGTCCTTTCGCGTGCCGTGGTGCGCGACGTCGAAGGCTCGACGATCGTGACCGTGCTGATGACGCGCGACTGCGCCGGCATCGTCTGCCCGGGAAGCGGTAGCCCGACGGCCATCGCCTGCCTCGGCGGCCAGTGCGTCGAGCCGGGATGCGACGAGGAGCACCCCGAGCTGTGCCCGACGCCGGAGTGCCACGTCGACGGCGACTGCATGGCGATGTCCACGGTCGCCTGCGCTCCGCAGCACTGCTCGAGCTCGGGCATCTGCTTCTCTCGGCCCGACGACGCGCTCTGCGCGCCCGCGCAGCTCTGCGATGGGCAGCTCGGCTGCGTCGCGGTCGGCAGCGATGCCGGTCCGCCTCCGACGGATGGGGGGCTCGACGCGGCGCCGAACGTGGATGCGGGCGACGACGCCGGTAGCGATGCGGGTCGCGACGCGGGGGTGCCGACGTGCCCGGTAGGCCAGCACCGGCTGGCGGGCATCTGTCGTCCGTCGCTCGACGTGAACGGCGACGGCTTCGCCGATCTCGTGATCGGCGCCCAGGCGTACATGTCCATGCAGGGGCGAGCCGATCTCTACCTCGGCGGCGCGGCGGGGCTCACGCTGGGCGGCACGTTCTTGCACGGCGTCGCCGGCGAGAGGATCGGCTTCACGGTCATCGCGGCCGGCGACACCAACGGCGACGGCCTCGACGACTTCATCGTGAGCGGCCACAACGTCGCGCCGTCGCACGGATACCTGATCTTCGGGCGCCCTTCGTACACGGGCGGCGCGATCACGCCCGACGTGGAGCTGCCGAACGCCGAGCTCGAGCTGAGCCAGTTCATGAGCTCGGTGGGCGACGTGGACGGCGACGGTCTGGCCGACGTGGTCCTCGGCCGAGACGGCGCTCCCGTCGCGCTCTACCTCTACCGAGGGAGGAGCGGCAGCGGCCTTCCCATGATGCCCGATGACGAGCTCGGCGTCGCCGACATCGGGAACCTGTTCGGCGGCGACCTCGACGGAGACGGGCGCGGCGACCTGCTCGCGACCGGCCCGCTCGGCGGAGCGAGCGAGCACGTGCGCGTGTTCCTCTCGCGCGGAGGCGTCTTCGGGACGACGCCCGACGCGACGTTGCTCTGTCCGGAAGCCAGCGCGAGCAATTTCGGCCCCTCGGCGGTGGTCGACGTCGACGGCGACGGGATCGACGATCTCGTGGTCGGGGCGAGCGGTGGCACGAGCGGCGTGTACGTGTTTCGGGGTCGCGCCGGGCTGACGCCGGGCCCGAGCCCGCGGAACGTCCCGCTCTCCGGGCGCACGGCCGTCGGGCAGTGGCTCACGTCGCTCGGCGACATCGACCTCGATGGCTACGGCGACGTCGCCCTGACCGCCGACGGGCTGAGGTCCGTGGTGGTCGCGCGAGGCGGAGCTTCGGGTCTCGCCGTGACGATGACCTCCTACATGCTGCCGTCGCGCGGGGGACGAACACAGGTTCGGCTCACGGCCGCGGACTTCGACGGCGACGGCGAGGTCGACCTGGCGGTGGGCGATCCGGCGGCCGACAGCGTGTACGTGATCCGCGGGCCTCTGACGGGAATGCTCAGCGAGACGTGGACGATCGCGCCGGGGGTCGGTGGCTTCGGCGGGTCGCTGTCGGCGCGCTGACCGACGCTCTCACTCGAACGCGAAGAAGCCCTCGCGCGGCCCTTGCCCGCTCCCACCGCTGGTGCCGCTGGTGCTCGCCCCGCTCGCGCGCCCGCTGCGCGGCAGGTCGATGCGCAACGTCTGGTCGTGATCGGGCACGAAGCGCGTGGTGGTGGTGCGGCGCCCGGCGAGGGTGAGCTCGAGCGAGAGAGGCTCCGCGCCGGTCGGGATCGGGACGGTGAGCGGTGCATTGCCGCGGGCGATCCCGTCGATGGCGACCAGCGCTCCCGGCGGATCGCTCTCGATCGTGAGGGCGATGCTCGCCAGGGTCGGCGGCGGCGGCTCGGGCTCTTCGGGCGGCGTCGCGCTCGGCTGCGGTGCCGGCGGATGCTCGGGAGCGGCTGCGAGCTCGCTCGGTGCAGGCGTCGTCCCCGGGCTGCGGCCGGACGAGAGCAGGGCCGTGCCGACGACGAGCGCGAGCGCGATCGCGATCGCGATCGTGCCCCCGACGATCCAGACGCGCCGGCCCGTGGGGGCCTCCGGTGCGAGCGCTGATTGCCGGGCAGGGACGGGCGCGACGGGGTCGATCGAGACGGGGATCCCGCTCGCTTCCTCGGCCGGCCCCTTCTCGAGCGAGGGCATGCGGCCCGTCCGTGTGTCCTCTCGTCGGGAGGCGCGGACCAGCTCCTTGCGCTGCGCGATCGAGCGCTCGAAGAGCGTCTGCATCATCGAGGCGATCTCGCCCTGGGCGTCGTGGGCCCCGGTGGTGCGCAGGTAGGCGAGCAGATCGCGTCGCAGCTCGAGCATCGACGCGTAGCGATCCTCCGGGCGCTTGGCGAGGCACTTGCTGCAGATCTCGTCCAGCGCCTTCGGCACCGTGCTCACGTAATGCGACGGAGGCGGCGTCTCCTCGTCGGCGACCGCACGCATGGTGACGAGCTGGTTCTCGCGCGCGAACAGTCGCCGGAACGCCAGCATCTCCCAGAGCACCACCCCGAGCGCGAAGACGTCGGTGCGCCGGCTGGTCGCCTGTCCGGCCACCTGCTCGGGCGACATGTACGCGAACTTTCCCTTCACCTCGCCGGTCGAGGTCTGGTTCGCCTGGTCGAGCGACTTGGCGATGCCGAAGTCGATCACCTTCACGCTTCCGTCGAAGCCGACGAAGAGGTTGTGCGGCGAGACGTCGCGGTGGACGACGCCGAGGTTCTCGCCTTCCTCGCCTTGCAGCTCGTGGGCCGCGTGCAGCCCGGCGGCTGCCTCTGCCACGACGTGGCACGCGAGGGGAATGGAGAGTGTCTCCTTCTGCACGGCGAGCGTCCGGCAGAGCTTCTGCAGCGTCTCTCCTTCGAGGTACTCCATCACGAGGTAGAGCTCGTCGCGCTCGTCGACCAGCTCGAAGGTCCGCACGACGTTGGGGTGCCGGATCCGCGCGACGGTCCTCGCTTCGTCGGCGAACATCTCGCGGAACTTCGGATCTTCGGCGAGGTGCGGGAGCATCCGCTTGAGGACGACGAGGTTCTCGAAGTTCGCCGGGCCCACCAGACGCGCGAGGTAGACGCTGGCCATCCCGCCGGTCGCGAGCTTGGCGACGATGCGGTGCTTTCCGAGCTGCTCGGGTATGCTCGGTCCGGATGCCTCGGAGACCGCCGCCACGATCACGAGCGTATCGAATCCCCGCTCGGCGATCCACGATCGGGCTCGTGATCGCCCTGGCGCTCGCGCTGGCGAGCTTTTCTGCCCCGGCGTCCGCGCAGAGCGGAGGGGCCGGCGACGCCGAGGCGCGCGCGCTGCGGCTCTTCGAGCAGAGCGCCACCGCCTACCACGAGGGCCGCTTCTCGGAGGCGGCGGCCTTGCTCGAGGAAGCGTACGCGCTGCACCCCGAGCCCTTGCTCCTCTACAACCGCGCACGCGCGCTCGACGCCGAAGGGGATCTGTCCGGCGCGCTCGTCGACTATCGGCGCTTCCTCGACGCGAGCCCCGACGCCTCGCAGGCACCCCTCGCGCGCGGGCGCGTGGAGGTGCTGGGCGCGCAGCTGGCCGAGCGCGAGGCGCACGAGCGCGAGGTCGCGGCGGCCGCCGCGCGTCGGGAGCCCGCGCCGACCGATCCTCCGATCGCCTCGCCTCCGCTGGCGGACGCTCCCTCGAGCCCGGACCTGCTCGCGCCGGGTCTGGTGCTGGGCGCGGGGCTCGCGGTCGTGATCGTGGGCTCGGTGGTGCTGGGCGTGGCGGTGCAGCGCCACGACGAGGCGGCGGGCGCGCCGATCCAGGCCGATGCGGCGCGTCTCGATCGCGAGGCGCTCGGCCTGCGCGACGCCGGCGGTGCCGTCCTCGGCATCGGCGCGGCGGTCGTCGTGGGCGCGGCCGTGTGGATGGCCGTGGTGGCGACGAGCAGCAGCTCGAGCACGACGCCCTCGCTCGCGCTCGGGCCGGGAACGGTCTCGATCTCCGGTCGATTCTGACGCGCCGTACGGCGCACTCCTCGCGTGCGGAGCGCTCGCGCGCGCGGTACGAGAGCCTCGGGTCCAGATGTCCACGCGTACCGTCTACGCCAGCAGCACGCATCTGATCGCCACGATCCACGATCTGTTCCTCGCCGCGTTCGTGGGCGAGCCCTCGGAGGCTGCGGCGCGTGCGCAAGAGGACGGGCTCGCTGCGTTCGTCACGCAGGTGGGGCCACCGCGCAGCTATCTCCAGCTCGCCCAGCTCTCGGCGACGAGCACGACGAGCGGGTCGATGGAGGCGATGCGACGCTCGTACGGACGCATCGCCCGTGCGCACCGGTCGGACTTCGTCACCGCCGCGCTCGTTCTCCACGACGACGGGTTCGGCGCCGCGCTCGTGCGCGGGGTGCTCACCGGCATCGGGCTGGCGGTCCAAGGGCCAGTGAAGGTGCGCGCGTTCGAAGCGCTCCCCGCGGCGCTCGCGTGGTCGGATGCCGAGCGCCGCGGGCGTGGGCTCGCGCCTCTCGCTCCACGCACGGCCCCGGAGATCCAGCGCTTGCTGGTGAGCGCGGGGCACCTGCTCGCCTGAGCGCGTGCGCGGATCGTGTCGCGATCGCCACCCGCCCGCGCTCGTGAGCGACTTGACGGCTCTCGATCGTGGGCCCCAGCCTCTCGGGAATGACCATCGACCCGCGCGCCTGGCGCTCGCACGTGGTGGACGCCGAGATCCAAGCGCTCGCCGACGTGGCGGTGGCGAGAACGGCGACGGTGTCGGTGCGGATCTCGAAGGAGCCCACGCCTCCGCTCGTGAGCGCGCTTTCTCGCGCGGCACAGGAGGCCGGGTACGCAGTCGCGCGCGCCTCGCTCGGCGAGAGCTCGCTCCACACGCTCGACGAGATCGTGCGCACGTTCGCCAACGGCATCCGTCACGGCGACGCGGCCGACCGCCGTCAGGGGATCCTCGCGATGCTCGACGCGTTCGCCGAGACGCACGGCAAGCGCACGTCGGCGCGGTTCGAAGAGCGTGCCGACGACGTGGGCCTCGGCGGCGATCTGCGGGCGCTCGCGCGCGGCTACCTCGCTTCCTCCACGGGCCGCGCCGAGGCGCGACGACTGAAGCACTGGCTCGGGCTGACCCCCGGTGATCGTCTCGGCACCGAGCTTCCCGAGCGGCCGATCTCGGTGGGGACGGCCAAGACCGCGCTCGCCCAGCTCTCGCGTCTCTCGCTCGTGCTCGATGCGCGAGGCACGCTCTTTCTCCTCCCCGACGCCGAGACCCTCGTCGATCTACCCGCCGGGCGGCGCGACGTCGCGCTCACCGTGCTGCGCGAGCTCTGCGACAACGCCGACGGTCACCGCGGGATGGTGTCGAGCCGCGTGGTGGTGCTCGGCGCGCCCAGCCTCGTCCTGCGCAAGCACGCGCTCGGATCCCACGAAGCGCTCGCGACGCGCTTGCTGGGCCTCGACGCGGACGTGCTCGTGCCGCACGCGGGCCTCGCCTACGTCGACCCGCCCGAGGAGGGCGAGCCCGGCGCGGCCCTGGCCATCACCCCGACGCCCGTCGAGGAGCGCAAGAGCGCGGCGATGCGCACGATGCTCCGTTTCGCCCAGGGCCTTCCGCCGCTCGAGGTGACGAGCGACGTCACCGTCGGCCTCGAGGCGATCGACAAGCGCATCGATGCGCTCTTCGAGACGGCGCAGAGCGGCTCGGTGTTCGCGGTCCTCTCGGGCGAGTACGGCTCCGGCAAGACGCACCATCTCCTGCACCTCGAGGCGCGCGCCCTCGCATCGCGGCGCTCGGTGCTCCGCCTCTCGGTCGAGCGCCTCGACGAAGATCTCGGCAACCCCCAGCGCCACCTGCGGCGGTTGCTCGAGAGCTCCGTGCTCCCCCAGCGCGGCCACCCTTCACCCATCGATCGGCTCGCCGTTTGGCTCGGCAGCGAGCGCAGCGAGCGCAAGCTGGCGGGCCTGCTCCGTGCGATCGCCGAAGGCGACGGCGAGGCGAGCGCGGCGGCGCAGAAGGCGCTGCGCGGGGCGAGCGAGAGCGCGCTCGATCCCTCGACCGTGGTCGAGCTGCTCGCGGGCATCGATCTCGAGGACAAGCCGGCCGGAGCCTCGTATCGCAAGGACGCGTACGGCCGCCTCCATCTGTGGCTCGCGCTGCTCGAGAAGATGGACGAGACGAGCGGTACCGTCGTCGTGCTCGACGAGGCCGAGAACCTCTACCGCCCCGGGGTCTCGCGCCCCGAGCGCCGCACGGCGCTGCGCTCGCTGGCCTTCTACTGTGGCGGCTCGCTCGAGAACGCGTGCGTCGTGCTGGCGGTGACGCCGGACACGCTCGAGGCGCTTCGGGAAGAGTCGGCGGCGCTGCTCGACGAGATCGAAGAGCAGAAGACGCTCCTTCCCAGCGAGGACGTCGCGATGCTGCGGCGGCGCCTCGCCAAGTCGCGGCCGATCGAGGTGCAGCGGCTGAGCAAGGCGGACCTCGAGCTGCTCGCCGAGCGCGCGCGAAAGGCGCACGCGAGCGCGCGGGGCGCGACGAAGGATCCGGAGCTCGACGCGTTCGTTCGGCAGACGCTGGCGCGATCGACCAGCCCGCGCACCCTCTTGCGCGCGGTGATCGGACGGCTCGAGCGCCTGCACTTCAGCGAGTGACGCGGCGCTTCACGGGCGCGCGCTTCTTCTTCGGCGCGCCCTTGCGAGCACTCGTCGTCGTCCGCTGATCGGCTCGCCCGCTCCGGCCCCTCCCGTCCGCGGGCTGCGCCCGCTCCCGTCCGGGTCCTTCGGGGCGAGCACTCGTCGTCGTGCGCTGCTCGGCGATGGGCGAGGCGACGGTGGGCAGGGGGCGCGGGGTGCGATCTCCGAGCGTCCCGTGGTGGATCCCGGCGGAAGCGAAGCGGACGACGAACGCGACGTAGGCGTCGAGGTTCGGATGCTCTCCGGCCTGTGGGAACAAGAGGCGCTCCTCGATCAACGGCAGCCCGATCGCGTTCACGACCATGCGCGCCAGGTGCTCCGCGTCGTCGGCGCTGACCTGGCCGCTGTCCACGTAGGGTCGGGTGAGCAGTCGGAGCTGCTGCTGCGTGGTGTCGACGAAGAGCGTGCGCAGCCGGGGTTGGAACTTGGGGGCCTCGATGGAGAGCGTGAAGAGCACGCGGACGAAGTGGGGCCAGTCGGTGCGATCGTAGAGCCAGGTCGCGATCGCGGCGACGAGGGCGGGCAGGTCCTCGAAGCGCTCGGGAAACGTCCCTTCGGTCGGCGTCACGCCCACGCCGCCGAAGCCGAACGTCTCGAGGATCTGCTCGACGAGATCTTCCTTGCTGCGGAAGTAGTGGTAGAGCGACGGCTGCTGCATCCCCACGCGCCGGGCCAGCTCGCGCAGCGACGCGCCGCGATACCCGCGCTCGGCGATCAGGCGCATGCCGACGCGCAGCACCTCGAGATGCTTGGGCGGCAGGCTCGCGCCTCGGTACTCGGAAGGGTCGGGGACGTGCGGCGCGATGCGGCTCACGCCGCCTTCATATCAAGAATGCCGGCGCTCGCCCGCGCGACGTGTGCCGTTGCGCGCGCGCTCTCACGCGTGGCGTACAGCAGCTCGCGCCCGCACTCGGCGCAGAGAGGCGGCGCGGCGGCCAGGCCCGCCAGCGGCCCGATCGCGAAGCCGGCCAGGAGGATGAAGGGGACGGTGAACATGATGAAGGGCCCGATGAGGGCGCTGAACCCGATCAGGGCCAGAACCAGCGCGATCACCGCTCCGATCCCGACGCCGGCCAGCCGCGCGCGCGGCCGGCTCGTCACGTCGCGCCCGCAGGGACGGCAGAAACGGCGGTCGACGCGGACCAGCAAGGACGGGACGGCGGGAGAGGGACGAGCCGGCATGGGGACCTCCTCGGTGCGGTGGACTATCGCTTGATAGGCTGACGCCCTATCGCGTGATAGTCAAGGCGTGGCCCGCGAACGAGGGCGAAGTGCGCGCGCGAGCGGCTATGCTCCCGCGGTGGGCGAGAAGAGCCGGGCCGACGAAGGTACGGAGCCACGAGCGGCGGGCGGGCGCTCGCGTCCGCCCTCGCGCAGCGGGACGCGCTCGCGGCCCGAGGGGCGGAGCGCGCGGGCCTCGGCCGATCCCGGGCTGACCGATCCCGGCTCCTCGTTCGTCGGGCGAGAGCGCGAGCTCGCCTCGATCCACGCCCGCTTCGCCGCCGGCGCACGCCTGGTGACGCTCGTCGGCCCGCCCGGCACCGGCAAGACGCGCCTGGCACTGCGCGTCCTCGGCGATCGTCCTCGCGCGGGCCACGAGGAGCGCGTGCTCGCGGTCGACCTCGCCCCGGCGAGGACCGAGGACGACCTGGTCGCGGCCGTCGCGCGTGCGCTCGGCGCGAGCCTCGCGGGAGTGCGGAGCGGCGAGGCGGCCCACGCGCGCGTCACGCATGCCCTCGACCGACGCCGGACGTTCCTCTTGCTCGACAACTTCGAGCAGATCGCCGACCACGCCCCGGTGGTGGCCCGCTGGCTCGCGCGGACCCGGGGCCTCTCGGTGCTCGCCACCTCGCGCGAGCGCCTGCGCGTCGCTTCCGAGGAGCCGCTCGAGATCCCACCGCTCGGGCTGCCCGATGCCGAGGGCGATCCGATGACGAGCGAGAGCATTCGTCTCTTGCTGGCCCGGGCGCCGGGCTTCTCTCCCTCGCCCACGGACGCGGCGCCGCTGACCGAGATCGCGCGATCGCTCGAGGGCCTCCCGCTCGCGCTCGAGCTGGCGGCGAGCCGGCTTCCGCTGCTCGGCGCCGATGCGCTGGCGACCATGCTCCGGAACGAGCGCGGGACCCTCGATGCGCTCGGGCCGGCGCCACGCGAGGTCACGCCGCGTCAGGCCACGTTGCGCGGCGCGATCGCGTGGTCGTGGTCGATCCTCGAGGAGCCCGAGCGGCGGGCCCTCGCGTTCGTCTCGATGTTCCGCGGCAGCTTCGCCCTCGAGCTGGCGCTGGCGGTCATCGGCGGGTCGGAGGCCGACGCGCTGGCCGTCGTGCAGTCGCTCCGCGACAAGTCGCTCCTCGCGCCCGCCGAAGGCGCGACACGAGCGCGCACGCTGACGGCCGTCCGGGCCTTCGCGGCCGAGAAGCTCGCCGAGCGCGCCGATGCCGAGCAAGCGCGGGCCCGGCTGGTCCGGGCCTTCGCGAGCCGGGCCGCCAGAGAGCGCCGCGCTCGCACGGGGCGTCACGCGCGCGCGGCGCAGGCGTGGCTCGCGCTGGAGGCCGACGGGCTCGAGGTCGCCCGCGAGCTCGCCGAGACGCTGCCGCTCGATCCGGAGACCGCCGCGCGCGAGGCCGAGCTCGTGCTCGCGCTCCACGACGTCGCGCGACGCATCGGCCCGGCCGGTCGCGACGCGCCTGCGCTCGCGAACGTCGAGCGCCTCCTGCCATCGCTCCGCACCGATCTGCGGACCGAGCTGGTCGTGGCGCGCGCGAACGCGCTGCGTGATCGCGGGGAGACGCTCGATGCGGCCCGATCGCTCGAGGCCGAAGCGGCCGAAGGCGCCTCGTCGTACGTGCTCTCGGCGCTGGGGCAGGCGCTGCTCGCGTGCGGTCGCTTCGATGCGGCCGAGAGCGCCCTCGAGCGCGCGCTCGCGAGCGCCGCGGGGGATCGACGGCTGGCGCTCGCCGCTCACGGCGGGCTCGGCCTCGTCGCGCACGGTCGCGGCGTGCTCGAGCGGGCCGAAGCGCACTACGCGCGCGCGCTCGACCTCGCGATCTCTCTCGGCGAGCCCGCCGCCGAGGCGGCGGCGCGCCGCGATCTCGGCAACCTCTCGCTCCAGCGCGGCGAGCTCGACCGCGCGCGCGCCCACTACGAGGAAGCGCTCGCCAAGCGTCCGGGCGACGATCTGCGCCTCGAGGGCGTCGTCCGCGGCAACCTCGGCATCGTGCACCAGGAGCTGGGCGAGCTCGATCTCGCGCTCGCCGAGCTGCGCCGGGCCCGCGACTGTCTACGGCAAGTGGGCGATCGCCCCTTCGAGGCGCACCTCTCCGGCTATCTCGGTGCCGTGCTGCACGAGCGCGGGCAGCTCGATGCGGCCCGCGACGCCTACGGCGAGGCGATCGAGATCCTGCGCGAGGTGCACGACGTGCGCCTCGAGGGGATCTTCCTCGCGGCGCGCGCGGTGCTCCTCGCCGAGCGTGGACAGTCGGGGCACGCCGAGAACGACCTCGTGCTCGCGGCGCGACGCATCGAGGAGGTGGGCGACCCCGCGCTCACGGTCCTCTTGGCGCTGCACCGCGCCACCGTCGCGCTCACGTCCGCCGCGCGAGGCCGTGGCGACGTCGCCGGAGCGAGCGCCACGGCGCGAGCCTTGATCGAGCGCGTGCTGCCGGAGGTGGATCGCAGCGACGACGCGCGCTTCGCGCTGCGCATGCTCCGGCGCGCGCTGCCCGCCGACGCGCTCGAGGTCGGGGAGGGCGCCGCGTGGTTTCGCGTTCCCGGTCGCGAGGCGGTGTCGCTGGCGAGTCGGCCGACGCTCGCGCGCGTGCTCGACGCGCTCGTGCTCGCGAGGCTGGCTCGGCCCGGCGCGGCGCTGGCGTGGGACGAGCTGCTCGCAGCCGGATGGCCCGACGAGAAGGTGATGCCGGCCGCCGCGCAGAACCGCGTGCGCGTCGCGCTCTCGACCCTTCGCACGCTCGGCCTGCGCTCGGTGCTCGTGACCGAGAACGGCGGCCACCGGCTCGACGAGCACGTCTCGACGCAGCGGGGCTGATCGTTAGTCGGTCGTCAGATCGAAGAACTCGCGGGCCTCGCCGCCGGCCGGCACGGTGACGCTGCGCGTGTGCTCCGCGCCGTCTCGGTCGACGAAGCGCAGGTGGAGCGTGCCGGAGGGGACCTCGATGCGACCGATCGGCGTCGTGCCCAGGAGGCGTGACCCGACGAAGACGCGCGACCAGGGGCGCGTGTTGATCGAGAGATGGCCCGGCTCGGCCTGGGGCGCGGCGGTGCTCGGCGGCGGGGTCTCGGCGACCGTCGTCTCCCGCGGCTCGCGCGGGGTCCGCACCGGGCGCGTGGTGCCGCCCGTCGTCGTGGGCGGCGCGGCCAACGGTGCGAGCGTGCGCGTGACCTCGAGGCGCCGTCCTGCCGTGATGGTGACCGTCTCGGCGATCGGCGCATGGCCGTCGAGCGTGAGCGCGAGCGGCCAGGATCCCGGCGCGAGGAGCCCGACCTCGACCGGCGTCTGCCCGACGTCGCCGCGATCGCCGAGGCGTACCGTCGCGCCCGAGGGCGTGCTGGTCACGAAGATCGTCCCGAGGGCTTCGGCCGGCGCGATCGAGGGCGGCGTGGCTGGATGCGTCGCTGGCGGCGCGATCGGGGTGATCACCACCGTCGTCGGCGGCGCGGGCGTCCCGCGGCCCATCCACCAGAGCCCCACGAGCGCGCTGCTCAAGAGGGCCACGATCGCGAGCAGGGCCGGCACGACCCAGCGGCTGCGGGCGGCGGCCGGGGGCGCCGGAGGCGGCAGCGTCGCGGCCGCCAGCGACTCGGGCATCGCCAAGAGCTTCTCGGTCGGGTTGGGCAGCGGCGTCACGCGGCGCGACTCACCGCTCGCCTTGTCCTTCGGCATCTCGGGCACGCTGATGCGCGTGTCGAGCTTCGGGCCCGCGCGCACCTCGTTCTCGAAGAGCTCGTGCATGCGCGAGCCGACGTGCGCCGCCGTGACGACCTCGCCCATCCGTCCGAGCGCGCGCTCGATCGCGAGCTGCATCTCGCTCGCCGACTGGAAGCGATCCTCGGGCTTCTTGGCGATCGCCTTCTTCACGACCGCGTCGACCTCGGCGGGCAGCGAGGGCTGGCGCTCGAGCAGTGAGGGTGGCTCGTCGTAGACGAGCGCCCGCATCGTGTCGAACTCGGCGCCCTTCTTGAACGGGTTGGTGCCGTCGATCAGCTCGTACATCACCACGCCGAGCGCGAACACGTCCGAGCGCGCGTCGATGGGCTCGCCCATGCACTGCTGCGGAGACATGTACGCGAACTTGCCCTTCACGACCCCGGCCTCGGTGCGCGTCGAGTGGCTCGCCGCCTTCGCGATGCCGAAGTCGAGCAGCTTCACGACGCCGTCGTAGGCGACCATGATGTTCTGCGGCGAGACGTCGCGATGCACGATGCCGAGGGGCTCGCCGCTGTTCTGGTCGACGGCGCGGTGGGCGTGGTCGAGGGCCTCGGCGACGGTCGCGACGATCTTCAAGGCGATCGGCAGCGCGAGGCCGCCCATCTCGCGCGCTCGCCGCAGCGTCTTGCTGAGCGGCATCCCGTTCACCCACTCCATCGCGATGAACGAGGCGCCTTCCTCTTCACCGTACGCGTAGACGTGACAGATGTTGGGGTGGCTCAGCTGCACGACGAGGCGCGCCTCGTCGATGAACATCCGCGTGAAGACGCGGTCGGTGGCGACGTGCGGGAGCACGCGCTTGACCACGCAGAAGCGACCGAGGCGCTCCTGCCCGGCGTCGACCTGCACTTCGCGCGCGAGAAAGATCTCGGCCATGCCGCCGTACGCGAGCCGGCCGAGCAGGTGGTACCTGCCGAACTTCCCGACGGGCGAGAGGCGGTTGAGCGTGGCGAGCGAGATGCGGCGGCCGGCCGCCGACACGTCCTCGATGTCGGCGAGGTCGATCGGGAGCGCGTCCTCGCTCCGATCGGCGTCGGCCTTCCTACGCTCGTTCATTCGTTCCAGCCGCTCAGTATACGCGCACCCGCCAGGGGCGTGCGCTCCGGGCGACCCATAGCATCGCGCAGGCACGTGTGGGCTCGCTTCCGCGTTTCCGTGCTGGCGGAAGGCGGCGCCGCGCGGCCGCGGCCGCTTTCTGGACGGAACGGGCCTGGCGCCCGATCGTCACCTCGCCGTGCGTACCGACGCCTCCACGCTCGCTTGGCTCCTGCCCACCGCGCTCCTCGTGCTGGCGATCGTCTCGGTGCCCTTGCTCGTGCTCGACGAGCGGGGCCTGCCGCGCTACCGCGCGCTGCGGGACGAGCAGGCCGAGCTCGCCCACCAGAACGAAACGCTGCGGCTCGAGGTGCGGGCGCTGGCTCGCGACGTCGAGGCGCTGCGGACCGATCAAGCCTCGGTCGAGCGGATCGCCCGCGACGAGCTGGGGATGGTCCGCGCGGGCGAGATCCTCTTCCAGTTCCCCGAGTGAGCGAAGGTCGTCCGCGGGTCTTGCCGCGAGGCCGCTGCGCAGAACGGTCGAGGTCTGCTGCCCCCTTCCGCGATCACACCCGTCGTCCGCGGGCCGATTGACGCGCGGGCCGGAGGCGCGCAGCGTCATCGCATGGCTCGCCTCTGGGGCATCGCGCTCTTGCTCGCCTCGGGGTGCGGCGTCGCGCACGGCGCCGACGCCGACGCGGACGTGGGCGCGCCGGCGCTCGATGCGGATGCGACGCGCGACGCGTTCGGCGTCGGTGACGTGGGCGCGATCGACGCCGGTGCACGCGACGCCGGGGCCGGTGACGACGCATCGCTCGCTCGTTGCGCAGCGCCTGGCACCCGCGCGCTCGCCGTCAGCCGTGGCGGCGGCTGCCGCATCGACGACTCCGACCAGCTGTGGTGCTGGGGCGAAGACGACTGGGGGCAGGTGCGCCCCGGCGCGCCCACGTGGGTCGAGCCGCGCGAGCTCGCCTATGCAGGCATGACCGACGTCGTGAGCGTCGTCGACAGCGGTGACCATCGCTGTGTGCTGCACCGCGACGGAGGCGTCTCGTGCTGGGGCGACGACTTCGCGGGCCAAGTCGGGCTCGCTCCCTCGAGCACGCCCGTCACCACGCCGACGCGCGTCGCCCGGATCGCGCATGCCGATCGCCTCGTCGTCACCGGTGGCACGAGCTGCGCGCGTCTCGCCGAGGCTCGCTGGTGGTGCTGGGGAGGCGCGGGCTTTCTCGGCCCGGCGTTCGGCACCCCGGCGGAGCCGCCCACGCAGCCCTTCGAGGTGCCGGGGCTCGCGGGCGCCGAGCGGCTCGCGCTCGGCGAGACGAACGCGGCGGCGCTCTTCGACGACGGCCACGTCGAGGCGATCCAGGTGCCCGACTCGCGCATCGCGCGGCGCTACACGCTGCCGGGGATCGACGACGGCGTCGACGTCGAGTCGTTCGGTCCCTACGTCTGCGTCGTGCGGCGCTCGGGGCGCGTCTCGTGCGCGGGCGAGCAGACGGTGACCGAGACTCCGCCGGTGCCCTTCGACGTCGCGGGGATCGACGATGCGATCGCATTCGCGCACGGCCGGACCTACCTCGAGGTGTGCGCGGTGCGCGCGGACGGCTCGCTCGCCTGCTGGACGCATGCGCGCACGCCCGCGCCGAGGCTGGTGCCGGCGGCGAGCGATGTCGCGCTCGCGGCGGTCGGCGAGCACGTCTGCGCGCTCGGCTGCGACGGCACCGTGCGTTGCAACGGCCTCGGGCGGCGCGGGGAGAACGGCGACGGAATGGATCGCATCGCGCCCAGCGAAGTGCCTGGGCTCACCGATGCCGTCGAGGTCGACGGGCGCTGCGCGCTCCGCAGCGACGCCACGGTCGCGTGCTGGGACGTGCCGCACGGCGCGGGCTACGACGAGCCCTGCCCACCGCCGCCCTCGCCGCTCGAGACGCAGCCCGGGCTCGATCACGTCGTGCATCTCGAGGACGGAGCTGCGCTGCGCGACGACGGGAGCTTCCGATGTGTCGTGGCACCGTCGGCGCTGTTCGGCGGAGCTCCTCGACCGATCGTGGACGCCGCGTGCGGATCGCGGCGCGCGCTCGGGATCACGGCGGCGGGAGAGCTCTTCACCTGGACCCTCTGGGGCGGGGCCACGATGCCGCCGGCCAGTCCGATGGCCACGCCCGCGCCCGTGGCCGAGCTGACGCCGCGCGCGATCCGCTTGACCGATGGCCGCGTGGCCGACTTCGCTTGCTACGACTTCGGGCCCTGTCAGATCGGCGATCCGTGGCCCGACGTCGTGGACGCGGTGGCGCTCTGGTCCGGTGCGGGCAACGTCGTGGACTCGAGCGGGCGCCCGGCCCTCGACTGCGTGCGCCACGTGGGCGGTGCGGTGGACTGTCGATTCCGTGGCCTCGCGCTCGAGACGCTTCCGCCCTTGCTGGGGATCGCGGCGCCGGTCGAGGGCGTGCTCGTGCACGTGCCCGTGCTCGACGAGGCCGCCGAGATCCTGCCGCTCGACTCGATGCTCTGCGCGCGGTGGGCGAGCGGCGCGGTCGAGTGCTGGGGGCGGGGCGATCGCGGCCAGCTCGGCGCGAACGACGTGACCGTGACCCACACGACGCCGATGTCGAGCGATGCCGTCGAGCTCGGCGACGCGGGCGAGGTCTGCGCGCGGCGAGCCGACGGCCACGTCGTGTGCTGGGGGCTCTTGGTCTCCGGCCTCTACGCCGGGCTCTTCTGCCCGCTCCCGCTCGATCGCGTGGCCCACGCGCACTGAACGCGTACGACGAGGCCGCAATCCTCTTCCAGTTTCCCGAATAGCCGGGTAAGCCCGGGGAAGTGTCGACCGGCGCCCACGCGCTCCCGCCTGGCCTGCGGCTCGGGGCGTACGAGATCGTCTCGCCGCTCACCAGCGGCGGCATGGCCGCCGTCTACCTGGGCCGATCGGTGCAGGACAACCGCTACGTCGCGATCAAGGTCGTGCACCCGCGGTTCGCCAACGAGCAGGCTTTCGTCGAGATGTTCCTCGACGAAGCGCGCCTGAGCGCGCGCATCCACCACCCGAACGTCGTGCGCGTGGAGGCGACCGGGTACGAGGGCTCGCTCTACTACATGGTGATGGAGTACCTGCACGGCGCGCCGCTCCAGCGCTTCGTGAGGCGCCTGGCCGAGAAGCAGCGCGCGCTCGCCCAGGAGGTCGTCGTGCACCTCATCGCTTCCGTCGCGGCGGGCCTGCACGGCGCGCACGACGCGACCGACGAAGCAGGGCGACCGCTCGGCATCGTCCACCGCGACGTCACGCCGCAGAACATCCTCGTCACCTACGCCGGACAGGTGAAGCTGATCGACTTCGGCATCGCGAAGGCGGCCGGTCGCAGCCATCAGACCGCCAAGGGCATGATGAAGGGCAAGCTGCGCTACATGGCGCCCGAGCATGCCGCGGGGCGCGCCGTCGATCGCCGCACCGACGTCTACTCCCTCGGGATCGTGCTCTGGGAGATGCTGACGTACCGCAAGGCGTTCTCCGCCAAGACGGACGCCGAGCTCGTGCGCCTCGTGCTCTCGCCGAGCATCGTGCCGCCCAGTCGCCTGCAGCCGACCATCCCGCCCGGGCTCGACGCGGTCGCGATGAAGGCGCTGGCGCCGCGCGTCGAGGAGCGCTTCCAGACGGCGGCGGAGCTGCAGTCGGCCCTCTTGCTCGCGGTCCCTGCCGCGGCGCGCGTGACCGAGAGCGCGCTCTCGTCGCTCGCGCGCAGTCTCCTCGCCGAGGAGCTGGCCGAGGACGCACGCGTGCTGCCGCCGAGCGTGGTGATCCAGCGGCCGCTCGCGGTGGGTGGCGGTGAGGACGCGCTGACCCAGGTCGTGCCTTCGCTCGTGCCCGACGAAGAGGACGAGGGCGAGCCGGCCCCCAAGGCGCGCCTGCCCTCGATCCCGCCGGCCGCGCCGCGCGCGGCGTCTCTGGCACGCACCGCGTACGGCATCGGCATCGCGGCCGCTCCCGTGCGGCCGGTCGCCGTGGAGTCGATCCCGGCCACCCTCTCGCCCTCGTTCGCGCCTCCCGCGATGCCGCTGCCGGTGCCGGCGTCCGCCGCGCCGCCCTCGAGCCGCGCGGCCGCGCCGCTCTCGAGCCACGCCGGCTCCCCGCACGGCTTGCCCGAGGAGTGGGGCGCGCCGCGCGGGACGCCGAGCTACTCCGGGCCCATGCCCGCGGCGGCGAGCGTGCCCCAGGCGGCGCCGGCGTCCGCGCCGCCGAGCGGATCGAGCTCCGGCTGGGGCACGCCGCAGGACTGGGGCGCTCCGCCCGGCGTCGCCGGCTCGCACCCCGCCGGCGGCGGGGGTGCTCTCCCGCGCGTGGGATCCGCACCTGCCGCCACGTTCACGCCGCCCAACGCGATCCAGCGGCGGGTGATCGCGGCCGCGCGCACGGCCGCCGCGCCGGCGCCGGCCGCCTCGCAGCCGCCGGCGCGCCGCGGCCTCGGCCCTCTCGCCTGGGTCGGCATCGCCCTCGGCGTCCTGGTCACGCTCGCGCTGGGAATCACCGTCGGCTGGCTCGCGCTCCACTTCCTCGTCACCGCCCGCTGACGGTCGCCGTCAGCGGGGGCACGAAGACGGCGCCGTCCCGGCGTATCATCGCGGCGTGACGTTCCGGATCACCGTCCTCGAAGAAGGCAGAGACGAGCTCTCCACCGCCACCGTCGATGCGCTGCCGGCGCTCCTCGCGAACGGGAAGAACGTCCTGTGGGTCGACATGTGGGATCCGGACGAGCCGGAGAAGCGCCTCTTGGCGAGCGTGTTCCACATCCACTCGATCCTGATCGACGACATGCTCGCCGACTCGCCGACGCCGAAGGTGGAGCGCTCCGCCGACTATCTCTATCTCGTCTTCCACGCGCTCAAGGACGGCTGCGAGAAGAAGGGCGAGGTCGACACCTACGACTGCGACTTCTTCGTGGGCCCGAACTGGCTCGTCTCGAGCCACCCCAGAGACAGCGTCGCCGCGGCATCGGCGCACGAGATGGTGAAGCGCAAGCCCACCGAGCTGCGCAAGGGTGCGGCCTACGTCGCGTACCTGATGGTGGAGGACATCACCGAACGCTTCCTGCCGCTGATGGATCGCCTCGACCAGGACATCGACCGCCTCGAGACCGAGATCCTCCACGGCTCGGGGCCGCACCTGCTCGAGCAGGTCTTCGCGATGAAGCGCACCCTCCAGCGCCTGCGCCGCGTGGGCCTGCACCAGAAGGAGATCCTCAATCGTCTCGGCCGCGGCGACTTCGCCCTCGTTCCCGAGGAGACGCGCCCCTTCTTCCGCGACGCCTACGATCACTTCGTGCGGGTCGTGGATCTCGGCGACAGCTTCCGCGAGATCGTGAACGGCGCGCTCGAGGCGTACATCTCGCTCAACGGCCACCGGATGAACGAAGTGATGAAGGTGCTCACGCTCTCGAGCACCATCATGCTTCCGCTGACCTTCATCGCCGGCCTCTACGGGATGAACTTCGACGTCATGCCGGAGCTGCACTGGCGCTACGGCTACTTCGTGGCGATCGGGACGATGGCGATCACCGCGGTCGGTCTCGTGGCCTTCTTCAAGCGAAAGCGCTGGCTCTGACGGCGGGCCGCTCGTGGCGGGCTCGGCCGGCGCTCCGGCGATCCGGCGATCCGCGCGACGGCGAGGTCGGCGCGAGAGGCCGAGCCAATTTGGAAATCAGGGGCGCAGCCGCGCGTCGAGCTGGAACGGCCCGACCACGCGCGCCCGCGCGCGGCCGATGCTCGGATGCGCGGGGTTGATCAGGCAGTTCCACTCGGCAGCGACCACCGCGGAGGGCACCCATACTGCGAGCGATCGCGCGGCGCGGGCCCACACGGTCCCGCGGCGCTGCGTCGCGCGCGGCGGCGGATGACGGTCCCATCCGCGCGGCATGTTTGCGACCGACCAGCGCTCGGTGGCGAGCGCATCGGGCACCTCGATCTCGACGAGCACCAGATCCGTCGGCAGCGTCGACGCGTGCACGAGCGCTTCCAGCACCGCGAGCGACTGGTGCGACGCCGCGTAGACGAGCCGCGTGCCCTTCTGGTTCCAGCGGCCGCCATAGAGCGATGCGCCGGCGCCGGAGAGCAGGTCGGTCGGGCGAGCGTACTTGCGGCGGGCGAGACGGAAGACGCGCGCCATCAGCCGAAGACGCCGTGCTCGAGCCGGCCGAGCACGTCGGTCACCAGCGTCGCGCCGGCGTCGGTGCGCACGAGGTCGAGCGGCACGCGCCCGCCGAGCGCGCGGCTCGGCTGCTTGAGCCACGCCGCCGCCGCCTCGCGGTCACCGAGCACGTCCTCGGCCGTGGCGGCGATGCGCGCGAGGCGCAGCGCGCGATCGGACTCCTCGGCCGAGAGCGAGCCTTCGACGCGGCGGCGTGCCATCGTCCGGCTGGAGACCGACAGGCTCTCGAGCAGCGCGTCGCGCGACGCGTCGAGGTTCTCGGCCAGCGCATCGACGACCGCGATCCCGAGCCGGCGCTCCGCCGCGTCGTGGAGCGAGAGCATGCTCGGCGCGCGGACCCGCGTGGCGCGCGGCCCGCCGAGCATGTCGTTGGTCCTCTCCGCCGCCGATCGCCCGGCGCCGCCGTCGCTTGCCATGTGGCAGAGTATCGTACGCCAGACGGCATGCCGCAATCCGCGATGGGGCGGCCGGCTCTTCTCGCCGAGCCCCCCAGTCGGGCGGGCACGTGGGACCCGCAGGAGACGACAGCGGCCCGCTCCGACACCGCCTTCGCAGCGCCCCCGCCCTCGCGCAGCTCACAGGCGAGAGAGGGTGTCGCGCGTCTCATGACGGAGGCCACCGAGCGGACCGGGTGCGCGAGGGCAGAGCCCTCGCCCGCTTGCCGAAGCGGCGTGCGCCGCTTCGGCTGTGGAGGTGCCGAAGGCGCCGCGCAAACCAACCACGGACCACCCCAGGAGCGGCGGGCACGGGGGGCGACGAGCGCCTGCGTGCGCGCCGTCGTCGGCACACATGCGGGCGAGGAGCGCCCCCCGTGCCCGCCGCGACGCGTTAACGTGATGGGCGGAGGCTCGATCGAGCGCGCCCGCCTATCGCAGCGACCCACGCCGACAGTACCTTCGCAGTCCTCTCCCAGTCTCCCGCTCACGCGGGCGAGGGAGTCGCTCGTCTCGACACAAAGGTCCGCCGAGCAATCCCGGGTGCGCGGGCAGAGCCCGCCTGCTCGGGAGCGAAGCGGCGCAGCCGCTTCGGCTGTGGAGGTGCCGAAGGCGCCGCGCCAACCAAACCAGCCTCGGACCGCCCCCCGTGACCGCCGCGATCGCGAAGGCGACAGATGGGCGGAGATCGATCGCGTCCATCTATCGCAGCGGCCCATTCCGACAGTGCCTTCGCAGTCCCTCTCCCCAACCCTCTCCCGCTCACGCGAGAGAGGGAGTCGCGCGTCTCGAGACGGAGGCCGCCGAGCAAACCGGGTGCGCGAGGGCGCCGCGCTGACCAAACCAGCCACGGACCACCCCAGAAGGGGCGGGCATGGAGGGTCGACGAGCGCCGGCGAGCGGGTCCCTCCGTCGACGACGAGGCCCCGCGGGAGCGCGGCGCCGGCATCGTGGTCGACGTCGGGCGCGCGGGTTAGGATCGCCGCGATGTCGGCTCGCTTCGTCCTCGGTGGGATGCTCCTGTTCGTCCTCGCTTCTCCGGTGTCCGCTCAGGAGGTCGCCCCGAGCTCACCGCGCGAGCCGACGGACGCCGAGCTGGCGGAGGCACGCCACAGCTTCGACGTCGCCACGCGCGCCTACGAGTCCGGCGACTACGAGACCGCGGTCAGCGAGTTCCGGACCGCGCTCGAGCTCTCGGGCGCGGCCGATCTCTACTTCAACATCTACCTCTCGGAGGAGCGCGCCGGGAACCTGCCGCAGGCCGCCGACGCGCTCGACCAGTACCTCCAGCGCGGCACGATCGACGACGAGCAACGCACGCTCCTCACCGGGCGGCTCGAGCGCCTGCGCGCGCGGATCAGCTCGCACGCTCCGGCACCCACCGCGACGGAGGAGCCCGAGACGCTGCTCGCGAGCCCGATCGCGGACGCGCAGCCCGCGCCCGCGCCGGACGCGTCGTCGCCGCCGCCCGCGCCGCGGACCGTCGTCGTCACGAGCCCGCCGATCGCGCCGATCGTGCTGATGGCGCTGGGGGGCGCCCTGCTCGTGAACTTCGGGATCTTCGCGGGCCTCTCGACGGCCGAGAACGATCGGCTCGGCACCACCTGCGGCCGCGGCTGTACGTCGGACGAGGTCGCGATGCTGAACACCTACGACATCGTCGCCGACGCGAGCTGGATCGGCGGGGCCACGCTCGGTCTCGTCGGCCTCGTGCTCTTCTTCGCCCTCCCGCCGGACACGCACGAAGAGGCGGCGCCGCTCGCGCTCGCGCCCTGGATCGGGCCGCAGGGCGGCGGTCTGGCGATCGGAGGTCGGCTGTGAAGCGTGTGCTCGTCCCCGCGGCGCTGGCCGCCCTCGTCCCCGGATGCCTCCTCGTGAACCCGCCGAGCGCGCACATGGGCGGCGGCGATGCGGGAGCGCCGGTCGATGCCGCGACGCTCCAGCCGATTCCGATCGAGGAATTCTGTCTGCGCGTCGCGCAGGCCGCGTGCACCGCCTACGAGGACTGCTGCACGCTCGACCCGCTCGTCCCGCTCGCGGATTGCGTCAACGCGGTGTCCTCGAGCTGCAGCGACGACATCTACCCGATCGTGCGCGATCCGGTGACGGGCTACGATCCCATGGTGGCTGCCCAGGTGATCGCGGAGGGCCGCGCGATCGCCGCCAACGACTGCAGCACCGACATCGTCAACTGGTACAGCTCGCGCCGCGGCCTCCTGCGGGTGATGCAGGGCACGATCGGCGACGGCATGTCGTGCGACGTCGGCACGAACGTGGTCGCGAAGTACTTCTCGTGCCGCAATCCGGCGTTCGGGTGCATCGCGCAGGCGGGCGGAGCGTTCAACTGCCTCGAGCGGCGCCCGACCGGGCAGCCGTGCTTCACCGAGCAGGACTGTGTCGAGGCCGACTACTGCGAGGGTGGACTGCCGCTGATCGGTGTGCCCGGCATGTGCGCGCTGCGGCGCCCGGTCGGGGCGACGTGCACGACCCACGGTGACTGCTCGACGCGCCTCTGCGACACGACGCCGACGCCTCACGTCTGCGTCGCGACGAGCCAGGGCGCCGCCTACTGCGGCTTCGGCTCGCTTTGAACGCCTGACACGCGGCCTGGGTCGATTCGGCCCGTGCCTGCCGCGACGAGGGATTGGAGCCCGCACCGATCAGCGCCGACACGCGCTCCCGCGATGCGTTGGCGATCCTCGGGACCGGGTCACGCTGGCTGCCCCACGCCTGCTCGGAGCGCTCGTCAGGCGCGGAGGCCCTTGAAGAGGACGCGGACCGCGTCGCGCGCCACGCGGGCGGCGTCGCGCTCGCCGGTCGCGACCTCGATCTGTCCATCCACGAAGAGCCACGCGACGCCGTGCACGAGGCCCCACGCGGTGAGCGCGAGCTTCTTCGCGTCCGATGCGCGGGCTACGCCGACGCGCTGCGCCTCGGCGATCGCGTCGCGGAGGACCGCGAAGGCCGCGTCGTAGGCGCGTGCGAGCTCCGGGTGCGCCGACTTGTCCGCGAGCTCGGGCGCGGCGAGCAAGCGAAACTGCGCCGGGTGAGCGGCGGCCCAGCGCACGTAGGCCACGCCGGTCACCTCGAGCTTCTCGCCCGCGCCGCTCGCCGCATCGCGAGCACGCTGCATCTCGACGCCGAGCGCCCGCACCGCTTCCTCGGCGGCCGCCGCGAGGAGCTCGCTCTTGTCGCCGAAGTGGTTGTAGCTCGCTTGCGGAGAGACCCCGACGCGGCGCGCGGCCGCGCTGAGCGAGACGGCGCCCGTGCCCTCGGCGCGCACGATCGCCAGCGTCGCGTCGATCAACGCGCGCCGGAGCTCGCCGTGGTGGTACGCGCCCGCAGGCTTCTTCCGCGGGCGTCGTGCCGCGCCCGTCGTCTTCATGCCGAGCATCCTAGATCACCGGTCGCGAATCGTGGCGATTCGCGGAGGGAGGACGTCCCCGTCCTCCCTCGGCCGCCCGAGTGAATCGGTCGGGCTCAATCGGTCATCTGGCGTCCTCCCTCGTTCGAGCTGTATGTTGACGACATCAATATAGCGTGTCAGATCCGGCGCCGTGTACCACTTCTTCGTTCGGCTCCGCCTCCGCGAGTTGTTCCGGCGCCTCGACGCGGGCGACTTCGAGTTCGTGAAGCGCCAGTTCCACCCGAGCGCCGAGCACTGGTTCTCCGGTGACCACGCCCTCGCCGGGCGGCGCACGACGCCGTCCGCCATCGCCGCCTGGTATGGACGCCTCGCGGCGGTGTTCCCAGGCCTCCGCTTCGAGGTCCACGACATGTTCGTCTCGGGGCCGCCCTGGCGGACGCGCGCAGCGATCGAGTGGAGCGACGAAGCGCGCGATCGCGAGGGGCGCGCGCTCCCCAATCGCGGGATGTTCCTCATCCACCTCGCGTGGGGACGCGCCACGGCGCTGCACGTCTACTGCGACACGTCGAAGCTCGAGAAGAACCTCGGTATTCTCGTGTCGCAGGGCGTGAGCGAAGCGGGCGCGGCGCCGATCGTCGGCTGAGCGTGGAGCACGGATCGGGATGCGATGGCGCGCGCCGGCGTCCGCACGCGACCGGCGGTCGCGCTTGGAATGGCCGCGAAGGCCCGCGGAAGCGTCAGGCGATCAGCGCGCCCCTGCGATACGACGCTGACGCCTCACGTCTGCGTCGCGGCGACCCAGGGCGCCGCCTACCAGCCGCTTCGAGTCGCGCCGATCAGCGCCGACGCCGGCGCGACCAGAGCCACGCGATCGCGAGCGCGAGCGGCGCGTACGTGGGGAGCTGGGTGCCCGTCGCCGCGCAGCCGCGCAGCGGGCGGCCGCTGCTGCTCGACGAGGAAGCGCCGCCGCATCCGTAGGCGGAGCTCGCCGCCGATCGGCAGACCGTGCTGTTGGGATCGAGGCTCGTGCGCAGCCAGTCTTCCGGGATCGACGGCGGCGCGGCAGACGCCGCGTAGGTGCGCTCGTGGACGAAGGAGCGGGAGATGCTCCGGTCGGCGCCGCCACCGCCGGGGCAGCACGCTTGTGGGATGTGCACGGTGGTCGCCCGCTCGATCGAGCCCGCCGAGACGACTCCCTCGGTGCTCGGGACGAGCGCGCTGTCGGCCACGTCGACCGCCTGGGCCCGCGCGAGCGACAGGTGCGTGAGCCAGCCGTGCGGGACCGCGAAGCCGGCCAGCATCGGATCGGCCGGCGCGCTGCTCGCCGAGATGGTGACCGCCGACCCGTCCGCCGCATCGCGTCGCTCGGGCGCGAGCACGAAGGCGTCGGTCACGAGCATGCCGCCGCGCGGGTCGTACTGGAGCCGGTTCGTGATCGGCAGCTCGCTCCCCTGCCAGCTGACGACGAGCGGCCGCAGATCCACCGCCGTGCCGCCCGCGCCCGCCGCGGGTCGCGGATGCACGTGCACTGCCACGAACCAGCGCCCGGGGCCCACGTAGCTCGCGAACGCGGCGTCATCGACCTCCGAGTGCGCGAAGTGGTGATCGTCGAGCCACGCCGACAGGGCGCCCGCATCGCTCGCCGAGAGGGCCACGGCGTCGTACTCGTCGCTGACGGGGATCGACTCCTCGAGCACCGACGCGTCGCCGTAGTAGGTGACGCCGACGTCGCGCGTGCTGGTGCCAGGACGGTAATAGCCGTCCGACGCCGAGCAGCCCCAGAGCGCGGCCGGCGCCGCGAGCAGCACGTCGGCTGCGTCGACGACGTAGTGCGGGTCGGTGCACTGCAGGCCCAGGGTGGAGTCCTCGACGACCGTCACCGTCTCGTGGACGGTCCCGCCGGCCATGCGGTTGGCCGAGGTGCGGACGCTGGCGAAGAGGGCGGCCGGGCCGGCGGCGAGGTCGGGTCGCGCCGGGACCGGCATCACGAGCCCCGCGTCTCCGGCCCGCTCGAGCACGCGCGGCTGCACGACGAGGCTGACGACCGGCCCCATCACTGCTTCGGCCGCCGAACCGTCGGGGCAGACGGGTCGATCGGGATCGAGCGCCGGCCCCGCGTCGAACGTTCCGAGCGTGCCCGCGTCGAGGTCGAGCGCCGCGTCGAGATCGAGCGCCGCGTCGAGATCGAGCGCTGCGTCGAGATCGAGCGCCGCGTCGAGATCGAGCGACGCGTCGAGCTCGAGGCTCGTCTCGGCGTCCGTCACGGAGAGCGGGCAGCGCCAGTCCACGACCACGGACGGGGTCGCCACGTAGAGCGCCGACGTGGTCTGGTCGAAGGCCACGCCCTCCATCCCGGAGTCGACGGACGGCTCGACGACGCGGCAGATGGCGAGCGCACGCGAGGCCGTCGCGTGCTGGGCGAGCAGGGCCGCTGCCGAGAGCGAGAGCGCCCGGAGCGGAAGCCGAGATCGAAAAGGAACGAGCGAAGTCAGAAGCGAAGAAGCCAAGCGAGAAGTGCGCATGAGCACCTCCTCGGCCGCTCTCAGCAAGCGTCGGGCCGGTGCCGAGCACGCGCGCACTGGAGATCTGGCGCAGACCGGCACTCGCCGTCGCGCTCGAGCGGGTGAACCGTGACGAGAATGCCCGGCGCGCTCGCGCAGAGCTTCGCGTCCCCTGGGCGCGCTCTCTGGTCTCGCGTTTGCTCGACCGTGCCCATGACTTCGCTTCGTGTTCTCTCGCAGGCGCTGCTGCTCGCGGCGGTGCTCGCGCCTGCCGCTCGAGCCTCGGCGCAGCCCTCGGCTCCGTTACCGGCGGCGACCGACGTCGAGATCGCGCCGGTAGCGGTGCGGCCTTTGCGCCCGGTCACCTTGGCGCGTCTGACGCTCGGCTCCTTCGTCGGCGAGCTGCTCGGCGCGCTCGCGGGCGGAGGGATCGCGCTCACGGCGGCGCTCGTCTCGCCGTGCAACGGCGGCGAGGGCTGGGTCTCCGGGTTCACCTGCGCGGCCGGCTTCGGCTACGCGACCATCCTCGGGGTCGCCCTCGGAGGTGCGATCGGCGCCCCGATCGGGGTGGCCGTCCAGGGCGAGCGCCGTCGCGCGCGCGGCGACGGCTGGCTCGGCCTGCTGGGCAGCTCGGTCGGCCTCGCGGTCGGCCTCGGGACCTTCACCGCACTGGAGCTGGCGATGGATCAGCCGACCCTCGCCTCGGGCGTCGGCGGCGCCCTCGCGCTGGTGCTCGAGCTGCTGCTCACGCCGATCTTCTACGATCTGGCCCGGCCTTCCCCGGACGGGCCCCGGATCGAGGCGCGCGGAAGCTCCTTCGTCGTTCTCTGGTGAGCGTCGCCGTTGCGCATCGGCGTTCGGCGTGTAGCTCGTGTGGGAGCCTGTGCGTCGTGCATGCAGGCTCGTTGCCGGAGGATCGGAGCCCATGCTCGAGCGAATCGTCTGTGCGACCGACTTCGGGGAGGCCTCGGGCAGCGCGCTCCGGCTCGCCGCGGCGCTGTCCCGCGCGACCGGTGCTTCGCTCGACCTCGTCCACGCGTGGAACGTCCCCGGGGAGCTACCGCACGAGCGCGCCTCGCTGCGCCAGGAAGTGGTCGCCGCCTCGCGCGAGGCCGGGCACGCACGCCTCGAAGCAGCGGTGGCCGAGCTCGCGGCCCAGGGCGTGAAGGCCGTGCCGGCGCTCATCGAAGGGATGCCCGATCGCGCGATCCGCGAGTACGCGACCGCACGCGGCGCGAGCCTCGTCGTGGTCGGGACGCGCGCCAACGCCCGCCTCGCCCACACGCTCATCGGGAGCGTCGCCGAGCGCTTGATGCGCACCTCGGATCTGCCGGTGCTGGTGGTGCCCGAGGGCGTCGAGGTCGCCGCAGACGGTCGCTACGCGCCGGGGGAGATCCTCGTCCCCACCGATCTCTCGCCCGGCAGCGGTGAAGTGCTGCGCCTGGCGATCTCGGTCGGCGCCCAGCTGCGCGCGCACGTCGTGCTGCTCCACGCCTGGGACGTGCCGCCGTACTTCCTCGAGGACGGCGAAGCGCTGCGCCGGACCGAAGAGCGCATTCCCGAGCACGTCGCGTCCTGGCTCGAGGAGACCTTCGACGCGTCCCTGCCCGGCCTCGAGCGATGCATCGTGCGAGGGAACGCCCATCAGGTGATCGCCGACATCGTTCGCACCCGACGCCCCGGCCTGGTCATGATGGCGACGGCGGGACGCGCCGGCCTCGAGCGCTTCATGCTCGGCTCGATCACCGAGCGCGCGGTGCGCACCCTCGGGTGCCCGGTGGTGACCCTGCGACGCTCTCGGGTCTGATCCGCGACGCGGTCGATGAGGCCGCGGCCCGAGGGCTCGCGCCGCTCAGATCCCCAGGCCGTAGCGGACGGTCACCGTGCTCTCGATGCGCTGCCCGGCGGTCAGCAGATAGGACGCGCTCTCGAAGCTCGGCGCGCTGAGCGTGCCGTGTGCGTCGTGACCGAAGCCGTAGCCCTCCTGGGGCAGGCCGAGCGCGTCGGTGTGCATGCGGCCGTTGCCGTCCTCGTCGTGCAGGAAGGCGAACGCGTAGCGCCCGGGCCCGGGGGCGCGGATCACGCAGCGCGCCGACCCCTCGCGGATCGCGGCGCGACACGTCGCGACCTGGCCGCCCTCGTGCGTCCAGACGTGAGGATCGGCGTAGATGCCGCCGGCGACGTACCCGGTGTCGTTGCGGAGGCCGTGGACGACGAATACCAGCGTCGGCGCCTCGTCCTGCGCGAGCGCGGGACCGGCGAGCAACGCCACGAAGAGGGCCGAGCAGAAGAACCGGGTGCGCATCGCGTTTCGCAGCATGACCGAGAACTGCGTAGAGCGGGAGGCACCTTCGTACGAGTTTACGAAGCTGCAACGATCCGATGCGTCGGATAGCGCGACCGGCGAGGCGCGCGGGCCCCGGGTGGCGCCCGCGGCCCGGAGTCAGCGGGTGACGGCGGTGTGCTTCCGCTCGCCGACGAGGTACTGCGCGATCTCGGCCAAGGCATCGAGATCGTGGACGTCTCGGTCCAGCACCGGAACCTCGACGTAGAGCACGTCCTGGCCGCCGTGGGTCTCGAGGCGATCGCACTCGAGGCGGTCCGCCACCGCCTGCAGACGCGCGTCGTCGAGGGCCCGGCGCATGCGCCCCACCAGACGCGGCGCATCGGCGCCCGCGGACATCTGCGTCCGTGCCTCCGCCTCGAGCACGCTCGTCGGCTCGCTCGGCTCGGCCACCAGCGGGTGCACCTGGTTCACGACGAACGCGTCGCGCGGCATGCCGCTCTCGCGCAGCCGCTCGGAGAAGAAGATCGCCTCGTCGATCGAGAGCGGCGCGGGGCTCGTCACGATCACGAACGCGACCTCTTCGCTGCGCAGCGTGCTCGCGACCTCGTCCGCCCGCTTGCGGAAGCCGCCGAACAGATCGTTGAAGTCGGAGACGAAGTGCGCGACCTGCTCGATGAAGCCCGCGCCCGTGAACTTGCTCAGCCCGGCGAGGACGACCTTGGCACCCTTGGTCAGGAGGCTGAGGGAGAAGCTGCGCTTCTCTCCCTGGACGGTCTGCGTCAGCCAGCGCATCGCGGGCGAGTCGACGAGGCCCGCCAGGCGCTCGGGCGCGTCGAGGAAGTCGAGGGCGTTCGAGGTCGGCGGAGTGTCCAGGACGACCAGGTCGTAGCGTGGGTCGCGCTTGACGGCGTGGAGCTTCTCCATCGCCATGTACTCCTGCGTGCCGGCGAGCGAGGTGGAGATGTACTGATAGAGCCGGTTGTCGAGGATGCGGCTCGCGCGCTCGCGGCTCGAGGCCGTCGTGCGCACGAGGTCGTCGAACGTGCGCTTGGTGTCGAGCATCATCGCCGAGAGCGAGCCCTCGAGCTTCAGGCCTTGCTCGGCGAAGAGCTCCGCCGGAACGACCTGCTCCTGTTCCGTCATCGCGGCGAGGCCGAGGCTGTTCGCGAGGCGCTTGGCCGGATCGATCGTCAGGCACAGGACGCGTCGCCCGCGCATCGCCGCGTGCAGCGCCAGGGCGGCGGCGGTCGTCGTCTTGCCGACGCCGCCGGATCCCACGCACACCACCACGCGGTGCGCGCGCACGATCTCCGCGAGGTCGTTCGCGGCTTGCTTGCTCGACGTCATCGGTGCGTGTCGCTCCGGTTCAAGGAGCCGGCCGCGCGTCGCGGATACGCCAGAACCACTGGCCGCCGTCCACGTCGACCCGCACGCCCGAGCAGCCGGCCTCGTCGAGACCGTCGAGCTGGATCACCGTCGCGACCTGCCCGACGAACTGCATCATCTCGTCGGCCCAGTTCGCATCCGCCTGGACGAAGCTGCCTTGCCCATCGGGGCCCGTGTAGGGCGAGTGCGCGCCGAGCAGGATCCGCGAGCCCATCGTGAGCGGGCCGTACGAGGCGGTCGCCTGACCGCAGTCGCTCGGCCAGGTCTGGATCCCGCTCCACGTCGGCGCCGGCGCCGCGGTGCCGCCTTGCAAGACGGTCATGTCGCGGACGCGCCAGTAGTAGCTGCCTCCGTCGGCGTCGACGTGGACGATCGGGCAGCCCTGCTCGTCGACGCCCACGAGCTCGGTCACGTGCGCGCTGCGGCCGACGTAGGGCGCCATCTCGTCCGCCCAGTTCGTGTCGCCGTTCACCTCGCGGTGCTGGCCGAGCGTCACCTCGGCGCCGAGCGCGATCGGATCCCACACGATCTGACCGTCGCTCAGGCCGCACGCTTGCGGGCCCGCCGCGCCGCCGCTGCCGAAGATGCCGATCGAGGCGGGGGGCCGCCCGTGATCGCTGGTCACGCCGAGGCTCGGTGTGTACGTGGTCGAGGGATCGTAGGTGTCGCCGCTGCCCGCCGGGGTGAGGTCGCGGACGCGCCAGAACCACGCCTGGCCGTCGATGTCGACGCGCACGCCGGGGCAGCCCTCGGCGTCCAGGCCGCCGGGCTGCACGACGTGGGCGGTGCGGCCCACGTACTGCGCCATGTCCTCGGCCCAGTTGGTGTCGCCCTCGAAGATGCGATGACGACCGAGGACCACGGTCGCGCCGACGGTGGCGGCGCCGTAGTTGGGCGCCATCTCCGCCTGGTGGCAGTTCTGAGGGAACGCGTCGGAGGGGACGACCTCTGCCGGCAGCGGCTGCAGATCCGTGCCGATGCCGAGATCGCGGACGCGCCAGAAACGCGCGCTCCCGTCCACGTCGACCCGCACGCCGGGGCAGCCGCTCTGGTCCACGCCGCTCAGCCGCGTCACGTGCGCCGAGCGCCCGAGGTAGCGCTCCATCGCCGGATCCCAGTTGTCGTCTCCGCGCACGAAGCGATGGCGCTGGAGGGTGACGACCGTGCCGACGACGAGCTCGCCGTAGTCGGCGGTGGCCTCGGTCATCCCGCAGCGCTCGGGGGCTCGCCCCGGCGGTGGCCGAGGAGGGGCCGGCGGGGGCGCGGTCTCGGAGCCCGTGCTCGCCGCCGTCGACGGGGTGGAGAAAGGCGATTGCGCGAGCGCGACGCCGGGAACCACGAGGGCCACGAGGGCCGGGAGAAAGGCGCGACCGAACATGCGTGGCGCATCGTATCCCGAAGGCGGGTGAGCGGCACGGCCCCGTGCGCGAGCCGAGTCTGCCGAAACTTTGACCCTTTCCACCCTCCGACCGATCTTCGGCCTCGGAGGAGTGTCTCGTTTGGCCCGCAAGCACGCAGCAGCGCCCGCACCCGCCATCGACGACGACGACCTCGGTCCCGCCGAGGCCACGCTGTCCGATCCCGAGCCGCGCCGGCACGAGATCCTGGGCCTCGTCGTCCTCTCGCTCACCGTGCTCGTCGCGCTCTCGATCGCGTCCTACGACGCGCGGGGCGGTGACGACTGGATCGGCGTGCTCGGCGTGTGGATCGCGGGCGTGCTCGCCTCGGCGTTCGGGATCGCCGCGTGGGTGGTGCCGATCGAGCTCGCGCTCCTGTCGGCGCGCCTGTTCGGCAAGCACGTGCGCCCGATCGGCGCCGGGCGGCTCGCGTCGGTGCTGGTCGTCGTGCTCGTGGGCTGCGCGATGCTCCACCTCGCGATGCCGGACCAGACGGTGCTCGGGGGCCACATGCCCGGCGGCGCGATCGGCGAGGTGATCGGCGAGGTGCTGCGCTCGCTGCTCGGTCTGGTCGGCGCGTTCGTCGTCTGCACGACGGTCCTCTTGCTGACGCTGATCCTCCGGACCTCGCTCTCGATCGTCGGCACCACGCGCAAGCTCGTCGAGCTCGTCCAGGGTGGCGCGCAGCGCGTCGTGGACTGGGCGCGCTCGCTCGTCGACGCCTTCCGCGAGGCGCGCGAGATCGAGCGCCAGGAGCGCGAGGCCGAGGCCGAGCGGAACAAGCCGCGCATCGTGACGAGCGCGGGCGAGGTCGTGGCCGCGCCGCGCGAGTCGCTCGTCGAGGCGCACGACACGCCGGTCGATCTGCCGAGCGAGTCCGCGCCCAAGCGTGCACGGAAGAAGAGCGCCGCGAAGGACGAGCCGAGCGAGCTGGCGGCCGATGCCGATGCGCTCGCGGCCGTCGTCGCGGACGGGGAGGACAACGCGCCGGCCAAGCTGGGCCAGAGCGCGTCCGAGCCTCCGAAGGGTCGTGCGCGCGCGGCCGCGCCCAAGGAAGACCGGGACGTCGACGGGCCCAAGCCGCCCGCGCGCGCGATGCCGACGATCGTCGCCCCGACGAAGGCGGCGCCGGTGCCCACCGTCGTGAAGATGGAGCCGCCCCCGCTGCCGAAGAAGAAGGGCGAGTTCGTGCTTCCGCCGCCGGGGCTGCTCGATCCGCCGCCGCCGGGCGAGCTCATCATCGACGCCAAGCTGCTCCGCGAGAACGCCGAGAAGCTCGTGCAGAAGCTCGAGAGCTACGGCGTGCGCGGGCGCGTCGACGAGATCCACCCGGGCCCCGTCGTCACGATGTACGAGTTCGAGCCGGCGCCCGGCACGAAGATCTCGCGCATCCAGGCGCTCCAGAACGACCTCGCGATGGCGCTCGCCGCGCAGAAGGTCCGCATCGTCGCGCCGATCCCGGAGAAGGAGCGCGTCGGCTTCGAGCTGCCGAACAAGCACCGGCAGATGGTCTCGCTGCGCGAGATCCTGGAGGCGCCCGGCTGGAGCGAGAGCAAGGCCGCTCTGCCGGTCGCGCTCGGCAAGGACATCGCAGGCAAGCCCGTCTACGGCGACCTCGCGAAGATGCCGCACCTGCTCGTCGCCGGCGCGACCGGCGCCGGCAAGAGCGTCGGGCTCAACGTGATGCTCACCTCGCTCCTCATGAAGCGCACGCCCGACGAAGTGCGCATGCTCATGATCGACCCGAAGGTGGTCGAGCTCGCGGTGTTCGACGCGATCCCGCACATGCTGCTGCCGGTCGTCACCGACATGAAGAAGGCCTCGCTCGCGTTGCGCTGGGCGGTCGACGAGATGGAGCGGCGCTACCAGATGTTCGCCGACGCGGGCGCGCGGAACATCGTCACCTACAACGAGCGTGTCGAGAAGGTGATCGCCGGCGAGCTCGCGCCCGAGAAGCTCTCGCCGAAGAAGGCCGGCAAGCAGGTCGCGCAGGGCATCGACGGCGAGGAAGTGCTCCTGAATCCGTCGGACGACGAGCACGCCGATCCGCTCCCGATGCCGACGAAGCTCCCCTAC
The DNA here is from genome assembly GCA_044223665.1 of Sandaracinaceae bacterium. GTDB lineage: Bacteria > Myxococcota_A > Polyangia > Polyangiales > Sandaracinaceae > JBBSAT01. The sequence continues at coordinate 5,588 of JBGALT010000001.1, read as the reverse complement.
ATCGTGGTCGTCGTCGACGAGTTCGCCGACCTCATGATGGTCGCCGCCAAGGACGTCGAAGCGGCGATCGCTCGCCTCGCGCAGAAGGCACGCGCCGCCGGCATCCACGTGATCCTCGCGACGCAGCGCCCGAGCGTCGACGTCATCACCGGCATGATCAAGGCGAACTTCCCGGCCCGCATCGCCTTCAAGGTGAGCCAGCGCCAGGACAGCCAGACCATCATCAACCAGAACGGCGCCGAGCACCTGCTCGGGCAGGGCGACATGCTCATGCTGCCGCCAGGGGCGAGCGAGCTGAAGCGCGTGCACTCGGCGTACATCGGCGAGCACGAGGTGCAGGTCGTGACCGATCACCTGCGCGCGCAGGGCAAGCCGGTCTACGACGAGCGCATCGTCGCGCCGCGCGACGACGAAGAGGGCGAAGGCGGCGAGGACGGTCTGCCCAAGAGCGACGACCCGCTCTACGACAAGGCCGTCGCGGCCGTGGTGGCGGCGGGCTACTGCTCGATCTCGCACCTGCAGCGGCAGCTCGGCGTCGGCTACAACAAGGCCGCCAAGCTCGTCGAGCAGATGGAGAAGGAAGGCGTCGTCGGCGCCGCGAGCGGAAAGGCCGGCGGCCGCCGCGAGGTCCTCGTCAGCGCGATCTGAAGCGAGGACGGGCGAAGGGGCGCCGCCGGACGGGCGTTCCGGCCCTCACAGCGGCGGTCGCGACGCTCGATCGCGTCGCTCTCTCGCTGTTCGCCCGGCGCGTGCTGCACGGCGCCGCGCGTGCGAGCCTTCGGGCACCACCATGGACGAGCTACTGGAGCGCATCACGCGAGGGCTGGGTGAGAGCGAGGATCTCGTGACGGCCCTCGCGGAGCAGCTCGGCGCGAGCGATCTCTCGTCGCTGCTGCTCGAGGTCGCGACACGACGCGCGGCCGCGCGCTCGCCGGCCGAGGTGCGCCGGCAGTACGAGACCGATCGTTTCGTCCGTCCCTCCGCGGCCGATCCGCTCTTGCTCAACGCGATCGAGCGCGACGCTCTCACGATCGCCGCCGCGCACGGGTTCGTGCCGATCGCTCCTTCGCCTCTCGCGCCGCTCGCGTGCTGCGCATCGGTGGCCACCGTCTCGCAGAACAAGATCGTGAGCACGATGCGAGGCACCGAGGTCGCCTCCGACAGCTCGAACCTGCTCGCGCTCGAGGCGGCCGTGCGGCGTGCGGCCGATCCCCGAGGGCCGACGGTCTCGCTGGTCGCCAACCAGCGCGTGGTGCGCGCTCAGCCGCTCGCGCGTCCCGAGTTCCGTCCGCACTTCCAGCTCTTCGTGACCGTGGCGGCCGGGCGCGATCCCGGCGGGCGCGCGTTCGAGGCGCGCGAGGTCGAGCGCGCGATCACGGTGCAGCTCGAGCTCGTGCGGGTGCTCGCGGCACGCGGTCACCTCTGCGACCGTCCCGTCGTCGCGCTCTCTCCGGACGCCCCGCACGCGCCGGTCGCCGAGCGCGTCGCGGCGGCGCTGCGAGCGGCCTGGCCCGACGTGCCGGGCGAGATCGACGGCGCGCGCGTCGCCGCGAGCGGCTACTACGGCGGTCTCTGCTTCGGCGTGTGGATCCAGCGCGAGCACGACCGGTTTCCGCTCGGGGACGGGGGCTTCACCGACTGGGTCGCCAAGCTCACCTCGAGCCGCAAGGAGCGCTGCTTCGTCGGGGCGGTCGGTGTCGAGGCGCTGGCGACGGCGCTCGCGCCCGCCACGCGCTGATCGGTCGCGCCGTCCGCGATCCTACTCCACGTCGAAAGGGCTCGGCGTCATCACGGTCGCTTCGCCCTCGAGCTCGCCCGGGTCGAGCTCGGGATGCGCGGCGTCGTACGCGTTCGGCTGCGGCGCGGGCTGCGGCAACGGCCTCGACGCCGGGACCGCGTGAGGCTGAGGCGCGGGCGCGGCCGGATACGGCTGCGGTGCGGGCGCTGGCTGCGGGTAAGGCCGCGGGGCCGGCGCGGAGAACTGGGGCTGGGGCTGGGCCTGCGGGTACGGCTGCGGCGCGGGCGCGGCGAACTGCGGCTGGGGCTGCGGGTACGGTTGCGGCGCGGGCGCGGCGAGCTGGGGCTGCGGGTACGGCTGCGCGGGCGCGGCGAACTGCGGCGGGGGCTGCGGGTACGGCTGCGGCGCGGGCGCAGCGAACTGCGGCTGCGGCGTGGGCTGTGGCTGCGGATAGGGTCGCGGCGCGGGGATGACGAACTGCGCTTGCGCGGGCGCGGGCTGAGGCGCGGGCGCGGAGAGCTGCGGCTGCGGGTAGGGCTGCGGTGCGGGGGCCGGAGCCACGAACGACGACACCACGGGCGCCGGCGCGGGGCCGCCCGGCGCCGGAGCACCGAGCCCGAGCCCGGGCTGCGCGGGGCCGCCCGCGAAAGCGACCGCGACCGCGGCGGCCGCTGGCACGAGCTGGACGCCCATCGCGCCGAAGTCGACCCCCGAGAGCACGTTCCGGAGCGGCGCCGGCGCGAATGCGGGATGGACGCCCTGGTTGCGCTCGCACTCGCGCGTCCACATGTAGAAGCACGTGTAGTAGGTGCTCTTCAGGTACGCGGCGATCGCCCACGTCGCGTTGAGGACCACGAGCGAGAACGCCAGGCCGAGGAGCGGGCTGATGGGCCACAGGATCCGGTAGCCCACGAACGAGACGAGGACGAAACCGACCATGCTGATCAGCGAGGTCGCCAGGCCGATGCCGACGTATCCCACGCCGATCTGCGTCGGGTCCTTCTCGGCCAGCTCCTTGCTGCGCTTGAAGGCGGCGCCGAAGCCCAGCCCCTCGATGACCATCGACGGCATGATCACGAACGTGGCCGTGCTCCAGAAGCTGCGGACGATCAGGAGCAGCGGTCGCAGCATGTGCAGCCGCCTCTGGCTCAGCACCTGCACCGCGAAGTCGAGCAGGCCGCTCACGACCGCGAACACGAGGATCCCGAGGCTCGCCTTCATCGTGCGCTTGAAGGCCGCTCCCAGGGTCGCGTTCCCGCTCGTCTGCTGCTCGTAGACCATCGCGGTGTTCAGACCGCCCGCGAAGTAGTCGATGAAGTACAGCGCCGCGAGGCCGACGGGCATGAGCAGGCTCGCCAGGCCGTCCGAGAGCACGAGCGAGAGCGCGATGAGGAGCGCGTTGACCGGCACGGCGAGCGCGATGTTCATCGCGAGCGGTGCGAAGAGGACCGGCTTCTTCCGTGCTCCTTCGAGCACTTGCTTGGCGAAGCCGAAGACCAGCGTGTACTGGCTGAACATGCGCGCGGAACGTGGCCCGAAGAGGCGCGAAGCGGTAGGGCAAAATGACTCGAGCGGGTCCGGGGATGCTCGCCCCGCGGTCAGGTGCGCGGGCGATGCGCCTCGTAGATCGCGTCGCGCCACGCGAGCAGGTCGGGGTACGCGGCGGCCAGCGCCGGGTGGGTGAACCCCGCGCGGCTCGCCTTGCCGAGCTTGAGACCGAAGCTCGGCGGCGTGACCCGCAGCGCGTCGAGCCCTTCGCGCACGGTCCGCTCGCTCTCGGCGAGCGTTCGCTCGCGCCCGCCGTACTTGCGCAGCGTTCGCTCCACCCCGAAGCGTCCCACCGTCGTCGCGAGTCCACCGAGCGCGCTGCGCAGCCCGCGCGGAACGAGCTCCCGCAACGCCTCGGGGCTCTCCAGCGTTCGATGGAGCGAGAGCACGCGACCCGCGTCGAGCACGCGCTCGCTCCGCGCGACCCACTCGGCGATCTCCGCGCTGGCGTCGCCGGGAAAGAGCCGCGCGCCTTCGGCCGTGCCGTGCTCGTCGGCGAAGCGGGCGATGTCGGCCGAGTCCGTGTGGACCCGCCCGGTGTCGTCGGTCAGGACGGGCACCGTGACCCGGCCGCGCCAGCGTCCCGTCTTCGCTCGGAGCGCCGGCTCCCCGACCAGCGGCTGATAGAAGCGGTACCGGTAGGGCACCTGGCGGACGTCGAGCGCCCACTTCGCCTTCTCGGTCCACGGAGAGTACGGAAGCCCGAGCAGCTCGATCATGGACGTTCCGATAGCGCGCGCCCTCGGGAGCGGCGACTCGCGTTCGCGCGCGTGAGCGGCTCGCTTCCGCGATCACCCCCGAGATGGGGTGTGATCCAACGCGGTGGTGAAGTCTTGCGACGAGACTGCTGCGCAGAACGGTCGAGGCCTCATGCATGTCGCGTCGCGAGACCGGCCTTCAGGCGTCGCCGAGCCCGAGGACGCAGCGCAGCGGCCGACCGGCCGTGAGCAGCGCCCAGAGGGTGAGGTGGCGAGCGTCCGAGCTTGCTCGGACGCGGCATCAAGGCCGGGATCGCGGCGCGTCGCCGCTGAGCACCGCCAGCGATCACACCCCCGCTCGATCGCCGTTCTCGCCGTCTTCGCTCTCACCCTGGTTCCCGCCTGCGGGGGCGGCGGCCAGTACGGCTATGCCCACGAGTACAGCACCATCGACGGAGAGGACGCGTACCTGCGTCGCACCGTCGACGCGAGCTACGAAGAGGTCCGCCGCCTGCGCCCGGGCGAGCGTCCCTTCGTCGGCTGGTTCGGCGTCGTCGTGGAGGCGCCCGCGGCCGACGGCGATGCCACGCGCCTCGTGCTCTCGCTGCGCGCGCACCAGGACCGTCACCTCTGTTCGACCTCGAGCAGCGACTCGTGCCGCGTCACGGTGTCGGAGCGCGAGATCGGTCGCTTCGTCGCGCGCGTGCACATGCGCCCCGAGGACGGCGCGGAAGGGCGAACGCGCCTCGCGGTCGGCTCGCTCGTGCGCGTCTACGGCGTCTCTCCCGGCAACGACGAGGCCGAGCAGCCGATCGTCGAGGCCGAGTGGTACCGGCACTGGCCGCCCCACTACTTCGTTACGACCGCGGCTGCGTCGAGCATGCGCCGGTGAGCGATGGCTGGACCGAGCTCGGCCGCACGAGCGCGGTGACGTACGGCGCCGTGGGAGGTCTCTGGGTGATGATCCTCCACGCCCCGTGCGCCGAGCCGGACATGCGCGCCGCGGGCCCCGCGCTCTCGAAGATGCGCGAGCTCGAGCCGAGCGGGTTCCCGTCGCTGACGTGGGTGCTCCCGTCGGCCGGGCTCAGCATGGACGGCCCGGCGCGCAGCGCTGCGGCCGAGGTGACCGATGCCCACGCGCAATGGAACATCGCGCGCGCGACGCTGATCGAGGGCAAGGGCTTCCAGGCGGCCACGGTGCGCGCCATCGTGTCGGGGATCGACATGCTCGCCCGTGCGAAGTCCCCGTCGAGCGTGCACGGTCACCTCGACGAGAGCGTGGCGTGGTGCGTCGAGCATCGCGCGAAGGGCGCCGTCGATCGCACGACGCCCTCCGACGTGATCGTGCGGGCGCTGCGCGCGGTCCGCGCCGGCCTCGGGGCCTGACACGTCGCACACACCCACGAAGCAGACGCCGGCCTCCTCGCGGAGACCGGCGCCTTCGTTCTCGCGAGCCGCGACGACGCTCAGACCCGGTACATCGTCACGACGCAGGCGCCGCCGAGGCCGAGGTTGTGCTGGAGCGCGACCTTGGCGTTCGGGACCTGGCGCTCGCCGGCCTGGCCGCGGAGGTGCCACACGAGCTCGGTGCACTGCGCGAGGCC
>JBGALT010000068.1:0-39323 GCA_044223665.1 Sandaracinaceae bacterium | reverse complement strand
CTCGGACGCTCGCCACCTCACCCTGCGGTCGCTGCTCACGGCCGGTCGGCCGCTGCGCTGCGTCCTCGGGCTCGGCGACGCCTGAAGGCCAGTCTCGCGACGCGACATGCCAGGAGCCTCGACCGTTCTGCGCAGCAGTCACGACGCAAGACTTCACCAACTGGTGCGGATCACACCCAACGAAGCAGCCCGCCGAAGCGGGCCACTCGTCACGGCTTCGTCGCTCGCGAGGAGCAGAGCGACGAGGCGAAGGGGGGGTGAGCGAGATCCGGCTCGGCCGGTCTCGCGAGGGGGCGCGCCCAGCGCCCCCTGGAGACTCAATGCGCGCCGACGCCCTGCGCCTGGAGCTGCGCCTGGATCTGGCGCATCAGGTCGGGCGGGATCTCGCCGCCGGGGCCGCCGGGCATCTCGGGTCCGTCCTCGGGCGGGGCCGCGGCGCTCGGGGTCTGCGCGAAGCTCGCCGCCGTCGGGCTCACCTTTTCCTGGAGGAAGCGCGAGACGATGTAGACCGTCGGGTCGTCGTCACGCATCGCGTAGAAGCTGCCGCTGGTGGGCGACTCGCTGCCGACGACGACCGTGTGGCGCTCGGCCGCGTCTCCGGTGCCCGTCGTGAGCGTGACGCGCGCCGAGGCGTCCGTGATGCCGGCGCCCTGGCGGGTCACGTCGGCCGCCGCGAAGTCCGAAGCGCGCATGTGCGCGAGGCTCGAGATCGCCTGCGCCACGCGGGACGAGGCGAAGTTCTCGATCGTGGTGAGCGGTGCCGCCGGAGCCGGCGCCACACCGGCGTCCGCGTCCGGCGCGGCCGGCAGGTAGCTGACCTCCGTCGGCGCCCAGTCGCCGAGGGTCGGCTCCGGCGCCGGCGGCGCCTCCTCTCCTTCGGGTGGCGGCGGCGGCGGCTCGGCGGCGACCTCGGGCCGCGCGAAGCGGAACGTGCCGTTCGGGCCGACCCACTCGGCGAGCCGCACTTGATCGGCCTGCACGTCCAGCATCGTGCGATCGCGCCAGTCCTTGAGGTCGCGCGAGAACGCGAACCGGATCGAGCCACGAACGGTGGCGACGGTGTCCTGGCCCGCGGTGCGGACCATCGTGTTGCCGCCGCGGAACGCGCCGATGACCAGGTCGGCGATCACCTCGTCGCCCTCGCCGAGCACGCGCACGTGCACGCCGTGGGCGTCGTCGACCTCGAGCTCTTCGTGGTGCTCGGCGTGCGACGCCGCGATCCCGGCGACCTCGAGCCCGCGCAGCTTCTCGAGCGCCGTCTGGAGCGCGCTCTGATCGGCGCGCGCCTCCACGGGCTGCGTCACGTGCCAGACGTCGTCGTGGCGCTCGAGGCGCACCTGCTCGGTGCCGCCGCCGTCCCCCGGTGCGGGCCGGGTGATCTCGAGCGCCATGACGTCGTCGTCGTCGATGCTCGGGAGCGTGGGACGCTCGACGGTGCTGCTCTCGGTGTCGCCCGAGCGCGTCTGCACGAGGTACGCCGCGATGCCCCCCGTGACGAGGAGCAACGCCGCGCCGATGTAGAGTCGGTTCTGCTGCCAGTCCATCTCGATCCTCGATGTGTCGGTCTCGATCGCTGCGCGCTCAGACGCGGAGCGACGCCCTCTTGCTCGCGCGGAACCACCAGCGACCCACCCCGAGCACCGCGAAGAGCAGCGGGATGAGCAGCGTGTTGCCCCAGCGATAGCGCGCCTTGCGCCCTTCCCACTCTTCGAGCGCCGCCGTGCGACGCTCGAGCGCCGCTTGCGTCTCGGCCTCGTCGCCCGCCTCGGCGTGCTCGATCGCCTCCGCCGTCGCTTCCTGCACCGACTGCGGGACCTCGAGCGCCGGCTCTTCGATCGACTTCGCTCGAATCTCGATGAGCCCGTGGTCCTGGGCGAGCCAGTCGACCGCGTTCAGCGCGAACGCCATCGCGCCCGCGAGATCCGCGTCCGACATCTGGCCTTCCTGGGGCAGGAACTCGTCGCGGATGACGGTCGAGGTGCCGACCACGAGCACGTGCGTCTCCTCGGGCGCGTGCGTGCCCTCGGTGTACGCGCTCGGGATCTCGCCCGACAGCGCCACCGCGAGCGGGAACGGACCGCTCTCGCCACCCATGGTCGAGCGCCACTCGGCGGGCTCGCGGATGCGCAGCGAGATCGACGACCCCTCGAGCAGCCAGCTGTTGTCCTCGGAGCTGCGCATCAGCACCTCTCCGCCCGCGTTGCGGAACACGTCGGTCGTTTCGATCGACGACGCGAAGAAGAGAGGCGTCTGCTGCAGGTGGAAGAGCACCGGGTGCTCTCGCTCCTGATCGCTGAACGTCACGATCGGCGCCGGCGGGTAGAGCACCGGGATCTGGATCCCGTACGGCGTGCGCATCGGGACGCGGCCGCACTGCGCGTCCGCCACGATGTTCTCGCCGATCGTGATGCCCCAGTGCTGGAGCAGGCCGTTCAGGCCCGAGTGCGTCGGTGTCGCCGAGAGGTCGGGACCGGCCTGGAGGTCGACCGCCATCGAGCCGCCGAAGATCCCGAGGCCGTGCCCCGACATCACGAACGCGTCGATGTTGTGCAGCTCGTCCTCGGACAGCTCCGTCTGCGGGTCCACGATGACGAGGGCGCGCAGGTCCTCGTCGATGGCGGACGACGCGTTGACCTCGGTGACGTGGTAGGTCGGCAGCATGCGCTGCCAGGTGGAGAGGCCCTTGGTCAGCTCCGGGCCCTCGTGGCCGGTGAGCACACCGATCTCCAGCTCCTCGCCGGTCAGCTGCATGATCGCGACCGTGATCGAGTACTCGAGGCCCTCGGTGTCCGGCTGGACCACCGGGATCGCCTGGTGGTTGCCGAGGTACTCGAACACGAGCCCGCGGTAGCCCTCGACGACGCTGACGGCGTCGTTCTCGATGTGCTGGTGCTGGACCGGGTGCACGCCCGCGGCGTCGGCCGCCTCGCGCTCCGGGTCGCTGTCCGGCGAGACGAAGCGGATCGCGACGCGGCCGCTCGGCGCCGACGCCTGGTACTCCGCCAGGAGGTTGCGGACGTACTGCTCGGTGGCGTTGAACGGCGCCGGCAGATCCGAGGTGAAGTACGCGGTGATCGTCAGCGTCTCGTCGAGGTTCGCCACCACGTTGCGCGAGGCGGGCGAGAGCGAGTACGCGTGGTTGTCGGTGGCGTCGACGCGCGTGAACGCGAAGAAGCCGATGACGTTGAGCGCCACCAGCACCGCCGCCGTGATGGCGAGGAAGCCGACGGACTCGCGCTGCTGGCGGCGGGCCTCGGCGCTGATGCTGCCGGCCGGGACGCGGAAGAGCCAGCGGACCACGCCCCCGAGGATCCCGACGGCCGCCGGAGCGATGAGCCAGACGTTCTCGAACGTCTCGTGACCGACGAGCTGCTGGAGCCCGACGTAGAGGAGCAGGAGGGCGCAGACGACGATGATGGCGACGCTGGCGCCGCGCAGGACGGCCGCCGTCTCGGGCGCCACCGAGCTGCTGAGATCGGCCGCCGGCGGGGGCGGGGCCTTGGGCTTGGACGGCGGAGCCGGCTTCTTGTTGCGGTTGTCGGCCATGGCTCAGCTCCAGCGGCGGCTCTCGAGCGCGCGGAACGCGAGCATGAGAGCGAAGGTCGAGACGGAGAGGAAGTAGATGACGTCGCGCGTGTCGATGACGCCCCGTGACATGCCCTCGAGGTGCTGATCGAAGGCGAGCCACTGGGCGATGTCGGTCATCGGGCCCGTCGGGATGAAGGGCATGAACATCGTCAGCAGGGCCGCGAGCGACCCGCAGATCACCATGCTCACGAAGAAGGCCACCAGCTGGTTCTCGGTGAAGCTCGAGGCGGCCAGGCCGATCGCGATCAGCGCCGCGCCCTCGAGGAACATCCCGAAGTAGCCGGTGAAGACCGGGCCCCAGTCGAGGTTGCCGAGCGACGAGACGCTGACCGGGTAGAGGAAGGTCAGCGCGAGCAGCACGGCGAGCAGGCCGAGCGCCGCGAGGTACTTGCCGAGGATGACCTCGGCCTCACGCACGGGCATCGTGATGAGGAGCTCGAGCGTGCCGCTCCGACGCTCCTCGGCGAACAGGCCCATGCTGATCGCCGGCGCCGCGATCGAGAGCAGCATCCCGAGGTAGGTCCACATCTGCCGGATGGACGCGTGTCCCATCAGGAAGAAGGGCTGCCAGAAGAAGTTCCCGAGAAGGAACAGGACCAGGCACACGACGATGTACGCCGTCGGTCCGTTGAAGTAGCTGCGGAACTGGCGCTGCGCGATCGTCAGCGTGTTTTGGAGTCGCATCGGCATGGCTGTGCTCACTCGTCCTCGTCGTCGTCGTCGTCGTCGTCGTCGTCGTCCTCGTCGTCCGACGCGAGCTGCCGTGCCGACAGCTCGCTCCGCGCCGAGCCCGTCGTGAGCTCGCGGAAGATGGAGTAGATGTCGGGGCGCATCGGGAACAGCTCGAGGAGCAGCACGCCTGCGGTCTGCGCGGCGCGGGCGATCTCGGTCCGCAGGTCGCGGCCGTCGACGACCAGGACCGCGAGCTTGCCGCCGCCCTTCTGCACGACGTCGGTCACGCCGGGCACGGCACGGAAGGCCTTCTCGGCCGCGCTCGCGTCGCCGGACACGATGACGTCGTAGCCGGCCAGCGGCTTGCGGTGCACGAAGGCCTCGGGCGTCGCGTCGAGCACGAGCTTGCCGCCCGCGATGCAGAGCACGCGCGTGCACGAGATCTCGATCTCGGCGAGGTTGTGCGTGGAGAAGATGACCGTGCGCGACTTGCCGATCTCGCGGATCAGGTCGCGGATGTCGGTCATCTGATTCGGGTCGAGGCCCGAGAGCGGCTCGTCGAGGATCAGCACGGGCGGCTCGTGGATGAGCGCCTGCGCGAGCCCGACGCGCTGCTTGAAGCCCTTGGAGAGCTGCCGGATCTCCTTGGCGTAGTGGCTGCCGAGCTGCGTCTCTTCGACGACGGTCTTGATGCGCTTGTGGAGCGCCGGCCCGGCCAGCCCCCGCATCTGCCCCATGAACTCGAGGTACTCGGCCACGAGCATCTCGGGATAGAGCGGCGTCGACTCGGGCAGGTACCCGATCGCGGCGCGCACGCCGAGCGGGTCCTTCCAGATGTCGCAGCCGTTGATCTTGGCCGTGCCGCGCGTAGGCGCGATGAAGCACGTCAGGATCTTCATCGTCGTCGACTTGCCGGCTCCGTTGGGGCCCAGGAAGCCGACGATCTCTCCGCGCGAGATGTCGAACGTCGCATCGTCGAGCGCGCGCTGAGGGCCGTAGTCCTTGGACAGCCCCTGCGCCTCGATCATCACTCCACTCATGAGATCCTCGCCAAGACTTTCGGTTCGTGTCGCCCGGGAGCGCGGTCATCGCCGCCCGTACGAGGGCGCGCTCCGAACACGCGACGAGCCGCGAGATGCCCGCGCGAACGCGGGAAAGCTCACAGGCCGAGCGGCCGCGACATTAGTCAGCGCGCGAGAAAAGGCAAGGCGCACGGCACTCACGAGCGACGGAAAGCGAAGAGGCCCGCGCGGTCGCGCGAGCCTCTCGTCGATCGGCCTTCGAGGCCTCGCGGGTCAGTAGCTCATGCTACCGGAGTCCCGCGTCGTCGCGGGGCACGTGGCGGCGTGCAGGCTGTAGCAGTGGCCCATGCCGCAGCACCACACCGAGCCCGTCGTCGCCGGGCCGCAGGTGCCCGAGCACTGCGAGTCGCTCGTGCAGCTGGCGATGCACATGCGGCCACTGTCCGTCTGCACCGTGCCGCCGGTGTCGCGCGGGATGATCGTCCCGGTGTCGGTCGGGTTGATCGTGCCCGTGTCGCGGGGCCCGATCGTGCCGCTGTCGGTCAGCACCGTCGTGCCGGTGTCGCGGGTCACGATCCCCGCGTCCGTGCCGCTGTGCGTACGAGTCGGGCCACTGCTGCAGCCCATGACGGCGAGCGTGGCGAGAAGCGAGACCGTGACGACCGAAATGCTGGCAAGCTTCATGGCAGTTGAGCGAGAATAACGATTGCCCCGGTCCGGATCAATCGGGTGCGAATGCAATGTGAGCGACCTCAGCGAAGAGACGGCGAGCACGCCCCCGACGCCGAGCGCGCCGTCCTCCGAGGCCGTCGCGGGATCGCCAAGCAATTCAGCCACATCTCCATCGCGCTCCGACGCGGGAGGAGGCGCTCCGCCGGCGCTCACGATCCCACGTTTGTCTACACGTGCTTTCCTCACGATCTTGCTCGTGACGGGCACGGTCCTGCACCAGGCCGCGATCCGGACCGGCTTTCTGCTCGACGATTTCCTGCACATCGCGATGCTGGAAGGAAACTTCCCGGTCCAGCGACATCCGCTCGATCTCTACGCGTTCATCGACGATCACGACCGCGACACGCTGCTCGCGCACGGTGTCGTGCCGTGGTGGACGCATCCGCACCTGACCATCCGGTTCCTCCGGCCGATCGCCAGCGCCACGATCTGGCTCGACCACGCGGTGTTCGGTCGCAACGCGCTCGCGATGCACGTGCACAGCCTCCTCTGGTGGGCGGCGATGGTCGTGCTCGCGTTCTTGCTCTACCGACGGCTGCTCGGGGAGCGCGTCGCGCGCTTCGCCGCGACGGTCTTCGCGCTCGCGCCGTGTCACGCGATGCCGGTGTCGTGGCTCGCGAACCGCGACGCGCTGATCTCGCTCACGCTCGGGCTCGGCGCGTTCCACGCCTACGTGCGAGCGCGAGACAGCGGCCGCCCGGCGGCGCTGCTCGGCGCGACGCTGCTGTTCGCGGTCGCGCTCGCATCCGGCGAGTACACGCTCACCTTCACGGCGTTCGTGATGGCCTACGAGATCGTCCGCAAGGGTGACTCGATCGGCCGGCGCGTGGCCGGGCTGGCGACCTTCGGCGTGCCCTGCGTGATCTACATGGGAATCCGATCGGCGCTGCACTACGGCGCGGCGGGGTCGGGCTTCTACAACGATCCGTTCACCGCGCCGGTTCTCTTCCTGTGGTTCGCCCCGCGGCGGCTGGCGACGCTCTTCCTCGATGCGTGGCTCTCGCTCGACAACGACACGATCAACTGGGGAATCCCTTCGTGGGCGCTCGGCATCGTGATGCTGGCGATCGTGGTGCTCGTCGGCGGCGTGCTGCGCCACCAGCTGCGCGAAGAGACGGATGGCACGCGCCGCACGGTCGGGTTCTTCGCGGTCGCGATGTTCCTCGCCTTCGTTCCGGTGCTCGGCGTCATGCCCTCGCCGCGCCTGGCGGGCGGCGTGATGCTCGCCGTCGCGCCGCTCGTCGCGTTCGTCTTCGACCGCGCATGGTTCCCGGCGCGCACCGAGCCGCGCCGCGGCTGGGCCGAGGCGGGTCAGCTCACCGCGCTGTGTCTCGGCTTCGCGCACCTCGTGCACGGGCCGGGGACGATGGCGCTGCTCGACGAGCAGTTCCGGACCTCGGGCGAGACGTTCTCTCGCCAGATCGAGTCACTCCGCGCGATGGGCGATCTCGTGCACGGGCCGGGCGCGGTGGTGGTGCGTGGAAGCGGCACGGGCTTCTTCGTGCCCTTCGCGATCGCCGAGGATGGCGAGCTGCCGGAGCACTTCTCCATGCTCTCGTGGACGACGCAGCTGCTCGTCGTGCGCACTGGCCCGCGCACGCTCCAGCTCTACTCGGACGCCGAGGGCGCGGTCTTCCCGTGGGCCGAGGGCAACCTCTACAACGAGGCCGGCTGGACGACCGAGGTCGGTGATCGCTTCCCGGCCTCGGGCATGGTCGTGACCATCACCGACGTGACCGACGGCCGCGTGACGGGCGCCGCCGTCGAGATGGACGACGTCGGCATGGGCCGGCTGTGGCTGAACGAGACCGGAAAGTCCTACTTCTCCTCCCCGCTGCCCTCCGAGGGCGAGGGGCGCATGTACCAGCACGAAGACTGATCGATCTTCACCGGCCGGCCGGGCGTGCAACGGCGTGGGCGGTCAGCGGCGCGGGACGCGCAGGACGATCTCGGCGTCGGTGGTCTCGACGTGGGCGCGGGCGCCGAAGAGCTTCTCGACGACGTCCTCGTGCAGCACCTCGTCGGGGCGCCCGCTCGCGAGCGCTTCGCCGCCGCGCAGGGCGACGATGCGGTCGCAGCCCGCGGCAGCGAGGGCGAGGTCGTGCATGGCGACGAGCGCGCCGCCGCGGCGCTCGACGCGGGCGCGGAGCGAGGCGAAGAGCGTGCGGGCGTGGCCGAGGTCGAGCGTGGAGGTCGGCTCGTCGAGCAGGAACAAGGGCGCGTCCTGGGCGAAGCAGCGCGCGAGGAGCACGCGCTTGCGCTCGCCGGCGCTGAGCGTGTCGAGCGGGCGATCGGCGAGGGCCCCCAGACCGAGCGCGTCGATCGCCTGCGCGACCGCGTCGTGATCGGCCGGGCTCTCGGCCGCCAGCGGCTCGACGTGGGCGTAGCGCCCCGTGCGGACGACCTCCCGCGCCGTCAGGCCCGAGCCGAGGCCGGCGTGCTCGGGGAGCAGCGCGGCCGCGCGCGCGACGGTGCGCCGATCGGCCGCGGCGGGATCGAGGTCGCCGAGGCGCACGCGACCCGACGCGAGCGGCACGAGGCCGAGCGCTGCGCGGAGCAGCGTGCTCTTGCCCGCGCCGTTCGGGCCCAGGAGACCCACGATCTCTCCCTCCCGCACCGACACGCTGACGTCGGTGAGCACGCGCGCGCGGCCTCGCACGACGCTGACACCCTCGATCGAGACGAGCGGGCTCACGTCCCACTCGCCTCCGGCGCGCGCGCGCGCTCGCGTACCAGCAAGAGGACGAAGAAGGGCGCGCCCACGAGCGACGTGAGCACGCCCGGGCGCAGGTCGAAGCTGCCGGCCGCGGCGCGCGACAGCGTATCGGCCAGCACCACGAGCAGCGCCCCGGCGAGCCCGCTCAGCGGCAGCGATCGTGCGTGCAAGGGCCCTCCGAGGCGCCGCGCGAGGTGCGGCACGACGAGCCCGACGAAGGGCAGGCTGCCCATCACCGCGACCGTGGCGGCGGTGAGCAGCGAGGTCAGCACGAGGACGATCCGCCGCAGGCGCGTCACGTCGACGCCGACCGAGAGCGCGTGCTCCTCGCCGAGGGCGAGCGCGTCGAGCGCGCGCAGGTGCGGCGCGAGCGCCAGGACGGGCACGACGACGAGCGGCGCGGCGAGCGCGACGTGGGCGAGCGTGCGGTCCTCGAGCCCGCCGAGCATCCACGAGAGGAGCTGGCGCCCGAGCTCCCAGTCGGCGAGCGCGATCGCGAGCACGAGCGAGGTGAGCGCGCTCGTGAGCGACGAGAGCGCGAGCCCGGCGAGCACGAGCTGCTCGGTCGAGATCACCGGCCCTCGGGCCGCGAGCCGGTAGACGAGCATCGCCGTCGCCAGCGCGACCGCGAACGCCGCGAGGGGCAGCCCCACCAGCAGCGCGACACCGCCCAGCGCCGAGCCGAAGAGATAGAGCGCGCCGACGGCACCGAGCGTCGCGCCGCTCGCCACGCCGAGCACCGAGGGATCGGCGAGCGGGTTGCGGAACAGCCCCTGGAGCGCGTGACCGGCCACGCCCAGCGCCGCGCCCCCGAGCGCTCCGAGGAGCACGCGGGGCAGGCGCACCTCCCACACCACGACGCGGGCCCACGTCGGGCCGCGTCCGGCGAGCGCGTCGGCGGTCTCCGCCGGAGAGAGCAGCGCTGGCCCCACGAGCAGCGACGCGAGGGCCACGGCGAGCAGGGCGAGCGCGAGGATCGCGAGGGCGCGGCGCGGCGTCACGGCGCGGGATCTCCGGTCAGCGACACGCGCAGGGCCTCGGCGGTCCGCGCGACGTGGTGGGTGGTCGTGAGCAGATACCGCGCCTCGATCGGGACGACCGCGCCCGCGCGCACGGCCCTCAGGCTGGCCGTGCGTGGGTCGAGCCCGTGCTCGCTCAGGACCGCCGTGGTGATGCTCCGGGCGTGCGCGTCGGCGCGATAGTCGTCCACCCAGATCACGTCGGGATCGAGCGCGAGCTCCTGCTCGAGCGAGAGCGGGACGAGGCCCTCGCGCCCGAGCCGATCGAGGAGCAGCTCGCCACCGGCGATGCGCGTGAGCTCGGCGAGCAGCGTGCCGCGCCCCGGCGAGAGCCCCGAGCCCGAGTCGAGCAGCACCGTCGCGGCCCGAGGGCCGGCAGCGTGCGCGCGCGTGCGATCGAGCGACTCGTCGAGCTCCCGCACCAGCGCCTGCCCGCGCTCGGTCGCGTCGAGCGCTCGCGCGACCGTGCGGATGGTGTCGCGCACGTCGGCGACGGACGACGGCGTGCCGAGTCGCAGCGTCGGGATCGCGAGGGCGTGGAGCGACTGCTCGAGATCGAGCGGCGCCCAGGCCGGCACGAGCACGAGGTCCGGCTCCTCGCGGGCGATGGCCTCGGCGCGCACCGGGACGCGCGCGCGCACGGCCTGCGCCTCCGCCCGCACGTTGGAGGCGCGCGGGTCGTCGGCGAAGCGGTCGAGCGCCACGATGCGCTCGGGCTCGACGAGGGCGAGCACGAGCTCGTCGGCCGGAAGGCCGAGGGCGACGATGCGTCGAGGATGGGCCGGGCGCGCCGGCGGCTCCGCCACGGTCGCCGCCGGGACCGCGAGCGCCCCGAGGCCCGAGAGCACGAGCGCGAGCACGGCGGCGCCGTACGCTCCTCGCTGCGATGGGGGCCGGCTCGACATCGGGCCGGAGCCTAACGCCGCGTCGCGTCGCGGCGAGCGCTCGTTTCACGGCGCGGTCTCGGACGCATGTCGCGGCGATCGGGGCTTGCCGTCGGCGTCGCGCGGCGATCCGCAAGGAGCCCGGCCCTGGAGGCCCTGACGCGGGCTGCGGACGGAAGGGGCCGCAGCGGGCGAGCCGATCCGGCGATCCCCGGGTCGTCGGTCGGGGGGAACTTCTCGCGCGGCAAAACTGGAGTCCGGCCGGGTCAGCGGCCGGGTGGTTCTGACCCAAACGGTCCTCGGGCCAGGGTTCCAAGGCCGACGTGAGCGAGAGCGCCGACGACATCACGGAGGGAGAGCTCGCCGGGATCACCCAGGGGCGGCGCAGCACGCTGCGCGGGATCCTCGGCATCTGCGCCTTCGTGGTCGTGATCGGCTGGACTTTCGAGACCCGCGGCGAGGCGCTCGTGGCGCTCTTGCGACACGAGGTCGACCTCTCGGGCCAGCCCATCTTCGAGCCGCGACACGCGATCGATCGGGACGCGCTGGCCCGCATCGACTTCGCGCGCGTCCACGCGCACCTCGTCCCCGAGTGGCTCGACGAGCAGTCGGTGGCCGATACCCCGGCCGGGCGGCGCCGCGCGGAGTACGCCTACCGTGCGCTCCTCGACGAGCTCGAGCCCGACCCGAACCTCAGCGGGCTCTGGCGCGAGATCCACGATCGGGTCGCCGCCGATCCGATCGCGAGCGCGCACCGGCTCGAGTACCTGCTCTGGGCGCACGACGCCTACATGGACCGCATCGGCCAGCCGTACCGGCTCGAGGCGGGCGCGTTCGTGCAGGACGGTCGGGGGCGCCTGCTCGCGCGCTCGTACCGCGCGGTCGTGGATCTGACGACGGCGCGCGGTGAGCGCGTGCGCGTGCTCCGGCGCCTCGACCGTGCGCCGCTGGTCGAGACCTGGCTCGGGCGGACCGACCGGGAAGAGGAAGGCGCCTTCGTCGTCGTCGATCGCGTGCTGCACTTCGCGATCCGCCACGTGTGGCCGGCTCTGAACCCGGCGCTCGACCAGCGCTTGCCCGGCCGCGAGCGGGGCCTGGCGGCGGGCGTGCGGCGCGAGGTGCGCGCGGCGCTCGGGGACTACGCGTGGTCGATCCTGAGCGAGACCGCCGAGGACGAGCAGGCTCTGCTCGAAGCGGCGGCGTCGATCGAGTCTCGCCACGCGTGTGGGAGCCGCTTCGGTGTGTTCGGCATTCCTTACCGGGGCCTCTCGTCCCACAGCCGCGCGATGCTGCGGCTCGCGCTCGTGCAGAGCCAGGGCACCGAGTGCCCGGACGTCACCATCGAGGAGGCGACGCAGCTCGTCGCCGCGAGCGAGCGCCTGCGCGCGCAACCCGACCTCGAGCTCGCGCTCGAAGAGCTCGTCGCGCTCGTCGCGCGCTCGGTCGCGGCCCACGAGGTGCGGCACGTCGCCGACGGTCCCTCCGCCGAGCTCGCGTGCCCCGGATGCGACGACGCGATGGCGCCGCTCGCGAGGGCCGAGCTCTCCGGATACCTCGCCGCCTTCGCGACGCCCGGGGTCGGCTACCTCGCCGCGCTCGGTGCGTGCTCGGCGCCGCTCCCGCGCGACGAGGCGATGGCGCAGCGCTGGCCCGATGCGATCGCGATCGATGCCGCGACGCGCGCCGCGCTCGGCGCCCCGTGCGACGGCGTGGCGCCCGCCGATCTCTACGCGCGTGCGCGCCGGGCCGAGCGCCGCTTCTTCGGCGATCGCATCGCGACGGCGCCGCCCGACGCGATGCCGCGCTCGATCGAGGCCGTGCGGCGCGCCGCCCCCGTCGCCGCGCGTTGATCGAGCGACGCGGCCCGTCCCGATCGGCGTGCGAGGTGTTATGTAGCGGCCATGCCGCTCACCCCCGAAGCCTTCGAGCGCCTCGGCGCGCTCTACCTCGGACGCACCGATGCTCAGACGCCGCTGGTGATCGACGCGCGCGCGCTGACCACGCACGCGCTGATCGTCGGCATGACGGGCTCGGGCAAGACGGGGCTCGGCGTCACCGTGATCGAGGAGGCGGCGCTCGACGGGATCCCGTCCATCGTCGTCGACCCGAAGGGCGATCTCGCGAGCCTGCTGCTCGCGTTTCCGGATCTCGCGCCCGGTGCGTTCGCGCCCTGGGTGCCCGCGGGCGAGGATGCTGCGGCCGTCGCTTCGCAGCACGCCACACGGCTCGCCGGCTTCGGGCAGGACGCGGCGCGCGTGGGTCGCTACGCGGCGGTCGAGCGCGTGCTGTACACGCCGGGCGCGAGCTGGGGGCGCCCTCTCTCGCTCTTGCCCTCGCTCGCTCCCCCGCGCGCGACCGAGACCGACGGCGATGCGCTGCGCGAGCGGGCGGTGACGACTGCGTCGGCCTTCCTCGGCCTCGCGGGCCGCGACGCCGACCCGCGCACGCCCGAGCACACGCTGCTCTCCACGATCCTCCTCGACGCGTGGAGCGCCGGGCGCGGGCTCGACCTGCCGGAGCTGCTCCGCGCGATCCAGACGCCGCCGTGGCCTCGGCTCGGCGTGATGGACGTCGACGCCGTGGTGCCGCCCAAGGATCGCGCCGCGCTCGCCGTCGCGATCAACGGCGCGCTCGCCTCGCCCGCGATGGCCGGGCTCGCGGGCGGCGCACCGCTCGACGTCGGCGCGCTGCTCTACGGCCCCGACGGCGGGCCGCGCGTGTCCGTGCTCTCGATCGCCCATCTCTCGGACGCCGATCGCCAGTTCTTCGTGACGGTGCTCCTCGGCGAGCTCGTGCGCTGGATGCGCGCGCAGCAGGGCACCTCGTCGCTCCGCGCGCTCTTCTACATGGACGAGATCGCCGGCTACTTCCCGCCCGTCGCCGAGCCGCCGACGAAGCGGCCGATGCTCACGCTGCTCAAGCAGGCGCGGGCGTTCGGCCTCGGCGTGGTGCTCTCGACGCAGAACCCGATCGATCTCGACTACAAGGGCATGTCGAACGCGGGCACGTGGCTCGTCGGGCGCCTCTCGACCGATCGCGATCGGCTGCGCGTGGTCGAGGGCATGCGCGACGCGGCGACCGAGCGCGCGGCGAGCGGGGCGGGTGGGGCGGCGCCGGGCGGAGGGAGCCTCGACGGCGTGCTGGCGGCGCTGCCGCCGCGGAACTTCCTGATGCACTCGGTGCACGCGAGCCAGGACGCGATCTTCGAGGTGCGTCAGACGCTCTCGTACCTGCGCGGCCCGCTCTCGCGGGAGGAGCTCACGCGTCTGGCGTCGGCGCCGCTGCGGACGAGCCCCGCCGTGGCGGCCGCCGGTGGCGAGCCGAGCCCGCTGTTCACCCCGCGTGCGAACGGCGCGCGGCCGGTCCTCCCGCCGGACGTGCCCGAGACGTTCTTCGTGCGCCCGGACGTGGCCGGCGCGTCGCTCTATCGGCCCGGCGCGCTGCTCGCGGCGACGGTCGCCTATCGCGCCAAGGACGTGGACTCGGTCCGTCGCTTCGTTCTCGTCGCGCCGCTCGGCGTGGAGGGGCCCGCCTGGGCCGACGCGTGGGCGCTCGAAGCATCGGCGCCGTTCGCGGGGGCGCCCGTCGACGGATCCTCGTTCGCCGACCTGCCGGCGCTCGCGACGCGCGCTGCGACGTGGAAGCGGTGGGAGAGCGGCGCGCTCACGCACGTCGTCCGCGACCGGCCGCTCCGCATCTGGGAGGTGGCGGAGCTCTCGCTCCTCGGCGCGCCCGGCGAGAGCCGCGAGGCGTTCGGGGCGCGGCTCGCGCTGCACCTGCGCGAGCGGCGCGACGCCGAGGTCGACCGCCTGGTCGGCAAGTGGCAGCCGAAGATCGATCGCGCACGCGCGAAGGTCGATCGCGCGGCGAGGCTGATCGAGGATGCCAGCGCCGATCGCAACACGTACGTCGTGGCGTCGGGGCTCGAGATCGGCGCGACGGTGCTCGGCGCGATGTTCGGCCGGCGCAGCGCGCTGCGAGGCGCGGCCAGCGTGGCGACGAAGGCGCGGCGCGCGCAGAAGCGCGGCGTGGACCGCGACCGCGCGGTCGGCGATCACCAGCAGGCGGTCAGCGAGGCGGCGGAGCTGCAGCAGCAGCTCGAGGCGGCGCTCGCGGAGCTGCGCGCGAGCTGGGACCCGAGCCACGTCACGATCGGCGAGCGCGCCGTCGCGGCGAAGCAGGCGGACGTCACGCTCGACCGCTTCGGTCTCGTCTGGGTTCCCGTGCCGGCGTGAGCGCCGAGCACGACGACCCGGAAACCGATCCGGGTCGTCGGGCGCGTGGGTGGGAGCCCGAGGGGATGCCACGCCACGGCCGTGGTCACTCGGGTCGCCGCCAGCCGCGGGGATCGGCTCGTCAGCGGCCACCGGTCCCGCCGGAGGGCGCACGTTTCCGAAGCGCGACCGCGGGCATGGCCCGTGCAGCAACGCGGCGCGTGAGCCCGCTCGACCTCGACGACGACGACTGCCCGACCGAGACCTTCCGCCCCGACTTCGCGGCGCTGGTGGCCATCGGCCGTTCCGCCGACGGTCTGGCCGTGCCGCCCGCGCCGCGCGTCGTCGCGAAGATCCCGCCGCCCCTGCCCATCCTGCTCCGCAAGCGCCTCTCGTACGGCGACGAAGAGTGGCTCGCCTCGCTCAGCGCCGAGCAGCGCGAGATCCTCACGAACGCGTCGCAGCCCGCCTCGCCGTGGCCCCGTGCCGAGCGGATCCCGGGCGCGGTCTGCACGCCGCTCGGGCGCGCCGACTGACGCGCCCGCGCGTCTTTTGGTAGGGTCGGCGGCGATGCGCACGATCCCGTCCGACGATCCCACGCTCGGCCTCTTCCAGATCCTCCGCGAGGACGGAACGGCCGATCCGCAGCGCGATCCCTTCCTCGACAAGACGCTCTTGCTCGGGATGTTCGAGGCGATGCTGCGCATCCGCCGCATCGACGAGCGCATGCTCGGCAAGCAGCGCCAGGGCAAGGTCGGCTTCTTCGGCACGATCACCGGGCAGGAGGCGACGCCCACGGCGACGGCGTTCGCGACCGAGAAGCGCGACTGGATCTTCCCGGCGCTGCGCGAGAGCTCGATCATGCTCTGCCGCGGCTTCCCGCTCTCGGTCTGGCTCGCGCAGGCCTACGGCAACAGCGCCGACATCCAGAAGGGCCGGCAGATGCCGAGCCACCAGGCCGGGCGCAGCGTGAACCAGGTCGGCTGGAGCTCGTGCCTCGGTCCGCAGGTGCCGCAGGCGGTGGGCGCCGCCTGGGCGGCCAAGAAGAGGAAGGACGACGTCGTGTGCGTCGGCTTCATGGGCGACGGCGCGACGAGCGAGGCCGACTTCCACACCGCGATGACGTTCGCGGCGCTGTGGAAGGTGCCGGCGGTGCTGGTCTGCCAGAACAACCAGTGGGCGATCAGCGTCCCGGCCCACAAGCAGACGGCGAGCAAGACGATCGCGGTGAAGGCGCACGCCTACGGCATGCCCGGGATCCGCGTGGACGGCAACGACGTGCTCGCGGTCTACGTGGCGATCAAGGGCGCGGTGGATCGCGCGCGCCGCGGCGAGGGCCCGACCTTCGTCGAGTGCGTCACGTACCGCATCGGCCCTCACTCGAGCAGCGACGACCCGACGCGCTACCGCTCGCAAGCGGAGGTGGACGCCTGGGTGAAGAAGGACCCGCTGGCGCGCTTCCGCCAGTACCTCGTGCTCGCGCAGATCCTCGACGAGGCGACCGAGAAGCAGCTCGAAGAGAAGCTCCACGCCGAGTTCGAGGCGGCCATCGCCGCGATCGAGGAGCTGCCGCCGCCCGCGCGCAGCACGATGTTCGAGGACGTGTACGCCGGCGAGCTCCCCTGGCACCTGAAGGAGCAGCAGACCGAGTACCTCTCGATGCCCGGCGCCCCGAGCGGCCACGGCGGCGGGCACTGAGCACCGCCTCGACCGATCGCTCGACCGCGTCGCGATGATCCGTCCGGCGGGCGGCTGGCCGTTCGCGAGCAAGCCAGTCGACGTACGCGCGGACTTCGTCCAGGCAGGTGGCGTGATGGCGACGGCGAGCGTGGTGCTGAGCGCGCCTCGGAGCGCGCAGGCGGCCCCCGTCGAGCGGCCGCTCGGCGCCCATGCTTCGTTCGAGAGCCTCTCGCCACGGGTGCTCTGGGACGGGAGCCCCGCGAAGTTCGCGCAGCACTTCGAGTACCGGCTCGTGGACGGGATTCCGTTCTCGGGCGGCAGCTCGCCCATCGCGCGCGGATGGCTGCGCCTGCGCGAGCCGCTCGCGGCGATGGACGCGTCCGGCGTGCTGGCGCACCTCGATGCGTGGTGGAGCGCGATCCTCTCGGTCGAGCGCGCGCCGCGCGCCTTCGCGACCATCACGTTCCTCGCCGAGCTGCTCGTCGATCCGCGCGAGCTCGAACCGCGCGAGCCCTTCTTCCACGATGCGCGCGTGCTCGCCTCGGCGGGGGGCTTCGTGGTCGAGGAGCGCGCGCTCTACCAGCGGGGGCGCTTGGTGGCGATGAACCACCAGACCTTCGCTATGCTCACCTGACTCGAGCGCGCACGCGGGCTCCCAAGGTCGGGAGCGCTCGTGCCGTCGAAGCTGCACCCATCACGAGGAGCTCGATGACCATTCGAACGCTGGTGTCTCTCGCGTCCCTGCTCGCGCTCGGCGCTTCGCTCTCGGGCTGCGCTTCTGCCGTCGACGCGCAGGCGCCCGCGGCGCGCCGCGTCGGAGGCTCCGTCTGCGTCGCGGCCTCGTCGACGATCGGGACGCCGCCCTCGGGCGCCGCCTCGGGCTGCGCGGGCCTGCGCCCCGGCAGCTCCGCGTGGCAGCCGGCCGTCGACCTCCACGTGTGCACGCACTGCGAGTTCACCTACGACGACGCGACCACCCGCGCCGAGCGCGCGAGCCCCACGCACGCGACCGAGTGCTGCTACCACGCCAACGAGCTCACCGTCCCCACCGGCGGCCCGCGCTCCTGACGGCCGCACACCCAAGCGAAGCGGCCGGCGCTCTCGCACCGGCCGCCTCGTCCAACCGAGCCTATCTCGGGTCAGCCCGCGTCGTTCGTGCCGGCGTCCGCGCCCGTGCCGGCGTCGGTGGTGCCCGTGCCCGCGTCGAAGCAGTTGATGCTCGGGAGGTCCTGCGGCTCGCGCGGGTGGATGACCCACTGGCCGAACGAGAAATAGAGCACGCCGGTGATGTCTCCGACCGTGGTGCCCGCGGTCTGGAGCTGCATGCGCTGGCAGCTCACCAGGTAGTAGTCGCTCATGTCGATGGCCATCGTCGGCGTGGTCGCGCCGGTCGCGTGCACGGTCATGACGTTGTGGTTGGCCGTGGTGGGCGGCATGTCGACGACCACGTCAGTGAGGCGTACGACCGCGTTCTGCAGCGCCATGTCGCGGCTGGCCGGCACGATGCCCATCGCGCTCACCTCGGCGATCGTCACGTCCGTCACCGTGGGGTCGCCGGCGCTCGTGCCCGTCGTGAACGTCCCGACGGTCACCGAGATCTGCTGCGAGGTGTTCGGGGGGCACGCGCTGCCGCTCGGGCAGAAGTTCGTGAAGCGGCCGGTCAGGTTCGTGACGGCGTCGCCGATGCGCATGTTCGGGATCACGTGCGGCGGCGTGTCGAAGCAGCTCATGCCCGCAGTCGGATCGTACTGGTCGATGACCTGGATGCCGCTGTAGTCACCGCCCGCCAGCGTGCCGACCCACGCGAACGCGAGGCAGCGTCCGGTCGTCTGCGACGACGTCACGAAGCGCTGGCTGAGCGCGACGAGGTCGCCCGTCACGTGCACGGTCGTGTTGTCGGCCGGGTGATCGGTCGCCGAGGCATTGACGATCGACGCCAGCGGCACATCCGTCGCCGGCACGCCGGAGTCCATCCCGACGCCCGTGTCCTCGGGCGGAACGCCCGTGTCCTCGCGCGGGACGTTCGTGTCCGTGCCGCCGGTGCCGCCATCGCGCGCCGTGTTGTTGCCCGGGCAGCCGGAGATCGCCGCTGCCGCGAGGAGGGTGAAGAAGACCGTCGTATTTCTCATGTTGGCTCCGAGAAGAAGCATCCGGGCTACCAGTTCCGCCCCCCGCGTTCAAGGGTGGCAGTGCTGCGCGGGGCCGGGGGCCTCAAGCAGGCCGGGCGAGCTTGCCTGGCCGCGCGCTCGTGAGCACGCCGTTCTCGGCGACGATCTCGCCACGAACCAGGGTCGCCCGGAAGCCTTTCGCGTCCTGCAAGAAGCGCCGTCCGCCGGCCGGCAGGTCGTGCACGAGGCGCGGCCGCTCCAGCGCCAGCCGCTCGAGCTCGATCACGTTCAGATCCGCGCGCAGCCCGACCTCGATGCGCCCGCGATCGGCGTAGCCCATCCACGCGGCGGGCTCCGCGCTCAGCCTTCGGATCGCCTGCTCGATCGTGAACGCGCCGAGGTCCCGCACCCAGTGCGACAGGAAGTACGTCGACATGCTCACGTCGCAGATGGTCCCGACGTGCGCGCCGCCGTCGCCGAGGCCCAGCATCGTGTGCGGGTGCCGCAGCATCTCGCCGACCTCGCCGAGCGTGCCCGAGCCGTAGTTGTAGATCGGGAAGTAGAGCAGCTCGCGCCCCTCGTCCTCGAGCAGCGCGTCGTAGATCGCCTCGAGCACCGGGCGCCCGGCACGCATCGCCTCGCCGTAGATCGAGCCCTGCCGGCTCGGCTCGTAGTCGGGGCGCTCGCCGAGCCGGAACAGGCTCATCGACACGAAGTCGAGGTTGCCGAGCAGCTGATCGGCGAGCGGCGGGATCGCCGAGCCGTCGCCCGCGACCTTCTCACTCTTCTCCTTCAGCATCCGCGCGCGCACCTCGGGGTCGCGCATCGCCTTCACGCGCTCGGGGAGCGGCAGGTGTGCGATGGCCTTGTAGGAGGGAAAGCCCATGAACGGGTGGAACGTCGCGGTCAGCCCGAGCAGCACGCCGATGCCGCGCGTCGCGCTCTGCGCCTTGATCCGCGTGCCCTCGGCGTTCGCGCGGTCGATGCGCTCGAGGATGCGCTTCCACTGCTCGCTCGCGCCGAGGCGCTGCAAGAGCGAGATCGAGAGGGGCCTTCCCGACACCTTCGCCATGTCCTCGAGCAGGTCGAACTCGGGACCGAAGCGCTCGTGCGAGACGAACATGTCGAAGTCGCTCACGGCCTGGAGCACGCCGCGCGGCGAGCCGGCGAGCGCGCGCGCGATGGCGCGGAGCTCGTCCGCGCTCGCGTCGGCGGCCGGTGTGGTGCGCCCGTCGCGGTTGCGGTGGTTGTCGGTGCGGCCGGTCGAGAAGCCCGCCGCGCCCGCGTCGATCGCTGCGCGGACGAGCGCGCCCATCGCTTCGCACTCGGCCGGCGTCGCGGTCTCGCCCGCGAGCGCGCGCTCGCCCATCACGAACACGCGCACCGCGTCGTGCGGCACCAGACACCCGAGATCGATCGTGTGCGGCTGCCGATCGAGGGCCGCCATGTACTCCTCGAACGTCTCCCAGTCCCAGCGCAGCCCCTCCGAGAGCGCGCTGCCGGGGATGTCCTCCACGCCCTCCATCAGCGCGACGAGCTTGTCGCGGTCGGCGCGGCGGCAGGGCGCGAAGCCCACGCCACAGCTGCCCATGACCACGGTGGTCGCGCCGTGGACGCTCGAAGGCAGCATTCCCTCGTCCCAGCTCGCCTGCCCGTCGTAGTGCGTGTGGATGTCGACGAAGCCGGGCGTGACGAGCGCGCCGCTCGCGTCCACGGTGCGCGTCGCCGCGCCGAGGTCCTTTCCGATCGCGGCGATGCGGCCGCCGTGGATCGCCACGTCGGCCTCCCGCGGGGCGGCGCCCGTTCCGTCGACGATTCGTCCCCCGCGCACCAAGAGGTCGTGAGTCATGGGCGCCATCATACCCACGACGAGCCGCTCCCGTCCGGGTCCTCCGGGCGAGCACTCCTTGCCGAGCGCGGCCGACGGAATGGACGCTTGCGGAGGGCCCCGCGTCTCGGCGTACGATCCGCGGATGCGACGCTTCGGGGGCTTTTCGTGCTTGGTCGTGCTCGCGCTCGGAGCGGGTTGCTCGGGCCCCACTCCTGCCGCCGACGTCGGCGCCACCGACGCCGCGACGCGTGATGCGCCGGGGGCCGACGGCGGTGCTCCGGTCGATGCGCCTGCGGCGGGGGCGTGCGAGCTCGCGCCGGCGGGGGACGTGGGCTGCACGGGCGCGAGCCCGACGTGGACCACCTCGGTCGACTACGCCTCGGTCGCCGACTGCGTCGCTCGCGCGTCGGCCGGCGACACGATCCGCATCCGGCCCGGCAGCGCGACCTGGAGCGAGACCCTGCTCCTCGATCGCCCGCTCACGCTGCTCGGCGCCGGCCCGAGCGCGACGCAGATCGTCGGCGCCGACACCACGGTCATCGTGGTCGAGCTCGCGGCGGGCGGGCCGCTCCGCATCGCGGGGATCGGATTCTCGGGCTCGGGGGGCGACACGCAGCTCGAGACCACGATGATCAACCTGCACGGCACGCTCGACCAAGTGCGCATCGATCACGTCTCGTTCACCGACATCCGCTGGCACGCCGTCACCATCGGCCTCTGGGACGTGATCCCGGTGACGCCCCGCGTGCTCTTCGATCACATCGACTACCGATCGAGCCTCACCACCGACTTCTCGCGCTTCCTGAAGCTGCTCGGACAGAACGACGCCTGGAAGAGCCCCGACGACTACGGCACCGAGGCCTTCGTGTTCATCGAGGACTCCACGTTCCTCTGGACGGGCGATGCGGGCGTGAACTCGGGCGTCACCGACACCGAGCACGGCAGTCGCCTGGTGGTGCGCTACTCGACGATCGACGGCGGCGGCATCCAGGTGCACGACACCGGCTCGACGCCGGCCTCGCGCGGCGCGCGCGTGACCGAGGTCTACGAGAACGACTTCGACTGCACGATCACCGGCTGCGACGACATCCCGGGCATCGGCGTGCGCGGCGGCGGCTGGCTCATCCACCACAACCGCTTCGCGGGCCTCTACTGGACGCCGGCGTTCGCCCAGGTCTACCGCGCGACCGTCGAGGGCGGCTTCCTCGGCGTGATGTGCGATGGCACCGCGATCTCGGTGTGCGACACGCCGAACCTCTACCACTGCTCGGGCGGCGACCACCGCGCCTGCGGCTACCTCGGCGACTTCGCCTGCAACGGCATGGGCGACTGCGTGCTCGAAGCGGCGAGCGCGGCCGAGTGCCCGGGCGCCTTCATCCCCAGCGTCGACGACGTCGACGGCGTGCCGGGGGACATGGGCTATCCGTGCATGAACCAGACGGGGTGGGGCCGCGAGTACTACGACGGCACGACGTTCCGCGAGGAGCCCTCGCCCGTCTACTGGTGGTCCAACACCGTGGAGGGCAGCGCCGCGGACGCGCCCTTCGAGGGCGCCGGTGCCTCGGCGTGGTTCGCACGCGATCGCGACTACTGCAGCCACGATCCGTCCTCGGCGTGCGGAACGCGCGAGGCGTGGTCGTACACCCCGTATCCGCATCCCCATCCGTGGCAGGCGCGAGGCTGCGCGTACTGACGGGATCGGCGCACGACACCCGCTCGGACGGGGTGTGTTGAACGGGCTCGCCGGTCCACGCTACCGTTCTCGGTCGGTAGCGTGACGACCGAGTCGGCCGAGCTTCGGAAAGAGGAGAGCGCCGGCGCGTCCGGCGAGGTGGCCCCTCCACGCATGACCGATCCCGAGCCGCACGAGATCGGCACGCGGGAGACGATGCCGGAGGTCCGCGAGCTCGTCTGCCCGGCGTGTGGTCGGGTGAGCGCGCTCGACGTGCGCTTCTGTGCGTCGTGTGGTTTCCGGTTCCGCGCGGCGGAGGCCGACGACGAGCCGGGCATGATGCTCCGCGACGTCCGCGATCACGCCGATCCGCTCGTCGGCCGCACCATCGCCGACCGCTACCAGATCCTGGAGCTCATCGGGCGCGGCGGCATGGGCGTCGTCTACCGCGTCGAGCACACGCGCATCGCCAAGGCGATGGCGCTCAAGCTGCTGCACGGCGAGCTCGCGCGCGACAAGGAGGTCGTGCGGCGCTTTCGGCGCGAGGCCGAGGCGGTGAGCAAGCTCGACCATCCGAACACGGTCGCGATCTTCGACTTCGGGCGCGCCGAGGGGATGACGTACCTCGTGATGGAGCTGCTCGGCGGCAAGGACCTCGGCGCGATCCTCGCGCAGGAGGGCACCATCTCGTTCACCCGGATGGCGCAGCTCGCGGTGCAGGTCTGCGACTCGGTGCAGCAGGCCCACGAGCGCGGCATCGTGCACCGCGATCTGAAGCCCGAGAACCTGCGCGTGCTGACGCGCGGTGATCAGCGGGAGTTCGTGAAGGTCCTCGACTTCGGTCTGGCGAAGCTGCGCGAGAGCGAGGAGCACGCCCGCGCCAGCATCACGCGGGAGGGCTTCCTCGTCGGCACGCCGTACTACATGGCGCCCGAGCACATCCGTGGCGAGCAGGTCGACGCGCGCTCCGACGTCTACGCGCTCGGCGCGCTCATGTACAAGGCGGTCGTCGGCGTGCCGCCGTTCTGGGCCAACACGCCCGTCGCCGTCCTCACCAAGCACCTCAGCGACCCGGTGGTGCCGCCCACCAAGCGCGCGCAGCGCCGCGACGTCCCGGCCGCGGCGGACGCGATCCTCCTCAAGGCGCTGGAGAAGCGCCCCGAGGATCGCTACCAGACCATGCACGAGCTGCGAGACGCGCTCGCCGACCACCTCGAGAGCGTCGGCGTCGCGGTCGACTCGGGGCGCACGCGGCCGCCCAGCCTTCCCGTCTCTTCGCCCCGCGTGAGCACCGAGCACGGCAAGGTCGAGGTCGCCACGCGCGGCGACGTGGACCGCTACGAGCGCGGCTTGCGCCTGGCGGCGTACGCGCAGGCGTCGGTGCTGGTGCTCGCGGCCGGGGCCCTCGCGGCCGGCGCGGTCTACCTCTGGCAGCACGGGGCGCCCAACCTCGCCGGGCTCGGGAGCGGCAGCCTCACCGAGGTCGAGCCGAACGACGGGGCCGAGGAAGCGACGGCGCTCGTGATGGGGCAGGGGATGACGGCGCACCTCGGTGCGCGGCACGACGCGACGACGGGCGACGCCGACGTGTTCGCGATCGACTCGTCGTCCTCCGCGCGCACCGTCACGATCGAGGCCTCGGCGCCGCCGAACGTCGACGTCGAGCTCGACCTGTTCCGCGCCGGACGGGCCGACCCGATCCTGCACGTCGATCGCGGCGGCGTCGGTCGGGCCGAGCACGTCGAGAGCTTCCCCCTCGATGCGACGCACTACCTGCTGCGCGTGCGCGAGGTGCCCGGGCACACGGTGTTCCCGACCGAGAACGTGTCCGACACGTACACCGTCCGCTGGCAGCCGCACGAGCCGGGCGAGCACGAGGAGCACGAGCTCGACGACGACGTCACGCACGCCAACGAGGTCGCGAGCGGTGCGAGCTGGACCGGCTACCTGGGCTGGAACGGGGATCGGGACGTCTACTGCCTCGACGGAGCCAGCGACGCGCCTCTCGTGGCCGAGGCCGGCGGCGAGGGGCTCGACCTCGTGCTCACCGTGCGCGAGCTCGAGAGCGATCGCGAGCACGTGGTGAACGACGCGGCCGAGGGCGGGGCCGAGCGATGGACCTCGGAGGGCCCGCTCGCCGAGCACACCTGTGCGATCGTGACCGAGCGAGAGGGCGCGCCGCGGACGAGCGCCGACGGGCGCTACACGGTGCGATGGCACACCCCGGACTGAACGGGCGACCGAGCGCGCGCGGCGCCGCGCTCGCCCTGCTGGTGCTCGCGCTGTCGCCCGCCCTCGCGCTCGGCGACGAGGCCTCGCCCGGAGAGGTCTGCACGCTGCACCTCGGGCTACCGCCCGGCGCGGCCGCCGTCATGCCTGGCGGAGCGCGTCGTGACGGCCGCCTCTCGTTTCCGCTCCCGCGGAGCGCTCCGAGCCGCGAGGTGCACGCGGTCGTCGCCGGCGCGCGCCCGCGAGGGCCGGCCATCGACGAGGAAGGGCGCCTCTTCGTGGGGACCGGCGCCGGGCTCGCGGTCGTCTCGCCCGACGGCGCGAGCGTCCACGACGTACCGCTCGACGTGGTCGACTGCGCGCCCGTGCTCGTCCCGGGTGGCGGCGTGGTCGCCATCTCCCGCGACGGACTGATCGCTCGCGTCGACGCGAGCGGGCGCGTCGTGCGGCGGAGCGTCCTGCGGCGCGCGGTGCGCTTCTCGCCGCTCGCCATGGACGACGGCTCGCTCGGCGCGGTCGCGGCAGGTCGGACGCTGCTGCGCATCGGCGACGATCTCTCCGTGCGCGAGGCCCGCGAGATGCCGGACGGGCTCGCGCTCTCGCCGACCGCGGCGCCGAGTGGCCACTGGCTCGTCTCCGCCGGCACCGAGCTCGAGGTAGTCGACCGCGCCACGCTCGAGGTCCTGCGCTCGATCCCGCTTCCCGCGCGCGCGGCGACCCCCGCCGCCATCGCGCCGGACGGAACGGTGTGGGTCGGCACGGTCGAGGGCGACCTCGTGCGGATCCGCGGCGAGGCGCGGGTCGCCAGCACGATCGATCTCGGCGCGCGGCTGCCCGAGGCGACCACGTCCGACCGGGCGATGCTCGCCATCGCACCGGACGGCGACCTCCTCGTCGCGCTGCCGACGCGCGGCCTCGTGCGGGTCTCGCCCGAGGGCGAGGAGCGCTGGGCGTACGCCACCGAGACACCGCTCGCCTCCGCCGTCTCGGTCGATGGCGAGGGACGGGCCGCGGTGATCGATCGGCTCGGCCACCTGATGGTCGTCGATCCGGCGGGGCAGGTGGAGTGGACCTACGCGCTCGCGTCGGTGCCGCTCGGGCCCGTGCTCGTCACGGCCCAGGGCCGCGTCGTCGTCGCCACCGAGGGCGGCGTCGTGATCCTCGGCCCGGGCTGATCGGCGCGGCGAATCGAGGGCACGAACGAGCGCAGCGTCGATGATCAGCGCGAGAAGCGTCGGGCCTTCGCTTCGTCGAGCGGCATGGCCCCGAGCTCACCCAGATCGCGCAGGAACCGGAACGAGTAGATGCCCGTCGAGTGCCCGTCGCCGAAGACGAGCCGCAGCGCGTAGTTGCCGACTTCCTCGAGGTCCAGGATGGGCAGGTCCTCATCCGTCGCGCCCTCGGCCCAGCGGATCGGGCCCTGGTGGCCCTGGCAGTGCGCGCACGGGCAGAACCCGCGCAGGATCACGTGCCGGTAGCGCGTCGTGCCGCCGTCCGACCACACGATCTCCATCGTCGTCGCGCCGGCGGGCGCGCGAAGCTCCACGGGATCGATGCTCACGCTCTCGCTCATGACACGGCCTCGCTCACGACTTCGTCTCTCCGCGCGACCGGCCGGACACGTGGCGCGCCACGAACGCCTCGAGCGCGTCCAGGGCGGTGCGCGCCTCGGCCGCGGTCCAGCCCGGCAGGATCTCGGCCCACTCTTTCGTCGCGCTCGCTGCCATGAGGCTGCGCGTGCTCGCTGGCAAGAGGAGGGGCCCGC
Source organism: Sandaracinaceae bacterium (assembly GCA_044223665.1). Classification (GTDB taxonomy): domain Bacteria; phylum Myxococcota_A; class Polyangia; order Polyangiales; family Sandaracinaceae; genus JBBSAT01. Next base: position 13,191 of record JBGALT010000068.1, on the reverse strand, counting down.
CGCCACAGGCGCGGCACACGATCGCGCCGACCGCGGCGTCGAAGAGCGCGGAGCGCTCCGCCTCCGGCCGCTTGCCGCAGCGGGCGCAGGCATCCACGCGCAGGCCGAGACCGAGCAGCGCCAGGTAGCGCAGCTCGAAGCCGGCCCGCGCGATCTCGGGGGCGATGCGCCCCTCGGCCAGCACCTCGAAGAGGCGCACCACCGCCTCGAGCAGGCGCGGCTCGCTCTCGCGAGGGGGCGTCGCCGCGCGCACGAGCTCGAGCGCCGCGCCCGCCTCGCGCATCGCATCGAGGCGACCGAGCAGCGCGGGAAAGCCGCGGACCAGCCGCGCGCTCGCGAGCCGGCCCACGTCGGACTTGCCGAGCGCCAGCTCGGCCTCGATCACGCCGAAGGGCTCGAGCGCGCCGGCGAAGCGCTTCTGGCTCTTGCGGGCGCTGCGGGCCATCAGGGACACGAGCCCGGCGTGCTCGGTCAGCAGCGTGACGATTCGATCGGACTCTCCGTAGTCCACGCTGCGGACGAGCACCGCGCTCGATCGGAACGTCCGCGGCGCGCTCGCGGCCGTCATCGGCGACCGCGGCGCTCGCCCTTCATCAGCCGATGAGGAGGGCCGCGACGGGCCGGGACGAGAGCTGCACCGGCGTCTCGCGGTGGCGCGGGCGCAGCGCGATCGAGAGCGCGAGCGTGAACAGGATGAGGATGATCACGAGCGCGATGGCCAGGCCGAAGCGGCGGCCCCGCTCGGGGCCGGCGATCCCGGTCATCGGAGCGGCGTTGGGCTCGCTCGGCGGCAGCGAGCTCTGCCGGCTCGTGTGCTCGTAGCGCCGCAGCACCTCGTCGAGCGTCAGGCCGACGGCCTTCGCGTAGGACTTGAGGAAGCCGCGCACGAAGACGTCGCCGGGCAGCCGCTCGAGACGGTCGTCTTCGAGGCTCGCGAGGTGGCGAAGCGGGATGCGCGTCGTCTGCGCCAGCTCTTCCAGCGAGATCTGACGCACTTCGCGCTCGGTCTTGAGATATCGCCCGATCGATTCCATCACGTTCTCCGGAAATGTCTCGCGGCGCTCCGTCTCCGTGGGAGATCAGGGCGTCTCGAGCCGCTCCTTCGTGGCAAGGGCCGATCCTTTGTCGGGTCCGGCAAGCAAGGTCTGACAGCGCTGCCCCGAGGTCGTCTCCTGACCCAGCTCGACGCAGCGCTCGAGATCGGAGACGGCATCGTCGTGGCGACCGAGGTGCGCGCGCACCTCGCCGCGAAGCAGCCAAGCGTCCTGGAGCGACTGGCACTCCTCGGCGGTGTTCTCGAGGACGTGCGTGAGGGCCGCCTCGGCGTGGTCGTAGCCTTCCGCGTCGCCGTTCTCGCCGAGGGCCACGTCGACCTGGCCCATGCGGTACCAGCCCCGGCAGAACGGGGGCTGGAGCGCGAGCGCCTGCTCGAGCGCTTCGGAGGCCTGCGCATAGTCGTGGGACTCGTAGTAGGCCCAGCCCAGGTTCCCCCACGCGAGGAAGGGGGTCCGGTACATGATGTCGGCGGTCGCGACGCGCAGGGCCTCGATGGCCTGCGGCAGGCGGCTCGACTGGATGTAGAGGATGCCGAGCGCGTTCTGCACCTCGCCCACCAGCTCGGGCATGCCCGAGGTGCCCAGCCGCTGGTTGGCCGAGAGGGCCTCGCGCAGGTGGTGCTCGGACTGGTCGTAGCTCTCGCGACCCAGGTAGAGCAGCCCGAGCAGGTAGTGCGCCTGCGCGTTGTCGGGATCGAGGCGGATGGCCTCCTCCGCGTGCTGGAAGGCGCCCGCCACGTTGCGCTCTCCCCAGAGCCCCGCGGCCAGATCGTACTGGGCCTGGGACTGATGCACCGCTTGCTCGTCGGGGCCGCCGATGCAGCCTGCCGCCATGCTCGCCATGCCCATGGCGCCGAGCGTCATGCACGCAGCACGACGGAGGCCGGGGCGGGGCTGGAGCGGGGCGGGGAGCATCGGGAGCGGCCAGATCTACCGATCGTCCCCCCGGGGGTCAACCCGATCCGGAGCCGGACCCACGTCCGAGAGGCGATCCAACCTCGCGAACTCATGAACGATTCCGCGCCGCCCGGATCCGGGTCGAGGCCGGATCATGCGCGAAACCCCTGGGAAAATGGGCGGCCGGAGGCGTGTCGGCGGGCCGTCAGCCGGCCGCTCGGGCCCGAAGCCGCGGGGGGGGCGCCGGGCGGACGTCTCCGATCACCTGATCGGCGCAGGGCACTGTCTTGCTCGCGGCCGGCTCGCACCCGGCGGCCCCTTCCGTCGGCGGGCTCCGCCCGCTTCCGTGCGGGGCCTCGGGAGCGAGCACTCCTTTGCTGATCAGGGGAACCCGCCCCGGACGTCCTCTTTCATGCCGAGCAGCTGGTAGAGCTGCCGCAGGGCGTCGAGGTCGGGGACGAGGACCTTCTCATCCACGATCCGCAGATAGCCGCCGTCGCGCAGCTGCTGGACGGCGCGCTTGACGGCATCCACGTCCAGCCCGACGCGCGCCGAGAGCTCGAGCGGGGAGATGGAGAAGACGAATCCCTCGGGGCTCGTGTCCGCGGTCGCGGCCAGCCGGAGCAGCGTGTTCACCACGCGGGAGGGCTGGTCTCGGAGCATCGCGTTCTCGAGCTGCTCCTCGGCGCTCCGGAGGCGGCGGACGAGCTGCTCGACCAGCCGCGTGGCGACCTCCGTGTTGCCCGAGAGCAGGACGCCGAAGGTCTTCTTGTCGAGCGCCAGCACCTGCGCCTGCGTGAGCGCGACGGCCGACGCCGAGCGGGCGGTCTTGGGCAGGAGCGCGTCCTCGCCGAACAGATCGCCGGGCTTGAGCACCGTCAGGCTGCGCTCCGAGCCGCGGATGCGTTTGACCAGGCGGACACGGCCCTCCTGCAGCAGGTAGCAGTGCTCGGCGGGCGAGCCCTCCTCGTACACCACTTCGCCGGGCGTGTACGACTTGCCGAAGCGCTCGAAGAGCCGCTGACGCTCCGCTTGCCCGAGCTCCTGCATCGGAGCGGTGTTAGCGCGATCGGCCGCGCGCTGTCGAGGGGGACCGGCCGTCGGGGCTCCATCGCGGACGGTGGGTCAGCGACCACGCGCCGCGATCCGGCTGCGCCGCGTCAGGCGCGACCGTGCTTGTGGGCCAGCTCGTGGACGAGCTTCATGCGCGCCAGCACGATCGCGTCGGTCTCCAGCGCGGGGAGGGTCCACGGGAGGCGGAACGACCAGTTCTGGGGACCCATCGTGTTCGGCGTGTTGATGCGCGCGCGCAGCGAGAGCAGGTCTTGGATGGGGAACACCGCGAGCCGGCTGGGCGCGCTGATCGTCTTCCAGAGCAGCGCGGCCCACACCGGGTCCTCCCAGCGCTCGTAGTCCTTCTTGGCGAGGTGCTTCATCCCCTCGAGCGCGGTGAACGCGGCGCGCTCCCACTCGCCGAGCGCCTCCCACCAGTCGGCGCTCGTCTCGGTGTCGTGGGTCCCGTTCGTCGCGAGCGAGAGCTCGGGGAAGGTCCGGGGCTCGCGATAGCGGCCGGCCTCCTGCTCCCAGCGCAGCACGCGGTGGCCGGGGATGTGGAGCTTCTCGAGCGAGAGGCGGACGAAGTCGGGGATGACGCCCAGGTCCTCGGCGATGAGCTCGGTGCCGCTCGCGGCGAGCGCCTCGAGCACCGCCTCTCCCTGCGCGAGCTGTGCCGGCTGCCCCTCGGGGTCGAATCGGTGCTTGAGCGTCTTGTCCCGCGGGCGCAGGTAGGTGCGGTAGAGGCCGACCACGTGGTCGATCCGCACCGCGTCGAAGAGCTTCGCCGTGTGCGCGCCACGCGCGCGGAACAGCGCGTAGCCGTGGGCCTTCATCGCTTCCCACCGGTAGGGTGGCAGCCCCCACTCCTGTCCCTCCGCGCTGAAGGCGTCGGGGGGCGCGCCGACGGTGGCGTCGGTGCGGTACTGGGCCTGGCTCGACCAGACGTCGGCCGCGTCGTCGGCGACCAGGAACGGCTCGTCGCCGATCAGCCCGACGCCGAGCGCGTTCGTCTCGCGCCGGGCCGCCTCGAGCTGCTGGAACGCCAGCCACTGTAGATAGGTGCGGAAGCGGACCTCGTGCGCGTGCCGCGCGCGCGCCTCGGCGATGGCCTCCGGCTGCGCATCACGCAGCGGCGGGGCCCAGTCCCGCCAGCTCCCGGTGTGGTGCGCCTTGAGCGTGCGGAAGAGCGCGTAGGCGGGGAGCCAGTGCGCGTGCTCGTTCTCGAAGCGCGCGAGGTCCTTGCGACGCGCCGAGCCGGCATCGACCTTCTGCTCGAAGCTCGCATGGCAGCGGGCGAGCACCCCGAGCTTGAGACGGCGCACCTTGTCGTGCGAGACGCGGGGCGCGCCCTCGACGTCCTCCAGCAAGGCGCGCTCCTCACCCGTGAGCGACCCACGGCCGGCGAAGTCCTCGAGCGCGTCGATCGCGAGGTAGAGCGGATCGAGCGCGAAGAACGAGCACGACGCGTAGGGGCTGTCCTGGCCGGGCGAGGGCTCGAGCAACGGCAGCGTGAGCACGCACGAGAGCCCGCCGCGCTTGGCCCAGGCCGCGAAGCGGGGCAGATCGCGGAACTCGCCGACACCCCAGCCCTCGCCGCTGCGCAGGGAGAAGAGAGGCACCATCACGCCCGCCCGACGCCGATCGAGGATCTTCATCGCGCGCGAGCCTGGACGAGCGCAGCGCGCCTGACAACCGGATCGGCGTGCGCGAGCGCGCCAAGGCCGCGGGCGTCGGGCTATCCTCCGCCGGCGCGATGGAGGCCCCGAGCGAGCTGCGGCGCGTGGCGCGAACCTCGGGCCTCGGCCTGCGCGGACAGATCACGTTCGCGCTGGTGCTCGGGCTCGGGCTCTTCGTCCTGCTCACGGCGGTGAGCGCCGATCGCCTCGCGACGCGGGCGCTCGAGCGCGAGCGCGAGCAGCTGGCCGACGAGGTCGCCACCGAGATCGCCGGGGCCATCCGCCGGACGAGCGCGCCTCCGGTCGTCCTCGACGAGGCGCTCGACGCCCACGTGGGCAGCCGCGGCGTGCTCGGCTTCGAGCTGCTCGAGCACGGCATCGCGATCGACCACCGAGGCCTGGTCGGGGTGGGGCTCGACGGCGAGCACGCCACGGCCGATGGCGGCACCGTTCGCGTCTGGATCCAGAGCCCCAGCGAGGACGCGGCGCAGTCGCTCGTCTCGCTGCTCGTGCTCTACGCCGGCGTCGCCGCGGTCGCGATCCTGTTCCTCAGCTACGTGCTCCTCACGCGCCTCATCGTCCGCCCCGTGGAGGCGCTCACCCGCGCCTCGGAGCGGCTCGCGTCCGGCAAGCTCGACACGCGCGCGCCCATCGGCGGCGCGGCCGAGGTCGCCCGCCTCTCGATCGCCTTCAACGCGATGAGCGACGACTTGCGCCGCGATCGGGCGGCGCTCGATCAGCGGGTGGCCGAGCTCCTGCGCACCACGCGCGAGCTCCGCGCCGCCCAGAGCTCGCTGGTCCGCAGCGAGAAGCTCGCCTCCGTCGGGCGCCTCTCGGCGGGCGTCGCGCACGAGATCGGCAACCCGCTCACGTCGATCCTCGGCCTGGTCGAGCTGCTCCAGGGAGGTGACCTCGAGCCGGCGGAGCAGGCCGAGTTCCTGAAGCGCATCCGCGGCGAGACCGAGCGCATCCACGGGATCATCCGCGACCTGCTCGACTTCGCGCGTGCTCAGCCCGAGCCGGCCGGGGAAGCGGCGACCGCCGATCTCGCGGGGGTGATCGATCGCGCGGTCACGCTCGTCGCGCCGCAGAAGGACCTGCGCCGCATCGTCATCGAGCGTCGCATCGCCGCGGACCTGCCGCCGGTGCGCGGCAGCGAGGATCGCTGGACGCAGATCCTGCTGAACCTGCTGCTGAACGCCGCCGACGCCATCGAGGGCGAAGGAACGATCACGGTCGTGCTCGAGGCGGAAGGCGAGGACGAGACCGACGAGGCCGAGACCGAGCGCTTGCGCCTGGTGATCTCCGACAGCGGGCCGGGCATCGCCCCCGAGGTCCTGGGCCGGCTCTTCGAGCCCTTCGTGACCACCAAGCCGCCGGGCAGCGGGACGGGCCTCGGCCTGGCCGTCTGCCTCTCGCTCGTGGAAGGCTTCGGAGGTCGCATGAGCGCCGAGAACGTGGAGGGGAGCGGCGCGCGCTTCACGATCGTGATTCCTCGGAGCCCGGAGCGGTGATCGGCTCGCCCGCTCCCGCCCCTTCCGTCCGCGGGCTGCGCCCGCTCCCGTCCGGGTCCTGCGGGGCGAGCGCTCCTTGCTGGGCGCTCTTCGGCGGCGCCGTCACCGGCGGCCGGGTGCGGGCATCGCTCTCCGCCACCACGCGCGGACGCGCCCACGGCTCGCGGAGGAGCAGGTGGTCGGCGCGGGCGCGCATCTTCGGGTCGAGCTTGCCGTCGAAGGCCTGCTCGAAGCTGCGCTTCATCTCGCCGGCCGTCCGGAAGCGGTCTTCGGCGTGCGCGGCGAGGCCGACGCGCAGCGCGCGCTCGAGATCGAGCGAGAGCGGCAGCCAGAGCTTGGGATCGGGCGGGCCTTCGGCGCGGGCCGCCATCGCGATCTGCACCCCGTCCTCGCCCACGTAGGCGGGGCGCCCGGTGAGGGCGCGGTAGGCGACGAGGGTGAGGGCGTAGAGATCGGCGCGCGCGTCGACGCGCTCGGAGAGCGCTTGCTCGGGCGCCATGTAGCTGGGCGTGCCGGCGGCCACCGCCGCGCTGGCGCTCACGAGGTCGTGCAGCTGCGCGACGCCGAAGTCGACGATCTTCCAGCGCGCGCCCTCGCGGCTCGTGGTGAGCATCACGTTGTGCGGCTTGACGTCGCGGTGGACGATGCCGGCCGCGTGCACGGCGCGTAGCCCTTCCGCCACGTCGCGCACGAGGCCCCGCACCTCGCCCTCGGAGAGCTTCTGGCGCGCGCGGAGCATCGTGGCGAGCGAGGCGCCGTCGATGAGCTCCATGACGAGGTAGGGCAGCTCCGCGGCGGGCGGGCTCATGGCGAGCACCTTGGCCACGTAGGGGCTCTCGACGCGCGCGAGGACCGTCGCCTCGTCCTCGAAGAGGCTCAGCGAGAGGGGCTCGGAGGCGCGATCGCGCCGCAGGAGCTTCACGGCCACGCGCGGTGCGGAAGGATCGTCCGTGCGCGAGGCCTCGTAGACCTCGCCCATCCCGCCGCTCGCGACCAGCCGCTCGAGCCGGTAGCCGTCGATCGTCGCGCCGGTGAAGAGCGCCTCGCTCGCTGCGACGACACGCGCGAGGTCGGCCTTGGCCGTGCGGAGCTGGGCCTCGCGCAGCGCGGCCTCGCGCGCGGCGCTCTTGGCGTCCTGCGCGAGCCCGCGGTAGCGGACGTCGATGGCGTGCCCGGTCGCGAGCGCCGCCACGTAGAGGGAGAGCACGAGCGCGTGCATCGCGTAGGGCTCGAAGGGACGCTGCAGGGCCGAGAGGACCGGAGCGTTGCCGGCGTCGGGGATCGCGCCGAGCACGATCGCTGCGAGCACCGCGCTGTGCCCGATCGCGCAGCCGAGCAGCGCGCCGTAGGCGGCGGCACCGCGCCCGAGCGAGCTCTCGCCGCCCTCGCGCGCGTCGAACGCGCTGCGCAGGAACAAGAGGAGCGCCACGACGCACGCGAACCCCGAGTGCAGGCCCACCGCGTAGGCCGGCAGCGCGGAGAGAGCGCCGGCCGCGAACCAGGCCCAGGGGCGGAGCGCGAGGCTGCGGCGCGCGTAGGTGGTCAGGAGCGTGATGGCGAGGATGCCGAGACAGCCCACGGTCACGGGGATCGGGCCGGGGCCGACCACGCCGAGCAGGGCCGAGCCCACGATGCCCATCGCGACGAGCAGCGCCTGCTCGAGGCGCGCGCGCGAGCGATAGGCTGCGCTCCACGCGTCCGTTCCCTCGTCGCCCGGCGCGGCCACCGGCGTGGCGGCGCCCGGCGAGGAGGGCGGCGAGGACGAGCGCCCGCTCCCCGACGGAGTCGGCTCGGAGGCTTCCGGACGCGACGAGGGGCGCGCCTCGCTCTCGGCGGGACGGCTGACCCGCGGCCCGGGCGAGGTCGCTTCGGCGAGCGTCGGCGCGGCGGGCGGCTGCGATGCGCGCACGAGACGCTCGCCGGCGCGGGCCCGGCTCGCGGCCACGGCGCGTCGATAGTCGGCGCGGGCTTCTTCGATCAGCGCATCGGACAGCGAGGTCGCGCGGACCGAGCGCTCGATGTCGCTGGCGACCTCGGCGTAGCGGCGCTGCAGGGCGCGGCCGGCGAGGTAGGACGCGAGGTACACCGCCTGGATCGAGAGGTGCCCGGCGGCGTGGTGCCAGAAGGGATGACCGGGCAAGAGGAGCGGCACGACCGCGTGGTCGGGCGCGAGGCCCGAGAGCACCAGCGCGACCGGGATCGCCTGCGCGAGCGCGAGCGAGACGTACACGGCGACGCCGATCCGCCCGCGCGCGCCCGGCTCGGAGAGCACGCCCGTGAACAGCAGCACGAGCACGACGAGGGCCGCGAAGGGACCGTTCGCTCCCCAGTAGAGCGCGGCCGGCGCCGTGAGCAGGCTGACGGTCGCGAGCAGCACGCCCCGGACGACCGTCCGCGCGGTCGTCGGCGGTCCCCGCATCGATGCGGCGGCGCCGAACAGGAGGAGCGTCTGCGCGAAGAGCGCTCCGATGGCGGGCCAGGGCGAGAGCGGTGGTCGCGCCCAGGCCGCCACGAGGCCGGTGGCCGCGAGCACCGCGAGCGCGAGCGCCGCGTAGATGCGCGCGCGAGAGACGACGCGCTCCGGCTCCGGCGCCGGGGCGCTCGCGTCGGCCCTCTCGGGCGCGTCCGCCGCGCTCACGGCTCGCGCCGAGCGCCGAGCCCGAGCCGTGCCATCGCCTTGTAGACCGACATGCGATCGAGACCGGCGGCGCGCGCGGCGGCGGACACGTTGCCTTCGTGGGCGTCGAAGAGGGCGACGAGGTAGCGGCGCTCGAAGGCGTCGATCATGCGCTGCTTGGCCACGCGGAACGGGACGTCGAGATCGATGTCGGCACCGCGCGCGTCGATGTGCGCGTCGGTCGGAGGGCCGGGCTCCTCCCACGCACCGAGCAGTGCGGCGCGCGCGACCGCGCTCTCCAGCTCGCGCACGTTGCCGGGCCAGCTGCGCGCGCGGGCCCAGGCGAGGAACGCCTCCGGCAGCGCGGTGCGCTCGTGCGGCGGCAGCTGGCTGAAGAAGTGCTCGACGAGGCGGTCGACGTCGCCGACGCCGCGCTCGCGCAAGGCCGGAACGCGCACGTGGACGACCGCCAGGCGGTAGTAGAGATCGGGCCGGAACGCGCCGCGGTTCACCTCGCCGCCGAGGTCGCGGTTGGTCGCCGCGACGAGGCGCACGTCGCACTCGATCGTCTCGCTGCCGCCGAGGCGGCGCACGGTGCGCGTCTCGACCGCGCGCAGCAGGCGCGACTGCAGCTCGAGCGGCAGCTCGCCGATCTCGTCGAGGAAGAGCGTGCCGCCTGCGGCGAGCTCGAAGACGCCGGGCGCCGCACGCGTCGCGCCGGTGAAGGCCCCGGCCTCGTGGCCGAAGAGCTGCGACTCGAAGAGCGAGCGAGGGATGGCGCCACAGTCGAGGGTCACGAAGGGCCCCTCGGCGCGCGGCGAGCGCGCGTGCAGGGCGTGGGCGACCCGCTCCTTGCCGACGCCGGTCTCGCCGGTGACGAGCACGGTCGCGTCGGTCGTCGCGATGCGATCGACTTCGGCGAAGAGGCGCCGCATCGGCGTGCTCTTGCCCACCATGCCCTCGAACGTGTCTTCCTTCCAGAGCGGCAGGCGCGCCGAGCCCCCGAGCGCGGTGAAGCGAACGAGCGTGTCGCCGAGCGCGATCTCGGTGCCGGGCTCCACGTACGCGTCGAGCACGCGGACGCCGCGGACGTAGGTTCCGTTGGTCGATCCGAGATCGCGCAGGCGGTAGCCGTCCTCCTCGAGCGTCAGCTCGCAGTGCTGCGAGGAGACGAGCTTGTCCGTCAGGACCAGATCGCTGCCGGCGCGGCCCAGGCGGATGCGCGGCGAGGCGAAGCTGCGCGAGAGCCCGGCGTCGGGCCCGGCCGCCACGTCGAGCCGCACCGCGCGCACGTGCTCGGCGTCTTCGCCCGCGTCGTGCAGCGTCCAGGTCGCCGTGGTCAGCACGTCCTCGGGGCTCTCGTCGCTCACGGGCAGAGCGTGCACGAAAACCCGCAGGATGGCTCGGGTCGCCATTCGCGTGGTCTCACCGCCTCGCGCGACGTCGGCCGACGGGCCCCGGTGAATCGTCGGGCCAGACCACTTCTCTCCTTGCGCCCGGGCCCGAGGGAACCGAGGATGCCGCCGATGGCGAAGGCACCGAAGACGGCGAAGGGTGACGTGGCGGGCTGGTTGCGCGGGATCGCCACGCGGCCCGGCGGGGTCGACGAGGCGGTCGCCTGCGCCGGCACGCCGCTCGAGGCGAGCACGTACACGACCGGAGGGAAGGCCTTTCTCTTCGTCACCGGCAAGGAGAGCTCCTACGAGCTGCGCCTCAAGCTCGGAGCCTCGAAGGCGGAGGCGAGCCGCTACTCCGCCAAGCAGCCCGATCGGTTCGCCATCGGTGCGACGGGCTGGGCCAAGATCACCTGGCCCAAGAGCGAGCCGGGGCCGCGCGCGATCCTCGAGCGCTGGGTGGCCGAGAGCCACGCCCTGTTCGTCCCCGCGAGCTCGAAGGGAGCGCCCGCGGGCGGCCGCACCAAGTCGCCGATGCTCAAGACCGCGCCGCTCGTGAAGGCGCCGAGCGCCAAGAAGCCGGTCGCAGCACGCGCCAAGAAGCACTGATCGAGGTCGCTCGGGCGCGGCATCGAGGCCGGGATCGCGGCGCGTCGCCGCTGAGAGCGGTGACAGGAAACCTGTCGCCCTCTCTCGCGGAGCGATACGAGGGGGAGTCTCCATCGGGATTCACTCCCGATGGAGGGGGCCGCGTGTCGGCCCCCGAGGACTGAGCAACGCCACCGATCACACCCGCGAGCCCGGTGCGCGTTGACGCCCGCCGCGGGATGCGAGAGCGTCGCTTCATGCAACGGCTCGTCGCGCTCTCGCTCCTGCTGGTCGGTGGTTGTTGCTTCGCCCCCACGGGCAACGTCGCGACCACGTCGAGCCCGATCGGCGCGGGCGGATGCGTCGGGCACTGGCAGGGGACGGGCGTGCAGCCGGGCTATCCGCCGTGGCCGATCGATCTCGTCGTGACCGAGTCGGCCGGCAACGCGTGCGGCACGATCGAGTATCCGTCGCTGGGCTGCGGCGGCACGCTCTCCTCGTGCAACCTCGTCAACGGCGCGACCGTCGTCACCGAGATCTACACGCACACGAGCGCGAACTGCGCGCCGCCGGGGAACATCACCGCGACGTGCAGCGGCGCGACGATGACCTGGACGTGGACCGGGAGCGGAGGCCCCGTGACCGCCACGCTCACGCGCGTGCCCTGAAGGCGATCTCGCCCGAGGACTCGTTCAGGGCGTGGCGAACGCGCTCGGATCGAGCGTGCGCGCCACCCACCACGCCAGCCTAGCGTCGGCGCCGCAGCGTCCGTCGTAGGCGAGGCTCATCGCGATCGACATCCCGGTGCCTTCCGGGAAGGGCACGTGACAGGGCTCGGCACGGACGTCCTCGACGAGCGCGAGCAGGCGTGCCGTCCCGAGCTCGTCGAGCTCCACCTGGTGCGTGGCGCGGCAGGAGCCGCCGACGGTCGCGGTGCAGCCCACGATCGTCGGCGGGGTCGTGTCGAAGTGGGCCGTCGCGTTCACGAAGCGCGGGCCCGAGCCGCTCGAGGCATCGAGCGTCACGACCAGCGGAGTCGGGAGCTCGCTCGCGGGGCGGCTCGAGGCCAGCACCCAGCGGGCGATCCACCAGGCGAGCCGGGCATCGGCGCGGCACGGCCCGCTCCCGCGCGCGGCCATCGTGTGCTCGTCGGCCGGGACGTGGCCTTCGTAGGTGCGCGGCGCGCCTTCCCACGACAGCTCGTAGTCGAGGTCGCCGGGGAAGATGCCTTCCGGCTCGCAGCGCGGGATGGCGCTCACGTCGGCGAGCAAGCGCGCGAGCTCGCTCGTCGCTTCGTCGTCGAGCGGGATCCGAAGCGTGGCGAAGCAGGTGCCGGCGACGCTCGAGACGCAGCCGATCACCGTCGCGGGCGGGGTGCTCGTGAGCGTCGCGGTGACGAAGCGCCCGCCGTCGATCCCCACGGTCGCGCGGATCTCGCCGGGGATCGCGCCGGCGCCCGGCGGTGGCGGGGACGCCGGTGCCGCTTCCAGGGTGTCGCGGGAGAGGATCTCGCCCGTGGCGAGGTCGATCGTGAGGCGGACCACGCGCGGGGCCATGTCGCCCACGAGAGCGTCCATCACGAGGTGCCCGTCCTCGACGCGAGCGCCGTGGACGCGGCTCGCGTCCCCACCGACCCAGCGAGCGCCGCTCGGGTCGGCCTCGGCGAGCGGCGTGCAGCCGTCCATCACGGTGAGGCAGGCGCGCGTGGCGAGCTCGTCCGGCGGCAGGGAGCCGAAGCGAACGAAGAGCGCGCCTCCCTCGATGAGGCTGTCGTGCTCGTCGAGCGCGACGAGCCGCGTGCTCGAGAGGTCCTGCTCGCCGACGGCCGACACGCGATACAGGCGCAGGCCCGGCACGCTCCAGGCGTCGGTCGCGGTGACTGCGAACTGGTCCCGGGGGTAGCGAGCCAGGGCGGCGGGGAGGCCATCGCCTCCGCCCCCGCAGTTGCACGCGAAGAGGAGCCAGGGGGCGGCCAGACAACGGATGAGCGTGCGCAGCGACATGACCCTCGTGAGGCGAGCGCGCACGGCCCGTGCGGGGCGCGCTCCCCACGAAAGTGTACGCCCGCACGGAGGCGGCCCCCCTCGGCGTCGGGAGGCGAGCGTCGAGCCGGGCATGACCTCGACCATGACTTTGGTGGGATGGAACCGCGGTCGTTCGGTGCGTAGCCTCGCAGCATGCTCGAACGTGCCCTCGTCTCGCTCGCCACGATCCTCGCGGTCACCCTCCTCGTGCCTCGGCTCGGCCGCGCCCAGGCCACGCCGCCGGTGACGGCGGAGGCGACGGCGCCGATGCCCGAAGGCGCGCCCGACGCGACCTCCCCGCGCGGGGGCAGCGACGATGGCGCCGCCGTGAGCGATGGAGCCCCGGCCGAGGCCCGGCCCGACGCCGAGG
>JBGALT010000067.1:0-39567 GCA_044223665.1 Sandaracinaceae bacterium | reverse complement strand
CGCGCCGAGCACGGCCAGACCGCCGAGGCCGACGAGGGCCCACGCCAGACCGCGTCCTCCCCCGCGCGTGCCCGCGGTGGCCGCCGGCGGCGGCCTTCCGGAGCCGCTCGGCACCCCCGAAGGCGGCGCCGGCATGCTGATCACGCCGAGCGGCGTCGCGTCCGAGCGCGACGACGTCAGCATCGGCGGAGGCGCCGCGGGCGGCATGCTCATGGCGAGCGAGCCCACGGGCCCGTGATCGTCGAGCGAGGGCAACACCTCCGGGGGCGGCTCGGCCTTCGGGCGCGAGCGCGGCGTGGGCGGCGCGATCAGCGTCGTGTCGGGGACCGGCGGCGCGCCGACCGGCTCTCGCATCGCCTCGCCGTCGGGGACGAAGGGGCGCGTGCTGGGGCTCGTGTGCTCTCCCGTCGCGACCGACGGCGGCATGGGCGGCTGGCTCTCGTGCTCGCCGCTCGCGTGCTTCTTGTGCCCGTCGGCGAAGAGAGGATCGACGCCCTCGACCTCGTCCTCGAGCGACGCGCTCATCGTGGTGATCGGAGGCTTGCCCGCACGCGTCTCGGCGAGCGGCTCCGCCGATGCCGCGGGCGCGGGCGGCGCTTCGCTCTCGACCGATCCCATCGTGACGGTCGGAGAGCGCGGTGCGATCGCCGAGCTCGGCACCGGGACGGGCGGCGTCGGCATCACGGGGGCAGGACGCACGACGCCTTGGAGCGCGCCCATCACGAGCGTCTGCTTGCGGCCCGGCGGGCGCGGGCCGGCCGCCGGTGCAGCGTGCGAAGGCTCGGGTGTCGGCACCAGCGTGGGAGGCGCGACGAGCGCGGGTACCACGCTCGACGGGGCCGGCGTGCTCGGCGAGGGCGTGCTCGTCGAAGTCGCGCCCGCGGACGGAGCAGCGACCGCGCCGGGCGAGCTTCCCTTGGTGCCCAGCGGGAGCCCGGGCGAGGACGACTTCGCGGACGGAGCAGCGACCAGGCCCGGGGTCGAGCCCTTCGTCCCGAGCGGGAGCGTGCGACCGAACGACGAAGGCTTCGGCGACGACGCAGCCCCGGGCGACGCAGCGCCGGGCGACGCAGCGCTCGACGACGCCGCCCCGGGCGAGGCAGCCGCAGGGGACGCCGCACCGGGCGAGGACGACTTGGCCGGCGAGGCAGGCTCGCCGCTCGCCGCTGGCGTGGCCAAGCCCGCGCCCTCGCGCGCGCGTGCGAGCTCGTCGCCGTGCACGCGCACCGTGGCGTCGTCGCGACGCGGAGGCGAGGCCGGCGTCACCATCGGGAAGAACGGCTTCTCGACCTGGCCGGCGCGCATCGTCGGCACGGGCACGTCGTATCGCTCGGTGGGCTTGGCGTCGCCGAACGCGCTCGCTGCCGCGCCTGCCGCGCGGGCCGGCGACTTGGCGCCCACGGCCGTCATCTTCGGCGCGCTCGCGCCCGACGTGGAGAAGACGCCCTGCGGAACGGCCCCGACCTGCGAGGGCGACGGCGCCTCGGGCGCCCCCGGCCCCGAGCCCGCCCCGTGCTCCGACTCGCCCCACCGCAGATCGCGCGAGCTCGCGTGACTCGACGGCTGGTTCGCGCGCGAGCGCGGCCCGAGCGGCGGGCGCAGCGGTCCCGAGCTGTCGCCGTCGTCCTCGTACACGCCACGCGTCACCTCCGACGCGGCGGGAAACGGCGAGCGCTTGCCCGGCTTGCCCGGCGCGCTCATCGGCGGCGGCGGCTGCGACACCGGGATCGGGGCCACCTCCTGGCTGGCGCGCGCGAGCGCCTCTTCGACCGGCGCCATGACGTTCGCCGTCGCGGGGTTCGGTCGTCGCTCCACGCTGACGCGAGCGCTGGCCATCGCGAGCAGCGCGGCGAGCGCGCGTGTCCCTTCCAGGCCATCACCGGCGGCGCGCGTGGCCTTCGCGCCCACGATCAGCCCCTCGGCGACGTCGATCTCGACCGTCGCCTTGCGGGACTGCACGTGCACGTGGAACGGGCCCGGCAACGACGCGAGCACGCGCAGCATCCGGCTCGGCCCGATGATCTCGAGACGCGCGTCGAACTTCGTCTCTTCGGTCGCGCGCACGCGGAGCTCGCGGTCGTGGACGACGAGCGGCATCAGCCGCAGCGCGAGCTCGGCGAGATCGGGCGTCGCCGCGGTCTCGGGCCAGATCTCGGCCCACGGCGCGACGAGCATCGCCGCCCAGCGCAGGCGCAGATCGCGGCGGATGGCGCGGACCACCTCGAAGCCTTCGCCGTCCATGCCGGCGGCGTCGACGATCACGACCTGCGGATCGAGACCGCGCGCGCGCTCGATCCCACGCGCACTGGGATCGGCGACTGCGACGACCGACCCACGCGAGCGCAGCTCCTGGGCGAGCGTGTCGGCGCGGGAGGCGTCGGTGTCGACGAGGATGATGCGCAGCCCCTGGAGGATCGAGAGGTCGCCACGCCCGGCCGACTCCGCGTCGAGGAGGCCGACCGGGCCGCCCGCGCTCGCATGCAGCTCGTACGTCAGCGGCTCGGCCCTCGAGACGAGCGGGCGCAGCTTGCGCACGAACTCCTCGACCGCGTCGGCCACCGGGCGCCCGGCGCCGAGCACGATGCGCATCGCTTCGTTGCCCTGTCCGCCGCGCTGACGGCCCACCGACAGGATGCCGGAGCGCAGCTCGCTCGCGACCATCGTGACCAGCTCGTCGAAGGTCGCCTCGCCGAGCTCGTCGGGCCGCGCCTCGCCACGCTCGGCGATCTCGCGCGCCACCACGGCGACGCGGGTCGCGATCTGATCGGCGCTCGCGGTGCGGGGGACCACGGCGACGGCGCCCGCGCGGAACGCCGTGAGCCGCCCGTCGAGCTTCTCGGCCGGACCGAGGACGATCACCGGGACGACGTTGGTGACGGCGTCGGTCGCCAGCGCATCGAGGACCGCGCGCCCGCCGTCGGCCGCCGCATCGCCGACCAAGAGGACGACGTCGGGAGCGACGGTGCGCACCGCCGTCCGCACGTCGGCGCTCGACTCCGTCACCCGCAGGCCGTGGCGGTCGAGCGCGACCTTGAGCGCGGCGTCCATCGCCTCGCCCCGCCCCACCATGAGGAGCGTGGGGCTGCTCGCGTCGTTCACTTCGACCACCGGGCGCCATGTTCACAGAAATCGCGCCAGCTCGCCAAGTCCGTGCGACGCCGCGCGAGCCGGAACGCACGATCAGCCTCGACGCCGGCGCCTCCGCGGGAACGCGCGCGCTCCGCGAGACGCGCCGGCTCCTCGTCGCACGCCCGACGGCGGCGTGGCGCCGCGACCCGGGTGTGATCGCGGCGCGTCGCCTCTGACCCCCTTCCGCGATCACACCCCCGCGACCCGATCGGATGGACAGGCTCGTCGGCCGGCCCGTATCGTCCCGCGATGGCCTCGCCCGGCGGCTCCACGTTTCCCGCGCTCGCCCTGTCGGCGCTCGCCGCGATCGCGCTCGCGCAGACCGGCTGCTCGTCGCCGACGACCGGCGGTGGCGGCACGGGCGACGGCGGTGCGCCGGACGATGCCGCCATCGGGTCGGACACGGAGCCTGCGGGGCTGGACGCCGCCGAGGCGCCGGACGCGGGCCCGACGTCTTGCCCGCCGCCGCCCGCCTGCGACGCCACGCCGCCCGATCCCGGCGCGCGCGTGAGCTGGCGCAACGCCATCACCACGCCCATCACGGTCGCCCAGGGCGCTGCCCAGCACCGCGGACGCGATCTCTTCTTGCGCGAGAGCGATGCCCAGTGGGCGCTCGCGAAGTTCGCCTACGGGCTCGCCGACGACGACCTCAGGGGCGAAGACGTGGACCTGTGGCTCCTGCGCGACTGCACGACGTGGGAGATGCTCGGCACGGCCACGACGACGAACGACGGCGACCACGCCCCGGTCGAGGGCGTCGAGGACACGGGCGGGCGCATCTACTACGAGATCCCGAGCGATCGCCGCCTCGGCCTCGGGCGCCACCGCATCCACTTCGTGGTGCGCGGCGATCACACGGTCGCCGACCAGTCCATCGAGGTGGTGCCCGACGATGCGCGCTTCGTCGTCACCGACGTGGACGGCACGCTGACGACCAGCGAGACCGTCGCCTTCACCGCGCTCCTGACCGGCACCCCGCCCGACGCGAACCCGCACGCGGCCGAGCTGCTCTGGGCCTACGCCGAGCGCGGCTACCACATCTGGTACCTGACGGCGCGACCGGAGTGGCTCGGCACCACGACGGTGGACTGGCTCGCCCTGCGCGGCTTCCCGCCAGGCATCGTGCACACGACGCTCTCCTACACCGGTGGGCTAGGGAGCGCGGCGCAGACGTTCAAGACCGACGAGCTCGCGGCGCATGCCGCACGGTTCCCCGCGTCGATCGACGCCCTGATCGGGAACACCGACACCGACATGGCTGCGTTCCAGACGACGGGCGTCCCTTCGGGCCAGGCCTACTCCTACATGTTCGACCCCGGAGCGTACGGCACGCGCGTCGACGACTACGGAGCGCTGGTCTCCGGCGCGTCGTCCTCGCCGCTCGTGTGTTTCTGAGCGTGTAGCCAGGAGTGCTCGCTCCGCAGCGACGCGTCAGTTGCAGGGCGTGGAGCGCGGGACGATCTGCGCCATCACCGAATAGTTGCCCGACTCGTTGGCTGCGCCGTCGACGAGCACGTACACGCGGGCGCCGGTGCTCACGATGCTGCCGTTGACGCAGACGGTGATGCGGCTGTGGATGTTGGTACCGGAGATGTCGTCGTTGCAGCGGTTCGAGAAGCCGAACTGCGTCGTGGGACAACGTCCCGCGACACCGAACGCCAGGTAGGAGCCGAGCACGGTGTCGTAGGCGGTCTCCGGGGCATCGGTGGTGATGACGACGTCGACGGCGCCCGTGACCACGCCGCCTGGGACGTCGACGTAGTAGACGGCGTCGGGCGAGCCGCGCCCGCCGCAGCTGGTGGCGAAGTCGTCGTTGTCACCGACCGTCGTCGCGATCTCCGGCACGCCGAGCGTGAGCTCCGTCGCCGTCGAGCACCCGTCGGGGCCCGGCATCCCGCAGACGTCGCCGTCGTCGATGGCGCCGTTGCAGTCGTCGTCGACGCCGTTGCAGATCTCCATGCCGAGCGGGTTGACCTCCGGATCGCTGTCGTCGCAGTCGGTCCCGCCGGCGCACGTCACCGTCTGGCCCATCTGGTTGACCGCCGTCTCGATCGCGTACCCGTCGCCGTCGTCGTCGCGCGGCGGATGCAAGCACGACCCGGTCGAGGGATCGCACGTGGTCGGATCCATCGTGCAAGGATCGCCGTCGGCGACGCAGGCCATCGGCACACCACCGACGCAGCCGTCGTTGGCGTCGCAGCGCGCCCCGACGAGGCAGCCGCCGTTGCAGGCGGCGTCGTTGGTCGCGTGCTCGCAGCCGTCTCGGCCGCACGAGTCCGTCGTGCACGCGAAGCCGTCGTCGCAGATGTCGGGAATCGGCGCGTGCACGCAGCCGGCCGTCCGATCGCAGGTGTCGGCCGTGCAGTCGATGCGGTCGTTGCAGTCGAGCGGATCCGAATTGCGGCAGCCGGTCGTCGGATCGGCGCCGCCCGAGCCGGGCTGGCAGCGCTCCATGCCGTTGCAGGCGTCGCCGTCGCTGCACTGCGCGTCGGTCGCGCAGAGAATCGGTACACAGCCGACCTCGGCCCCGCAGCGCATGCCCGCGCCGCAGATCGCGTCGTTCGGCGTGTGCGTGCAGGCGCCGCGCACCGGATCGCACCCGTCGGTCGTGCAGCCGACGCCATCGTCGCAGCTGCTCGGACAGCCTCCGCCGCCATCCGTCGGGCCGCCTCCGTCGTGGCCGGGGCCCACGTCGACGCCGCCACCGTCGTGTCCGGTGAGCGAGGCGTCGCTGCCGCCGAGGCGCGAGGTGTCGGGGCTGACGAGCGCGCTGCAGGCGGGCGTGAGCGCGAGGGCGGAGAAGAAAAGGAAGGGGCGGAGCTTCATGGCCGAGCCTCCGTGACGTCGAGCGTCCATGGTAACAGAGTCCGTCGCGTCCGTTGACGCCCGACTGCCGTGCCCTCCCGTCCGCAGCGCTGGCTCCGTCCGCTCCTCCGCTTCATGGAGATCGAGGCCTCGAGCGGCATCCTGCTCGCCGCCGCGACCGTGGCCGCGCTGGCCTGGGCGAGCTCGCCCTGGGGCGCGAGTCACCACGCGGTCTGGGAGGCCCCGCTCGTCACGATCGCGGGGCACCTCGTCACGCCGCACCGCATCGTCGACGACGGTCTGATGACGATCTTCTTCTTCGTCGTCGGCCTCGAGATCCGGCGCGAGCTCTCGATCGGCGCGCTGCGCGACCGAAAGCGCGCGGCGCTCCCCGCGATCGCGGCCCTGGGCGGGATGGTGGCGCCGGCGTGCGTCTATCTGCTCGCCGCGGGCCACCCGGCGACCCTCGCCGGCTGGGGTCTTCCCACGGCGACCGACATCGCCTTCGCGCTCGGCGCCCTCACGCTCCTCGGAACGCGCGCTCCGCCCGCGCTGCGCGTGCTCTTGCTCGCGCTCGCGGTGATCGACGACCTCGGCGCGATCGTCGTCATCGCCGTCTTCTACTCGCACGGGGTGACGCTGCTGCCGCTGCTCGCCGGGGTCGCGGCGATCGGCGCCGCCTGGGCGCTGTGGTCGCGCGGCGTGCGGCGCAAGCTCGCCTACGCGCTGCCCGCCGCCGTGCTCTGGCTCTCGTTCCTCGCCGCGGGCCTGCACCCGACGCTCGCGGGCGTCGCGCTGGGGCTGCTCACGCCGCCGTCGAAGGCGGGCGCGCACGACGCGGAGACCTCGCTCTCCGAGGAGCTGATCGGCACGCTCCACCCGTGGGTGGCGTACGCGATCATGCCGCTCTTCGCGCTCGCCAACGCCGGCGTGGCCGTTCGGGCCGGGGCGCTCGATGCCGACGGGCTCGCCGTCGTGACGGGCGTCGCGCTCGGGCTCGTGCTCGGCAAGCCGCTCGGGATCGTCGTCGCGAGCGCGATCGCCGTGCGCCTGCGCCTCGCGGAGCTGCCCGAGGAGCTGACGCGCCGGCACGTCGTCGTGCTGGGAATGCTGGGCGGGGTCGGCTTCACCATGTCCTTGTTCGTCGCCGGCCTCGCGTTCGCCGACGCGCCGGTGCTGCTCGATGCCGCGCGCGTGACGGTGCTCGGCGCGAGCGCCCTCGCCACGCTCCTCGCGGTCGCGATCGGGCACCTCGTGCTGCCCACCCGATCGGCCGATCGCGGTTGAGTCTTTTCGCGCGCCGTGTACAACGGCGTCCGTGCCGCGGTTCGCATCGATCGACATCGGGTCCAACGCCTCCCGCCTCCTGGTCGTGGAGGCAGAGTCCGCCGATCGCATCGTGGAGCTGGCCTCGATCCGGAAGCCGGTCCGCATGGGCCACGCGGTCTTCCTCACGGGCAAGCTCGATCCCCGTGCGGTGGACGAGTGCGTCCGCGTGCTCAAGGAGTTCCAGCGGCGCATCGCCGATCTCGACGTCACCGAGGTTCGCGCCGTCGTCACCGCATCGGCACGCGACGCCGAGAACGCGGCGATCCTGCTGGAGCGCGCGGCCGACGCGGGGGTCGAGCTCGAGGCGATCGACGGCACCGAAGAGGCGCGCCTCGTCAAGGTCGCAGTCGAGAAGCGCATCTCCCTCACCGACAAGCGCGCGCTGCTCTGCGATCTGGGCGGCGGCTCGCTCGAGCTCAGCGAGGTGCACCACGACGAGGTGCGCTTCTCCACGTCGCTCGAGATCGGCACCGTGCGCCTGCTCGAGTCGTTCCTCGACCACGGCAAGCCCGTCACCAAGGCCCAGGAGAAGCTGCTCGTCGAGTACATCGAGCGCGTCCTCGCGCCGGTCGCGCAGAGCTACGGGAGCCGCACCTACGACGTCGTCGCCGGGACTGGCGGGAGCTTCGACGCCATCGCGGCGCTCGTGCCCATGACCGGCCGCGCGATGCCGACGATCGACGTGAGCGCGGCGCGCAAGCTGCTCACCCGCATGAAGAAGCTGACCGCGGCGGCCCGCCGAAAGCGCTTCGAGCTGCGGCCCGATCGCGCGGACGTGATCGTGCCCGCGCTCTACGCGCTGGTCGCGGTGGCCGACCTCGCGCGCACCGACGCCATCGTCGCTCCGGGCGTCGGGCTCAAGGAGGGCGTCGCGGCCGAGCTGGTCGAGAAGCACTTCCGCGTCTGGGACCCGAAGCTCGACGAGCACCTCGCCTCGCGCGCGGCCATCCAGCTCGGGCGCCGCTACCACTTCGACGAGACGCACGCGACCCAGGTCGATCGCCTCGCGGTGCTGCTCTTCGACCGGCTCGCCGAGCTGCACGGCCTCGGCCCCGAGGATCGCGTGCTCCTGCGCGTCGCGGCCCTCACCCACGACATCGGCGAGTTCGTCGAGTCGTCGGCGCACCACAAGCACACCCAGTACATCGTCGAGCACTCGGAGATCATGGGGCTCTCGCCCGAGCTGAAGACGATCGTCGGCTGCATCGCGCGCTATCACCGGCGCGCCGACCCCTCACCCAAGCACGAGACCTTCGGCAGCCTCGACGCGGAGGCGCAGCGCAAGGTGCGGCGCCTGTCGGCGCTGCTGCGGATCGCCGATGCGCTCGACCGCGGCCACCGCAGCAAGGTGCAGACACTCGACGTGGCCGTCTCGAACCGCGAGGTCGCGCTGAAGGCGGTCGGCCGCGAGGATCTCTCGCTCGAGATGTGGACGACGGCACGCAAGGCGGCGCTCTTCGAGCAGACGTTCAAGCGCCCCGTGCGCATCACGTTCTCCGGCTGAGCGGGCTCGCGAGCGGCGACGGGCCCGCGATCTGCCGCGGCTCGCGACCGGCGCATTCCGTCTCGGCGGCCTCGGTCGATTTCGTGAGAGATCCGGCGCGGGCCGGACACCGTGCTGGCTCGAGGGGCGATCCCTCGATCACGAGGTCCCATGACGCCCCGCCGACCCACTGCTTCCTTCCGTGTCCTCGCGATCGGCCTCGGCCTGACGTCGCTCCTCTCCGGGTGCCCCGCGCCGGCCCCGGCCGACGCGCCGGACGCTGGCGCCGATGCGGCCACCGATGCCGCCGCGGACGCGGCCGCCGACGGCGGGACCGATGCGAGCAGCGGCTGCGCCCGCGTCACCCTCGGCACCTGGCAGCTCGACTTCGTCGACGACGTCTCGGCCAACTACGTCGTCCCCATCACCGAGCCGATCTCGGGAGCGACCTACGCGCTCTACCTGACCTTCGAGCGCTACGGCGACGCCACGTACGTCGGGAGCTTCGACATCGAAGGCAGCCGCGACGACAACCGTGCGACGTGCGCGCACTGCGTGATGGCCTTCAGCGGCCTCACGCGGGACCACGGCTTCTTCGCCGCGTCGGGAACGATGACCTTGCGGAGCGACCCCTACGGAATGGTCCTGGACGCAACCCTCGTCGATCTGCGCATGATCGAGGTGACGATCGGCGGGCCGACGCTGATGTCGACGCCGGTCCCCGGCGGCGCCTGCCTCGAGGTCGCCGACGTCGACGTCGACCTCGCGTTCCCGCCTCCGGGATGGACCTGCGACGCCGCAACCTACGGAGACGGGGCCGACTGCCAGTGCCGATGCGGCCTGCTCGATCCGGACTGCGACGGTACGCGCGAGGCCGTCGACTGCAACGCGAGCCAGATCTGCGAGATCCGGCGCGACATCCCTTCCTTCGCGCCGTTCTGTGCGCAGCGATGCAGCCGCGTCGAGAGCCGCCCTTGTGGCAACGGCGTCTGCGCGATCGATGCGAACGAGCAGGAGTACTGTGACCCGACTCCGATGGCGCGCTCGGGCGTCGCGCTGGGCCAGCGCTGCGCCGTCGGCAGCGTCTACTGCGCGCCCGTGGGGACCTCGTTCTGGGACGGGCTCTGCGACCAGCTCGGGCGAGGCGACGGAATCTGCCGGCCGACGTGTCACACCGACGCCGAGTGCGACGCCGCTGCCCTCGAGCGCTGCTACCACCTGTTCGGAGATACGAGCGTCGGACACTGCGCACCGCGCTATCCCGCTGCATGGACGTGCGACCCGACGTTCTACGCCGACGGCGCGAGCTGCGACTGCGGGTGCGGCCCGCACGATCCGGACTGCGACGCGGCGGGCAGCCCGCTGCGCGGCTGCGATGCCGGCGAGGTGTGCGCGCGCGACCTCTGCGTCACGCCGCCGGCCAACGACACGTGCGCGACCGCCGCAGCGCTCGCCGTGGGCACGCCCGGCTCGCCGGTGACGACGAACGGCTCGACGCTGGGTGCCGACGACCACTACGCGACGCAACGCGACGTCGGCGCGTGCATCGACGTCGACCTCGACGGGCCCGATGTCGTCTATGCCGTCACGCTCGCCGCCGGCCAATCGCTGGACCTGGTCCTGCACCAGCCCGACCTCTTCCTCGGGCTCTACGTCCTCGGCCCGGGAGACGCGACCGCCGCCTGCGACGCCACCGCCTCGCACTGCGTGATAGGCGCCCAAGCGGCCGACATCGGCGCCGACATCACCCTGCACTTCGCTCCCACCGCCGCCGGCACCTACTTCGTCGTGGTCGACTCGTTCAGCGAGCTCTTCCAGGGCGCGTTCACGCTCGACGCCGCCGTGTCTTCCTGAGCTCCGACGCGCCGCCCACCGACGGCAGTCGGCGATCGAGGCTGGGCGAGACGACGATCACGTCGTCCGGGCGAGCGACGGCGAGGGCGCGGCGCACGGCGTCCGCCTCGTCACGGGCGACGACGACGCTGCGCGCGGCCACGCCCGCACGACGAAGGCCACGGGCGAGCGCGCGCTCGATCTCGCCCGGTTCGCGGCCGCGCCGCAGGTCCGCCTTCTCCCAGACGATCGCGTTCCGCACGGCCCCGGCCTCGACCACGCTCCGCGTGAAGCGCTCGATCGCGAGGTCGGAGCGGTCGCCCGGCTGCGTGAGCACCGCGAGCACGCGGCCCTTCCCCGCCCGCGCGCGCGCCCAGCCATAGAGCGCCTCGGCGGCCGCCGGGTTGTGACCGAAGTCGAGCACCACGCGAGCGCCACCCGGGGCACGCACCGTCTGCCCGCGCCCGACGTTGTCGCGCGCGCGCTTGCCGAAGTCCGCGAGCCCGGCGCGGATCGCCCGCATCGGCAGCCCGAGGGACCACGCGAGCGCTGCGGCCGCGAGCGCGTTCTGCACGTTGTGGACGGCGCGCCCCTCGTCGGTGAGCGGGACGTCGACCACCTTCACGATCTCTTCGTGGCGATCGGGGCCGAGGTGGACGAGCATCCCGCGCTCGACCACGAACGCATGGCCCCCGGCGCGAACGTGGGCGCGCACCCAGCGAGGATCGCGGGCGAAGAGCACGCGCTCGGCCCGGAACGTCTTGGCGATCTTCCTCAGGCCGGCGTCGTCCGCCCCCAGCACGACCTTGCCGCCCGCGCGCACCGCGTGGCCGACGACCGCCTTCGTCTCGAGCATCGTGTCGAGATCGAGCACGCCGTGCTCGCCGAGGTGATCGTCGCTCACGTTGGTGATGAGGGCGGCGTCCACGCCGGTCGCGGCGAGGCCGCGGCGCAAGAGACCTCCTCGCGCCGTCTCGAGGAGCGCGATCTGCGCGCGTGGGTCGCGGAGCACGGCGCGCGCGGACTCGCCGCCCGTGTTGTCGCCCGGCTCGACGATGCGCTCGTCGATGGCGATCCCGTCCGACGACGTGTTGCCGGGGACCAAGCCGGCGTGCTTGGCGATGCGCGCGACCATCCGCGTCGTGGTGGTCTTGCCGTTGGTGCCGGTGATCAGCGCGACCGGGATCGCGCCGAGCTCGCGCCACGGGACCGCCGTCGGCAGCGCGCGCCGGTCGTAGGTGCGCGAGCGGCCCGCGTGCCCGAAGGTCACGCGCTCGTCGTCGACGAAGCTCGGAATCCCGCGCTCGGCCGCCTCGGCGCGCAGCCGGACCAGGCCCGGGCTCGCCTCTTCCGCCAGCGCTTCGCGGAAGCGCTCCGACGCGGCACGTAGCGCGGCCGGGTGGGCCTCACCCGCGAGCCGGTCGCGGACGTAGCCGATCGACCACTCGAGCAGGTCCAGCGTCGCGCTCACGCCGTCGACGGGGCTCGGGATGAAGAGCGTCGCGCCAGCTTCGAAGCGGCGCACCTCGAGGCCACGCCCCACCTCGCCGCGCCCCGCCCACGCGAGCACGCCGGCGAGCGCGGCGCGCCACGCACGGATCACCACCTCCGGGCGCTCGTCCCGCTCGAGGGCGATCTCGGCGATCGCCCCGCTCCCGCTCGCCCCGAGCGTCGGTCCGCGGAGCCGGCGTGCGTCGACGAGGCGCAAGCGCCCTCAGTCTTCGTTCTGCTGGCTGCGTGCGATGCGCACGCCGCGCTCGTCCTTGACGACCTGCAAGCCCACCAGGGTGACCGATGCATCGACCGGGCGCGAGGGCTCGGGCGGCCGCTCGCTCTGCCGCGTGCTCGGGGCCGGCGCCCCGTCGGGCTTGTACTTGGTGATCTGCTTCCAGGCCCGGTTCACCTTGTCGGCGAGCACGAGCACCAGGTCGCCGCGCTCCGCAGTGCGCAGTGCGTGGTCGATCGCCTTCTCTTCCTCGGCGACGATCTCGATCGCGCTGGCGCGCAGGCCCGCACGCTCGAGCGCCTGCTTCATCAGCTCGGGCACCTCCATGGACGCGCGGCCGCGCGTGTCGTCGTCCTGCTTGACGATCACCTTGTCGAAGGCGCGCGCGGCGATGCCGCACATCGCCTCGATGTCCTCGTTGCGGCGGTCCCCGGGCGCGGCGAGCACGAGCACGCGCTTGCCGGTGACCCCGAGCTTGCCGACCAGATCGGCCATCACCTGCATGGCGGCGGGGTTGTGGCCGTAGTCGAGGATGACCTTGAAGGGCAGCTGGTCGTAGACGTTGAGGCGACCCGGCGCCTGGAAATACGTCGTGTCGAAGGTGCGCAGGCCCTGGCGAATCGTGTCCGCCTTGACGCCCATCGCGTGCGCCATCACGGCGGCGAACATCGCGTTCTGCACGTTGTGGGTCGCCTTGCCCTCGAGCGTCGCCGGGACGAGGTGCGTCCAGAGCAGGGGCTGATGCGCGCCCTTGTCGTAGAGCGTGATCATGTGCCCGTTGATTCCCTCTTCGCAGACGATCGCGAGCCCGCCCTCCCGGATGTGCTGCCGCACGAGCTCGTGGCGCGGGTTCATCGTCACGTAGCCGATGCGCTGGGCCTCGGTGTGGTCGGCCATCTGGAGGCAGAGCGGATCGTCGGCGTTGAGGATCGCGACGTTCTTGGCGACCTCGACGACGATGCGCTTGAGCTGCGCGAGCTGATCGAGCGTGTCGATGCCGTGCAGGCCCAGGTGATCGCTCGTCACGTTCAGCACGGCGCCGACGTCGCAGTGCCGATAGCCCATGCCGGCGCGGAGCAGGCCGCCGCGCGCCGTCTCGAGCACCGCGAGATCGACCGTCGGATCGCTGAGGACCATGCGCGCCGCGGTCGGGCCCGTCATGTCGCCGGCGAAGGTGCGGTTGCCGTCCACGTACACGCCGTCGGTCGTCGTGAGGCCCACGGTCGAGCCGTTCATCTTGTGGATGTGCGCGAGCATGCGCGCGGTCGTGGTCTTTCCGTTCGTGCCCGTCAGCGCCGCGATCGGGATGCGGCCGCTCTTCTCGGGCGAGGGCGCGTTGCCCGAGGGGAAGAGCATCTCGATCACGGCCTTCCCGACGTCGCGCGGCTTTCCTTCGGTCGGCGCCACGTGCATGCGGAAGCCGGGGGCCGCGTTCACCTCGCAGATGCCGCCGCCCACGTCGCGGTAGCTCTGCGTGATGTCGGGCGTGATGAAGTCGACGCCGATCACGTCGAGGCCGATCGCGCGCGCCGCGCGCACCGCCATCTCGCGGTTGTCGGGGTGCACGACGTCGGTGAGGTCGATCGCCGTGCCGCCGGTCGAGAGGTTGCCCGTGCCGCGCAGGAACACGAGCTCGCCGGCCGCGGGCACCGTCTCGAGCGTCTTGCCGGCCCGCTCGAGCATGCGCTCGGCCTCGTGGTCGATCTCGAGGCGCGTGAGCACGTTCTCGTGGCCGATGCCGCGCCGCGGATCCTCGTTCACCTTCGTGACGAGGTCCTTCACGGTGCTCTTGCCGTCGCCCACCACGTGGCCAGGGACCCGCTTGGCGACCGCGACGAGCTCGCCACCGACGACGAGCATGCGGTGGTCGTAGCCGGTGAGGAACGTCTCGACGAGCACGCTGCGCGAGTGCTCCCGCGCCTTCACGTACGCGACCTTCACGGCCTCGGGATCGCGCAGATCCGTGGTGACGCCGCGGCCGTGATTCGCGTCGAGCGGCTTGACCACGACCGGATAGCCGAGGCGCTCGGCCGCGCGGACGGCCTCGTTCTCGTTGCGCACCCAGCGCTGCTTGGGGACGGGGAGGCCGAGATCGCCGAGCAGGCGGTTCGTCTCTTCCTTGTCCGACGCGAGCTCGACGCCGATGTGGGAGGTCTGGCTGGTGATCGTCGCCTGGATGCGCTTCTGCCACTTGCCGTGGCCGAGCTGGATGAGTGAGCGCGAGTTCAGGCGGAACCACGGAATCCCGCGGTCCTCCGCCGCGTGCACGAGCGACGCCGTCGAGGGGCCGAGCTGCTTCTTCTGCGCGTACTCGACGAGCGAGCGGATCTCGGCCTTCGCGTCGAACCCCTCCGGCAGCACGCCTTCCTTGCGGAGCTTGATCGGCAGGAGCGACTCGATGAGCTGCTGACCGAGATCGACCGCCGCGAGCCCGACGTTCTCTTCTTCGTACTCGAAGACGACGTGGTACTCGCCCGTCTTGCCGGTGCCGCGCGTCTTGCCGAAGCTGACCTTCGCGCCGGTCAGCACCTGGAGCTCGATCGCGACGTGCTCGAGCACGTGCCCCATCCAGGTGCCGCCGTCCTCGCGCAGGCGCCGCACGAAGCCGCCGTGTGCGCCGTAGGAGCAGCCGTGCTTCTCGAGCCCCGGCAACGCCTTCAAGAGGCCGTCGACGAAGCCGTCGATCCTGCCGCTCGGA
Source organism: Sandaracinaceae bacterium (assembly GCA_044223665.1). GTDB lineage: Bacteria > Myxococcota_A > Polyangia > Polyangiales > Sandaracinaceae > JBBSAT01. The sequence goes on along the minus strand of JBGALT010000067.1, from coordinate 24,564 downwards.
TGGTCCTCGAGCGCCTCGAGGTCGACGGTGAGCCGCACCACCGGGAAGTGGGCGTAGAGGTTCGGACCGACGTAGACGCGACGCTCGAGGATCTGCATTCGGGTCAGCTCTCCTGGCTCGGGGGAGGGAACGCCTTGCGCGACTGGAGATCGAAGCGCCCACCGCTGGGCAAGAGGTGGATGCGGACGCCGGTCATGCAGATCACGTCGCCGAGCTCGGCGGACGCGACGGACGAGTGCTCGAGCGCGGCGGCATCGACCACGGTGATCGCGCCCGCGCCGAGGACGTGCACGACGTCGTCCGCGTCGATGAACGCGGCGGTGTCCTCGTCGAGGCCGAGGCCGATCGCGAACGGGTTGTACGAGAGCGCCGTCAGCAGGCGCCCGATGCGGTCGCGCTGACGAAAGTGCTGGTCGATCACGACCCGGTTCGTCAGGCCCATGCCCGGCGCGAGCGTGGCCATGCCGGCCCGCGGCGTCGCGCCCTCGGCACCGAAGGCGATCATGTGCTCGCTGAGGATCGCGGCGCCGGCGCTGGTGCCTCCGACCGGCACGCCGCGCGCGTTCATGCGGCGGATCATGGTCGCGACCATCGTGCCGCCGAGCACCGTCGAGATGCGAAGCTGGTTGCCGCCGGTGAGGAAGACGCCGGTCGCCGTCTCCAGCATCTCGAGCCAGTCCTTGCGCTCGGCGTCCTCGCGGGTCTTGTAGGGCAGCGCCTGCGCGTCGCGCGCGCCGAGCTCCTTGAAGATGCCCTCGTAGCGGCGTCCGGTGTCCTCGAGCTGGCTCGCCGTGGGGATGATCGCGATGCGCGCCGTGCTGCCGCCGGCGAGTGAGACGAACCGGCGGAGGATCTCCGCTCGGTTGCCTTTGTCCTCCGCCCCGCCCACGGGGACGATCCATCCACGATCCTTGTCGTTCTCGGGTCTTGCCGGCACCGCTACTCTCCTGAGCGCGCTGCGCGCGCCGCCAGAGGGACCGGCAGGGCCCGATCCCGCTCCTCCGTGCGCGGGCCCGCTTCGCTCGCGAGCGAACGGGGCCCTCGCCATGCTGCCTTCGTCGCACCAGCGTCGCGCGCGTGGCCCGGCGCGAGCGCGCGCGCTCCGTGTCGGCAGGCCCTCATCGCCCGTCTCCGCGCTCGAACGTGCCGCGCGCGAGCGGCTCGCCGCCACGGACCATCCACGTGCCACGGGCCATGACGCTCTCGATCGTTCCGTCGTGCGCGAGCACGACGAGGTCGGCATCGCCGCCCGCCTCCACCCTTCCCTTGCGCGCGAGGCGCAGGTGCGTGGCCACGTTCGAGGTGAAGAACGGCAGCACCTCCGCGAGCCGTCGGCCACGGGTGAGCAGGGCGCGCAGCGTGGTCGCGAGCATCGAAGGGCGGCCCACGTCCATGTGCGTGAGCCAGCCGCTCTCGTCGAACGCCGGTAGGCAGCCCCCGCCGTCGGAGCTCACCGTCAGGCGCTCGCGCGGCAGGCCCTCGTCGAGCCATCTCTCGATCGCGTCCTCGGCGGGGACCGCCGGATCGTCGCCTTCGATCGGAAACGCCGTGACGTCGACCACGAGGCTCGCCGTGCGCGCGAGCGAGCGCGCCTCGTCCCAGAGCGCCGGCTTGCGGTTCACGTGCGTGGGATGGAACGTGCGCGCCGGCAGCTCCGTCTCGACGAGCGCGCGCGCCACGAGCGCCAGGCCACGCGCGCCGTCGCCGAGATGAAGGTGCAGGACGCCGGCCTTGCCGGTGGTGAGCCCGGCGACGTGGCAGTCGGCCGCCAGCTTCACGAGCTCGTCGAAGGTCGGCTGCGAGCTGCGGTGATCGCTGATGGCCGTCTCGCCCACGCCCACGATCGGATCGACGAAGACGATGTCGCCCCGCGCCGATCCCGTGAGCGTGCGCGGCGGCACCGCGTATCCGCCGGTCCAGCACCAGGCCGAGAGCCCCTCCTCGCGCAGGCCGTACGCGCGCGCGACGAGGTCTTCGATCGTGCGCGTGGTCGTGTCGGTGCCGAGAAGACCGACGACGCTCGTGACGCCGGCGCGCGTGATCTCCGACAGAAACAGAGGTGGCACGCGCGAGGCGAAGCCCGACTCGCCGCCGCCCCCGCCGAGGTGCACGTGCGCATCGACCAGGCCCGGCGCGAGCGCCCGTCCCTCGAGATCGACGACGTCGCAGGCGATCTGACGCGGCACGTCGATCGAGGCCTCCATGGCCACGACGCGCTCCGCAGACACGAGGACGTCGCGCTTGCCGAGAGGGCTCGGGTCGAGGACGTCGGCGTTACGGAGAAGCGTCAGCAACGGCGCGATCGCTTGTACCACGACGCGACGCGTCGTTGGCAAGGCCTCGCACGAGCCCGGGGGGGATCGGGGCGGTGATCGGCAGGGGGCGCGTCCAGCCTCAGCCGGGTGGCGGCGGCAGGGCCCCGAGCTCCTTCTCCGGGTCGTCGAAGATCCGCTTGAGGGTCTTGCTCATCTTCGCGGCGTGCATGCCGTCGAGAACGCGGTGGTCGAACGTCGCGAAGGCGCGCAGCACCTTGCCCACGCGGATCTCGCCTCCCTCCACCACCGGCTCCTCCTTCACCGCGCCGAGCGCGATGAGCAAGGGCACGTGGCTGTAGGGGACGAGCGGCACGTAGGCCTCCTCGAGCCCGAGCGAGCCGATGTTGGTCACCATCGCCGAGCCGAAAGGATCGGAGGGGATCCCGGCCCAGCGCAGGTCGAGGTTCAGCTCGAAGCTCAGGTAGCCGAGCGTGTCCAGCACCCAGTTGAGCAAGCGATACGGGATGCGCTTGAAGAGGCTCCGCGTGCCCTCGAGCTGCTTGTCCTGCTTCTTCTTCACCGCGCCGACCTTGCCCTCGAACTCGGTGACGATGTCGGGCAACGACTTCTTCTGCGCATCGAAGATCGTGGCGCCGCTCAGGTCGATCTCGCCGGTGTCATCGTCCTCGAGCGCGACCTGGAAGAAGACGCCGACGTCCTGCCGCAGGTAGATGCGGTTGCGGCGCAGGATCGCGTTGGCGTCCGGCATCTCCGAGAGCGTGATGGCGACGGCCTTCGCCATCAGGTGCGAGAGCGTGACGCGCTTGCCGGTGCGCTGGCGGAGAGCGTCGACGTAGGCGAGCACCTTGTCGGCCCGGAGCGCGAGCGTGCCGTAGACCGTCGGGTCGTAGGCCGTGCGCCACGTGCCGATCGCGATGCGTCGGAACGACGACAGATTCGTCTTCTGCTTCAGGCGGAGGTTCGGCATCCCGGAGTGAGCCTACACCCACCGCGGAGCGCTCAGGGCCTGCTCAACGATGGCGGCGCTGGGTCTGGTGCCCGTCGTCGGTGCTCGAGACCAGCGCACTGCCGACGCAGCAGCACGAGAGCGCCGAGACGAGCATCAGGCCGGTGCCGAACGCGAGCATCACCCGGAAGCGATCCTCGCGCCTCTCTTCGTCGGACTTGTGGACCGGCGGCGCCGGCACCTCACGATCGTTGCTCACGGACCGCGCGAAGATAGTCCTCGCGGCGAGCCGTGCCAGTGGATCAGCGGCAGGCCTGGGGTCGCGTCGGATGGCCGACCAGGCTGCAGGTGCCACTGCACGAGCAGTCCGTGTACGTGGTCATCGCGCCGCAGATCACGCCGCTCGTCGTCGGACCGTCGCGGCAGGTGCTGCCCATGACCAAGCAGCCGCCCGTGCAGCTCGTCGCGACGGGCTCCGGCTCCTCGCCGTTCATGCAGTTGTAGTCGAAGGTGGCGTAGACGGCGGAGCCGGGTGGCAGGCACGTCGTGCCACACTGGAGGCTCGTCCCGAGCCCCGACGTGCACGAGATCGGCGTGCGCCCGTTCGTGCAATAGGGCGCGTCGCGGTACGCGGTCGCGCCCAGATACGCGGTCGCCGTGAGATCGGCGCAATCGTCGCGCGGATAACCTCCACTGCAGAGCCCGGCTCCGCCCGACGTCGGTGCATGGTGGTCGCCGTCCGCGTCCTCGGCGCTGCGCGCGCCGCTGCCGTTGGTGCAGTTGTTCCACACGCCGTCGCAGAGCTCGGGCGCGCCCGGGCGAACGTCGCTCCGCGCGTCGTCGCAGTCGTTGGCGTTCATCACGTAGCCGGACGGCGCGGTGCACGCGTCCACGAACGTGGCCGGCGTGCCGTAGTTGTCGACGTCGGCGTCGCGGTAGTAGCGCGTGGTCACCCCTTCGTCGGTCCCGGCCGTGCAGTTGTCGTCGACGCCGTTGCAGACCTCGGCGGCGCCCGGGTGGACGGCAGCCGCCCCGTCGTTGCAGTCCGTCCGCGGAAAGCCTCCGCTGCATGCCGCCGACGGGCTCGCGTAGTTGTCGAGGTCGGCATCCTCGGCGCTCACGGCGCCGCCGCCCGTCGAGCAGTCGTCGTCGATGCGGTTGCAGAGCTCGGTCGCGCCCGGGTGGATCGCGGCGGCCGCGTCGTTGCAGTCCACCGGCGTCCCGGCCGCGGGGCAGACGCGATAGCCCGACGGACAGCTGCACGCGCTCATCGCCGGCGTCAGCGACACCACCGACCCGTCGTTGTCTCCATCGACGCAGCAGGCGACGAGAACGCCGTTGTCGACGGTCCCGTTGCAGTCGTCGTCCATCCCGTTGCACGTCTCGCCCGTCGGCTGCACCGAGCACGTGCTCCACATGCCGGCGACGCACGTGGTGGTCCCCGCCGCGCAGCGCCCCTGGGCGCCGAGCGCCGTCTGGCAGCTCACCGGCGAGCCCGTCACGGTGCAGGAGCACCCCTCGTTCTGCATGCCATCGCAGTCCTCGTCCACGGTGGCTCCGTCACAGAGCTCGAGGGCGCCGGGGTTGCTCCCGAACGCGGCGTCGTCGCAGTCGGGCCGGGCGCCGGGCGCCTGGTTCGTGAACCCCGTCGGGCAGAAGCCCACCGCGCCCCGCGCGGGATCCTGGCAGCGCCGGGACGCCGTCGCGCCGGCGGGCGCGTAGGTGTCGTTGTCGCCGTCGGTGTAGCACTGCGCGGAGACGCCCTCGTCGATCCCGCCCTCGCAGTCGTCGTCGACGTCGTTGCAGGTCTCGGTGGCGAGCGGATGCACCGTGGAGTCGCTGGGCCCGCAGTCGACGTTGCTCGCGTCGGGGACGCGGTTGGTGGTGCCCGAGGGACAGCCTCCGACGCTCGGCCGCGAGGAGTCCGGGCACGGCGTGGACTGGGCGGCGCCGAGCCCGTCGGGATAGGTGTCGTTGTCGGTGTCGGCGTAGCAGACGATCGTCAGCGTCTCGTCGACCGAGTTGTCGCAGTCGTCGTCGAGGCCGTTGCAGCTCTCGCCGCGCGGCATGACCGTGCACATGCCCCACGCTCCGCCGATGCACATCTCGCGACCGCTGGCGCAGATGCCGGGAAGCGCGCACGCGCGCGGCGGATCACCGGCGTTGCAGGCGCAGAGCGAGGCCGGGTTGCGCAGATCGTCGCAGTTCTCGTCGACCATCGCGGCGTCGCAGATCTCCATCGCGCTCGGGTTGACGCCACGCATCGTGTCGTCGCAGTCGGTCGCGTCCGCGAGGGACGAGTAGCCCGGCGGGATGGTGCAGCCGGTGACGGTGGCGCCCGTCGCGAGGCCGAAGCCGTCGCCGTCGCCGTCCGGGTAGAAGGTCTCGAGCACGCCCTCGTCCGTCGAGGCGTCGCAGTCGTTGTCGAACGAGTCGCAGGCCTCCGTGCCGCCAGGATGGGCCGTGGGGCGGGTGTCGTTGCAGTCGTCGCCGCAGTGGCTGCCGTTGCAGCACGCCGCGTCCACGTAGCCATCGGAGTCCTGATCGCGGAAGCCCACGGTCGAGGGATCGCAGTCCTCGTCGTGGCCCGTGGCGTCGCAGACCTCGGCGTGCCCGGGGTAGGCCTCGGCGTCGGCGTCGTCGCAGTCGCTCCCGCCACACGAGGCCGATCGTGCCCCGTCACCGTCGGCGTCGATGCAGCCGCTCCCCACGTCGGTGTGCGGTGCATCGGACGTCGCCCCATCCAGCCCGGCCGCGTCCGCGCTCGCGTCGAGGCGCGCACCGTCGATCCCGGTGTCGTCGGTTCCTGGAACGCTCGTGTCGCCCCCGCACCCGGCGAGCGCCGTCACGGCCCCGATGCAGAACACCCCACCGAGCCCGCGGACGAACGAGCGGCTCCTGAACGACGTCATGGCAAGTCTCCCCGCCCGAGGTGTCCCGTGGACCGCCGTGCGGCTCCATAGTGATCGGTTGCGGAGCGTCGGCTCTCCGTCGCCACGGGCACCGAGCCCGCGTACGCTCGCCACGTGGCACGTCGGGGGACGCGTCTGGAAGCGCCAGAGGCCGCGATGATCGCGGTCGCGGATGCCGGCTATGCGCTGCACGCGGACGACGACGTGTGGCTACGCGGCGTGCTCGAGGCCGCGCGGCCGGTGCTCGATCACGGGAGCTTCGTGCACGGATGGATCGTCGACATCCCGCGTGGCGCCTATCGCTCCTGCGCGGCGGTCCAGCTTCCCGACGGCGCCGACCTCGATCGCGACGTGCGCCACCATCACTTGCCGATGCCGAGCGCACAGCGCGTCGTGCTCCACCGGCCGAGCGCGCTTGCGACCGCGAGCGCGACGTACGGGCTGACGGGAGACCTCTTGGCGCGTTCGGCGAGCTTTCCGGTCCGGTTTCCTCTCGCGGACTGCATCGGGCTCACGTGCGTCGATGCCACGGGCGTCGGCGCGGTCCTGATCGGCGGGCTCCTCACGACTGGCTACTTCACCGCGCGCGACCAGCGGAAGTGGGACCGCGTCGCGTCGCACCTGGCCGCCGCGCTGCGCCTGCGCGAGCGGCTCCGCGCCCACCCGACCGAGGGGTCGCTCGACGCGGCCGACGCGGTGCTCGACCCCTCGACGCAGCGCGCGCTGCACGCGACGAGCGACGCCGAGGCACACCTGCCCGTGATCCGCGCGGCCGCCGAGGTGCTCGCCGCGCGGCATGGGACGAGCGATCCCGCGCGCCTGGTCGCGGCGTGGCGGGCACTCGTCGCCGGCCGCTGGTCGCTCGTCGACACCTTCGACACCGACAAGAAGCGCTTCTTCGTCCTGCGGCAGAACGAGCCCGCCGCGCCCGGTCCCGATCGGCTCACGCCCTCGCAGCGCGCCATCGCCGCGTACGTCGCGATGGGCCACTCGAACAAGGCCATCGCCTACCACCTCGGCCTGAGCGAGAGCGCCATCAGCCGTGCGCTCGATCAGATCGTGCGCCGCCTCGGCCTTCCTTCGCGCGCCGCCCTCGCCCAGCTCGCCGCCGCCCTCGGCGCGCATCCCGAAGGACAGCCGAAGTGAGCGGCCGCAAGTCCATGCACCGCGTCCGCGTCGACGACGTCGAGTATCTGGTCGTCGGAGTCCCGCTCGACGGCCCGCGGACCGCGATCGAGCTCACCCCGGCCGAACGCGAGATCGCGACCCTGGCGGCCCGCGGCCTCGGCAACACGGCGATCGCCACCCAGCGAGGGACCTCGGTGGCCACCGTCGTCAATCAGCTCGGCGCGATCTACCGCAAGCTCGGCGTCTCCGGGCGCGTGGGCCTGGCCGCGCTCTTCGCGGGCAAGTCGAGACGGTGAGCGCGTCGCAGCGCTCGCGCGCGACGCGGGCACGGCACGCCGTCAGCGATCGCCGCTCAGGCGCGCCATCGCCGCGAGGATCCGCGTCATCGAGCTCAGCTCGCGCGCGTTCTCGCCCACGCGCGAGAGCTGGCTCGAGAGCCCCGCGCCCGCGGTGTGACCATAGAGGCCGGTGAGGATGAGCTCGACGTCCTTGCCCGCGAGCGCGCGCTCGAGCGCCTGGCTCTCCTCGAACGGGATGACGTCGTCCTCGCGTCCGTGCACGAGCGTGACGGGGCAGGCGACGGTCGCGAGGTGCGGCGTGGGGTCGATCCACGAGAAGGCGTCGCCCGCCCGCTCGAGCGCGGCGGCCGCCAGCGCCTCGACCCCGGGACGCGCGCGCGCGGAGACGAGCAGCAGCTCGCGCAGGTGCTCGGGGATCTCGCCCGCGAGGCGCTCGGCGATGGCCCGGTGGATCGCGGGGATCTTGCTCTCCTCGCGGCCCCAGCTCGCGCGGCAGTAGGCGCGGAAGGCGTCTGCCACCGCGCCGTGATCGTGCTCGGCGAGCGAGTCGATGAAGGGCAGCAGGTGCAGGATCGCGACGGGCGAATTCAGCGGGTCGTTCTTGCGCTGGGCGTCGCCGCTCAGCGCGAACGAGACGGTCTTGCGGAACGACGAGAACCCACCGAAGACCACCACGCGAGACAGATCGCTCGAGCGGCGCGAGGCGACGCGGAGCGCCGGCATCGAGCCGAACGAGATGCTGAACACGCCCGGCTTGCCGGCGGGCCGCTCGGGCAGCGCGAGCAGCGCATCGAGCGCCGCCTCGGCGTCGTCGACGACGCTCGGGCGCACGAGCAGATCGGCATAGTCGGGAAGGAACGGCGCGAGCACGACGAAGCCCGCGTGGGCGAGCACGCGCGAGAAGCGGTCGAAGCGCGGATCGGCCGGCCCCGCGAAGTGGAGGCCCGGCACGACGAGGACCGAGCCTTGCGGTGGGCGCGCCGGATCCACGTAGACCCACGCGTCGAAGCCCCGCTCGCCACGCTGGACGCGAATCGTGCGTCGCTCGATCCCGGGCGGCACGGCGTCGCGCGCGGCCCAAGGGCCGAGCCAACGCGCCAGGCGCGCCATGCGTCCCGGGATCGACATTCTCTCCCCTACCACGCGGCGTGACGGAGAGGGAGGCCGCCGGCCCGCCGGCATCGGTGCGGCCGACGACGACGGTGCGTATCGTCCCGACGCGAAGCCCCAGCTCCCGCGGTCGGAGCTCCGTTCCCCCCGGCGGCCGCTCCCGACGCCACGGAGATCACACCGAGACGGCGATCTCGAACGCGATCGCCGCGGCCGGGCCCTCGGCGGCGTCCACGAACGCGCGGCCGCCGTGACGGCGGGCGACGTCGCGCACGATCGCGAGCCCGAGGCCGGCGCCCGGGCTCGCGTCGGCATCGAGCGGCTGCGCGCGATGGAAGGGCTCGAAGATCGCGTCGCGCGCACTCTCCGGGACGCCTGGGCCGCGGTCGCGGACGATCACGCGCACGCGCCCGCCCTCGAGCCGCACGCGCACGTCGACCTGCGTGCCGGCGGGCGCGTGGGCGAGCGCGTTCACGATCAGGTTGTCGACCGCCTGACGCACCTCGCGGGGCGAGCCACGCATCTCGCAGCGCTCGGGCGCCTCGAGTGCGAACGTCACGCCTCGCGCCTCCGCCGCGCCGTCGGCCGCCGCCAGCGCCTGCAGCACGAGCGGCGCGAGATCGAAGTCCAGCCGCTCGGCCTCGCGCGCGCGGAGCGCCGCCAGATCGAGCAGCGTCGTGGCGAGCGCCGAGAGCCGATCCACCTCGCCACGCAGGCCCTCGAGCGCCTCGCGCAGATCCTCCTTGCTGCGCTCGCGCCGCAACGTGACCTCGATCGAAGCGCGCATCGTCGCGAGCGGCGTCCGCAGCTCGTGCGCCGCGTCGGCGACGAGGCGCTCGTGCGCCATGCGCGCGAGATGCACCTTCTCGGCCGCCTCGGCGATCGCCTTGCGCAGCACGCCGAGCTCGTCGCCAGAGCCATCGTCGGGAAGTGGCCGCGGCGCTTCGCCGTCGCGCAGGCTCGCCACGTGCCGGACCAACGCAGCGACGCGACGGTGCAGGCGCCCGGTCGCGAGCAGCTGGAGCGCCAGCAGCACCATCCCGGTCAGCGCGATGGCGAGGAACGCGCTCCGGCGGAACGCGCGCAGCGTGGCCTCGTGGGATGCGAGGTCGTGACCGAGCCACACCGCGTAACGCGCGCCCGTCGGCGCGCGAACCACGAGAGCGAGCTCGCGGAACGCGTGACCGTCGCGCGAGCGGGTGACGGGCGTGGCGGGCTCGGTGCCCACGTCGTCCGGGCGCAGCGTGACCGGGCCGCGCTCGTCCGACGGGTGCGAGGCCACACGCACGCCGGCCTCGTCGTACACGGCGATGTCGGAGGCCACGCCGTCGACGCTCGCGCCGAGCGGCGAGAGGCCGAGGTGCACGTGGGGGCGCGGGCCCTCGGGGCCGTCGAACAAGCTGACCGCCTCGACCGCGGCCTGCGTCTCGATCGCCTCGTCGACGGCCCCCATCATCGAGCGCTCGAAGAGCTCGCCCGTCACGACGACGGCGAGCACGAGCAGCGCCGTGGGCACGAGCGCGCCGAAGATCACGAGCTGCGCGCGCAGGCTCATGCCGGCTCCTGCGGCCGCTCGAGCAACAGCCGGAAGCCGATGCCGCGCACGGCGCGCAGCGTGGGCAGGCGCCGGCCTTCCTTCGCGAGCGTCGCGAGCTTGCCGCGCACGTAGCCCACGTACACGTCGAGCACGTTGGGGTCGCCCTCGAACGACGAGCCCCACACCTCGCGCAGCAGCTCGGCGCGCGTGCGCACCTCGCCCGGCCGCTCGAAAAGCGCGGCGGCGAGCGCGTACTCGCGTGCGGTGAGCGTCGCCTCGTCGCCCTGCGAGCGCAGCGCGCGCGTGCGGCCGTCGAGCGTCACGTCGCCGAACGTGCGATCGAGGCTCGTTCCCTCGCTGCGGCGATGAAGGGCCTCGATGCGCGCGACGAGCTCCTCGAAGTCGAAGGGCTTGGCGAGGTAGTCGTCGGCGCCCGCGCGCAGCCCCGTCACCTTCTCTTCCGTGCGACCGCGCGCGGTGAGCAGCAACACCGGCGTGCGCACGCCCTCGCGCCGCAGCGTGCGCAAGAGCTCGAGGCCGTCGCCGTCGGGCAACATCCAGTCGAGCACGACCACGTCGTACGACAGCTGCTCGAGCTGCGTGCGCGCGTCGGCGACGCGGCTCGTGTGATCGACCGTGTGGCCCTCCTCGCGCAGGCCGCGGAGCAGCACGCGCGCGAGGCGCTCCTCGTCCTCGACGACGAGGATCCTCATACGATCTCTTCCACCGGCAGGCTGGGTCGCGACAGCACCGGCCGGCGCGCCGGCACGAAGCGCCCGTAGAGCGTCGGCAGCACCACGAGCGTCAGGAGGGTGCTCGTGAACAGGCCCCCCACCACCACGGTCGCGAGCGGCGCCTGCACCTCGGCGCCGACGCCGTGCGCGAGCATCATCGGCACGAAGCCGAGGCCGGCGACGAGCGCCGTCATCAGCACCGGGCGAAGGCGCGAGCGCGCGGCGGCGAGCGCGGCCTCGGCGGGCGGAAGGCCCGCGTCCTCCTCGGCGTGGATGCGCGCCACGAGCACCACGCCGTTGAGCACGGCGATGCCCGAGAGGGCGATGAAGCCGACGGCCGCCGAGATCGAGATGGGCATCCCGCGCATCGCGAGCGCGATCATCCCACCGACCGCCGCGAAGGGCACGTTCAGCGAGACGAGGATCGTGGAGCGGGCGCGCTCCAGCACGCGCACGAGCAGCGCCACGATGAGCACGAGCACGGCCGGGATCACGTAGGAGAGGCGCGCCCGCGCGCGCTCCAGGCTCTCGTACTGCCCGCCCCACACGACGCGGTAGCCGCGAGGCAGGGGCACCGCGGCGCCCACGCGCGCCTCGGCCTCTTGGACCACCGACCCGAGATCGCGCTCGCGGACGTTGAAGCCGATGAGGATGCGCCGCGCCGCCTGCTGGTGGCTCACGAGCGCCGGGGTCTCGCTCTGCGCGACGTCGGCGAGGGCCGAGAGCGGCACGAGCGAGCCGCGCAGCGTGGGCACGAGCACGTGCGCCGCCTCGAACGCCGTGGGCGCCGTGCCGAGGTGCACGCGCACCGGCACGCGGATCGGGCCGTCGAAGGTCGTTCCCGCGAGCAGCCCCGCGCGCTGGGCGCGCACCACGTCGAGCACGTCGGTCGCGTCGAACCCGAGCTGCGCGGCGTCGATCGCGCGCGGGCGCACCTCGAGCAGCGGCACCGCGGGCGGCGAGGTGATGCGCACGTCCTCGGCGCCCGCGACGTCGCGAAGCACGGCGGCCATCCGCTCGGAGAGCGTGCGCAGCTCGTCCAGGTCGTCGCCGTAGACGCTGAGGGACACGTCGCTCGTGGAGCCGCCGAGCAGCTCGTTGAAGCGCATCTGGATCGGCTGCGTGTAGGCGAGGTCGACGCCCGGCTGCACGGGCGCGACCGCAGCATCGATCTGCCGCACGAGCTCTTCGTGCGTCAGGCCCAGGCGCCACGCATCACGGCTGCGCAGGCGCAGGAACACGTCGGACTGCTCGATGCCCATCGTGTCGGTCGCGACGGTGGGGCTGCCGATGCGGCTCGTGGCGCCGAGCACCTCGGGCACCGTCATCGCCGCTCGCTCCACGCGGCGGGCCTGCACCACGGCCTCCTCGAGCGACACGTCGGGATGACGGCTCGGCTGCACCACGAGATCGCCCTCGTCGAGCTGCGGCACGAACTCGGTCCCGGCACGCGCGAAGAGCAGGCCGCCCACCACGAGGCCCGCGAGCGCCACACCCATCGGCACGAGCGGGTGGCGGCTCACGAACGCGAGGATCGGCGCGTAGCCGCGCTCGAGCAGGCGCGGCAGGAGCGGCGTCTGGTGCGGCACGTCGCGCGGGCGCAGCGCGAAGCTCGCCGCGGCTGGCACGTAGGTGAGCGAGAGCGCCAGCGCCGTGGCGAGCGCGAGCACCACGGTCAGCGCCATCGGCCGGAACATCGTGCCCTCCACGCCCTCGAGCGTGAGGATCGGGACGTACACGAGCAGGATGATGAGCACCGAGTAGAACACGGGGCGCGCGACCGACGCGGTGATCTCCGCGATGCGCGTGGGCGGGTCGGCGATCTCGCGGGCGCCGTCCTCGTGGAAGCGGTGGAAGACGGTCTCGACGAGCACGACCGCGCCGTCCACGAGCAGGCCGAAGTCGAGCGCCCCGAGGCTCATGAGGTTGCCGGGCACGCCGAGCGCCACCATGCCCACCACGGCGCCGAGCATCGAGAGCGGGATGACGCTCGCCACGAGCGCGCCGGCGCGCCCGCTCCCGAGCATGGCGAAGAGCACGAGGATCACGAGGAGGCCGCCCTCGAGCAGGCTGCGGCCCACGGTGCGGAGCGTCGCCTCCACGAGCTCGCTGCGATCGTAGGTCTCGTTCACCACGACGTCCGGCGGGAGGGCGGCGATCACGTCGGGCATCGCCGCGTGCACACCCGCGAGCACCTCGAGCGCGTTCGCGCCGGTGAGCATCTGCGCCATCGCGTACACGACCTCGCCGCGGCCGCCGGTCGTGGCGGCGCCGATGCGCGGCTCCATGCCCACGCGCACGCTCGCGACGTCGCTGATGCGCACGGGCGTTCCGTCGTGATCCATCGTGACGAGCGCCGCGCCCAGCTCCTCCGGGCGAATCGGCAGCGCGAGACCGCGCAGCAGCACGTGGCTCGCGCCCGCCTCGAGGCTCGCGCCCGCCGCCGCGCCCACCGCGCGCTCGGTCGCGTCCCGCAGCATGCGCAGCGTCACCTGTCGCCGCGCCATGCGCGTGGGGTCGCCTTCCACCGCCAACGTGCGCCGCCCGCCGCCCCACGTGTTCACCTCCACGATCCCGGGCACCGTGCGCAGGCGCGGCGCGATGCGCGTCTCGACGATCTCCATGAGCTCGGCGGGCGTCCGCCGATCCGAGCTCACGGCGAACTGGTAGATCTCGCCGAGGCCGCCGCTCATCGGCCCGAGCTCCGGCGCATCCACGCCGGGCGGCAGGTTGCGGGCCGCGAGCGCGATTCGCTCGCTCACCATCTGCCGCGCGCGCACGAGGTCGTAGCCGTTCTCGAAGACGATCGTGACGGCGGAGAGGCCGTAGCGCGAGATGCTGCGCTGATCGGTCTGGCCAGGCAGGCCCGAGGTCGCGAGCTCGACCGGGCGCGTCACGAGGCGCTCGGCCTCCTCGGGCGTGTAGCCGGGCGCCGTCGTGAGCACGACGACCTGCGTGCCCGTCACGTCGGGCAGCGCATCGAAGCGCAGGTACGAGCCGACGACGATCCCGATCGCGGCGACGGTGGCCCAGACGACGAGCACCGCCACGCGGTGCCGCACCGCCGCGCGCGCGATCGCTTCGATCATCCTTCGCCTCCCGAAGCGGGCCGCACCGGGTCGACTGCGATGCGCGTGCCCGCCGGCACGCCGCGCACGATCGCGCGCGTGGGCGAGCTCGTCAGCACCTCGACCGACGCGCGGCTCGTGGCGCCGCTCTCGTCGGCACGCTCCACCTCCACGCCGCTGCCGGCGACGATCAGCGCGCTCGTGGGCACCTCCACCGCGTCGCTCTGCGTCAACGACACCCGCACGCGACCCGCGAGGCCCGCGGGCACACGGCGATCGCCCTCGGGGTCGAGCCACGCGACGCGCGTCCCGTCCACCGGATCGATCACGCTCGACGCGATCGGACCGAGCGGGAGCTCGGTGCCGTCGAGCCCGTGGAACACGAAGTGGGCGCCCTCGGGTGGCCCCTGCACGAAGCGCGCTTCGACGCGCGCCGACACGTCGCTGACGACCGTCACGAGCGAAGCGCCCGTGGCGTCGCGCACCTCGCCGACGGTGGCGTCGACGGCGCGCACGATCCCGGAGATCGGGCTCCGCAGCGTGATGCGGCCCGAGCGCAGCACGCTCGCCGCTTCGCCCTCCCGCACCGACGCGGCGCGCAGCACGGCGAGCGCCTGCGCCCGCTCGGCGTCGAGATCGGCGAGCTGCGTCTCCTGCTCGAACACGCGGCCCGTCTCGACGAGGCCCTCGCCACGCAGCGACTCGAGCTCGGTGCGGCGCGCCGTTCGCAGCGACCGACGCGCGCCCGAGGTGGACCAACGCGCGGCCGCGTCGAGCACCTCCGGCATCGTCACGTCGACGAGCGGCGCGCCCACCGCGACGGAGTCGCCCGGTCGCACGTGCACGAGGAGCACGCGCGCCGAGAACGGCGCGCCCACGCGGGCCTCGCCGTCGGGCGCGGGCACGACGTGGGCCGGGGCCTCGAGCAGCGCGAGGTCGGCTGGCGGGCGCGCCTCTTCCCAGCGCGTCTCGGCCGGCGGTGGCAGCACGGGCTCGCTGCGCTCTTCGCCGCCGCACGCGGGAGCGACACGAAGAGGAGGACGAGCGGTAGATGACGCGCGCTCACGGCGCACCTCCTCGTCGCCGCGCTCGAGCGAGGCGAGCAGGAGCCAGGCGCGCACCTCGGCCCACGCCAACGCCGCCTCGGCGAGCACTTGCTCGCTCTGGGCGCGCAGCAGCCGACGCCGGGCGTCGAGCGTGATGAGCACCGTCGTCTCGCCGACCGCGAGCTGACGCGTGCGCAGCTCCACGAGGTGTGCGAGCGCCGGCACGAAGCGCGTCTCGAGCAGCGTGACCGTGGCCCGCGCGTGCTCCACCTCGTGAGCCACCTCGAATGCCTCGCGCAGCGCGTCGGCGCGCGTGGCCTCCGTCGCGCCCTCGGCGATCGTGCCTTGCTCGGCGATCACCGAGCGCTCGCGGGCCGCGAGATCGGCCATCGGGATCTGGAGGCCGATCTGCGGGAAGATCATCAGGCCGGCGGGAGACTCGCGGTAGACGATGAGGTCCGCGTCGAGGCGCAAGCCGACCTGGGCCGAGACCTCGGCATCGCGCGCGCGGATCGCCGCCGCCGCGAGGCGCGCCGCGACGACACGCGGTAGCCGGTCGACGTCGGAGAGACGCGTCGCGATCGCCTCGATCTCGGGGAGCGTGGGCATGGGCAACGCGCCGCTCGTCGCGAGCGTCCCGGGCGCGCTCGTGCCCATCGCCCGCGCGAGCGCCACGCGCGCCGCGACGCGCTCGCCCTCGGCGGCCAGCGTGAAGGCCTCGGCCTCGGCCGCGAACGCGTCGGCCTCGGCGTGGTCGGCCTCCGTGAGCGCACCGCGCGCGGCCGCGCCCGCCGTGCGCTCGGCGAGCTCGGTCGCGATGCGGCCCACGTCCTCGGCGAGCACGAGGGTGCGCTCGGCGCGATGGAGCACGATCCAGGCGTAGGCCGCCTCGAGGCGCCGCGAGAGCGCTGCGGCCCGCGCACGCGCAGAGAGCGCGTCACGCTCTTCGCCTGCCGAGCGGCGCCGTGCGTCGGCGAGGCCCGCGAGGTTCCAGCTGTGGCCGATCTGCAGCTGCCCTTCGAAGCCGCGGTCCTGCTCGTCGAGCACGCGCACGCCGGGCACCACGTAGGCGCGCGAGAGCTCGGTCACGTCGCTGATGCGGTCGTCACCGCCGCGGCGCGCCTCGAGCGCGTCGCCGAGGGCCTGCACCTCGGGCGCCTCCTCGGCGAGGCCGATGGCGACATCGAACGAGATCGCATCCTGCGCGCGGCCGACGGAGGGCGAGGCGAGGACGAGCGCGATCAGGACGGCGGTACGCACCCCCGTCACATAGTCACGCGCGACGAGGCGCCACTGAGCGCATCCTGAGAGGCCTCTCAGGATCCCTCGTCCGGAAGGCCCGATCCCACGCGCCCGGGCCGCTCGGGCCTCCGGCGCGCCGTGGCCCCGGCGTCCGCTCACGACGGCCCTACCGCCCTTGCCGGCCGGCGATACGATGGCGGCCATGTCGATCCCGATCCCGCCGCCCGTCAACGAGCCCGTTCTCTCCTATGCGCCCGGCACGCGCGAGCGGGCGGCGCTCACCGAGGCGCTCGCGGCGGCATCGAGGGAGCGCGTGGAGATCCCGGTCTTCGTCGGCGGCAAGGAGGTCCGCACCGGCAAGACGATCGAGGTCACCATGCCGCATCGCCACGCGCACGTGCTCGCCACCGCGCACGAGGCGGGCGCGGCCGAGGCCGAGGCCGCGATCGAGGCCGCGATGGGCGCGGCGCCGGCGTGGGCCGCGATGGCGTTCGAGGATCGCGCGGGCATCTTCCTGCGCGCGGCGGATCTGCTCGCGGGCCCGTACCGCCAGAAGGTCAACGCGGCGTGCATGCTCGGGCAGAGCAAGACCTCGCACCAGTCGGAGATCGACGCCGTCTGCGAGCTCGCCGACTTCTTCCGCTTCAACGTCGCGTTCCTCCGCAAGCTGCACGACGAGCAGCCGCTGTCGCCGCCCGGCTCGTGGAACCGCACCGACCTGCGCCCGCTCGAGGGCGTCGTGCTCGCGATCACGCCCTTCAACTTCCTCTCGATCGCGGCGAACCTGCCGACGGCGCCGATCCTCTGCGGCAACGTCGCGATCTGGAAGCCCTCGAGCACGAGCCTGCTCGGCTGCTGGGCCGTCCTCCAGATCTTGCGCGAGGCGGGCCTACCGGACGGCGTGCTCTCGATGCTGCCGGGCGAGGCCGCGCCGGCCGCGCCGGTGCTCGCGAGCGAGCACCTCGCGGGGATCCACTTCACGGGCAGCACCCCGACGTTCAAGAAGCTCTGGCGCACGGTGGCGGACAACCTCGATCGCTACCGCACCTTCCCGCGCCTCGTCGGCGAGACGGGCGGCAAGGACTTCGTGCTCGCGCATCCCTCGGCCGACCGCGCGGCGCTCGCCACCGCCATCGTGCGCGGCGGCTTCGAGTACCAGGGCCAGAAGTGCTCGGCCGCGAGCCGCGTGTACGTCCCGCGCTCGATGTGGAGCGAGGTCCGCGATCGCGTGGTCGCCGACCTGAGGACGATCCGCATGGGCGACGTGGCCGACTTCGAGACCTTCGTCGGCGCCGTGATCGACCGCCGCGCGCACGAGCGCATCCGCGGCTACCAGGCGCTCGCGAAGGAGACGGCGAAGGTGCACGCGGGCGGCGGCGCGCCGAGCGAGGTGGGCTGGTTCGTGGAGCCGACGTTCGTCGAGGTCGACGACCCGAAGCACCGCCTGATGCAGGAAGAGATCTTCGGGCCGGTCGTGACGGCGTGGGTCTACGACGACGCGAAGTGGCCGGACGTGCTGGCCACCGTCGATCAGTCCTCGCCCTACGCGCTGACGGGCGCGATCTTCGCGAACGACCGTCGCGCGGTGGCCGAGGCGACGGCGGCGCTACGGCAGAGCGCGGGCAACTTCTACGTGAACGACAAGCCGACCGGCGCGGTCGTGGGGCAGCAGCCCTTCGGTGGCGCGCGCGCGAGCGGCACCAACGACAAGGCCGGCTCGGCGTGGAACCTCGTGCGCTGGCTGAGCCCGCGCTCGATCAAGGAGACGTTCGCGCCGCCGCGCGACTACCGGTATCCGTTCCTCGCGAAGTGAAGCGGGATCGAGAGGGTGAGGTCGGTGCCCTCACCTAGCCTCTCCCACGGAGTGGGAGAGGAACAGAGCTCCGCGGCGGGCTGTGAAGGGCGCGAAGACGGCGCGGATTCGGTGAATCGCATCATGCGAGCTCGGTGCGCGGTCCCTCTCCCACATCGTGGGAGTCGTGGGGTCGTGGGAGAGGTCAGGTGAGGGCCACCGGCGCTCATCCCTCGGGGATGGGGCTCCCCTGCACGCTCGGTGCGCTCGCCTTGCCTCACACGGAGTCGGCGAGGCGGAGCGGCCTCCGTGGGCCGCTCGGAGATGTTGCGCATTCGCGTCAGCAGTCCGGGCAGTTCGCCGGCGGGATGATGGGCGGCACGAGGAAGAACACGTCGCGCGGCGTGCCGAGCGGCGTGAACCCGTCACCGACGACCTGCAGCGTCGCGCGCAAGAGCTGCGGCTGCGTGGTCGGCATCACGGTGTCGTTCTGCTTCACCACGATGTCGAAGCACACGCGCGTGCCGGCGCGGACGTTGTCGAACGTGTCGGCGTGCCCGTCGCCGTTCGTGTCGTGCGCGCTCGCCGCCGCGCAGCCCCGGCCCGGATCGCCCGCCTGACGCGCCTCGATGTAGGCGACGAACGCCGCGAAGGTGTCGACGGTGTCGGACGCGTCGTCCTGGTACTGCACCGCCACCGCGAGGGAGGTCGCGGCCGCGAGCGTCTGGATCTGGTTGACCACGGTCGTCGACACGCTGCCGTCGTTGGCGGTCGTCACGAGCGCATTGCCCGCCGCATCGACGGCGCCCGAGTCGAGCGCGATGGCGGGGAGGTCGGGGATGGGCGAGGCGCCGGGCGGCGAGGGTGTCACGCCGACGCCGATGACGCGAATGCGGGCCGCCTGCACGGCCGCGCTCATCGTCGCGTAGTCGGTGTAGCCCGCATAGGGCCTCGACCCACCGGGGCCGTTGTGGAACGCGACGTCGGTGATCAGCACCACGATGGGCACGGCCGTGCTGCGGAAGCAGGGGTAGCCGGTCGTGCCGGCCGGACATCCGCTCCGACCGCTTCCCGTCGCGACCGTCCACAGCGCCGGAACGTCGCCCTCGGGGTCGTCCCCACCGCCACCCGCGAACAGGCCGTTCACGCCCGCCTGCGCGACCGCGGGATCGGCGCTGATGTCGGCGCGATGCTGGAAGACGTAGGCGTCCCCGAAGTCCTTGAAGTCGCCCACCCCGAACCAGGCCTCGCTGATCGTGCTCCGCACCTGCTCGATGATGCCGCCCGCGGCGGAGAGCGAGTTGCGCACGTTGTCGATCGAGCCCTGCATCGAGCCGGTCGTGTCGATCAGGAAGTACACGTCGGCGACGCGGATGTCGGTCGCGAAGTCGAGCGTGTCGCGATCCGGCGAGGGGGCCGCCTGGTAGGGCTCGAGGAAGACGAAGTTGCCGTGTGCCCGCGGGTTGTCGGCAGGATCGGTGACGCCGGTGCCGCTCGCGACCTCGACGAGGTCGGTCACCCCATCGCCGTCGGTGTCCGCGGCGAGCGGGTTGCTGCCGGCCGTGTGCTCCTGCGCGTCCGAGAGCCCGTCCGCGTCCGAGTCGGTGTCGCGGAAGTCCGGCGTGCGATCCATGTCGGTGTCGAAGGGCGGCGAGGAGAAGTCGGTGTCGCCGGCCTCGTCGGCGTCGGAGATTCCGTCGCCGTCCGTGTCCTCGTCCCAGCGGTCGGGCATCCCGTCCATGTCGGTGTCGAGCGTGCTCTCGTCGAGATCGGCGATCGTGTCGTTGTCGCTGTCGGGGTCCGAGTAGTCCGGCGCGAGATCGCGGTCGGCATCGATCGGGCTCGACGGGCTGCCGCCGATCTCGAGGACGTCCGGGATGTTGTCGCCGTCGTTGTCGAGGTCACCCGAGTTGGGCGCGCGATCGCCGTCCAGATCGTCGGCGCCTTCGACGCTGTCGGGGATCGAGTTGCCGTCCGAGTCGAGGTCGCGGAAGTCCGCGGTGCCGTCGCCATCGGTGTCCACCGGCATGCCGTTCGGGCGCTGGCCCTCGGCCGCGTCGGGCACCGTGTCGCCGTCGGAGTCGTCGTCGAGGTAGTCGGGCGTGCCGTCGCCGTCGGTGTCGACGTTGGTGGCCCGGCCCTCGTACTGGTCGGGGATGCCATCGCCATCGGCATCGGGAAGCAGGGGCCCCCCTGCGTCCTCGCCGGGCGTCGCGCCATCGCGACGGCCTCGCGCCGGGGCGCCGGGATCACAGCCGGCGGCAGGAAGCGCGAGCGCGAGCAAGACGGGGACGAACCAAGCAATCTTCCTCACGACGACCTCCGTGAGAGCGGCTGGTCTTCGAGCTTGTCACATCCGACGGTCGAAAACGACGCTGAAACAGCGAGGTACGAGGCGCGCGGGCGCACGAGCGCCCCATGGCGGAGCGGCGGCGAGCATGCGAGGGCCGCGCCGTAGGCGCCGTTGCATGCGCTGCCAGGGCGGCTGCGCACCGCGTAGCGCCTTGCGCATGGCTTGAGGTTTCGCGCACTTGTCGTTGCCGCGTCGGGGGGCGGAACGCATAGTGGGCCGTTTTTTCGGCCTGGAGAACCGCATGGCACGCATGCCCCTCGCGCAGACGGATCCCGAGTTCGTGCAGCCCGCTTCGCGCGGCGCGCTCGAGCGCTTCTTCCTGCGCTTCATCCGCGACGAGCGCGACCTGCCCTTCGTCTGGCTCTCGCTCGGGATGACCTTCGTGTTGATCCCGTTCGCGGCGGCGCTCTTCACGCCCGGCGTGTTCCGCTGGTGGATGGCCCCGATCTACTGGGCCGTGCTCTACGGCTTCTTCGCCGACCGCTACATCCTGATGCTCCACTGCACGAGCCATCGGCCGCTGTGGAAGCGCGAGTACAAGTTCCTCAACTTCTACATCCCGTGGGTGCTCGGTCCCTTCGCCGGAGAGACGCCGGAGACCTACTACATCCACCACATGACGATGCATCACGCGGAGGGAAACCTCGTGAAGGACCTGTCCTCCACGATGAAGTACCAGCGCGACAGCCTCTTCGACTTCTTCCTCTACTGGTCGGACTTCTTCTTCCTCACGATCTTCAAGCTCGGCGCCTACGAGGCGCGCCGCAACCGCCCGCGCCTCGTGCTCTGGATGCTGGCCGGTGAGCTCTCGTTCTACGCCGTCGTCGCCGCGGGCATGGTCCTCGCGCCCGGTCCGACCGTGACCGTCTTCCTCGCGCCGTTCCTCGTCTGCCGGTTCGTCATGATGGCCGGCAACTGGGGCCAGCACGCGTTCGTCGACCAGCAGGATCCGGGCTCGAGCTACAAGAGCTCGATCACCTGCATCAACCACCGCTACAACCAGCGCTGCTTCAACGACGGCTACCACATCTCGCACCACCTCTCGGCGGCGCGGCACTGGACCGAGCACCCCGCCGAGCTGCGCGACAACGTCGAGAAGTACGCGGCGAACGAGGCCGTCGTGTTCAAGGACATCGACTTCCTCGGCGTCTGGTTCCACCTGATGACGAAGAACTACGCCGGCCTCGCCGACAAGTTCGTCGACTTCCGCGACGAGCCGCGCAGCAAGGAAGAGATCATCGCGTTCCTCAAGAGCCGCACGCAGCGCCTCGACGTGACGCGCGCCGACGTGATCGCCGCCGTCCCGGCCTGATCCCTCGGCCGACCCGAGCGCCGTCCCGTCCGGGCGCTCGGCCGTCAGATCGACGGCCGGCCCTCAGATCGACGGCCGGCCCTCAGATCGACGGCAGGGTGCGGCCCAGCGGCTCCACCGCGCCGGTCTCGAGGAACGCGTAGATGCCCCAGCTCTGGATCACGCGGCGGGTGTAGCCGCGCGTCTCGGCGTAGGGGATCGTCTCCACGAACTCGTCGAGCGGGCCGTCGCCGCGCTCGTGCAGCCACCGATCCACGGCGCCCTGGCCCGCGTTGTACGCGGGCGGGATCATCTCGGGGCCGCCGACGTAGTGGGCCGAGAGCTCGCCGAGGTAGCGCGTGCCGAGGGTGACGTTGACGTCGGGCCGCACGAGCGACGCTGGATCGCTCGGCAGCCCGAGCGGCCGCGCCAGGCGCCGCGCCGTGGGCCGGATGAGCTGCATCAGCCCGTAGGCGTGCGCGACCGACACGGCGTGCGGCGCGAAGCTCGACTCCTCGCGGATGAGACCGAACACCAGCGCCGACGGCACGCTGGAGGCCTCGGCGCCGGCGTGCACGTGATCGGCGAAGCCGCGCGGGTAGGCGAGCGCGAAGAGCCCGCGGGTGCGCGCGTCGAGCGGCCTACCGAGCAGGCCTCGCACGAGGCTCCCGCGCGTGCGCGACACGGCGCGCTCGCTGGCGCCGGCCTGGGCGAGCAAGGCCACGGCGAGCCAGCGCCCGTCGTCGTCGGTCCCCGACGGCGCCAGGCCGAGAGCCTCGAGCTCGCGCTCGGCGAGCGGCGTCTCGCCGGCGCGGAGCGCAGCGATCGCGCGCCCGAAGCCGGGCGCGTGGAGCGCCGGGCGGTCGGCGAAGCGGAGCGGCGCATCGGCCAGCGGCGGGACCGCGAGCGTCACCCCCAGCTCCGAGAGTCGGCCGCGCGCGTGCCGGCCGTAGTACGAGAGCGGCCGCGCCTGCACGAGCTCCTCGTACGCGACACGGGCCTCCGCTTGGCGCCCGAGATCGGCGAGCGTGCGCGCACGCCAGTACGCGGCGCGTCCCTGCACGTCCTCGCGCGTCTCGGTCGACCCGTCCTGGATCGCCGCATCGAACGCGACGAGCGCGGCGTCCATGGCGCTCGCGCGGCGCTCGGTCCAGCCGAGCAGGAAGAGCGCGTCGGAGCGCATGTCCGCCGCCTCGGGGCCCTCGATCACCGCACGCAGGTGCGCCCGCGCCGCGTCGAGGTCGCCGGCCCTCAGCTCGATCGCCGCCGCCTCGTAGCGTGCGTCGTCCGTCAGGCGGTGCTCGACCGCGTGCGCCGCGAGCGCGTCGTAGCGAGCGACCGCCAGGCCGTCCTGCCCGAGCGCCGAGTAGGACTTCGCGGCGAAGTAGAGCGCCTGCGCGACCACGTCCGGATCGGAGGCGCAGTGCGCCACCACGGCGTCGAGCCTCTCGGCGGCGACCGCGCGCTCGCGCGCACGATAGAGCGAGCGACCCTCGCCGAGCAGCGCCTGGCAGTAGGCCGGGTCGTCGTGATCGGCCGCCTCGGCGATCGCGTGGTACGCCGCGCGCGCGCTTCGTCGTAAGGCGTTCGTCCGGGCGACCGCGTCGGCGCGCGCCGGGCATGCGCTCCCGACCGTGCGCAGCGCGCGGCGGCGGCGCGGCGCCAGGGTGTCCACGATCGCGAGCGCGCGCGCGTCAGCGTCGGTCGCGATCGCGGAGCTCGGGCGCACGTCGGCGAGTGAGCGAAGCATCTCGATCGCGCGCTCGTGGCTCTCGCCGTCGTCGCTCGCCGCGAGCAGCTCCGCGCGGCGCACGACGAGCCGCGCGCGCACCTCGTACGCGAGCGAGCCCGCGTCCTCGAGCGCCTGGTCGAGGCGCTCGGCCTCGTCGCTCTCTCCGGCGCGGGCGAGCGCGGCAGCGCGCACGCGTCGGCGCGGTGGAGCAGTCCGCCTCGCAAGCAGGCGCGCGAGTCGTCCTCCACGGCGTCGAGCTCGCTCGCCGTGCGCCCGATCTCCAGGCGGGCCGCCAGCGCGAGCGGGTGATCGCTCTGAGCGACCTCCCGGAAGAGAGGCAGCGCAGCGTCGCTCGAGCCTGCCGCGGCATAGGCGCGCGCGAGCCGGAACCGGAGCACGCCTGCGTCGGACGGGGTGGCCGTCGCGATGGCCGCGCGCACCTCGTCGAAGTGCCCCTCGGCGATCGCATCGCGCGCCTGCTCGACAGGAGCGCCCAGCGCGGCGAGGGCGGGATCGACCCCGTCCGCCGCCGGGGCGAGCGGGGCGGCGGACGGAGCGGCCGGAGCCGCCGGAGCCGGATCGTCGGCGCGAGAGCGCGACGTGAGCTCCGTCGTGAGCCCGAGCGCCAGGACGAGCGCCGCCATCGCCGAGACCCGGCGCACGCGCGCTCCGTTCGTCGCCGTTCCTTCCATCACGCGCCCTCGGTGTACGCAAAGAGCACACCACGCCGCAAGTTCGTGGCCGCGCTCGCCTTCGTTCCTGGAACGCGCGAGGGGGCGGCGTTGCTTCCCGAACGCGGAGACCGAGGCCTCACGGCGGCTCGTCGTCCTCTCGGCGGGCACGCACGAGCGCGGCCTCCCGGCTCCGGCGCCCGATCGTGGCTTCCACCGCCTGCTGCTCGCCTCGACCCGACGAGAGCCGATCGCGCGCCTCGTCCACCGCGCGCGCCGCCTCCGCTTCCGCGCGCCGCGGCGCCTCGCTCCTGGCGCGCGCCGCCCGCAGCGCGGCCGGAGCCGCTCGCGGTGGGCGTCCGAGAGAGCGCGCGTGGCGGCAGTGCCCTCGCTCTCGCGCGCGGTCAGCGCGTCGGTGGCCCGCGCC
>JBGALT010000066.1:22615-40544 GCA_044223665.1 Sandaracinaceae bacterium | reverse complement strand
TCGTCCTGACGACGGCCACGGCCCCCGTGCGCGCGCAAGACGACGCGGGCGTCGCGCCCGCCGACCTCGATGCGAGCCCCGACCGCGCCGAGGCCGAGGAACCCCGTCTCCCGCGCGAGCCGGAGAGGGCGGAGGAGAGGGACCTCGAAGCCGAAGCCGAGGAACCCCCTCTCCCGCGCGAGCGGGAGAGGGCGGGGGAGAGGGACCTCGAAGCCGAGGTCGCCACGCCGCCCCCGCAACCGGCAGAGCCCGCCGACGCCGCCGACCTCGACGCCGCCGACGCCGCCGATCTCGACCCCGACGCCGACTCCGACGACGGCTTCGAAGAGGACGAAGACGACGACGAAGACCTCCTTCTCTACTCCGTCACCGGCACCGTCGACGCGCGGCTCCACGATCCGATGCCCGCCGCCGCCTCGGACTTCCGGCTCTCGGTCGATCCCTTCCGCGCCGTGCCGAGGCCCTCGGCCGAGAGCCTGCTCTCGCTCGCGCCGGGCGTGTTCCTCGTCAACCACGCGGGCACCTATCACGCGAGCTCGATCTACACGCGCGGCTTCGACGCCGGCGAGGGCCAGGACGTCGAGATGCTCGTCGACGGCGTGCCGATCAACGAGGTCGCGAACGTCCACCAGCACGGCTACGCCGACTCCAACTTCCTGATCCCCGAGCTCGTCGACGCCGTGCGCTTCACGCAGGGCCCGTATGCGCCGGCCCAAGGAGACTTCGCGGTCGCCGGCACGGCCGAGTACCTGCTCGGCCCCTCGCGCCGCGGGGTCACGCTCGGCGCGCAGTACGGCTCGTTCGACTCCCGACGCCTCCTCCTCACGTGGGCGCCCGTCTCCGCGCGCCAGGGCACGTTCCTCGGGGTCGACCTCCGCGACGCTGCCGGCTTCGGCGTGAATCGCTCCTCGGCGAGCGCGGCGATGAACGGCCGCCTCGATCTCGAGCTCGCGAGTGATCTCGTCTTCCACGTCTTCGCGGCCGCGCAGCTCGCGCAGTTCGCGTCGGCCGGCGTCGTGCGTCAGGACTCCGTCGATCGACGGCGCCTCGCCTGCGGCGACTCCTTCGATGCGCAGTTCTTCTGCACGGAGGATCCGAATCAGGGCGGGCAGAGCCAGCGCGCGCTCCTCTCCACCGGGCTCACCTGGCGCGCGTCCCATGCGCGCTTCGACGTGCTCCTCTACGGCGGCTACCGCAGCCTGCGCATCCGCGAGAACTTCACGGGCATGTCGCACGACGCGCGCGGCGACGGCCTCGACGAGCAGTACGAGGTCGGCAACGTCGGGCTCACCGCGCGCTACCGCTTCGAGGGCGACCTCTTCGGGCGCCTCTCGCAGATCGAGATCGGCGCGACCGCGCGGCACGACTCGGGGGTCTCGCGCCAGCTGCGCATGCGCGCCGAGACCGGCATCCCCTACGCGTCGACCTTCGACGACGCGCTGCGCATCACCCGCGTGGGCGCGCACGTCGGCGGAGACTTCTCGTTCTTCGACTGGCTCTCGCTCCGCATCGGCGCCCGCGCCGACGTCTTCGCCTTCGGCATCGTCGATCGCGCGTATCCCGCGACCGATCGCGTCGGCGATCGCCTGCCCGAGCAGGCGATCGACGCGCTCGGGATCGCCTTCCAGCCGCGCGGGACGCTCCGCGTGCGCCTCGCCGAGCTCGCGCCGGTGAGCGATCGCGGCGCCTCGTCGCTCGAGTGGCAGACGAGCGCGGGGGTGGGCGCTCGCTCGAGCGATGCGACGCGTCTGTCCGAAGGCGAGCTCGCGCCGTTCGCACAGGTGATCTCGACCGAGACCGGGCTCGTCCTCGGATCGCACGTCGATCCGGATCTCGAGGTCGACGCGCGCGCCGTCGGCTTCCACACGCACGTGGACCACGACCTCGTCTTCGATCCCATCGCCGGCCGCAACGTCGATCAAGGCGCCACGAGCCGCCTCGGCGTCTCGGCGTACGCGAACGTGCGCGCGTGGCAGTTCTTGTCGGTCGCGGCGAGCTTCTCGTGGACCGAGGCCTACCTCGGCACGCCCAGCTACACCGACTTCGTCTCGAGCTCGCGCCTCCCCTACGTGCCGCGCTGGGTCGGCCGCCTCGATGCGGCGGGGGCGCGCGAGGTGACCGTCGACGGCGAGACGATCGCGATCTCGGCCGGCGTCGGCGTCGGCTGGCTCGGCGAGCGCCCGATCCCGCTCGGCGAGGTCGCGCCGCAGGTCTTGCTCCTCGACGCGCAGGTCGCGGTGGCGTGGCGCGGGATCGAGATCGCGGTGATCGCGCAGAACCTGACCGACGCGCGCTGGCAGTCGACGGTGCTGAACCAGGTGTCGTGGTTCGACGCGAGCCTGCCGCAGTCGCGGACGGCGGAATTCACGTTCGCGGCCGGTCCGCCGCTCTCGATCACCGGACGGCTCAGCTGGCACTTCGACGAGACGCAGCTGTTCGGGGCGGTGGAGGACGGCGCGGGGGATGCGGCGGACGCCGCGGACGCGGGGGAAGGGGGGGCTTCCTCTCGCAGCGAGGACGACTCGCCCGACCTTCGCAGTCCCTCTCCCCAACCCTCTCCCGCTCTCGCGGGAGAGGGGGACGCGGGCTCTGGCTCGTCCTCCGCTTCGTCTTCCGCTTCGCCCGTGCCCTCGACCTCGACCCCGACCTCCACCTCCACCTCCACTTCACCCTCCACCTCACCCTCTCCGGAGGTTCCATGAAGGCTCGCCTCGCCACGCTATTGCTTCTCACCCTCGCGCTGACGAGCGTCTCGTTCGTCGGATGCGGCGTCACTCCGGGCCGCGCGATCACGATGACGTTCCACGCCGTGGGGGACGCCGCGGACTTCGTCACGGCGACCGGATGGACCGTGCACCTGACCGAGGCGCGTCTCGTCGTCGGTCCCGTGTACGCGCTCGCTCCCGGCATCATGACGACGCGGGCCGACGAGCTGCGCCAGCTCCTCTCGCCGGTCGCGTACGCGCACGGCGGGCACGACGACTACGCATCGCTCCAGGTGCGTGCGGAGTGGCTCGAACAGACGGTCGTCGATCTGCTCGCGCCCGAGCCGGTGCTGCTGGGCGAGGCGCAGGGTACGGCCGGGAGCGCGGAGTACGCGACGCTCCACCTCGAGCCGCCGAGCGCCATGAGCGAGCTCGTGCACGGCCACGAGGCGTGGATCGCCGGCACGGCGACGATGGGCACCGACGTCATCGCGTTCGAGGGCGGCCTCGAGATTCCTCAGACGGCCCTCGGCAACGTGATCGAGGGTGTCGCGATCGAGCAAGACGGTGTCGTCTCGCCGGCGTTTCCGACCTTCGACGACGACGGCGACATGCGGGTCACCGTGCACGTGCGCGGTCAGGCCGCGAACGGAGCGAGCCTCGGCTCGCCGTCGTGGCTCGATCAAGCGCACTTCGAGCGTCTCGCCGTGCCGGCCGCCGGCGACGTGCGCGTGCTCGACGCCACCACCCAGCCCTACCAGGCGTGGCTCCTGGCCGCGCGCAACGCCGACTCGTTCAGTGCCTCGTATCAGCCCGCTCTCGGAGGAATGTGATGAAGCAGCTCGCTCCATCGCTCGCGTGTCTCTCCCTCGCCGCTTGTGGCAGCACCGCCGGCACCGGGACACTCGCCATGGCTGCCAGCGGAGAAGAAGCCGCCGTCGAGGGCTACCCGAGCTCGACCGGCATCGCGCTCTCCGACGGCTGGACGATCGAGTGGGATTTCATCCTCGTCTCGCTCGATGCGTTCTACGTCCATCACGGCGGGAGCGGCCCGACGCTCGAGACCGATCCGGTCATCGTCGACCTGCACGACCGGCTCGTGCAGGACGTCTGGACCTTCCCGGCGTTGCCGGCGCAGCGCTACGAGGACGTGGGCTACCAGATGCTCCCGCCCGTGGCGTCCGCGCGCCGGATCGGAACCGTGACGGACGCGCAAGTGCAGTCGATGATGGCGTCGGGCGCGAGCCTCTGGCTGCACGGCACGGCGAGCCACGCCGATCACGCCGACGTGGTGCTCGATCTGCAGATCCCGATGCACACGTCGATGAGCGACTGCGAGAACGCCGTCGACATGACGAGCGGGCTGATCGTCACCGCCAACGGCCAGACCGAGCTGCAGATGACGTTCCACCTCGATCACTTCTTCTTCGACTCGATCGTCGCCGAGGAGCCCGCCCTGCGCTTCGAGGCGTACGCGGCGGCCGCGGGAGCGGACGGCACGGTGACCTTCGACGAGCTCGCCGCGCAGCAGCTCGCCGACCTGCGCGACATCGACGGCTCTCCCCTCATGGAGGGCGGCGTGCAGGTCGTCTACGACCCGGGGAGCACGCCGCTCGCGACGCAGGACCTGCGCTCATTCGTGTATCACCAGGCGACGACCGTCGGGCACTTCAACGGCGAAGGCCACTGCACCTACGTGTGTCTCGATACGAGCGGCGCGGTTCAGCCGAGCTGCCCGGCGCCAGCGCTGCGCTGACCGCGCGCCTGGCGCCGACCGTCGAGCGCCGCCGCCAGCGCGGGCAAGGCGACGAGGGTCACGAACTTCGAGAGCCCGATCCCACCGAGCACCGCGATCGCGAGCGGCCGCTGCATCTCGGCGCCCGGGCCCGAGCCGATCGCGAGCGGCAGCACGCCGGCGAGGGTCGCGGTCGCCGTCATCATGATCGGCCGGATGCGCCGTGCGCACGCGATCTCCAGCGCCTCCACGTAGGGCAGCCCTTCCTCCGCGCGCTCTTCGGCGACCTCGAGCAGGAGGATGCCGGCCTTCACCTCGAGGCCCACCAAGAGGACCATCCCCATCATCGCCGACACGTCGAGCGGGGTGCCCGTCACCGCCAGGAGCACGACCGCGCCGGTGAGGGCGAAGGGTGTCGTGAGGAGCACCGCCAGCGCGGGCCGCGCCCGTCGGAACTGCGCCACCAGCAGCGTCGACACGAGCAGCACGCCGAGACCGAGCACCCGCGCGAGGTCGCGGAACGCGGCCTCCTGCGCGGCAGCGTCGCCCCCGATCTCGAGGCGGCCGCCGGCGGGTGGCGCGAGGTCGGCCACGGCCGCGCGCACGTCGGCGGCGATCGAGCCGAGGTCGCGACCTTCGGTGTCGGCGGTCACGCGGACCACCGGCCGCAGCGCCTCGCGCGCGAGCTCGACGGGCACCGGCGCGTCCTCGACGTGCGCCACGCTGGCGAGCGGGATCGTCGTCGCCCCCGCCGGGCCGTGCACGACGAGCGGAACGTCCGACGCGCGCGCCGGGTCGAAGCGCAGCGCGTCCGGGTATCGCACGCGCACGGGGAGCCGGCGATCGAGGTACGGGATCGAGCCGCCGCTCGCGCCGAGCAGGCTCGCCGAGACGCGATCGAGGACGTCCTGCGCGCCGAGGTGCGCCCGGGCGGCTGCGGCGGGGTCGACCCGCAGCGTGCGCACCGGTGAGGCACCTTCGATGCCGTCGAAGAGATCGACCAGCCCGTCGACGTCGCCGAGCCGCCCGCCAATCTCGCGCGCGAGGGCCTCGATCTCGTGCTGGTCGTCCCCGAACACCGCGATCTCGATCGGATGGGGCGCGTCGGCGAGGTCGTTCAGCACGTCCTCGAGCACGGCGATGATCTCGATGCGCAGCTCGGGGATCTCGGTCTCGATGCGCGTGCGGATCTCGTCCTCGATCTCCTCGGCGTCGCGCTCGCGTGCCTCGCGCGCGACGAGGCGCACCATGACGTCGCCGCCGTTCTCCGCGGTCGCGGCCGCCGGTCCCAGCTCGATGCCCGTGCGCCGCGTGTAGCTCTCGACCTCGGGCGTCTCGCGGAGGATCGCCTCGAGCCGGCGGGCGACCCGATCGGTCTCCTCGAGCGAGGTGCCCGGGGGCATGAAGTAGTCGAGCACGAACGAGCCCTCGTCGAGCGAGGGCAAGAAGCCCGAGGGGGACGCCGAGAGCATCGCCGCACCGAGCGCGACCGCGAGCACGACCGAGAGCGGCCCGAGCCAAGGGCGGCGCGCGCCCCATGAGGCGATGCGGCGGTACACGCGCTCGAGCGCCGGCGTGCCAGGAGCCTCCTCGCGCGCCGCGAGCCAACGCGCCGCCGCGACGGGCATGGAGGTCAGTGACACGACCATCGAGAGCAGCACGGCGGCCGAGAGCGGGACGGCCAGCGCGGTGAAGAACTCGCCCACGAGCCCGCCCGCGAGCGCCAGCGGCACGAGCACGATCACGGTGGTGATGGTCGTGCCCAGCACGGCCGGCCCGATGTCGTCGACGCCACCTTGGGCCGCGCGCTCCGGGGGCTCGCCGGCCTCGAGGCGTCGCGCGATCGCCTCGAGAACGATGATCGCGTCGTCGATCACCAGGCCGACCGCGATCGCCATCCCACCCAGCGACATGAGGTTGAGGGTCGCCCCGCCGAGGCGCATCACGAGGAAGGTGATCGCGAGCACGACGGGGACCGTCGCCGCGGCGATCGCGCCGGCGCGCACGTCGCGCAGCGAGAGGCCGAGCACCAGCAAGCAGAGCCCGATGCCGACGAGGATCGCGTCGCGGACCGAGGCGAGGCTCTCTTCGACCAGGTTCGCTTGGTCGTAGACGGGCTCGAGCGTCACGCCCTCGGGGAGCGCGATCCCACGCGCGACGTCCTCGACCGCGCGCACCACGTCGGGCGTCCCGGCGCCCGGCGAGCGGGACACGCTGATGACGACCGTCGCGCCGCGTGGGCCGCTGACGCGCGAGGTGGGATCGGCAGCGCCTTCCTCGACCGTCGCGATCGATGCGAGGGCCACGGGCGCGCCTTCGGCCGAGAGCGCGACCGGGAGAGCGCCGAGCGCGGTGAGGCTGCGCGGATCGCCCGACACGAGAAGCGGCAGGCGTGCCCCGTCGAGCTCGAGGCGCCCCGCGGGCCCGAGCGCCGTCTGCGCGCGCAGCCGCGCCGCGACCTCGAAGGGATCCAGTCCCACCGACGCCGAAGCGAGCGGGTCGAGCACCACCTCGACCTCTCGCAGATCGCCGCCGTGGACGCGGACGAGGCCGACCCCCGCCACCCGCGACAGCGCCGGGCGTACCACCCGATCGCCGAGCTCCCGGAGCGCACGCGAGTCGATCGGCCCAGCGAGGTTGAACGTGACGACCGGAAACGCCGTCGGCGTGAGCCGCTCGACCTCGAGCTCCGTGGCGGCCGGCAGCTGGCCGCGCGCGCGGGCGACCGCGCTCTCGACGTGCTGGAGCGCCGCTTCCATGTCGGTGCCCGATGCGAAGGTGAGCGAGACCTCGGAGGCGCCCCGCACCGAGCGCGAGCGCACGCGCGTGACGCCGAGCACCGTCGCGAGCGTCTCCTCGAGCGGTCGCGCGAGCTCGGTGACCGCGACGTCGGCGGGGAGATCGCCGGCGTGCGCGACCACCACGATCCGAGGGAAGTCGACCTCGGGATACACGCCACTCGGCAGCGAAGAGGCCGCGAGCGCCCCGGCGAGCACGGCGGTGAGCGTCGCGAGCACGATGACGGCGCGGTGCCGGAGGACGAGCGCCCCGAGCGTCACGGAGGCGCCTCGCAGCTCGCGCCTTCCTCGCGCCCGATCGCGCGCAGGGCGACGATGGCGTGCTCGTCGACACCGCTCGTGATCTCCACGCGACCGTCCTCGCGGAGCCCGACCTCGACGCCGACGGCGTGGGTCTCTCCGTCCTCGCACACGAGGACCTCGGGCGTTCCGTCCGCGCTGCGTCGCACGGCCTCGGTCGGGACGACGAGCGCGTCGTGCGCGCCCACCTCGATCACCGCCTCGGCAGCGAGCCCCACGGGCAGCGGGCGCCCGAGGTCGGTCAGCGTGATGCGCACCGTCCCGGTGCCCGTCGCCGGGTCGATCGCCGGCGCGACGGTGTGGACGGCACCCGGGACGGGCTCGGGCAGGCCGTCGACGGTCACGCGGGCCGCCTGGCCCGAGGCCAGCACGAGCAGATCGCGCGGCGCCACCGCCGCCACCACCTCGAGCGCGCCGGTGTCGGCGATCTCGACGATCGGCGTCACCGGCGTTCCGTCCACCGTCTCGCCGGGCGCGCGCAGCAGCCGGAGCACGACGCCGGCGAGCGGGCTGGTGACGTGCGAGCGCGACACGCCGCGAGAGGTCTCGCTCGAGACGGCGCGGGCGGCCGTGCTGCTCTGCTCGAGCGCGGCGAGGCGTGCATCGGCCTCCTCGAGCTGGGCGCGCGGTGCGATCCCCCGCTCGACGAGGTGCGCGAGGTGATCGCGCGCGGTCCGCTGGGCGCGCACGAGCGTGTCGGCCTCGGCGAGGTGCGCGCGCGCCTGCGCGTGCTGGTCGGCGGCCGGCCCCGGGTCGATCTCGGCGAGAAGCGTCCCGACCTCGACCCGCTCGCCCTCGCGGACGAGGAGTCGGCGGACGCGGCCAGCGACCTCGGCGGCGATCGAGGCGCGGGCGTCGGGCGGCGCGTCCAGGACGCCTCGGAGCGTACGCGTGTCGCTCAGGCGGGCGCGCTCCACCACGCAGGTCGGTGCCGGCGGCGGCTCGGCGGCCTCTTCCTCTTCCTCGGCGCCCGCGCCACACGCCGCCAGCCAGAGCGCGAAGAGCGCGTTGCGCGAGAGTCGTTCAACGCCACGCATCGGTCCGTCCTTCCGCGTGATCGAGCCGGGCCGCCGCCCGGGCACGCTCGGCCGTGCACAGGGCGAGCGCACGCTCCGCGTCGGCGAGCGCCTGCGCCGCCGCCAGCGTCGTCGTCAGGTCCACGCTCCCTTCCGCGTACCCGTCCGCGGCGAGCTCGGCGCCCTCGCGCGCCATCGGGACGATCTGCTCGCTCTGGGCCCGGCAGCGCTCGGCGATGGCGAGGTAGTCCTCGTGCGCCGCGACGACGGCGGAGCGGATGCGCACGTGCGTGGCGTCGCGCTCGGCGGTGCTCTGCGTCTCGGCGGTCTCGGCGCGCGTGATGCGCGGCTCGTCGAAGAGCGGAAGATCCATCGTCAGAAAGACACGGACGTCGTGGGCGTCGTTGCCCCGGTGGATCCAGTCCGAGAGCTGCACGCCGAGCCGCGGGAAGCGCGAGCGGTGCTCGTGGGCGGAGGCCGCCTCCGCGGCCGCGACCGCGCTCGCCGCCCGCCGGGCGAGCGGATGCGCGTCGAGGATGGCGTCGAGGTCGGGCGCGTCGACGGACACACCGAGCGGCTCTCCCGCGGCGCGCAACTGGGCGCCGCTCGGATCGGCACCGATGGCTCCCGCGAGGCGTGCCGCGGCAGCGCGCGTCGTGCGCTCGGCCGCGCGCGCGGCGGCGCCGGCACGGGCCGCGGCGGCCGTCGCGCGCGCACACGTCGAGGCGCGCCGCGGAGCCTTCCTCGAGGCGTGCTTCGGCAGCGTCGCGCAGGCGTGCGCGGCGCTCCCGATCTCCCCCGGCGAGCTCGGCGTTGCGCTCGGCGAGCCAGAGGTCGGTCCACGCGAGGGCGGCGGCCAAGCGGGCGTCCAGCCGCGCGACCTCGATGGCATCGTCCGCCACCGAGGCCCGCGCGCGAGCCGCGTCGCTCGCGGTGTCGAGCTGCCCGAAGATCGGCAGCAGCACGTAGAGATCGAGGACGGCCGCGTAGTCGACCGACACGCCACCGCCGATGCGCGGGTCGGGGAGGATTCCGGCGACGTCGGCCTCCGTTCGTGCGACCGCTGCCTGCGCCGCCGCCACCGCGAGATCGGGCGCGTGGGCGTCGGCGCGGGCGAGCGCGTCGGCGACGGTGATCGCCGTCGGCTCGTCCTGTGCGGCGCCGAGCGTCGGTGCGAGCCCGAGCAGGACGACGGCCATCGCGGCGGTACGGTACCCGTTCACGGGCCCTATCGCAGTGAGGACGCGCCGCGAAAATGGCCCTGAAATGTCTTTCGTCCTCAGTCGGCCCCTGCGACGTACGTAGGTACGTCTCGGGGCCTCCTTCCGGGCGCGTCCATTTCCTGGCTCATTTTCGCGACGCGGGCTTGCATGATGCGGAAACGGTTGCGCGGTGCGCACGCGGTCTACGTACGATGCGCGTCTTAACCAGAGCTGAACGTCGCTGGAGGCGGCACCTCGGCCCCCGACCACGGTCGCATGGAGAGCGTGGCGACGAGGCCCCGGGGCTCGCGCCGATCGAGCGTGAGCGCGCCCTGGTGTAGCTGCGCCACGTGGCTGGCGAGGGCGAGGCCGAGGCCGGCGCCGCGTATGCCCTCGGCGCTGGCGCCACGGACGAAGGGCTCGAGGACCCGCTCGCGCTCGCTCCCATCGATGCCGGGGCCTCGGTCGGCGACGCGGACGGCGACCTCCGCGTCGGTGGCGGAGACCTCGATCTCGACCTCGCCCGGCGCGTACTTCAGCGCGTTGTCGACGAGGTTGCCGACCGCGAGCACGAGCAGGGGCTCGACCCCGTCGGCGAGCGCGCTCGCTTCGCTCACCTTCACGCGCGCGCGCAGGCCGGGCTCGAGGCGCGCGACGCAGGTGTCGACCACGTCGGCGAGCTCGACGGGCTCGCTCGTGCCCATCGAGTCGCGGGCCATGGCGAGGAGCGCCTCGGTGGTCGTGGCGAGCTCGATCGCCGTCCGCACCGAGGCCGCCAGGCGCTCGTCCACGGGCTTGCCCTCGGCATGCTCGGCGCGCGCGAGCTCGAGCTGCGCGCGCAGGCGCGTGAGCGGCGTGCGGAGCTCGTGCGCGGCGTCGGCGACGAAGCGCTGCTCGCGCGCGACGGCGAGATCGATGCGCTCCAGCATCGCGCCGAAGGTGGCCGAGAGCGAGTCGAGCTCGCGCGAGCCCCAGCGATCGGTGAGGCGCCCGAAGGGACCGCGTGGCGGCACGGCGGCCACCTCGGCCTCGAAGCGGCCCAGCGGGGCGAGCGCGCGCGCGACGACGCGCCGGCCCACGAGGGCGACCGCGAGCGTCACGATCGCGGCGACGAGCGCCAGCGTGCCCACCATCGGCGCCATCGACGCCAGCATCTCGCCGACGTCCGAGGCCACGATCACCGCCTCGTCGCTCCCCGTACGCACGATGCACACGCGCTCGCGCGCTCCCCCGACGACCGCGTGCTCGCACGTGCCGTCGGCGCGGCCGGCGAACGCGGCGAGCCGCCCAGCGCCCTCGTCTCCTCCGATGCGGTCCTCTCCGCGCCACACCTCGATGGTCCGCTCGAACCAGCGCTGCTCCTCGAGCTCGTGCCGCACGACGCGGTCGTGGTTGCCGTGGTGGTCGTCGAGCTCCATCGCGAGAAGCCGGCCGAGCGCGAGCGCCTCGGCGTCGTCACGGACGA
This sequence comes from Sandaracinaceae bacterium, assembly GCA_044223665.1. Classification (GTDB taxonomy): domain Bacteria; phylum Myxococcota_A; class Polyangia; order Polyangiales; family Sandaracinaceae; genus JBBSAT01. The sequence continues at coordinate 29,323 of JBGALT010000066.1, read as the reverse complement.
CGACGACACCGGCGAAGGCGATCGAGGCGACCACCACGATCGCGAGCGCGGCCAGGACGAGCAGTGCCGTGTGGGCGCGCGAGACCTGGGCGACGAGGGAAGGGCTCACGCTTCCGCCTCGAGCGCGTAGCCGACGCCCCGTACCGTCCGGATGGGGACGAGCTTCTTGCGCAGGCGCGCCACGATCACCTCGAGGCTGGCCCGTGCGCGCTCCGAGGGCTCGCCCCACGCACGCTCGAGCACGTCCTCGAAGGGCACGACGCGCCCGCGCGCGTCGGCGAGCACGCGGAGCAGATCCCACTCGCGCGCCGTGACGGGCACCGCGCGATCCTCGTGCAGGGCCTTGCGCGTGGCGAAGTCCAGCACGAGCGCGCCGAGCACCACGCGGTCCGGTCGCAGCGCCGCGCCGCGCCGGCCCAGCGCACGGACGCGCGCGCAGAGCTCCTTGAGGGCGAACGGCTTCGGGAGATAGTCGTCGCCCCCGGCGTCCAGCCCGTGCACGCGCGCGTCGACGGTCCCGCGCGCGCTGAGGAAGAGGATGGGCGTCTCGATGCCGTCGCGTCGGAGCCCGGCGCAGAGCGCGAGCCCCGAGCCGGGCCCCAGCATCACGTCGAGCACGAGGACGTCGAAGTGCGCCGCGCTCGCCTGCCGGCGCGCGTCGACCTCGGACGCCGCCAGCACGGTCTCCCAGCCCTCCCGCGCCAGCGCGGCCCCCACGAGCTCGCGGGTCTCTTCGTCGTCGTCGACCACCAGGACGCGCACGAGGCCATCTTGCCTTCGTTCGTGGACGCGGACGAGCACCGATCGGCTCGCCCGCTCCGGCCCCTGCCGTCCGCGGGGCTCCGCCCGCCGTCCGGGGCCTCGGGGCGAGCACTCCTTGATCGGCTCGCCCGCTCCGGCCCCTGCCGTCCGCGGGGCCGCGGGGTCCGGGGCCTCCGGGGCGAGCACTCCTGCCGGGGCCGATCGGCTCGCCCGCTCCGGCCCCTGCCGTCCGCGGGCTCCGCCCGCTTCCGTCCGTCCGGGGCCTCCGCCGGGCGAGCACGCTCCTTGCCGAGCACCGACCGCGCGGGGCCGTCATCGGCGGTGCGGGTCCGTGTCGGTGCGCCGCGATCGGGGGCGGCCGGCGCCGCGGCCTCGTCAGCGTGCGACGAGGCGCGCCGTCGCCGCGCCCACGATCGCGCTGAGCATCCTCGGCGCCGAGTCGGCGCTCGTCGGCGCCCCGAGGGCGATCGCGATCGTCGCGCGCGCGGGCGCCCTTGCGAGGGTCAGCCGCGTGGGCGAGCCGCCCTCGTCCACGAGCCGGAGCACGACCTCGCGCTCGGCCGCGCTCCCGCTCGGCACCACGAGGGCGGGCACGTCGGCGCTGCCCACGTGCAGGCGCAGATCGCAGTAGCTGCCGGGTGGGACGGGCAGGAGCGCGCTCGCCCGGCCGCCGGAGGTGTCGAGCGCGAGCGCCCGACGGCCCGTCGGGACCTCGTGCGCCCGCGCGACCGACGCGAAGACGAGCGAGGCGCTCGCGGGCGAGGGGACGGCGTCGGGGCAGGAGCAGCTCGATGCGCTCGATCCGCAGCGAGCCGATCTCGGTCGAGGCGGGCATCGACACCTCGAGCGCGACCTCGAGCCCCGGCTGCCGGAAGCCGCAGAACGAGAGGAGCACCAGCGCGCCCGTCGCCAAGAGCACGCGCCGCATGGGCCGCTCACGCATCGATCACCGCCCCGAGCTCGACCGAGACGAGCTCGACGTGACCGTCGTCGAAGGCCGAGACCATCGGGACGCGCACGAGCAGGTAGGGCGAGGCGACGTCCACGCCGAGGAGCGCGCCGAAGGTCGCGAAGACCGCTCCGCCGCCGTCGCGCGTGTCCACCGCGGCGCGAAGGCGCGTCTCGGCGCCGGCGACGAGCGAGAGCGCGGGCACCACCTGCACCAAGCCGAGCAGCGCCGCGCGGGCCTCGATGGCTCCGGCGCGCCCGTCCCCGCCACGGGTCGGGAACGCCGCGAGCGCGTACGTCTGGAGCGAGAGCGGCGCCGCGTAGAACGACCACGCGAGCCCGGCGAGCGGCGCGACGGTCGAGCTCGCCGTCTGCGCGCCGTCGCCGAGCGGCACGCCTTGGGCGTCGACGAGCGCGGGCGCGAGGGGCACGCGCGTGCCGACCTGGAGCGTGACGAGGTGCGCGGGCGCGAAGGGCCGATCACGCAGCACCACGATCCGCGCGCGCAGGTCGAGATCGCCCGGCCCGATGCCCGTCTCGCGCGCGAAGGACGAGGTCTCGGCGCTGCGCCACACGATCGGCGCCGACGCCGAGAGCATGAGGTCCCCGCTCGGCGCCCAGGCGACACCGAGCGTCAGGCGCGCGTCGGTCGTCGACTCGGCGGGCGCCGACGTGCCCGCGGCCATGGCCGAGACCGACACGCGGACGCGGCCGGCGGAGGGCTGCTCGGTGCCGGCCAGGGTCAGCGTCGGATCCCCCGCGCCGCACGTCGCGCAGGCCGTCGCACGGCTCGGCGCGAGCACGGCGAGCCAGAGAGCGAGCGCAGGGAGAACGAGGCGCACGGGACCGGCCGGGTTCTACGCGCGGCCCTGCGCCCGGCGATGCGGTGGATCGTCGCACCCCCCTCGGTGCTACCTCCGCACCGGGTATTTCGAGAGCTTGCGCTGGAGCGAGCGGCGATGGACGCCGAGCAAGCGCGCCGCCTGCGACACGTTTCCGCCGCAGTCGGTGAGCACGCGCTGGATGTGCTCCCACTCGATGCGCGCGAGGCTCGGGACGGCCTCCGGCACGGCGAGCGGCTGGGCGGGGTCGGCGTCGCGGCGCGCGAACGCGGCGAGGATCTCGTCCACGTCGGCCGGCTTGCTCAGGTAGTGGGTCGCGCCCAGGCGCACGGCCTCGAGCGCGGTCGCGATGCTGCCGTAGCCGGTCAGCACGACGACGTTGGTCGAGCGATCGATCGCGAGCAGATCGCGCACCAGCTCGAGGCCCGAACCTCCCGGCATCCGGAGGTCGACCAGCGCGAGCTCCGGGCTCTCGGCTCCGGCGATCGCCAGAGCCTCCGCCGGAGAGCCCGCCGCGTGCACGTCGTAGCCACGCGCCGCGAACGCCCGCGCGAGGCGGGTACGGAAGGTCTCGTCGTCGTCGACGAGCAAGAGGGAGATCGCGTGCGCGTCGCTCATGCGCCGGCTCCGCTCGAGCCGCCCGCGGGCAGGCGCACCGTCACCCGCGTGCCGCGCCCGAGCGTGGACGCGACATCGAGCGAGCCGCCGAGCTGGCTCACCAGCGTCCTGGCGAGGAAGAGCCCGAGGCCCATCCCGCGGCCCGGCTCCTTCGTGGTGAAGAAGGGCTCGCCGGCCCGCGCCACCGCGTCCTCGCTCATCCCGCTTCCTCGGTCCTCGACGTCGATCACGAGGTCCCTCGTCTCGAGAGAGAGCCGCAGGTCCACCCGACCGCTCTCGCCGCTCGCGTCGAGGCCGTTCTTGACGAGGCTGGTCACGACTTGCTCGAGCGCGCGCCGGGGCACCACCGCCTCGCGCTCCGGGGTCGCACACGTCACGTCGACGCGCGCCCGTAGGCCCTCGGGCAGGTCGGCGAGGCTCGCCGCGAGGTCGCCCAGCCGTGTCGGCGCGGCCGCCTCGCCGCGCAGCTCGCCGGCCCGGAGCGAGAGGCGCTCGAGCACGGAGCGGCTGCGATCGACCTCCTTGCGCACCAGACGCGCGTCCTCGCGCAGCGTCGCGAGGTCGGGCCGATCCTCGAGCGCGCGCTCGAGCTCGCCGGCGATGGTCTTGATGGTGGAGAGCGGTGTCGCGAGCTCGTGCGCGGCGCCGGCCGCGAGCGTGGTGAGCCCGAGCAAGCGCGCCGTGCGAGCGGCCTTCTCGCGCTCGGTCGCGAGCGCGCGCGAGACGCGGGTGACGAACACGGCGATCAGGACGGCCGCGATCGTGAACGCTGCCCACATGCCCTGCAGGTGCATCGAGAACGTGTCGCCGCCGCCGTGATGGTGGTGGGCATGCGGATCGCCGCCAGGCGCGACGAAGAAGAGCGCGCCGTAGCCCAGCGCCGAGAGCAGGACCGTCGCCCAGGCGTAGGCGCCGGGCACGGTGACCGAAGCGAGCGTCACGTACACCAGGTAGACGATCGAGAACGGGTTCGAGGGCCCACCGGCGAGCGCCAGCGCGATCGTGAGCAGGATCGTGTCCCCGAGGATCACCGGACCGATCGCGCTGCGCGACGGGCGGAACGCGAGCGCCGCGTTGCTGAGCGCGAACACGGCCAGGACTGCGCCGAGCGGCCCGAGCGGCAGGGCGATGCCCAGCCCGAGCGCCGCCGCGCCGAGCGCGACGAGCTGCGCGAGCAGCGCGGCCCAGCGGAAGCGGACGAGGGTGGCGACCTCGCTCATCGCGTCGAATGTAGCCCCGGGGCCGGCGGAGGGCGCGGAGGTGGAGGCGAGGGCCACGGACATCTCGGGGCGGGCCTTAGCAGCCACCGAGCGCGCTCGGCGAGAGTGCGACGATTCACCGCAGGCCGGGTGGCAGAGCCCCGCATCGACGGCGAATTCCTGCGGGCGAGCGCCTCGGGAAATGGCATCCTGCGCGCCATGGCCGACCAAGAGATCGAACGCCTCACGCCGACGGAGATGCTCACCTTCGCGGGGCTCTTGCGGAAGCTCATCCGCATGGACGGGCGCTTCACCGAGGACGAGCGGGATGCCCTCGGGCGCGTCGCTCTCGAGGTGGCCGAGTCCGACGACGCGGGGAGCGGCGCGCCCTACCGCGGCGAGGGCAGCGTGGCGCCCATCGGCGAGACCAAGCTCTTCGAGCGCATCGACCAGTCGGCGGCCGCCTACCCGGACGATCAGAAGCTCCGTGAGGCCGCGCTGGCGGTCACGCGTCAGGCTGCGCGCGAGGCGATGCACGCGCTGCTCTTCGAGGTCGCCGCCTCCGACGTGATCGGCGAGGGCGAGGGCGATCTGCTCGAGTGGCTCGAAGAGAAGTGGCAGCTCGAGCACATGAAGCCGCTCGAGGGCGAGGACACGCTCGCCTGATCGCGCCCGCTCGCGCTCAGTCTTCCTCGCGCTCAGTCTTCCTCGCGCGCGAGGCGTCGCACCGTGAGCTCGAGGCGCGCGCCGCCTTCGAGCACGTAGTCGGTCGGCAGCGTGCTCCGGACGTGCGAGGCGATCTCGTGGACGCGGTCGCCGTCGCCCGTCTGCTGGAGCGCGTCGATGACGCTCATCGGGAGCGAGGTGGCGACGTGCCCGGGCGTGCGGAGCCCGCGGCCTCCGGGCAGGCGCAGCGAGAGCACGACCGCGCGCGAGTCGTAGCGACGCGCGATCGCGCCGAGCACGTCGTCCAGGCTGCGGGGCTCGGGGCGCTCGGGATCGACCTCGCCCCCGGGCTGCACCAGAAGCGAGATCGCGTCGCCGGCGGCGCTCTCGGGCACGTGGACGGTCGTCGTGAGCGTCTGCTCTTCCCCGTCCCACGGGCGCAGCACGACGCGAACGGGGACGTCGGCGCCGGGATCGACCTCGGTCGAGCTCACCTGGGCGTCGACGATCTCGGCGGTGTGGTGCTCGAAGCGGAGCGCGAGGTCGATGGAGATCGCGGTCAGGCGCGTGTCCTCGAAGGGGTTGGCGTAGGCGGCCTCCACGAGATCGAACGCCCGGAGCTGGCCGAGCGCGCTCGTCTGGTGCGCGCCCGTCGCGCTGAAGCCGTGGTCGACGACCTCGACGGGCGTGGCGAGCCCCGCGAACGAGACGCGGCTGGTCGCTTCGAACGTCACGTACTCGGCGTCGCCCGCGACGCTCTTGACCGCGCTCTGGATGCTCGAGGTGAGCAGCGTCCCGGTGGCGGAGCGGTGGCTCGCGATCTCGAAGTTCCACTCGTGTCGCTCGGTGTCGGGGATGCCCGAGAGGTGCAGGTGCACCGGGATCATCGCGGGCGCGAGCGTGGTGTCGACCACGATCGCGGACTGGCGATCCTGCACGAGCGTGCCGAGCGGCGCGATCGGCTCGGCGATCTTGAACGAGCGCTGCACCGTCGAGAGGATGTGCAGCACGCGCGCGACGGCGGTGGGATAGCCGACCTCTCCGATCTCCAGCATCGGATGGCCGAACGCGACGAGCCGGTCGCCCTCGACGTGCGTGACGGTGCCGATCACGGTGCTCGAGATGTCGCCGCGCGCGAGCGTGACGGCGAGGCCGCCGCCGTCGACGAAGCGCGGCGGCGGGCTCGTCGTCGTCGACATCGTCCCCGTGCCGCCGGCCTGCAGCACGTCGATGCCGAGCGGCGCGTACGCCTGGGCGAGCATGTTGACCGTCGCGTCGTCGAAGCCGCCGACGAGCATCGGCGTCGAGGCGGGCATCCACGTGGATCCCTGCGCGGCGTCGGAGACGGGCAAGACGTGACGCGCCATGTCTTCGAGCGCGGCGAAGGCCGACGCCCGGCGATCGCCCAGGTACGGCGTGATCCCTCCCAGGCGCGGGCGGCGGCGCTCGTGCGCGGCGCTTCCCGTGGCGGGCGTCGTCGTCGGGACGGGCGTCGCGCCTGGGAAGGACGTCGGCCGCGTGGGCCGGCGCAGCTCGCGCATCATGTTCGCGATCGGCGTCACGCCCGCGTAGGGGTGTCGCCCGAAGGGCCAGCCGTACGAGTACGCGCCGACCAGCCGGTCGTCGATGAAGATCGGGCTCCCGCTCATCCCGCCCACGGTGTTGGCGTCCTC
>JBGALT010000066.1:0-22585 GCA_044223665.1 Sandaracinaceae bacterium | reverse complement strand
CGTCCTCGAGGATCGGGTGCTCGCAGTGGATGATGATCAGATCCTGATCGGGTCGGAACCCGTGCAGGACGTCGACGACCTCGATGTCGAAGCGCTCGGGCGTGGTGCCGCGAAAGACCGTCAGCCCGTAGCCGCGCATCCCGGGCTGGATCTCGCTCACGTCCATCGTGTCGCTGCTGGTGCGCACCTGGCCGATCGCGACCCAGCTCGCGAGCCACGACAGCACGAGGGTCAGCGCTGCCGCGAGCCGGACGTACCTCTCTCTCATCGGGGCCGAGCGTACACGATCGTGCTCGCGCCACCGCAGGCGCCCTGCGAGGACGCCGGGCGCTACGACGCCGCGCTATCTGGAGCTGGCCGCGGCCTTGTCCGGGGGCTTGCCGGCCGAGGCGAGGCGCGCCGCGAGCTCCGCGGCGAGCCAGCTCAGCGTCACGCAGCCCACGAACACCAGCGTGGTCGGGCCGTCGATGGGGACGACCTCGAGCGCCTCGGCGACCGCCGGCACGAAGAAGACCAGCGACTGGAGCCCGATTCCCAGCGCGAGCGAGCCGAAGAGCACGACGTTGGGGAGGGGCCGGCTCGCCACGCGCCGCGCGGGGAGCGAGGTCATCAGCTTGGCGACCGCGTGATAGTGGAAGACGAGCGCCTGGGTCGCGGCATGGGAGAGACCGGCCATCGGGCCGAGCAGCAGCACCAGGAGCCCCAGCGCGCCCTTGGCGAGGCCGGCGAGCCCGACGAAGCGGAGCGAGGGCCCGTCGAGGATCCAGGCGTTCACGTCGCGCGGAGGTCGCCCCATCACGTCGGGCGCACGATCGACTGCGAGCGCCAGCGCCGGCGGACCGTCGCCGAGGAAGTTGATCCACAAGAGCTGTAGCGCCGTCAGCGGCAAGAGCAGCTCGCCCGTCGGCCGCCGCAGGCCCTCGACGTAGGCGCCCACCGCGCCGATCACCACGAGGAGCACCAGCGCGACGTTCGTGGAGAAGGTGAAGCGGATGAACGACTGGATGTTCTGGTAGATGCTCCGCCCTTCCTCGATGGCGCCCACGATGGTCGCGAAGTTGTCGTCGAGGAGAACGAGGTCGGCGACCTCGCGGGCGACGTCGCTGCCCCGCTGGCCCATGGCCACGCCGACGTCGGCGCGCTTGAGGGCGGGCGCGTCGTTGACGCCGTCGCCGGTCATCGCGACGACGTTGCCGGTGGCGCGCAGCGCCTCCACGAGGCGCAGCTTGTGGTCGGGCGTCACGCGCGCGAACACGCTCGCCGAGCGCACGACCTTCTTCAGCCCTTCCTCGTCGAGCGTCTCGAGCTCGGCGCCCGAGCAGGCGCGCACGTCGTGCATCCCGATCGCGCGCGCGACCGCGGCGGCCGTCCCCGGGTGATCGCCGGTGATCATCACCACGCGGATCCCCGCCTGCTGCGCCGCCGCGATCGCGGCGGGCACCTCGGCGCGCGGCGGATCCCAGAGCAGGACGAGGCCCAGCAGCGTGAGCGCCTCCTCCGTCTCGCCTTCGGCGGTGGCCAGCGCCAGCACCCGATGCCCCGCGGTCGCCGCGACCTCGGCGCGCTCGGTCCAGCGTGCGAGCTCCTCCGGCGCGAGCGCGCAGCGCGCGAGCAGCGCCTCCGGCGCGCCCTTGAGGTAGGAGCGCGGGCCCTCGTCGTCGAGCGTCGCGCGCATGTACTTCCACGCGCTGTCGAAGGGCCGGCCGCTCGTGCGTGGGTGGCGCGCGCGGAGCGCAGCGGGGTCGAGGCCCTCGCTGCGCGCGTAGGCATAGAGGCCGAGCTCGAGCGGGTCGCCTGCCTCGGCGCTGGTGTCGGCGTCGTTGGCGAAGACCATCGCGCGCAGCGCGCGATCGCGATCGATCGCCTCGAGGGCGTGGACGCGCATCTGGTTCGCGGTGAGGGTCCCGGTCTTGTCGGTGGCGATGACGGTCACCGAGCCGAGCGACTCGACGGCGGCGAGGCGCCGCACGACAGCGCGTCGGGTGGCCATGCGCTGGACGCCCATCGCGAGCGTGAGCGTGACGACGGCGGCCATGCCCTCGGGCACTGCGGCGACCGCGAGCGCGACGGCGAAGATCAGGATCTCGGAGAAGCGCTCGACGCCCTCGGCGAGCACGCCGGCGACGAGCAGGCCCACCGCGAGCCCTCCGACCACCATGCCGATCTGGTTGCCGAGCACGTCGAGCCGCCGCTCGAGCGGCGTGGGCACGGGCTGCACGGTGCCGATCAGCGCCGCGATCTTGCCCATCGTGCTGCGCGGGCCGGTGCGTCGGACCTCGAAGTAGCCGCGGCCGCGCACCGCGAGCGTGCCGCTCTGCACCTCGTCGCCGACCGCGCGATCGATCGCCAAGGACTCCCCGGTGAGGATCGACTCGTCGACCGCCAGGCCCTCGGCTTCGAGCAGCACGCCATCGGCGGGGACGCGCTCGCCGCTCTCGACGCGCACGAGGTCGCCGCACACGAGCGTCCGCGTGGCCACGTGCACGAGCTCGCCGCCGCGGACCACCCACGCCAGGGGCGCGCTCATCGCCTCGAGCTGCGCGAGGGCCTGCTCGGAGCGGTGCTCCTGGTAGGCGCCGAGCACGGCGTTCACCAGCAAGATGGCGCCGATCGCGATGGACTCGATGGGGATCGTACGCGCGCCTTCCCAGGCCCAGAGGCCGAGATCGATCGCGAGCGCGGCGAGCAGGATGCGGACGAGCGCGCCGCCGAACTGGCTGAGGAAGCGACGCCAGCCCGGGATGGGCTCCGCGCGTGGAAGCGCGTTGGGGCCGTCCGCCGCGAGGCGTGCTTCGACGTCGGCCGCGCTCAGCCCTCTGCCCCGTTCGCTCATCCCGGAGGCCTCCTACTCCGAAACGCGGGAGCGATCCACGCACGCGCGCCGCGCGATGATTCTGGGACGTAGTCGATCAGTGGCTCGCGCTCGGGATCGCTGCCAGGAGGCAGACGCGATCGAGCACGCAGTTCGCGAGCGAGAGCGAGAGCTGGGTCCCGCTGCCCTCGTCGTAGACCTCGAGCACGGTCGGCCGCGCGGCCTCGTCCTCCACCGGGATGAGGATCACGCCGGGCACCGGCCCGAGATCCTCGCCGCTCGGCAGGTGCGCGATCGCCTGGCCCTGGTAGCGAACGTAGACGACGAGATCGGGGTCGCTCGTCTCCTCGAGCTCCACCGCGTAGTGCTCCTGCGTGCGCATGAGCTCGATCAACAGCTCCGGGCGCAGCACGCGCGGCTCGTGATCGGGCGCGATGGCGATGAGCGACTCGCCCGTCAGGTCGTGCTGCGTCAGCGTGATCGGCAGCGGGCCGAGATCCCGCGCGCCCATCGACAGGCGCGCCCCGGGCGCTCGCGCGGTGATCGTCAGCGAGAGCTGCTGGACCGTGACCTCGGGCATCATCGGCGCGCGCGTCACGGGCGCAGGGGTCACCGTGGTCACCGGCGTCGCGGGCGCCGTCGCGGTCGCGCTCCGGTGCGCGAAGTAGATCGCCACGACGATCGCGATCCCCAGCGCCGACGCGAGGATGACCAAGAGCGCCGCGAGGACGACGATCGTGACGCGCCGGCCTCGCGATCCGGGCGCGCTCGTCAAGGTGGGCGCGTGGGGCCCCGTCACCATCGAGGGCCGCGCGGCCGGCATCGGCGGTGGGTTCGAGCCCGCCTCGTTCACGCGCTTCATCGCCACCGCAGCCGGCGTGACGAGCGGCATCGAGAGCCGCTCTTCGGTCGAGGGCTGGGCGGCCGGCTGGTCGGGCTCGGCGATCGCCCACCCCTTCTCCGGAAAGAGCCAGCCCACCAGGCGCGCGAGCTGCTGGCGCCCGTAGCCGGCCGCCGCCTCGTGCAGGGCCTCGCGCAGCTCGAAGCTCAGCTGCTGCGCGGTGGGCATGCGCTGCTCTCGATCGATCGCGAGACAGCTCATCACGATGCGGTCGATACGCTCGGGGACCGAGGCGTTGTGCCGGGACGGCGGATCGAAGGCCCCGGTCTGCAGGAGCATCGCGGCCCGCGCCGGATCGTCGGGCGGGATGAGCGAGCGGAGCGTGAGCATCTCCCAGAGCATCACGCCCAGCGAGAACACGTCGGCGCGCGAGTCGATCTGGGCATCGCTCTGGCCCTGCTCGGGCGCCATGTAGCTGATCTTGCCGATCGAGACGCCACTGGCCGTCTTGAGGACGTTGTCGGCTGCCTTCACCAGGCCGAAGTCGCTCACCTTGACCGCGCCCTCGTTGGACAGGAGGACGTTCTGCGGGCTCACGTCCCGGTGGATGATCCCGAGCGGCGTCCCGTCGTCGTCCTTCTTGCGGTGCGCGTGATCGAGCCCCTGCGCCGCCTCGGCCGCGATGAAGAGCGCCGCAGCGAGCTCCATCTTCTCCTTGCGGTCGACCAGGCGCTGCAGGACCTGCGAGAGCGAGACGCCTTCGACGAACTCGAGGACGAGATAGGGCTCGGGGTCGATCCCGAAGTCGATGACCTGGACGAGGTTCGGGTGGTCGAGGCGCGCGTTGGTGCGGGCCTCGGCCGCGAAGCGCTCGAGGAGCGAGGGATCGCGCCGGTACTGGGGCAGGATGCGCTTGATCGCGACGCGCTTCTTGAAGCCGGCCTCTCCGACGCGCTCGGCGCGGAAGACCATCGCCATGCCGCCATGGCCCAGCTTCTCGAGGAGGCGGTAGGGCCCGAGGCTCTCGGGCACGCCCGCAGCGGACGCCGTCACGCGGGCAACCCTACCACGACGCGGTAGCCGTCCCGACGCTGCCGACCGCCGCCCTGGGCTCGCTCCCTTCCCGATCCCACCGCCCGCGACGACCCTCTTGTGTCCGGGCCCGGGATCCGACTAGGCTCCGCCCGCCATGAGTGAATTCGATGCCCGGCTCGACCGCGACGCTGCCGTTCTCAAGCGCGCTCAGTCCATCGGCGCCAATCCGGCGTTCATCCTGGACTTCGTGGTCAGCGCGCTCTTCCTCGTCGTCGGCATCCTCACGCTGGTGATCGCCGGCTGGGTCGGCTGGGCGGTCTTCGGCGCGATCGCAGTGGGCACGGCCGTCGTCATGATGACCCCCCTCGGTCAGAACGCGCCCATCGGCGTGGCCGTGATCGCCGCGATGGCCGTCGGAGCGATCGCCGTCTACGTGGCGGCGCTGCCCGGCTACGTGACGCTGGGCGTCGTGCTGCTCGGCGCCGTGCTCGTCCTCGCGACGCCGAACGGCGGCAACTTCATGCTGATGGGCATGGCGGTGCTGTCGCTGGGCGTCGGCCTGGTCACGCTCTGGGTGGCCGCGCTCGCGATCTTCGGCGGCGCCGGCGAGTGATCGGCCGCGGGCTCGGCCCGCAACGGTTCCGGCCCGCAACGGTTCCGGCCCGCGGCGCGAAGGCGCGCGGCCAGCGGGAGAGCCGCGCGAAGATGTGAGACGCTCGGTCTCATGCGCATGCTCTTCCTCTCGGTGATCCTCGTCGCCTGCAGCGGTGGATCTGCGCCGACCGCCACCGACGCTGCCGATCTCGACGCTGCGGCTCTCGACGCGACGGCCGCTCTCGACACGGGTGAGTCGCCCCGAGATGGGGGCTCACCCGACGACGCCGCCCGCGCGGACACCGGCGTGCCGGAGTGGCCGCACGAGCCCGCCGGGCTCACGTCGATCGCCGATTGGAACGACGAGGCGGAGCTGAGCCCACGCGGTTGGGGGGAGGAGTTCAACCCGAACCCCTTCAACGGCGCATCGAAGACCCTCGTCACGAGCGGCTATCCCCCGGCGCCGCCCCTCGGCGGGCCGGCCGTCATCCGCACCTTCCATCCCGAGGGGAGTGCGGGCGGGTACGGGGGTGGTCAGCTGACCCACGATCTCGGCGGCGTGCGCGAGGTCTTCGTCGGCGTCGTGCACGCCTTCGCGTCCACCCATGCCGAGTCCGGCAACTCGAACAAGCAGTGGTTCGTCCTCTTCGAGGGCGGGGGCCGCGCGTACATCGGTTTCGCCCCCTCGTTCACCGGCAACTTCTTCATCGTCTCGACGAGCCCGGAGTGGGGTGGAGGCACCCAGGAGCTCGTCACCACCGCGCCCGTGGTCGAGGGCACGTGGCAGACGTTCGAGTGGTACCTGCAGCAGAACGGGCCGGGCACCGGCGTCATGCGCCTCTGGGTCGACGGCGAGCTCGCTCTCGAGCGCACGGATCTGACCTTCCCGACGGGCGCGATGATTCAGTTCTACGACGACTCGACCAACAACGGGAACCGCCTGCCCACCCCGAGCGACCCCCCGGTGATCGGGCCGGGCGACGGCGAGCAGTGGGTCTCTCGCATCCACCTGAGCGCTCCCTGATCCGCAAGGAGTGCTGGCCCCGGAGGCCCGGATGGGAGCGGGCGAAGCGGACGGGAGGCGCCGCAGCGGGCGAGCCGATCGGGTGATCTCGCGGCGCGTTGACGCCGGGCCGCGCGCGGGGGAGCGTTGCCACGTGCCGCTCTTGCCCTACCAGCCCGAGCTGCTCGATGCGCTGCGCGCGCCCACCGCGGGCGATCCGTGGCGCGTGCTCGTGAGCGGCTGTCTCGCGGGCTGGCCTTGCGGCGTCGAGGGCACCGACTACGGGCTCGCGGTCACGATCGCCGATCTCGTGCGGCTCCCCACGATGCGCGCGATCCCGTTCTGTCCCGAGCAGCACGGGATGGGGACGCCGCGCACGATGCCGGACGTGCACGGCGGGGACGGCTTCGACGTGCTGCAGGGCCGCGCCCGCGTGAAGGACGAGCACGGCGTGGACCTGACCGAGAAGATGCTCGACGGCGCCCGCGCGATGGTCGCGCTCGCACGGTCCGAGCGCGCCGAGCTGGCGATCCTCACCGACGCGAGCGCGGCGTGCGGCAGCCAGGTGATCTCGCTCGGCTGCCGGCTCGTCCCGGTGCGCGAGCACCAGAAGGGCGTCGGCGTCGCGACCGCGATGCTGCTCGAGGCCGGCTTGCCGGTGGTGAGCCAGCGCGACTTCCACACGCTCGGGCGACTGCGGGCACGGCTCGAGCCCGGGTGGGCGCCCCCCGTCGGCGCGCGCGATCACCACGAGCATCCCTGGACGCTCGAGCACCTGCCGGCGCGGCACCCCCGCGCCTGAGCCCCTGCCGGCGCGGCATCCCCGCGCGCGCGGCCCGTCCTCGATGCGAGCCCCCGCCGCGGTCGGGCGTGGCATCCTTTCCGTCCATGAGCACCCCCGCGACCAACGGCAACGGCAAGAGCACGAACGGCCTGCACGCCACCTTCGACAAGCGCTCCCCGGTCACGGGCGAGAAGCTCGCGAGCTTCCACGTCTCGAGCGAGGCCGACGTGAAGGCCGCCGTGGCCCGCGCGCGCAGCGCGTTCGAGAGCTGGCGGCAGACGACGGTCGAGCGCCGCCTCGAGCTGCTGCTGCGCATCAAGGACGTGGTCCAGACGCACGCCGAGGAGTACGCCCGCCGCATCAGCGAGGACACCGGCAAGCCCCTCGTCGACTCGCTCCTCACCGAGCTGATGAGCGTGCCGCTCTTCCTCGACTTCTACCGGGCCGAGGCGCCGAAGCTGCTCGCGCGCAAGAAGGTCCCGACCTCGATGCTCTTCGTCGGCAAGACGAGCTACGTCGAGCACTTCCCCGTCGGCGTCGTCGCGATCATCAGCCCCTGGAACTTCCCCTTCCAGCTCTCGATGGTGCCGATCGTCTCGGCGCTCATCGCCGGCAACACGTGCGTGCTCAAGCCCAGCGAGGTCACGCCCATCACCGGCGAGATCATCCGCGAGATCTTCCAGCGCATCGGGTTGCCGACGGGCGTGCTCGAGGTGGTGCAGGGCGACGGCAGCACGGGCGCCGCGCTCGCCGAGGCCGACGTCGACAAGATCTTCTTCACCGGCTCGGTCGCGACCGGCCGCAAGGTGATGGCCGCGGCGGCGAAGAAGCCGATCCCGGTCGAGCTCGAGCTCGGCGGCAAGGACGCGTTCATCGTCTGCGCCGACGCGCACCTCGAGCGTGCGGCCAAGGCGGCCGCGTGGGGCGGCCTCGTGAACTGCGGCCAGATGTGCACGTCGGTCGAGCGCATCTTCGTCGACGCGAAGGTGCACGATCGCTTCGTCGAGCTGCTCTCGCGCGAGGTCGAGCGCATCCGCGTGGGCGGCCCCGACGAGCAGGCCGACATGGGCCCGATGACGATGGGCCGCCAGATCGAGACGGTCGAGCGCCACGTGAAGGACGCGATCGAGAAGGGCGCCAAGGTGCTCTTCGGTGGCAAGCGCATCGATCGCCCCGGCCAGTTCTACGCGCCGACGCTGCTGACCGAGGTGCGGCCCGACATGGAGATCTACCGCGAAGAGACCTTCGGCCCGGTGCTCCCGGTCGTGAAGGTCGAGAGCGTCGATCAAGCGATCCGCCTCGCCAACGATCACCAGTACGGCCTCGTGGGCAGCGTCTGGACGAGCGACGTGAAGAAGGGTCTGGCCATCGCGTCGGCGCTCGAGTGCGGTCAGGTGAACGTGAACGACGTCGTCGTCAGCGTCGGCAACCCGCGCCTGCCGTTCGGCGGCGTGAAGAACAGCGGCTTCGGCCGCTACCACGGGCCCGAAGGGATCCTCACCTTCACGCACCAGAAGGCGATCATGGTCGACCGCGGGTACCTGAAGAGCGAGCCCTTCTGGTTCCCGTACCAGGGCAAGTACGAGGGCATGCGCGAGCTCTTCCATGGAGTGCTCGGCGGCAGCCTGCCTCAGGTGGTCCGTGGCTTCCTGCGGTTGCGAAAGAGCTGAAGCGCGGAGGTCGGTCAGCGCCCCGGCTTGCGCCGGATCTCGGCCTCGGCGGCCGCGGGATCGAGCGCGGGCATCTTCACGGTGTTCCGCATCGGCGGCGAAGGTGTCGGCGTGCGCCCGAGGATCGCATCGGCGTCGTCCGCCGTGATGGCGCGCGTCTTCGTGGTGACGCGCTGCCCCGCCGCGCTCGGTGGCGTCGCCAAGGGGCGCGGGCCGGGGGCGGACGTGCGCGGCACCATCGGCGGAGGAGGGACCGAGCTCGGTGCCGTCCGTGCTCCGGGGGCCGGCAAGGAGGTGGATGGCCCCCGCGGGCGCGCGACCCAACGGTGACCGTCGGCGACGGCGGTGAACGCCCGGATCGGCAGGCGCTCCGAGAGGGCGGTCATGTTCACGCGCGCGATGGTCATCTCGTCCCGGAGCACGTAGGCGATCTGATCGAACGCGCGCTGGGTGCGGATCCAGCGCCAGGTCGCCGCCCTCGCATCGCCCGCCGACGCGCTCTCCTCGGTCGTCTCGGAGCGCGCGTCGATCAGCAAGCGGCGCAGATGGAAGCGCTGCGAGGCCATCTCGAGCTCGGTGAGGTAGCGGTGCACCTCCTCGGCGGTGGAGAGGGTCCCGTGCTCCACGACGAGCAGGTAGTCCGCCCGCGCCGTGACGGTCGCGCTGCCGTTCATGAGCTCGATGGTCGTCACTGGCCCCCCAGCAGGGTAGCCGACACGGGGCGTTTCGGCGCGCGGAATGGTGGGGAGGGGATCGAGCGGATCATTCCGTCTGGGCGGGTGGGCGCCCGGCGATCCAGACTCACGAGGTGCTCGTCGCCCTGCTCGTGGTCGCGCTGCTCGCGCTCGCCGTCGGCGCCGCGCTGGCTTGGGTGCGATGGGGGGCGCCCGCGCTCGCGCCCAGCCCTTCGTCCGACGTGCCGGGTGTGCGCTCGGCGCTCGTGTTCGAGCGGCTCTCGATCCGCGTCGACGACGAGGCGGTGCCGGACGCAGAGCTGCTCGACACCATCACGCACGCCCTCGAGCGCGTCGGCGCCGAGCCCGGCTCCTGGCGCGCCGATCGCGAGGGCACGGTCGAGCTCGCCGGGACGATGCTCGACGATGCCTTCCTCCTGACGCTCGGCGCGGTCTCGCCGGTGCGCTGGCAGCTCCACGTCTACGCGCAGCCGCTCGGCGGACCGCGCTACGCCGCGCCCCCGCGCACGCCCAGCATGCGCGCCGTGCTCTCGGCGATCGACGACGCGGTGCGCGCGATGCCGGACAACCACGTGATCGGCTGGCAGCGGCGGCAGGACTCGTATCGCGGCGAGGCCGTGTTCGCCGAGACGCCGGTGGATTGACGTCGCACCACGTCATCGAGGTCGCGCTCGCGTCGACCGCGCTGCACGGGCAGTATGTCGCCGACCACCGACCCATGGACGCGCCGAACGCCGCACGGCCTGGCTCACGCCCTCCACGTAGCACGGCGAGACGAGCGTGCTCCGCATCGTCGACCTTGGAAGCCCGGAGGCGCTTCTCTGGGACGTCCCCAGGTGGGCGCGCAGCGCCACGGGTGTGCGCAATCTCGACGCGCGCGGTCGCCGCGCTCGAGGAGCTGCTCTCGATGACGTGACCGTGGACGTGCTCGCCGACGAGGCCGTGCGTGAGCGGCTCGAGGAGTCCTCGAGCTGGGCGACGGGCATCGCGATGGGGCACGTGGCGAGGCGCGCGGCGGCTCGCCCCCGGTGCTCGCCGGGCCGGACGTCACGCGTAGCACGCACGTGCTACAGTCCCGTCGTGTCGACGGCGACGATTCGACTCGGCAACGAGCTTCGCGGTCGGATGCGGAAGGCAGCCGAGCGGGCAGGCGTGACGCCGCATGCGTTCGTTCTCGCGGCGATCCTCGAGAAGACCGAGGACGACGAGAAGCGCGCGGACATGATCGCGGTCGCGGAGGCCCGGTACGCGAAGATTGCGTCGACCGGCAAGAGCGTGCCGTGGACGGCGATGCGTGCCTACGTCGAAGCGCGAGTGGCCGGCGAGAAGGCGCGTCGGCCGATCGCGAAGAAGCTCGGGCGCTGATCCGCCGTGGCCCGCGTCGAGCTCGCGGTGGAGGTCTCCGAGGACTTCGACCGGATCCTCGACCACGTCGTCGCGCACGATGCAGCCGACCCACCGCAGCGGATCGGAGCGATCCTCGCTGCCATCGAGATCCTCGCATCGAGCCCGAACGTGGGCGTCCCGCCGCCGGCGACCTTCGCGAGCTCGTCATCGGAGAGGGCCCCCGTGGGTACGTGGCTCTGTACCGCTACGTGCGGGCACTCGATGTGGTGTTCGTGCTCGCGATCCGGAGCCAGCGCGAGGCGGGCTACCGCGACCGCGCACGCTGATCACCCCCACCGGTCCGTGGCTTCGCTGCTTTCGTCCGCGGTCTCTCGCGGGGCGAGCGCTCTTGGGCGAACATCGTCGAGCTCTTGCCGTACCGGTCGTCGATCGTCTCGTCGTCGCTGTGCTCGCCATTGACGACCGCCACCGTCGACGCCATGACCGCGCGCATGGAAGACGCCCTCCGCGCCCGCATCGAGTCGATCCTCGCCTCCGGCAAGGTCGTGCTGTTCATGAAGGGCAATCGCCGGGCGCCGGCGTGCGGGTTCTCGTCGCGTACGGTCGACGCGCTCGACGCGCTGCTCTCCGACTACGTGACCGTGGACGTGCTCGCCGACGAGGCGATCCGCGAGGGCCTCAAGGAGTACTCGAGCTGGCCGACGTTCCCGCAGCTCTACGTCGATGGGAAGTTGATCGGCGGCGCCGACATCGTCAGCGACATGGCCGCGGCCGGCGAGCTCGCGGCGGCGGTGGGCGCCCTCGGGCCGCTCGCCGTCGAGACTCCCGAGGTGATGCTGACCGAGGCGGCGATGGACGCGTTCGTCCGCTACGCCGAGACCACGCCCGCGAAGGTCCGGATGGAGATCGATCGCGGCTTCGACGCGGTGCTCGACATCGCGCCGGCGCAGGCCGCCGATCTCGTGCTCGACCTCGGCCGCGTCGTGCTCGCGATGGACGCCGCGACCGCGCGCCGGGCCGACGGCATGACGATCGACTTCGTGACGCAGGGCAGGGCCGAGGGTTTCAAGATCGAGAACCCCAACGCGCCGCCGAAGGTGCGTGCGCTCTCGGTGACGGCGCTCGCCGAGATGATGAAGAAGAAGAAGCCGATGCTGCTGCTCGACGTCCGCACCGAGGACGAGCGCGACATCGTCAAGCTCGACGGGTCCGTGCGCTTCTCCTCCGACGACCCCGAGATCCTCGACGAGGTCGACCGCGCGATGCCGATCGTCCTCTACTGTCACCACGGCGTGCGCAGCCGCGCCGCGGCCGAGCACGTCATTCGCCTCGGCTTCCGCGAGGTCTACGACGTGACGGGCGGCATCGACGCGTGGTCGCGCGAGGTCGACCCGTCGGCGCCGAAGTACTGACGGGCGCGAGGCGTAGCGCGGTGAGGCGCGGCCCGGTGCGCCCGGCAGACGTGGGCGCGCTGCGGGGTTAGGATTCGCCAGGTGCAACCTCCGGTCGGACATCTCCTCGCTCTCGCCGCGGCGCTCGCGAGCCTCGCGGGCTGCGGGCACGACGGACGCCTCGTCGTCGTGGTCGACAGCGACATCCCCACGCTCACCGACATCGCGATCCGGACCGCACGGCTCGCGGGGGGTGGCGTCGATACCCGCGACGTCCATCTCGGCGGCGCGGTCCACGTGCCGTTCTCCTTCGCCGTGGTGCCCAACGGCCATCCGCAGGACGGCGTGGAGATCGTCGTCGAAGGCGCGACCTGCTCGACCTGTGCGCCCATCGTCTCGCGCCGCGTGCAGACGGGCTTCGTCCACGACAGCACCCGCCTCGTGCGCATGTTCCTCTCGGCGAGCTGTGCGAGCGGACTGGCGCCTTCCTGCGGCGCCAGCCAGAGCTGCGATCGCGGCGCCTGCGTGGATGTCTACGTCCCGCCGGATCGGCTCGCGATCCTCGCCCGTCCGGGGGACGAGCTCGACGCCGGCCCCGAGGCGTCGATCCACGACGCAGGCACCGAGGACGCGGGAGCGATGGAGGATGGGGGCCTCGACGCGCCCGAATCGATCGACGTGGGCGTCGCGCAGGATGCGGCGGCCGACGACACCGGCCTCGATGCCCCGATCGAGCTCGACGCCGGTGTCGACGCACCCGAGCCGACCGACGTCGGGGTCGATGCCCCGGGGCCGATCGACGCCGGCACCGACGCCTACGTCCGATCGTGCGACGAGCTCTACGGCGCGCACTCCGACGACCAGTGCGGTGAGAGCCTGTGCATGCATCACGCGGGCACGTGCTGTGAGTTCTACACGAGGCAGGTGTGCGGGACCGTCTGTCAGGCCATCACGGGCTCGGCGACGTCCGACGACCAGTGGTCTCGATCGGGCGGCGCGCCGTCGTGCACGCACGGGTCGATTCAGTCCTCGACCGACTCCGACGTGATCTGCCGATGTCCGCGGGTCCCGTGAGGGTGCGCAGGCGGCCGACCGCCGGACCCGGACCGCTTCGCGCCGCGGAGAGCGCCTTCGCCGGAGGCGTGCACGAGGAGGGCGCCGATCGCGAGGTCGACGGACAGCGCGCCGCCCATGCGAGGCCGCGAGCTCGCGGCGGCGGCGCTCGGAGGGCGGCATCGACGCGTGGTCGCGCGAGGTCGACCCGTCGGCCGAAATACGGACGGGCGCGACGGTGATGTGTGCGTTCCCCCGCTCGACGGTCGCCGGAGCGGGGCGCAGGCTAGAGCACGGATTCATTTGAATCGCTATGAAATCCAGCGCCTTTCACGCCAGCTCCGGCTTACGTCCTCGCTGCTCACTGCGGCGTACTTCGAGTACGCCTCGTTCCGCGGCTCCGGGCGCGCTCGGACCTGACGCGAAATGCTCCGATTTCATGACGCTCTCAAATGAATCCGTGCTCTAGCCGTATCGTCTCGGGGAGGTTTGCATGCATGTCGCGGGAAGCGTTCGGCTCGGTCTCGTCCTCTCGCTCGTGACGCTCGGCGCGGGCTGTCCCTCGACGACGAGCCCTCCTGCCAGCGATGCCGGTCGCGACACCGGAAGCGGCGCGGTGGATGCGGGTGACTTCCCCGACGTGGGCGGCCCCGAGGACGCGAGCGTGGTCAGGGACACCGGCACCGACGGCGGCGGCGGAGCGGACGCCGGCGAGTGCCCGGGCGGGTGCGGGGGCGATCCTCGCATGTGCTGTGACGGTGCGTGCGTCTACACGTACAACGACCCGCACAACTGCGGCGCGTGCGGCGTCACCTGCGGCACGACGCAGTACTGCGCGGGTGGCTCGTGCATCGACTTGCCGTGCACGACCACGTGTGGGTCCGGGAACTGCTGCGGGAGCCAGTGCTGCGCGGCCGGCGAGATCTGCTGCGATCCGGCGGGGCCCGTGGGCGGCCCGCCCGAGTGCACGCCTCCCACCGCGGCCGGCACCTGCCCGGCCGGTTGCGCACCGCTCTGCACCTGCGCCTCCCCCGACACCCTCATCGCCACGCCCAGCGGCGAGCGCCCGATCGCGGATCTCGTCGTCGGCGACCTCGTCTACAGCGCCGAGGGCGGCGCGCTCGTCGCGGTTCCGCTCGCGGCGGTGCATCGCACGTGGGTGGGCGGCGATCACCGCATCGTGCGCGTCGTGCTCGACAGCGGGCGCGTGCTCGAGATCAGCCCCGGTCACCCGACCGCCGACGGACGGTTCTTCTCGGACCTGCGCGCGGGCGATCTCGTCGATGGCGCCCGCGTGCTCGAGGCCGAGCTCGTGCCCTACGGGCACGACTACACGTACGACGTGCTGCCGAGCACCGACACGGCCACCTACGTAGCCGGCGGTGTCCTGATCGGAAGCACGCTCGCGCCGAGCGGCGCACCGGTCGCGCTCGAAGAGCGCTGAGCCACGACGTCCCGAGCTCCTCACCCGAAGGCGCGCACGAGCAGGGCTCCGATGGCGGCGCCCACGCAGAGCGCGATGCCGATCGCCGGCACCGGTGAGCGGGGCGGCGGCTCGCGCTTCAACACGCCCTCGCGCTCGAGGAAGGCGCCGAGCGTCTTGGCCTCGACGAACGAGCGCTCGAGCTTGAGCAGGCGCTCGACGAGCTGCGGGCGCTTGGAGATCGTGAGCACGATCTGCGGCATCAGCTGCGTCATCTGCTCGCGCATGCGCGGCCCGGTCAGGCGGCGCCGCACGATCTCGGCGGTGATCTCGCGGACGACGGGGACCGGGTCGAGGTCGGGCGCGTAGCGCGCCACGATGCCCTCCACGATCGTCAGGTTGCGGATCACGATGAAGAGCTCCGACTGCGCCTTGATGCGGTGCTTGGAGGCGACGCGCAGCGCCCGCACGAGCTGCTTGGTGATCGGCCCCTCGCTCATCGTGCGAGCGCCCGTGTTGCCCGCTTCCTCGAAGACGTCGTGCAGCTCGCGCTTGAAGGCGGGCAGGTCCACCGACGCGTCCGGCTCGAGCACCTCGCAGTAGGCCTCCACCGCCTCGTCGACGCGGCCCGCCGCCTGGTGCAGCACCATCTCGAGCATCTTGTCGCGGAGCTTCGGCGGCACGCGCGCGTGCAGGCCGAAGTCGATCAGTCCGATCTTGCCCTCGCCGAGGAGGAACAGGTTCCCCGGGTGCGTGTCGCCGTGGATGAGCCCGTGCTCGTAGGCCATCGACACCTGCAGTGCGAGCAAGGTGCGGGCGAACGCCGCAGGCTCGTAGCCTGCCTCGCGCAGGGCGCCGGGCCCGGCCACGCGGTCGAGCTTGGTCCCGGCGAGCCACTCCATGACCAGGACGCGGCTGGTGGAGATCGCGCGGTGGACGCGGGGCACGCGGAACGCCTCGTGGTGCTCGAGGACGCTCGTGAACTCCTCGAGGATGCGGGCCTCGGCGACGAAGTCGAGCTCGCCGCGCGCGCGGTGCGCGTACTCCTCGGCGACGCGATGCACCATGCTGCGCCGGTACGCCGGCACGAGGCGGTCGATGGCGCCCGAGACGTCGACGAGCACTTCGAGATCGGAGAGCAGGGTCTCCTCGAGCCGTGGCCGCTGCACCTTGACGGCGACGCGCGTGCCGTCTTTCAGACGCGCATCGTAGACCTGCGCGATCGACGCCGCGGCCACCGGCGCGTCGGGAAACGAGGCGAAGACCTCGGCGATCGGCCGGCCCAGCTGCTCCTCGACGATGGCCCGCGCTTCGTCGGTCGGAAAGGGCGGCACGCTCGACTGGAGCTTCGCGAGCTCGGTGGTGATCTCCTCGCCGAAGAGGTCGATGCGCGTCGCGAGCATCTGGCCGAACTTCACGAACGTGGGACCGAGCTTCTCGAGCGTGCGTCGCAGGCGCGCCGCGATCTCGGCGTTCGTCATCGACGGCGTCGCGTCCGCGCTCGCCTCTCCCGGCCTGGGCGCGGGGCGCGGCTCGGTGAGGAAGCCGAGCCCCTCGTCGATGAACACCTTGGAGATCTCGGCGACGCGAGCGAGCCTCATGGCCCGAATCGTCGCGCGAACGCCGACGCCGGTCGAGCTAGGGTGTGATCGGCGGCGGTGCTCAGCGGCGACGCGCCGCGATTCCGGCCTTGATGCCGCGCCCGAGCAAGCTCGGACGCTCGCCACCTCACCCTGCGGTCGGTGCTCACGGCCTCGAGGCCGCTGCGCTCCGTCCTCGGGCTCGGCGCCGCCTGAAGGCCGGTCTCGCGACGCGACACGCATGAGGCCTCGACCGTTCTGCGCAGCAGTCTCGTCACGAGACTTCACCACCGCGCTGGATCACACCCGTCGAGCTTCAGCGGTCGCAGGCGAGGCCGAAGCCGCTCGTCCCCGTGCGGGTCGGCGTGGGCGCCCGCCGGGCGCTGCCGAGCTCGCGGAGGCACCGGGCTGACCCTGCCTGACGGCTCACGCATGGGTCGCCGCGACGCCGAAGCGAGCCGGCGTACGGGCTTCCGGAGATGGGTCACCGAGGCGCGCCCGGCGCGTTGCGCCTCAGAAGCCGCGTCCGCCGACCGGGAGCCCGCTGGGGACGGTTGCGGGCGCCTGCGGTCGGGGCGTGCTCGTATCGTCGAGCGCGCCGAGGAAGGCGACCAGCTGAACGATCTCACCCGGCGTGAGCTGGAGAGGAATCAGCCGAGGGTCGGCGTTCGGCACCGTCAGACCGAGGCCCGGCCCAGCGCCGGCGTCGTAGAAAGCGACGACCTCGGTCAGCGTCCCGTACGCGCCGTTGTGCATGTACGGGGCGCTCTCTCCGAGGTTCCGCAGAATCGGCACACGAAACGCGTGGGCGTCGGTCGCCGACCCGCCGGGAAGCGCGCCGCGGCCCAAGTCGGGGTCGAGCGTCGTGCCCGTGGAGTCGAGCGGTACGCCGATGACACGCACCTCGCTGGCCTCGAACGCGGGGGGGGCCGTGCCGGAGAAGAGAGGCGGGCGGTGACAGGAGGCGCAGCGGCCGGGCCCGAGAAAGACGGACAATCCCGCGAGCTGGGCGCTCGTCAGCGCGGTCGACTCTCCTCGGAAGAACCGATCGACCGGGGTGCTCAGGGGCGGTGCCGCCGCGAGGAAGGCCGCGAGAGCCGCGCTCACGTTCGGGGCCGTCAGGCCGTCGACGAAGCCCGCATCGAATCGCGTCACGTACTCAGGGATGCCACCGAGGCTCGAGACGGGAGCGCTCCCCGCCATCTGCTCGAGGTCGGTCATCGCGGTGGCCGCGTGCGCCGCCACGTCGACCGCGGCGAGATCCCAGCCGCTCCCGTACTGTAGCGGCGCGAGGAGCACGGGAGGTGTGTTGCGGAGGTCGCCCCCGCTGAGGCCCAGCCCATGCTGAAGGCCGTCACCGTATCCTGCGTCCGCCCGATGGCACGACGAGCACGCGCGGTCGTTCCGGGGGGAGGAGAGGACCGGGTCGAAGAAGAGCAGCCGTCCGAGTCCCACGATGTTGGGATTGGTGACGTCGGCGAAATTGCGCCCGAAGGTCCGCGGGATCTCGAGCGAGGAGTGCTCGGGCGGAAGTGAGATTCCCTGCAGCTCCGCACGAGCGAGCACGGCCGTGATCGTGGCCTCGCTCGCCGCGATGAACCCCGGGAGGTCGTCGATCGTCGCTGGGAGCGCCGCGCTCAGATTGGCGAGCGCGGTGTCGAGCGCCGCGTCACGCAGGCCGGAGGCACCGAGCTGCGCGACGAGCGCCGAGACGAGCTCACCGAGCGCGACGAGGTCGGGCCCGGCGAGCGGTGTCTCGATCTCTGCGTACCGGTCGATGGGGAGCCGGAGCGCGGCGACGGCCGCACGTGCTGCGGCTTCGGCGGAGACGGGCGGAGCGTCCGCGCGAAGCGCCGTCACTCGTACGATCATCGCATCGAGCGCCGTCGCCGCGTCGGTCAGGCTGGCAGAGCGTCCGAAGAGCGCGAGCTCCACACCGTGGATCCCCGGCGGCGGCACGGACACCCGACCGAGCGGTGCGAAGAGCTCGGCGTGCGCGCTCGGCGCGACGACCTCGAGCACGTAGCGGACGCGGATCGCGGCGCGCCACAGGGCGGGCCAGCTCGCGCGCGCGGCCGCGAGATCCGCGGACGCACGCGTCGTCGCCAGCGCGCTCGCGAGATCCGCGAGATCGAGCTCGAGTGGCGTGAGCGTCGGAGCGTCGACGAGGCCCGCATCGGTGACGGCGTCGGTGCCGGTGTCGACGGGCGCGTCGAGCGCGCCGCCTCCATCGATCGCTCCACCGCCGTCGCGGCCGGCGTCAGCGAGCGTAGGCGCGTCGGGGCTCGCGTCCATCGAGGGCGCGCTCGTATCGCGGCCCGCGTCGGGGGCCACCGTATCGCAGCCGCTCACCGCGACGACGATCACGCACAGGACCGCCACGCGCATCATGACGCCATGCTACGCGGACCCGCGCGGCGGGGCCACGGGGGGCGCTCCGGGGCGCAGCGGCGGCTCGGAGGATCGCCGTGGCCGGTCGAGCTTCAGCGGTCGCAGGCGAGGCCGAAGCCGCTCGTCCCCGTGCGGGTCAGCGTGGGCGCCGCGTCGGGGGTCCCCATGT
This sequence comes from Sandaracinaceae bacterium, assembly GCA_044223665.1. Lineage (GTDB taxonomy): Bacteria > Myxococcota_A > Polyangia > Polyangiales > Sandaracinaceae > JBBSAT01. The sequence goes on along the minus strand of JBGALT010000066.1, from coordinate 3,797 downwards.
AGGACCCTTCCCAGAGCCAGACGGTGTTCGAGCAGCTCGCCGCGGTGCTCGGGAGCACGCCGGGGTTGCACCCGCCCACGACGAGGTCCGCGTGCTGCGTGCCTCCTCGGATCGCGCCGGCGCGCGCGACGTAGCGCCCGAACTGGGCCGAGGCCGACGTGAGCGTCGCGCGCGCGTTGGCCGTGGTCCCGCTGAACGGCGTCGCCGGCACCGCGAACACGTAGACGCTGCCGCTGGTGGGCGCGCCCACGATCACGTCGCTCGTGTAGTCCGGATCGATGAACGAGAGCGTCGTCACGCTCACGCCGAAGCCCGTGCCGGTCGCGGTTCCCGTCCACGTGACGTCGGCCGTGGTGTCGAAGGTGGTGCTGCGACCGAGGAAGACCTGGACGACGCCGTTGCCGCCGTTGCCCGATGCGACGAGGTCGGGCGCGCCGTCGGAGGTCACGTCGCCCGCGGCGAGCGAGAGGCCGAGGTTGCTCCCCGCCGTCCCGACGTAGGTCGCGCACGGCGTCGTGCCGATGCCGCTCGCCGAGCCGCAGTAGACGTAGATGGCAGGGCTCACCAGCGGACGGCCGACGACCACGTCCGTGTAGTGGTCGGCGTTGAGGTCCGTCCCGACGACGGCGACGCCGAAGTGGCCGCCGGTCGTCGCGTCGGGCGCCGAGAGCGTCACCGCCGGCGTCGTCGAGAGGCCGCTCGCGCTCCCGAGATACACGTAGGCACGCTCGTCCCAGTACGCGCCGACGACGACGTCGCCGTAGCCGTCCTGGTTCACGTCGCCCGCGCTCGAGATCGCGTATCCGAAGCCGCTCCCGCTGCTCGCGCCGGCCGACGGCGTCAGGCGCGTGGCCGCCGCGCCCGGCGCCCCGGCGCTACCGAGGTAGAGGTAGGCCGTGTTGAGGTTCGTCGCCGCGCTCGGCATGTCACCGGAGGCTCCGTTCGGCCCCGAGGCTCCGACGAGCAAGTCTCCGAAGCCATCGCCGTTCACGTCGCCGGCGCTGGTGGCCGAGATGCCGAAGCGTCCGGCACTGCCGTCGGGCCCGGTGATCGTGGCGCTCGGCCCGGCGGGGAGCCCGGCCGTCGCGCCGAAGTAGAGGCGCAGCCGATCGGCCTCGTTCTCGCCGATCGCCAGGTCAGGCAGGCCGTCGCCGCGCAGGTCGAGCTCGCTCCCGACCACGGTGCCGCCCGCGTCGGGCACCGTCGCGACGCGCCCCAGCACGAGCCGGACCTGCCACGTCGGGCTCCACTGCGATCCGAACGAGGTCCCGATGCGCCCTCGCGCGCGCCAGAAGAACAGGCGCGCCTCGCCGGTCACGCCGGGCACGGTGCAGAGCCCGGCGCTCGAGCCCGTCGCGGAGAGGGTCCCGACGACCATGGCGCAGGCGCGATCGCGACAGACCTGCAGCTCGACGCCGTCGGTCGGGCTCGCGAGCGACCACCGCAGCACCGGGCAGGCGCTCGTCACGAGCGAGGTCGAGGTCGGATAGATCGGCCGCGGCGCCGGGATCGCGAGGCAGCTCGCGCCGGAGCGGTAGTAGCCCGCGTTGCAGTTGAAGGTGCACGCGCTCGCCGTGCAGACCGGCACGCCGTTGGCGGGCGCCGCCGTGCACCGCGTCCCGCAGGCGCCGCAGTTCGAGAGGTCGCTCGCGCGCTCGACCTCGCACCCGTCGGCGTAGTTGCCGTTGCAGTTCGCGCGCGTCCCGGCGCAGGTCATCGTGCACGCTCCCGAGGTGCACGCCGCGGTGCTCACCGACCCGTTGCTCGTGATCGTGCAGCTCGTGGGGCAGGTCCCGCAGTGGTCGACCTGATCGTCCGAGACGCGCGTGCCCGAGGCGAGCAGGACCTCGCAGCCGTTCGTCGCGTTCGTGTCGCAGTCGGCGTAGCCGGCGTCGCAGGCGAACGTGCAGCCGCCGCCCACGCGGCAACGCGGCGCGGATCTCGGGTACGTCGGGCACGTCGCCGTCGCGTCCGGCAGCTCGTCGGACATCCCGTCGCAGTCGTCGTCGACGCCGTTGCACGTCTCGCTGCGCGGCGTGAACGCCCCGCAGGAGCTCCAGCCGGTCAACGTGCACATCTGCATGCCTCCGGCGCACCAGCCGACTCCGCAGGAGCGCGTGCCGCCCAGGGGCGTGCACGAGCACGTCGAGGCGTCGGAGGTTCCGGCGTTGCAGTCGTCGTCCATCCCGTTGCAGATCTCGGTCGCGCCGGGGTGGACGGCGGCGACGGCGTCGTTGCAGTCGGTCGCGTTGCCGACGAAGCCCGAGGGCGCGTTGCACGCGACGGTGCTCGTCGTGCTGCCGTAGAGGTCGCCGTCGGCGTCGCGGTACCAGGTGCGCGGTGCGGCCGCGCCGTCGTTCGCCAAGCCGTTGCAGTCGTTGTCGATCGGTGTGCCGTCCTCGCAGACCTCGGGCGCGCCCGGGTTGGCGGTGGCGCGGGTGTCGTCGCAGTCGCCGCCGAGCTGGACGTAGCCGGCCGGCGTCGTGCACTGCACGATCGTGGTCGGGCCTCCGTAGCCGTCGCCGTCCATGTCTCGGTAGAACGTCGCGGGCGCGGCCGTTCCCTCGTCGACGTGGGTGTCGCAGTCGTTGTCGAACGTGTCGCAGACCTCGGGCGCGGCGGGGTTGGTCGCGGCGCGCGCGTCGTCGCAGTCCGTGTCGTCGGCGACGTAGCCGACCGGGCGCGAGCAGGCGCTCATCGCGGCCCCACCGCCGTCGCCGTACCCGTCGCCGTCGCCGTCGGGGAAGTAGGTCTCCGTCGGGGCCTCGTCGGTCGCTCCGTCGCAGTCGTTGTCGCGGCCGTCGCAGAAGTCCGGCGCGCCGAGCGAGACGTCCGCGCGGGCGTCGTCGCAGTCGGGGCCGCAGGTCCGCGTGCCGTCGTCGGCCGCGTTGCAGCACGCTGCGTCGATCTGTCCGTCGCCGTCGGCGTCGCGCGTCCCGAACGTGGTGGGATCGCAGTCTTCGTCGAGCTCGGCGGCGTCGCAGACCTCGCTCGCTCCGGGATGGCGCGATGCGTTCCCGTCGTCGCAGTCGTTGCCGCCGCACGAGGGCGCGTCGTAGCCGTCGCCATCGCCGTCCGCGACGGTGCAGGCGTCGCCGCCACCGTCGCCACCGCCATCGCCGCTCGCGCCGTCACGGCCGCCGCTGCCATCGGCCGCGTCGGCCGCCGTCCCGCCGTCGGCGCCGCCATCGCTCCCGGCTGGGGCGCTCGGCTCGGAGCAGGCCAGCGCGAGGGCACAGCCCAAGAAGGCCCAGCGTGAACGAAGCGAGCCAAGACCCCGAAGCGCAGTCCCACCCATGCGCCCGAGAATAGCCCGACCGGCGGGCATGCGTCGTGAGCGGCGTCCGCACGCGCCGTCGCGGCCGGACGTGGCGGTCAGCGAGGCACGGTGCCTCGGACTGCGCCGCCGGCGAGCGCTCCGATCACCGCCAGGACCGGGACCGCCCACGCGACGACGGGGGGCGCGTCGGGCGGCGCATGCAGGCTCGAGACGATGCCGAGCGCGAGGCCCGCGGCGGCGACGGCGCCGACCACGAGCGGGCGGCGTCCCCGCGTGGTGTGCGCGGCGGCGAACCCACCGAGCACGGCCGCGCCGAAGGTGCATCCGAGCGTCACCGAGAGGAAGGTGCGGCCGGGCGGCAGGGGCGCGCCGTCGGGCGCGACGAGCAGGGTCGCCGTGAGGATCTCGGAGGCGATCGCGATGCCCGTCATCAGGGCGATCCCGAGCAGGGCGGCGAGGGGCGGGCGCATCGTGGCGCGCGAGTATGAGAGAGCCGCGCCGAGCGTGCGAGCGCCCG